>NZ_CADFEM010000008.1:175591-381389 GCF_902833245.1 Burkholderia sp. BCC0398
CCGCGTGCATGGTGATGCCGAACTTCCAGAATCCGCTGGGTTTCCAGATGCCGGACGAGCGCAAGCGCGAACTGGTTGAGTTCGCAACGAAGGCCGGCATGCCGATCATCGAGAACGGCGTATACAACGAACTGTATTTCGGCGATACGCATCCGAGTTCATTGAAATCCTACGACCGGACCGGGATCGTGCTGCATTGCTCGTCGTTCTCGAAGAGCCTGACGGCCGCGTACCGGATCGGCTGGGCGCTGCCGGGCCGTTATCGCGATCAGGTCGAGAAGCTGAAGTTCCTGAATACGCTCGCGACGCCGTCGTTGCCGCAGCTGGCGATCGCGGAGTTTCTCGAACGCGACGGCTACGAGCATCACCTGCGGCGAATTCGCAAGGCGTATGCGCAGCAGGCGAACCTGATGCGCGCGATGGTGTCGCGGTTCTTTCCGGAAGGCACGCGCATGTCGAGCCCGGCGGGCGGGTACGTGCTGTGGGTCGAGTTGCCGGCGCAGGTCGATGCGATGCGGTTGTACCAGCTTGCGCTGGAGCAGGGGATCACGATCGGCCCGGGCTACATGTTTTCGATCACGGACAACTACCGGAACTTCATCCGGTTGAACTACAGCAGCCCGTGGTCGCCGGAGATCGAGCAGGCGGTGATCACGGTCGGGAAGCTGGCCGTGGCGTGCATGCGGTGAAGGGGCGCGGGCGGTACGTTGTGTTTCGATGACAAAGCCGGCCTCGTGCCGGCTTTGTTTTGGTTCCTCATGGTTTTCCGTGGACGTCGCTGGCCGACCCTGAGCGGTCAGCGGGATGTCCCCAAAGCGGTCGTTCGGTGGCGCACAATCGTACCGCCCTAGGACCGCAGCGGACCTTGTCGCCAACGTCCAAGTTTTATTAGACGGGGTACGAAAACGTCGAGATCTGAATAAACGGCTCGAGTTGCAATCGAAATCCGTAAGGCGGCGTATGTGTCTGGTCGTATCGCCCTCCGAATACCTTGGCAGCACAGAATTCGATATATGTCCGCTCATCGTCTCGCATGACACGCGCACCTGGACAATCCAACAAGTTGAGCCGAACAAGCGGCTCTGCACCCCTTGCATTGCCAAGCAAAATCTCAACGTCGCAATTGAGTGGCCATATAGTTAGACTCAAGAAAACGGAGCCTCTCGAAACGAGATACCGGTAGGAGATCCCATACTCTTCCTCGACTGGAGAGACTTCAAGTGCTTCAAGAAAATCCAACGGCTCCCACGAGAATGTCGGCATAGAGCTTCCTGTTGTATTGCAGCCGGGCGCCTGGGGTGGGCTCAGCGCTAGCGCATCTGGTCTTCATTTGGATTTCGCTCAGTTTGGTCGATGTCGTCGATCTAGGCTGCAGCGTCGAGCGACCGCTTTTGGATGCGGATTCAACCTCGGCAACTCGATATCGACACTCACATCAAAATACTTCGAACGAACACCAGGCGGGCACAAACTGCTCAAAGACAAAAAAGTCGTCGATGTATGTTAGCCCAAGCCGTTCCAATGACTTCGTGCACTCATCGGCCGCATCGCCGCCGAAGAACGGGCCAAGCGACAAGAGGCTATCGGATTCGTCAAAATATTCCCGAAAATTGAATTCGACCATGACCGTCGATAGGTCGACATTCTTGGCTGCTAGCGCAGCCCGCCGGACAACGATTCCGAAATCTCTCGAAACTTTCATCGATATTGACCAAACGTAAGCGGGTACTGCCGATTGTCGGCGATCTAGTCCGTATGGTCGAGTGTCTGAAACTGGCCGACAGCGGAATCATGCGTTTTGTATCGCTGGACGAGCGAGCATCTAGGCAGCAGTGGCCTGAACAAGACGCAGGCCCCATCCAGTTTGCAACGTACCGTCTTCGCTTTGCATGGGCGCGAACGCCGACAACAGTTCACTTTTGAACTGTACGCGCGCCGCTTCCGACATCCGGTCGGCGTCGTAGGTGTCCAGCATTTTCAACCACAGCTGCTCGGGTGTAGGTGCCCAGTCGATTTCGATGTCTTCAAAAGCCACATCAACAAAATCGGGCTTTAATAGTTCTTGCCACCCCGCTTCACTGCGTGTGCGCGCATCACCGAGCCGCAACTCTGTGAGCTGATCCTTCGCGATTGGCTTGAAGATGTCCAAAAATACTTCGCCGACCTTGCCAGTCAAAAAGCTCCGCCCGACGATAGCGGAAAAGCTGCCGCCGTCACGCAATACCCGGCGAATCTCTCGAACAACTTGTTCGATATCGTCCATCAACATGAGAGCCATGTGCGACAGCACGTAGTCTACCGAGCCGCTACCGAGCGACACTTCTTGTGCACGCTCGTTAAGCAATCGTATTTCGTGCGGCAATATTCGCCGAGCCAGGCTCAACTCGCCATCGCTCATGTCTATGCCAATTAGCTTCGTTGCTGCATGCCCCCTGTCGTTCAGAATTTGCAGCAATGGCCCATCACCACATGCCAGATCGAGCACAGTCCGCGACATCGCGTCATTCGGTACACGATTCGCCAGTGCGTGATAGGAGGAGGGGTATGCTGCCTGCGCAGATCGTGCAGGTCGATTACCGTAGGCTCGACGCGTTGCTCCTGCCCGGCGGCAGTGAAAATCTTTCAAATATATTTCTGCGTACGAGGTCATTCTCGCGCCATTCGATTGTTCGCTAATTGGGAGCACTCGTGACTCTAGAGCCTGAACCCCAAGCGGATTGTCGACGAACCAGACCACGATGTCGAACATCTCAAAATGACCGGCAGCCGATGTTCCTCCCCGACTCTCGCCGGGAATCCGTGAAGAACCTTTGTTTTTCCACGCCGGCGCCGATGACCGCGTTCGCGCTCGATCCATCGAGCGCGGCGAAACGACTGCATGCAAGCGCGCAACCCCGCGCGTCGCGTCATCCCCCCGTCACCGGCGGAAAGAACGCGACCTCGCTATCCTCCCGCACGACGAAGTCCCCGGTCACCATTTCGAGGTTCACGGCCGCCCGCACGGGGCGGTCCATCCGCAGCGCGTCCGCGCTGCGCGCGTCGCGGGCGGCCAGCGTGCCGCGTAGCGCGTCGACGGTGAGTTCGCGGGCATCGATCTCGACGGCTTCTTCATCGATTGCCAGTTGTTCGCGAATGCTTGCGAAGTATTTGATCGTCAGTTTCATTGGATTGTCTTCAGAAGGAACAGCGGAATCGGAGACACGAAGCGAACGCAATCACCCCCAGCGTCGCATCGCCTGGTCGTCGTGCGCCTTTGCCTCGACCCACCCGGATTCCCCGTCGTGCCGAATCTCCTTCTTCCAGAACGGCGCATGGGTCTTCAGGAAATCCATCAGGAATTCGCACGCATCGAACGCGGACGCGCGATGCGCGGCGGCCACCACGACCAGGACGACCGGCTGGCCGAGCGGAATGCGGCCGACGCGGTGCACGATCCTGACCGCTTCGAGCCGCCAGCGCGCGCTCGCTTCCTCGACGATGCTCCACAGCGCCTGTTCGGTCATCGTCGGGTAATGCTCGACTTCCAGTGCGACGACGTCGTCGACATCGCCTTCCTTGCGCACCACCCCAAGAAAATTCACGACCGCACCGACATTCGGATTGCGAACGATCGGTGCAAGCTCCGCGCCCGCGTCGATCGGCGCATGCTGCACGCGTACTTCGAAGCCGGCCGCAATCGCGGGCGCCGATTCGGGCTGAGTGCCGGCCGCATCGACGGGCGGCGCGGGGTTGCCGGCATGCAGCGGATCGTCCGGCAGCCCGGCGCGGGATTCGGTGAAAGTCGTCATGACAGGTTCTCCAGTAGGCGGCGCATCCGGTGTCGCGCGGCGGCCCTTCAGCCGCCGACGAGCGACATGCGCACGGTCGGATAGGTCTTGCCCGGCGCGCGGGCCGGCCGTGCGGCCCGGCGCTCGGAATAGCGGTCGTCGCGCCGCGTCCAGCGTTCGCGCACGGCGGTGGCGAGGTCGGCGATCGACGCCGCATCGTCGAGCCACGGCCGCAGGTCGGCACCCTGCGTCGCGAACAGGCACGTATAAAGCTGGCCGTCGGCCGACACGCGGGCGCGCGAGCACGTGCCGCAGAACGGATGCGACACGCTCGCGATGAAGCCGACTTCGCCTGCTCCATCGATGTGCGCGCAACGAATCGCGGTGGCGTCGTGCCCCGGCTCGCCGACGAGCACGAGCGGATAGTGCGCGTCGATCAGTTCGCGCATCCGCGCGGCCGGCACGACCTTGTCGCCGGACCAGAAGCTGGCGCCGCCGACGTCCATGTATTCGATGAAACGCACGGCCACGCCCGTGTGCCGGAAGTGCCGCACGAGCGGCAGGATCTGGTCGTCGTTCACGCCGCGCTCGATCACCGCGTTGACCTTGACCGGCGCGAGCCCGGCCGCGTGCGCGGCCTCGATGCCGGCCAGCACGCGCGACACCGGCACGTCGGCGTCGCTCATCCGGCGGAACACAGTGTCGTCGAGCGCATCGAGGCTCACGGTCACGCGCGACAGCCCCGCGTCGCGCAGCGTGCGCGCCTTCGCGGCGAGCAGCGAGCCGTTGGTCGTCAGTGCGATTTCGACGGGCTTGCCGTCGACGGTCGTCAGCGCGGCGAGCCGTTCGATCAGCGCTTCGAGGTGACGGCGCAGCAGCGGCTCGCCGCCCGTGATGCGGATCTTCTCGACGCCGAGCGATGTGAACGCGCGGGCGATCTTTTCCAGTTGCGCGAACGACAAGCGCTCGGACGACGGCATGAACGCGTAGTCGGCGCCGAAGCTTTCGCGCGGCATGCAGTAGCCGCAGCGGAAATTGCACTGGTCGATGACGGACAGGCGCAGGTCGCGCAGCGGACGGCCGAGCGTGTCGGACGGGCGGAGGAAAGCACCGGGCGATGCGTCGCCGGATGAAACGGCGGCGGCCGGCGCGGCGGAAACGATGGCATTCACGATCGGGTCGTCGGCCTGCATGTAGTAAGCGGAGGGGCGTCGCCGCTCGGCCGTGCGTGTGCCGACGTATCGGCGCACAGGTCGTGACGAGCCTCATCGTGAGCATAGTCCGCCGGGTTGGGCCGGCAGAGACACAATCGCGTCCGAATCGCAGGAATACAGTTCGCCGCCCGGGACGCGCGACAGGCGCGGCAAGTGAGGCGAACGCGCCGTATCGGGTGGAAAGTCGACTTCACGCTCATGCGAGCCAGCGCGCGAATTCGTAGTACGGAACCGCGTCGCCGCGCGCGATGGTGCGCCCGGCCGGCAGCCGCGCGAGCCCGCTTGCCTGCACCAGCGACTGCAGCGTGCCGGCGCCTTGCTGACGCAGCGTATCGAGCACGGGCGCACCGTTTGCGTCCACCGTACAGCGCACGCGCACGAAGCGCTCGCGCTGCGCATCCGGCTCGAAGCCGGTGTCGATCGGCAGCGACGGCACGACCGGCACGCACGCGTCGCGCCCCTGCAGGCGGCGGATCAGCGGCGCGACGAACAGTGCGAACGTCGTCATCGCGGCGCCCGGATTGCCGGGCAGCAGCACGACGGGCCGCGTATCGAGCCGTGCGAGCGCGACCGGCTTGCCGGGCTTCATGCGCACGCCGGCGACGACGAACGACGCGCCGAGCGCGGCCAGCGTGGGGCGCAGCAGGTCCTTGTCGCCGACCGACGCGCCGCCGACGCAGATCACGAGGTCGCACTGCGCGTGCAGGTCGCGCAGCGCCCGATCGACGGCGGCCGCCGTATCGGCCGCGTGCACGCTCATCGCGACGTCGGCGCCGGTTCCCGCGACCAGCGCGGCGAGCATCGGCGCATTGCTGTTGTAGATCTGCTGCGGCGCGCGCGGCTCGCCGCACGCGACCAGCTCGTCGCCGGTCGTCAGGATGCCGACGCGCAACGCCGCGCGCACGTCGATCCGCGCGAACCCCTGCGCGGCGGCCACGCCGACGTGCATCGCGCCCATTCGCACGCCGGCCGGCACGAGCAGCTCGCCGGCACGCACTTCCTCGCCGCGGCGGCGAATGTGCGACCCGCTGCGCTGGGGCGCGTCGAACGTGACACCGCCGTCCTGTTCGTGCGCATGCTCCTGCATCACGACGGTGTCGGCGCCGGGCGGAATCAGGCTGCCGGTGAAGAGGCGCGCAGCCGTGCGCGGCGCGAGCGGCGCCGGCGTATCGCCTGCATAGCAGCGCTGTGCGACACGCAGCGGCTCGCCGTGCGCGAGGTCCGCATGACGCACGGCGTAGCCGTCCATCGCGCTATGGTCGGCCGGCGGCTGGTCGAGCACGGCCGTCAGCGGCGCGGCCAGCACGTGGCCGGCCGCTTGCGCGATCGGCACGGAGGTGGCGGCCTCGAGCGGCGCGAACGCGGCGGCGAATCGTTGCTGCGCGGTATCGAAATCGGACAGGTGCGTCATGACGAGTGGGCCGGATGCGCCGTTGCGGGCGCGGGTGGGTCGAGGTGAACGGCGGCGGGCGACACGTATTCGACGAAGCCGTCGTTGCGGCAGAAACCGAGCAGCCGCACGCCGGCTTCGCGGGCGACGTCGATCGCGAGCGCCGTCGGCGCCGAGATCGTCGCGATCATCGGGATGCCGACCCGCGCGGCCTTGCGCACCAGTTCGTAGCTCGCGCGGCTCGACAGGAACACGAAACCCGCGTGCAGGTCGGCGCGGCGGCGCGCGCGCTGCCCGATCAGCTTGTCGAGTGCGTTGTGGCGGCCGACGTCCTCGCACACGTCGAGCACGGCGCCGTTGTTATCGCACCACGCGGCCGCATGGATGCCGCCGGTCTCGCGCATCAGCGTCTGCCGCGCCGGCAACGCACGCGCGGCGCGCGCGATCGCGTCGCCGCCGATGCCCGCGGCCGTGCCGGCGGCCGCGATCCGTGGCGGGTGCAGGTCGAGCTGCGCGATGCTTTCGATGCCGCACACGCCGCAGCCGGTGCGGCCGGCCAGCGCGCGGCGGTGGGCCTTCAGCGCCATGAACGCCTGCTGCGACACGGTCAGCCGCACTTCGGCGCTGCCGGGCCGGCACTCGCTTTCGATGTCGAAGACGTCCGACGCGCGCTCGACGATGCCTTCGCTCAGCGCGAAGCCGAGGCCGAACGCGTCGAGGTCGATCGGCGTCGCCATCATGACCGTGTGCGAGATGCCGTTGAACACGAGCGCAACCGGGGTTTCGTCGACGACGCGATCGACGGTGTCGAGCGCGTCGCCGGCGCGATGGCGCGTCACCCGACACGCGGTGCTGCCGGTCGGATCGTCGCGGCGGATGCAGGACTCCATGCAGGTTTCTCCAGGGCGGGGCGGCCGGCGGGCCGGCCGGGCCCGGCGTGTGCGCCGAACCACGGGAATCGACGCCGCAGGGCGGGCGGCGAAGGGCGCGCGACCGCCGCGGGCAGGCGTTGGACAACATGTTAAGTGGAGTGAACAGTGCGCCCGGGATACAGCGCCGCCACACGAAAAGCAGTACAGCTGAGCGTCCCGTCGGCATGGTAACTATTTTCCGTGCACACATCTTCGGCGGTGCAAGCAGCACAGTTTCAGCGCACGTTCGATTGATTGCGAGTATCGTTGCAAACGCGATATCGTCGTTCACGCTTCGATGCCGTGCGAGCCGCCGTTCGGGTTCGCATGTGTCGTCGCCAAGCCGTCGCGCGATTTCCTGCTTCGAGCGTACGTCCTCACAACCACGAGCAAATTACGGTCATGGAAATCTTCGATGCGTTCCATCTCGCCCGATTGCAATTCGCATTCACGGTGTCGTTCCACATCGTGTTCCCCGCGATCAGCATCGGCATGGCGAGCTTCCTGGCGGTGCTGGAATGGCGCTACCTCGTCACCGGCGACGCCGCCTACAAGTCCATGTTTCAGTTCTGGTCGAAGATCTTCGCGATCGGCTTCGGGATGGGCGTGGTCTCCGGCGTCGTGATGGCGTACGAGTTCGGCACCAACTGGTCCGGGTTCTCGCGCGTCGCGGGCAACATCACCGGGCCGCTGCTCACGTACGAAGTGCTGACGGCGTTCTTCCTCGAAGCCGGCTTCCTCGGCGTGATGCTGTTCGGCTGGCAGCGCGTGAGCCCACGTGCGCACTTCTTCGCGACGCTGATGGTCGCGGTCGGCACGCTGATCTCGACGTTCTGGATTCTCGCGTCGAACAGTTTCATGCAGACGCCGCAAGGCTACAAGATCGAGAACGGCCTCATCGTGCCGGTCGACTGGTTCAAGATCATCTTCAACCCGTCGTTTCCGTATCGTCTCGCGCACATGACGATCGCGGCGTTCATCGTCGCGGGCTTCATCGTCGCCGCCTGCGGTGCGTGGCACCTGCTGAAGGGGCGCCGCGACGAGCCGGTGAAGCGCAGCTTCTCGATGGCGCTGTGGATGCTGCTAGTGCTCGCGCCGATCCAGATCTTCGTCGGCGACGCACACGGGCTGAACACGCGCGAATACCAGCCGGCGAAGATCGCGGCGATCGAAGGGTTGTGGGAAACGGAGAAGGGCGGCACCGCGCTGAACCTCGTCGGGCTGCCCGACATGCAGGCCGAAACCACGCGCTATGCGATCCAGGTGCCGCACCTCGGCAGCCTGATCCTCACGCACAGCTGGGACGGCGAGATCCGCGGGCTGAAGGAATTCGCGCCGCAGGACCGCCCGTATTCACCGATCATCTTCTGGACCTTCCGGATCATGGCCGGCCTCGGGATGCTGATGCTGCTGACCGCGCTGCTCGGGCTGCTGCTGAGAAAGGGCGGACGCCTGTACGAGACGCGCTGGTTCCAGTGGTTCGTGGTCGCGATGGGGCCGTCGGGCATCGTCGCGCTGCTGGCCGGCTGGATCACGACCGAGGTCGGGCGGCAGCCGTGGACCGTGTACGGCGTGCTGCGCACCGTCGATTCGGTCGCGCCGCTCACCGCGCAACAGGTCGGCGTGTCGCTGCTGATCTTCGTGGTCGTGTATTTCCTCGTATTCGGAACGGGTATCTACTACATGATGAAACTGATGAAGCGCGGGCCGGCTGCGCAGGCCGGCTACATCGAGCTGCACCGGCATCCGGGGCTGCGCAAGAGCGCGCTGTCCACGCCGCTGAACGTGACGGAGGCGGAGTAATCATGCATATCGATCTTCCTGTCGTGTGGGCCGCGATCATCGGCCTCGGCGTATTCATCTACGTGATGCTGGACGGCTTCGATCTCGGCATCGGGCTGCTGTTTCCGTTCTTCGATGCGAAGGCCGAGCGCCAGGTGATGCTCGACACCGTCGCGCCGGTGTGGGACGGCAACGAGACGTTCCTCGTGCTCGGCGGCGCGGGCCTCTATGGCGCGTTCCCGGTCGTGTATTCGACGCTGCTGCCGGCGAACTACCTCCCGCTGGTGCTGATGCTGGTCGGGCTGATCTTCCGGGGCGCGGCGTTCGAGCTGCGCGCGAAAGCGACCCGCACGCAGCACATGTGGGACCTCGCGTTCATCGGCGGCTCGGCGCTCGCCGCGTTCTGCCAGGGGATCGTGCTCGGTTCGCTGCTGCAGGGCATCAAGATCGAGAACAACCAGTTCGCGGGCGGGCCGTTCGACTGGCTGTCGCCGTTCAGCATGATGTGCGGGATCGGCGTGCTCGTCACCTATGCGACGCTCGGTTGCGGCTGGCTGATCCTGAAGGTCGACGGCGAACTGCAGCGCAAGATGCGGTTGCTGATGAAGCCGCTCACGGGCGTGCTGCTCGCGGTGATGGGCGTGGTCAGCCTGTGGACCGTGATCGGGCTGCCGGCCGTCGCGCACCGCTGGTTCGGCAGCGGCAACCTCGGCTGGTTCCTGCCGGTGCCGATCCTCGTCGTCGCATGCGTATGGGGCATCTTCTACGCGGTGAAGCGTGCGCACGAGGCCACGCCGTTCCTGCTGACGCTCGCGCTCGTGTTCCTCGGCTACACGGGGCTCGTGATCAGCATCTGGCCGAACATCGTGCCGCCGTCGCTGTCGATCTGGGATGCATCGTCGAGCCATTCGAGCCAGTTGTTCGCGCTCGTCGGCACCGTGATCGTGCTGCCGATCATCCTTGTGTACAACGCGATGCAGTACCGCGTGTTCCGCGGCAAGGTGCGCGAGGGCGACATCGGCTATCACTGAGCGGCACGGCACTCGATGCGAAAGCGGCCCGCCACGCGCGGGCCGTTGCACATCAGGTGCGGGCGCAACGGGTTGCGTATTCCGGTTCCCTATTCCTTTGCCAGTCGAGAAAACATCATGATCGTCCGACCACGACAGAACTGGCTCCGGATGCTGTTCGTATGGAACGGCTCCGTGCTGCAGTCGATCATTCCGCAGCTCGTCTTCATGGCGATCGTCAGCACGCTGGCGGTCTTCACGAACGGCCGAATCTTCGGCGAGAAGATTCCGCTGAACACCGCGCCGTTCACGCTGTTCGGGCTCGCGCTCGCGATCTTCCTCGGGTTTCGCAACAACGCGAGCTTCGAGCGCTTCAAGGAGGCGCGGCATCTGTGGGGCAACCTGCTGATCGCCGCACGCGCCGTGACGTCGCAACTGCATCGCTACCTGCCCGACAACGTGAGCGACGCCGAGCGCAACCGGCTCGCCGATCTGCTGATCGCGCTCGCGTATGCGCTGAAGCATCAACTGCGCCATACCGATCCGAGCGCGGACCTGCAGCGCATTCTCGGCGCGGAGCGCACGGCCGCGCTCGGCGGCAAATGCTACAAGCCGGTCGCGATCCTCGACGAACTGCGCGGCGGCATCGTGCGTGCGCTGGGGCGCGCACCCGGCAGCGACGCGACCTGCTGGATGTTCGAGACGCAACTCGACGCACTCGGCAAGTCGGTCGGCGGTTGCGAGCGCATCCAGTCGACGCCGATCCCGTTTTCGTACAGCGTACTGCTCCATCGCACCGTGTATGCGTATTGCGTGCTGCTGCCGTTCGGGCTCGTCGATTCGACGGAGTTCTTCACGCCGCTGATCTGCGTGTTCATTTCCTACACGCTGATCGCGCTCGAGGCGATCGCGAACGAAGTGGCCGAGCCGTTCGGCCTTGCGCCGAATGCGCTCGCGCTCGATGCGATCACGCGCACGATCGAGCGGTCGGTGCTCGAACTCGGCGATCGGCCGATGCCCGAGGAATTCGTGCCGGCGTCGACGTATCAGATTACGTAGGCGGCGGGGTCGGTAGTGTAGTCGTCGGTAAGGTTGCTCGGCCCGAGCGGGGGCGGTTGTGTAGACTCGTGCTCGTTCAATGGAGCCCGCACCATGCAATTGCTTGATCACGTGTCGATCGGCGTGCCGGATATCGACCAGGCACGCCCCTTCTACGATGCCGTCATGGCTGCGCTGGGCGCAGCCAAGGTCTATGACCGGCCCAATGCGCTCGGCTATGGCGAACGTTGCAGCGCGAATGACCCGGAGTCGACCTTCTTGGCGGTGTATCTGGATCCCGCCGAAGTCGGCGCGAGCAAGCGGCACTGGTGTTTCAAGGCCGCTTCCCGCGAGCAGGTGCATGCGTTTTTCGAGGCAGGGCTTGCGACGGGCGGCCAGTCCGACGGTGAACCCGGATTGCGGCCGCAGTACCACGGCGACTACTATGCGGCTTTTCTGGTCGATCCGGCCGGCAACCGGATCGAGGCCGTGTGTCACGCGGCGGCCGCGGAGCGGGAGCGGTCGTGACGGCGCCGCTCAATCGAAATACGTCAGCCCCATCGCCCCCTTCACCTCCGCGAGCGTCGCTCCCGCCACTTCCCGTGCATGCAGCGTGCCGCGCTTCAGGATCGCCATCACTTCGGCCTTGTCCGCTTCGAACGCTCGACGGCGCGTGCGGATCGGCTCGATCAGCGCCTGCAGCCGCTCGTTCAGCACGCGCTTGACGACGCTGTCGCCGAGGCCGCCGCGGCGATAGTGGGCCTTCAACTCGTCGACCTTCGCCACGTCCGGTTCGAACGCATCGAGGAACGTGAACACGACGTTGCCTTCGACCTGGCCGGGGTCGCTCACGCGCAGGTGGTTCGGGTCCGTATACATGTCCTTCACGGCCTGCGCGATCTCGTCCGGCGTCGAGCCGAGCGTGATCGCGTTGCCGAGCGACTTGCTCATCTTCGCCTTGCCGTCGATGCCCGGCAGCCGCGTGACCGACGACAGCACGGCCTCGCATTCGACCAGCACCGGCTTATCGACGGTCGCGTTGAAGCGGCGCACGAGTTCGTTGGTCTGCTCGATCATCGGCAACTGATCGTCGCCGACCGGCACGTGCGTCGCCTTGAACGCGGTGATGTCGGCCGCCTGGCTCACCGGGTAGGTCAGGAAGCCGGCCGGGATGTCGCGCTCGAAGCCGCGCAGGCGGATTTCTTCCTTGATGGTCGGATTGCGTTCGAGGCGCGCGACCGTGACGAGGTTGAGCAGGTATTGCGACAGCTCGGCGAGTTCGGGCACCTGCGACTGCACGACGATCGTCGAGATCGCCGGATCGATGCCGACGGCGAGATAGTCGAGCGCGACCTCGATCACGTTCTCGGTGACGCGCTGGCGGCGGCCCATGTTGTCGGTCAGCGCCTGCGTATCGGCGAGCAGCAGGAATTGCGTCGCGTCGTGCTGCATCTGCACGCGCGCGCGCAGCGAGCCGATGTAGTGGCCGAGATGCAGCGGGCCGGTCGTGCGGTCGCCAGTGAGGATGGTCGGGCGGGTGGGGTGTGTCATGGTCGTCGTTGGCTCCGGGTTATCGAAGCCGCCAGCCATGATGTCATCGCAGAAACGCAAATGCCGCCATCGCTGGCGGCATCACGTTTGGGACATGCAAAAGGAAACGGGCCGCCTGGGTCAGGCGCGCCACCAGCAATGCACGATCGGCGAGGCGGGTTTCGTTTCCATCGCGGCAGTATAGCGTAGTGCGCGCGCGGACGTGCGCGTCAGCGGATCACCGACTCCATCGCGAGGTACGCGGTTTCGGCGGACGGCCACAACAGGTATAGCAGGCCGGCCATCAGCAGCCACGCGCCGGCGCGTACGAGCGGCGTGCGGTCCTTGTCGCGAGGGGGCTGGGTGGGCTGCTTCGATTTCTTCATGCTTGCAGGCGCGGGTGCGCCACTCCAACGGTTACTGCAACGGGTCGCGCGAGGCGAGCCGGGGTGTTGCGGGAATGGGTCAACGGGGCTTCCCATAGGGCCGGGTGTCCGGGACTTCAAAAAAGGGTTGGATCGTATATTCCGAAATGCACGGTCTCGTGCGAAGCGATGCGCATGCTACCAGTTCGGGGCGGTATGCATGGTCAAGGATTGTAGGGCAATGGTCGGAATGGATGGCGTCGTGTTCGCTCTACGGGCCGACGCCCGGGCGTTTCCCGGTCGGGCGCGATTGCCGGTAGCCAATGAAATCGCTCGGAAAAACCGGAGGGATCTTCTGATCTCGTGCGCTCACACCATAATAAGCGCGCGACAATGTGTTCCCTTTTCTTACGTGGGTGTTCGAAATCGTGCGAAATCAATTACGTTCAACTGCTGCCAGCCGCATTGGCTTCACGCAATTGGTTTCTGTTTTCCTGATCTTCACGGGTACAGCCTGTTCGAAGGGCGACACGCTTCCCCGGAATATGTCGCTGACTGCCTTCAATCCGCATCGCGGGGCATTTGAGTGCAGGCATGAAGCTGCCGTGGTTCCGCCTGTCGATCCGGACGCCGATCGCTGGAATCAGCAGGCCATGGCGCTGACCAGTTCGCTGTTGTGGCCGAACCAGCGCGATTACAAGGGCGCGGTCGATTTGTGGACGAAAGCGGCCGAGCGCAAGCACTGGAAGGCCATGCTGAATCTGGCGAATGCGTACGCGCAGGGGCAGGGCGTGGAGCGTGATTCGGAACATGCGATTCAGATCACCGAACAGGCGATGAAGCTGGGTATTCCGGCCGCCTACGATCTGATGGGCACGTATCACATGGACGGAATGGGCGTGAAGCAGGATGCCAGCCGCGCGTACGCATTCTGGCAACTGGCCGCCGATATGGGCAGCCCGAGTTCGATGGCGTATCTGGGCGGCAAGATGGATGCGCTCTATGACGACCCGAAGGCGGGCTTCTGGGGCAACCGCAAGATCGCCCTGCGGATGCTTGAATGTGCGGTCGCGCAAGGCAACGGACTTGCTGCGTATGAATTGGGAACGACGATCGCGGGCGATCGAGCCGAATTGAGCGAGAACAACGAACGCGCGCTCAAGACGCTGCATGAAGGCGTGAAATTCGGCAATGCCGAAAGCGCGGGGTGGTTGAGTGCGTCGTTTGGCAAGGGGGACGCACTGGTCGGCCATGTCAAGGATGAAACCCGTGCCGAGCGCTACAGTGTTCTTGCCGATCGCCTCGAACGCGACCCCGACCTGCGTCTGCCGAATCTGGACAAGGTCGTGCCGCTGCCGCCTGCCAAGCTGCCCAAGTGGGACGGGAACAAGGAGACGTTGATCGACGCGGCGAAAGCGGTCACATCCGTGCCGGTGTCGCCGGTCAAACCCGCGTCGCATCCCGTATCGCTGCGTACGGACCGCGCATACGTGCCCGATGGCCCTATGCTGCCGGAGAGGCCGCAGGTCGCCGTTCCTCCGCATGCGCAAACGACGGCCGCGCCTGTCGGTGGTTATCCGCTCACCTGACACCCACCGCCCGCACGCGGCCCCGCCCGACTTCACAGACCCGTCGCACGGTTCGTCCATGCAGCAGTCCTGCCGAATTTCCGGCAAGGCCATCGCACATCCCTTTCCCGGAGAACCCCATGCGATATCCGTTGCAGCACGCCGACCAAGCCGCCGTGGCGCGGCGTCCATCCAACCCCGAACCGCACGTACCCGTGTCGCGCGTGAACCTCGAGGAGGTGTGAGCCATGAGCAACGAAGCACTCGACCCGCTGCTGCGGCAGCTCGCGGAGAAGCGACTCGGACGGCCTCTCGAGCCCGCCGACGAACAGGCGCTGCTGGAGCGGCTGTCGGGCCGGCAAGGAAACGCGTCGGCGCCCGCTGCCGGCCCTGCCACGCAGGCGCGCACCGCGAACGCGCCCTTGCCCCAGTTCAAAACCCGGCAAGAGGCGCGCCAACAGATCAAGCATTTTCTGCAACTCAACCAGCAAAAGGCGTACGAGAAGATGCGCGGCATCCTGCAGACGATCGACACGCAGAACGAGACGACGCTCGGCATGCTGGCGTCGGAGCAACGGAAAGTATCGGGCGTACTCGACGCGCACGAGCCGGCCGGCGACGCGCAGGCATCCGGCGCAGCCGGAATCCAGGACAGCACCCGCGAGGCGATGACGATGATCGGCGAACAACTGACGGGCCTGATCCGCCAGGAAATCGAAACATGCTTCCGGCAATACGGCGATGCGCTCGCCGAACGGCTTGCCGAACGGCTCGCCGTCAGGTTCGACGCGATGGAGGACCGGTTGCGCAGCATCGTCGCCGGCCCGGTCGAACCCACCGAACCCACCGCTGCCGTTCACGATACGCGCGGCCCAGCGTCCATGGATTAGCACGCGGGTCATTCGGCCGACAGCGGAACCGGCCGGCTCGATGTGCGACCTCTCAACTACGTGAACCAAGGAGCAACAAATGGCTGAAACGTGTCAAGTGTGCCAGGTCAATCCCGCGATTACCGATGCGGTCACACAGGTCAACGTCAAGGTGGTCGCGGAAGCGCCGGCAATGGCGATGGGCTCGCTGTACCAGGCCCAGAGCCATTCGCTCAGCATCCTGTTCGAGAACGCGGTGCAGCAGCAGTCGCAGGCCGCGATCCAGTCGCAAACGTCGACGAACGTGGGGACGATGCAGCTCTACACGATCGGGCCGGAAAGCGCGGGCGCGGCCGCCACGGAAATCGGCGCGAACGGGATCATTTCCATTCTGGCCGACGTGATCGCGATCGGGAAGGCAGTCAAGGGCTGACGCACGATCGCAACGCCGTGGTTGAGCGGCGGCGCAAGCGGTGCGAGCCGCCGATGCCGCCGCCGTGCCGCGCGGTGTTCCGGAGCAATCGACAGAACGGGCAGCGCCGATTCGATGCGGCGCCCGTTCGCAAATCAGGAGAAATACGATGCCTATCGGTGTAGACGACCCGAAAGACGAGAAGGACCCGAAAGACCCCTGCAACTGCACGACATGCGCGGTCAACGCCGCGATCACCGACGCGGTCACGCAGACCAACGTCAAGGTGGTCGGCGAAGCGCCTGCGATGGCAACGGGCTCGCTGTACCAGGCCCAGAGCCATTCGCTGAGCGTGTTGTTCGAGAACGCGGTGCAGCAGCAGTCGCAGGCCGCGGTGCAACTGCCGACCTCGACGAACGTTGGCACGATGCAGCTGTACACGCTCGGGCCGGCGAGCGCCGGCGCGTCCGCGACGGAAATCGGCTCGAACGGCGTGCTGTCCGTGCTGGCCGACGTGCTCGCGCTCGGCAAGGCGCTGGCCTGACGCGTCACTGGCGCGGACGCCGGGCGGTGGCTCCCATCGGGCGCTGCCGCCCGGCGTCGGACGCCGTGTCGACCTGCCCGCGCAAGCGGGCCCCGGTGCCGCGTATCGGCGCCGGCCGACCTATTCATGCTTTCGCCGTGACAGCGCCGCAGCGGCGAGCCAACCAGGAGCAACGACATGCCGGAACAGGTTTCTCCCGCGATGACCGACGCGGTCACGCAAGCCAACGTCAAGGTGGTGGGCGAAGCGCCCGCCGTGGCCTTGGGCACGCTCATGCAGTCGAACAGTCATGCGTCCGCGATCCTGCTGCACAACGCCGTGCAGATGCAGGCGAACCAGGCGATGTCCAACCTTGCCGCGACGACCGTCGGCGTCATGCAGCTCTATGCCGGGTCGCCGGCGGCAGCGGCGGCTGGCGCGGCGCGCTCGGCGAACGACAGCGTTGCGTCGCAACTGGCCGCGGTCGCGCAGTTGATGAACGCCATCGGCCACTGGCGCGGCTGACCTGCGCGACGCGCGGCCCCCACCCGCGCAGGCGGCTTTCGTCCGCCGACGGCACCGCCCGGCTCACGGGCGTGCCGGCCTTCAATTGGCGTCGACGATCGTCCGGAGCTGCTCCGGTTTCTCGATCGTCACACCATGCTCGTGCAGCCGGATCAGGCCGTCGCGCTGCATCTTCTGCAGGCTGCTGTTCAGTCGCGGCCGGCTGACGTTGAGCATCGCCGCGAGGATGCTCTGGTTCTCCGGCAGCGGCACCTCGAGACCGTCCCCTTGCATGCGGTTCAGCAGATGGCGCGCGAGCCGGGCTTCGACGCGGTACAGGCATGCCGATTCGACGAAATCGCTCAACTGCTGGATATGCCGGCACAGCTGCTCATGGATGCGTCCCATGAATTCCGCGTTCGCCAGCAGCGGCGTGAAGTACTGGCGATGCAACACCGAAATGCGGCAGTCGGGGCTCAACTGGGCGGTGAAGTTGCGCCGGTGTGCGCGAATCAGCGTGTTTTCGCCGATGAGTTCGCCGGGCATCGAGTGGCCGAGAATGATCTCGCGCCCGCCGGGTTCGTGCAGCGTCTTGTAGACGCGGCCGCGATGCACGAACGCGACGAAATCCCCCGGATCGCCCTTGAAGAACAACAGGCGATTGCCGTGTTCGGGCCAGGGCGTGGCATGCCGCTCGATATGGACGATCAGACTTTCCGGGAGACCGGCGAGTATCGGTATGTTGCGCAACGTTGGAGCGTGGGCAAGGGCAGGCATGTTTTCCGCGCGAGGTTGTTTGACGATGCGGCCACCTAGCGAAAAACGCTGCCTTCGGCATGGCGTGAAGAATGCATAACGAAAATATCGGGATAATCGGCGGGCCGTCCCGATATGGCGGCACGTCGGCGACAACGGCGCATGGCTGCGCGACGTGGACTGCCTTGTGCCGGCTCGCGAACGCTGCGCGACGGCAGTCGTTTTCTTTCATCGCAATGCCGTAATTCAGGCCGGGCGACGCACCTGAAACGACGGATCGGAGTATGCCGGGGGATTAATGTTTCTGTTCACAATAATCAAGAAAATTTACCGGTTCCGATTATCGTTATAGCGGTGTTACGCGGGTAACAGCGCCATTCCCGGGATCGAATCGATTCTGTGTTTTCCAAAGAAAAGGAAGACACGGGATGACAACCTCGAACCAGCACGCTGCCGCCGCGCCCGAGTCTCCGGCGCAGCAGCTCGATCGCACGTGGCGCGAAATGCAGGGGAAATTGCGGCGCCGCGCGCGCCTGTTGTGCAAGGGCGATATTCACCGCGCCGACGAATTGCTGTCCGACACCGCCCTCAAGGTCCACATTTACCTGCAGCGTTCGCCCGGGCGCGTTCAGAACCTGGCCGGGTTTCTCTTCCTGGTGCTGAACCACGCGTTCCTCGATGGCGCGCGCCGCCGCCTGCGCGAAAGCGGCATGCTCGAATTCGACCCGGCGTGGGACGACGATCACGCCGTCGAGCTGGCCGGCCACGCGCCGTCGGTCGAGCAGCAACTGCTGCTGCGGCAACAGCTGCTGCGTCTCGAACAGGCGTTGTCGGTGCTCTCGCCGCAGCAGCAGATGCTGTTCACGCTGAAGTTCGAGGAGGACCGGCCGTATTTCCACATCGCCGCGACGCTCGGGATCAACGAGCCGCTGGCCAGAAAGCGCGTCGAGCTGCTGCGCAAGAAGTTGCGCGAGGAACTCGCGTGAGCGCGTTCACGAATACCGGCACGCAGCGTTCCTAACGGCATGCGCGGGGTCGATGGCCTGCCGGCCCGCCCGTTCCTTCAATCGCATGCCGGAGCCGAGATCCGAGGAGGCCTCGTGGCAGACAAAGTCAATGAGCAGATTACCGATGCGCTGACGCAGACCAACGTCAACGTCGTCGCGGGCTCGCCGGCCCAGGCGCTGGGCATGCTTTACCAGATGTTCAGCCAGGCCGTCGGCATCTCGGCGCAGAACATGACCCAGCAGCAGGCGGCGTTGAACCAGATTTCGAACGCCGTCGTGTCGAAGGCCGTGGCGATGATCCTGTCCGTCGAGGCATCGCCGAAGCCGGCATCGGGCGGCGCGTCGCTGCCCGCGGCGGGCGGGTCGCCGACGGGTTCCACGCACTAGGACACGACGACTATCGGGACACCTGAACCATGAACATGAAAGGTCTTTTGGATGGACGCGGAGAAGGCGCGACGCAAGCACCGGACGACGTCGCGGACGCCGCGGCCGAAGCTGCGCCGCACGACGCGACGTCGACAGCCCGCAAGCGCGCGTGGCCGGTCAACCGGTTGCGCAGGTTCACCGACGCGCTGAAGGCGCCGGACCAGATCGCGGGCGTGTCCGGCGCCGCCCCATCGGCGTTGAAGACGGTCCAGGCGATCAACGCGGAGGCGGCGTCCTACGCGACGACGCAGATATCCGTCGGTCCGAACATGATGATCACGCAGGCCGGCGGCATGGTCGCGCAGGCGGCGGCCAACTACTTCGAGGCGTCGACGTCGCTGGCGATCGCGGGCAAGAGCGTGCTGATGAAGGACCTCGCGCAGAAGACCATCGACGAGGACGTGAAAGGCATGGCGATGGATGCGGTGGGCCTGCTGTTGACGGACCTGTTCGTCGCGACCGCGGCGGTCGTCGCGGGCGCCGCGGAGGCGATCGAAGGGGAGGCCGCGAGCGTCGCGCTCGACCGGATCGACGAGAGCCTGCAGAAGTATCAGGCGCTGCTCGACAAGAAGGGCACCTGAGACACGTCACGCACGTCGGGCGCGGCGTCGATAGGAACGTCGCGGGCGATCATGCGTCGAGAACCGCGGCGCAATCGCGGGCCACGCGTGCAGCGGGCGAAACAGTCTCCATCGACACGACCCGCCGGGCCGTCAGGCCCGATGCGGGATGTGAGCGGCGGGCGCGATGCACGTTCGTGGTCGAACGCGTCGCGCCTGCTACCGGCAGTCCAGTCCAATCATGTGAGGAACCCATGTCTTACATCATTCAGAACGCACACGGTGCCGCGCCGCTGCGGGTTGGCGAGCGCAAATGGGGCGATGCGACGGAAATCGATTTCGGCGCGATGACGAGCTGCATCGCGCTCGTCGAGCAGACGCCGGGCCAGCCGACGTTGGTGCGCGGCATCCATCTGTCGATCGTCGGCGACGGCGGCACGAAGGTCTACGACACGGCGGCGGATGTCGCCGGACAGGTCGAGACGATCATGCAGCAGAGCGGCAACATGCGTGCATGCCTCGGGCGCATCGACCTCTGGCAGGCCAACGTGTCGCCGGAGGTGCAGGATTTCTTCGTCGCGCTGATGATGAGCCTCGGCATGGTCCAATGGGTGCAGGTGCCCGACGGCAACCTGCGGGTGCGGCTTGATGGCGGCGTGATGCAGTATCAGAAGGGCACCGCCGCGTGGACCAACGTGTAGCCGGCGCGATCCGTCGAAACCGGTGCCCGCGATGCGCGCGGGCGCCGGCCCCGTCCCAGCTTTTTGTTCGTCAACGCCAACAAAAAACCTCGTTTCGCGCCACGCGGCCTGTCAGCAGAATGTCTCCATTCCAGCTCACGCGACGACACAAGCGTCGCATGAGCCGCACTTCCGAAGGAGACAGCCGTGGCAGTCGAAACAACCTCGATCGATACGCTCGTCGTCGGCGCCGGGCAGGCCGGCGTGGCGATGAGCGAGCACCTGGGCAAGCTGGGCGTGCCCCATCTCGTGCTGGAGCGTGACCGCATCGCCGAACGCTGGCGCACCGGGCGCTGGGATTCGCTGGTCGCGAACGGCCCTGCGTGGCACGACCGTTTCCCCGGCCTCGAATTCGACGGGCTCGATCCCGATGCGTTCGCCACGAAGGACCAGGTCGCGGACTACTTCGAAGCGTATGCCCGTCGATTCAACGCGCCGATCCGCACCGGCGTCGAAGTGAAACACGTCGTGCGCAACACGGGCAAGCCGGGCTTCGTCGTCGAGACGTCCGACGGCATGATCGAGGCGAACCGCGTGGTGGTCGCGACGGGCCCGTTCCAGCGCCCGGTGATTCCGCCGATCGCGCCGGACGACGCGCGCGTCGTGCAGATCCATTCCGCCGACTATCGCAACCCGGGCCAGCTGCCGGCAGGCGCGGTGCTGGTGGTCGGCGCCGGTTCGTCGGGCGTGCAGATCGCCGATGAGCTGCGGCGCGCGGGCCGGCAGGTTTACCTGTCGGTCGGGCCGCACGACCGTCCGCCGCGTGCGTATCGCGGCCGCGACTTCTGCTGGTGGCTTGGCGTGCTCGGCGAATGGGACAAGGAAGTCGCGACGCCAGGCCGCGAACACGTGACGATCGCGGTGAGCGGCGCGCGCGGCGGCCATACGGTCGATTTCCGCGCGCTCGCGAATCAGGGCGTGACGCTGGTCGGGTTGACGAAGTCGTTCGACGGCGGCGTGGCCGTGTTCGAACCCGATCTCGCGATCAATCTCGCGCGCGGCGACGAGAACTACCTGTCGCTGCTCGACGCGGCCGACGCGTATGCGGCGCGCAATGGCCTCGACCTGCCGGAAGAACCGGCCGCGCGACGCATCCTGCCGGATCCCGACTGCGTCTCGCATCCGATCCTCTCGCTCGATCTCGCCGGCGCGGGCGTCACGTCGATCGTCTGGGCGACCGGCTATGCGGTCGACTACGGCTGGCTGAACGTGGACGCGTTCGCGCCGAACGGCAAGCCGCAGCACCAGCGCGGCGTGTCGAAGGAGCCGGGCATCTATTTCCTCGGGCTGCCGTGGCTGTCGCGGCGCGGCTCCAGCTTCATCTGGGGCGTGTGGCACGACGCGAAGCGCATCGCCGATCACATCGTCACGCAGCGCAAGTACCTCGCATACCACGATGCGGCGCAGCACCGCGCGGCCGCCCAAGCGGCGCAGCCGGACGCGCGCCCGCTCGCCGAAGCGGCGAACTGACGACCTGACGACCCCGCCGCGACCGCTTCCCGCGCGGCGGGCGACCACACCGACACTCGAAGGACCTCGATGAGCCAGCCTACCCATACGCGTATCCGCATGTTCAACACGAAGGATACCTACCCGAACCAGACGCTCGACAACGACCTGTGCCAGGCCGTGCGGGCCGGCAACACCGTCTACGTGCGCGGCCAGGTCGGCACCGATTTCGACGGCAACCTGATCGGCCTCGGCGACCCGCGTGCACAGGCCGAGCAGGCGATGAAGAACGTCAAGCAGTTGCTCGAGGAAGCCGGCAGCGACATCACGCATATCGTGAAGACGACGACCTACCTGATCGATCCGCGTTATCGCGAACCCGTGTACCAGGAAGTCGGCAAGTGGCTGAAGGGCGTCTACCCGATCTCGACGGGGCTCGTCGTTTCCGCGCTCGGTCAGCCGCAGTGGCTGATGGAGATCGACGTGATCGCGGTGATTCCCGACAACTGGCAGCCGAACCGCGCACGGGAGGCGACATGACGTTCTCCATCGTCGGACGCTGCCCGGAGACGGGGCAGCTCGGGATCGCGATCAGCTCGTCGAGCATCGCGGTGGGCGCGCGCTGCCCGTGGGTGCGTGCGGGCGTCGGCGCCGTCGCGACGCAGAACATCACGCTGCCGGCGCTTGGGCCGCAGATTCTCGACCTGATCGAGCACGACCAGCTCGCGCCGGCCGCGGCGCTCGACCGGGCGTTGAGCGCGAACGGCTGGAGCCAGTACCGGCAGGTCACGGCGATCGACGGGCAGGGGCAGACCGCATGCTTCACCGGCAAGGAGGCGCTCGGCACGCATCGCGCGGTGCAGGGCGAGCAATGCGTGGCGGCCGGCAATCTGCTGGCCGCGCCGGCCGTGATCGATGCGATGGTGCGGGCCTTCGAGCACGCGCCCGGGCTGCTCGCCGATCGCCTGCTGGCCGCGATGCACGCGGCGATGACGGCCGGCGGCGAGGCCGGGCCCGTGCATTCGGCCGCGCTGAAGGTGGCCGGTGACGTGACCTGGCCGATCGTCGACCTGCGCGTCGACTGGGCCGATACCGATCCGATCGGGCAACTCGATGCGCTGTGGCGCGCGTATCGGCCGCAGATGCAGGACTACCAGACGCGCGCGCTGAATCCGACCGCCGCACCGAGTTACGGAGTACCGGGCGATGAGTGATCCGTCGAGCCGCGCGCTGCTCGAACGGCTGATCGGCTTCGCGACGGTCAGCCGCGACTCGAACCTCGAGATGATCGGTTTCATCCGCAACTATCTCGCGGGTTTCGGTGTGGAAAGCGAGCTGTTCTATAACGCGGAACGCACGAAGGCGAGCCTGTACGCGACGATCGGCCCGCGCGATCGCGGCGGCGTCGCGCTGTCGGGCCATACCGACGTGGTGCCGGTCGACGGGCAGGCATGGACGGTCGAGCCGTTCCGGCTGACCGAGCGCGGCGGCCGCCTGTACGGTCGCGGCACGGCCGACATGAAGGGCTTCATCGCATCGGTGCTCGCGGCCGTGCCGGCGTTCGTCGCGCGGCCGCTGAGCGTGCCCGTGCATCTCGCGTTCTCGTACGACGAGGAAGTCGGTTGCGTCGGCGTGCGGCCGATGCTCGAACAACTGGCCGCGCGCGCACATCGTCCGCGGCTGTGCGTGATCGGCGAGCCGACCGAACTGAAGCCGGTGCTCGGTCACAAGGGCAAGCTCGCGATGCGCTGCCACGTGAAGGGCGCCGCGTGTCACTCGGCTTACGCGCCGTCGGGCGTCAACGCGATCGACTATGCGGCGAAGCTGATCGGCCGGCTCGGCGAGATCGGCGCGGCGCTCGCACGCCCCGAGCGGCACGACAGCCGCTTCGATCCGCCGTTCTCGACCGTGCAGACGGGCTTGATCAAGGGTGGCCGCGCGCTGAACATCGTGCCGGCCGAATGCGAGTTCGATTTCGAGGTGCGCGCGCTGCCGGATTTCGATGCGCACGACGTGCCGAGAAAGCTGCAGGACTATGCGGAATCCGAACTGTTGCCGCGGATGCGCGCGGTGCAGCCCGATACCGACATTCAACTGAAACCGCTCGGCGCGTATCCGGGGCTGGCGACCGCGCCGGACGGCGAGGCCGCGCGGCTGATCGCGTGGCTGAGCGGGTCCGACGCGTTCGGCACGGTGGCGTTCGGCACCGAGGGCGGGCTGTTCGGGCAGGCCGGTATTCCGACCGTCGTGTGCGGTCCCGGCAGCATGGACCAGGGGCACAAGCCCGACGAGTTCGTCACGCTCGAACAACTGCACGGATGCGACGCGATGCTCGGTCGTCTGGCCGCGTATCTTTCTTCAGCCGACTGAGCTGGCCACCGACACGCACGGTCCGCACCGGGCGGCGCATGCGTTTTTTTGTTCTCTATCGCGATCTCATCGCGCCGCTTCCGCGACGATCTGCGCAAGCCGCTCGCGGCAGAAATCGACGAACGACTGCGCCTGTTTCGTGAGCTGCCCGCGCTTCAGCCGCGCGCTCACGAGCCCGGACGGGCTGACCGTTTCGCTGAGGGATATCGTCACGACACGCTGGCCGTCGTACGTATAGTCGGAATGCGGGCGCGTGACGAGCAGCGAGAACCCGAAGCCCTGGCCGACCATCCCGCGCACCATCTCGATCGACGGCGAGCCGAACACGATGTTCGGCGTCAGCCCGAGTTCGTGAAACAGACTGACGAAATACGTGCGGCTCGGCTGCACGTCGAGCAGGATCATCGGCTCGACGCACAGGTCGCGCAGCGACACGTGCGTCTGGCTCGCGAACCGGTGGTTTTCGGGCAGCAGCACGTACGGCTGCTGCGGCGGCATCAGCGGCTCGGTTTCGATCGTGCCGTCGAGATCGTGGTCGTACATCAGCGCGAGATCGAACGTGCCGGACGTCAGCCCCTGTACGAGTTCCTGCTGGTCGCCGTCGCGCAGCCGGATGTTCACGCCCGGGTAGCGCTCGCGGAAGCCCGCGATCAGTTGCGGCAGATAGAGCGGCGCGACCGTCTCGAAGCAGCCGATGTCGATCTGCCCGGCGATCACGTCGTTGTCGGCGAGCGCGTTCTGTTCGAACTCGTGCGCGATGCGCAGCAGTTCCTGCGCTTTCCGGTAGAAGCGCGTGCCGCTCGGCGTCAGCGACACGCCCTGCGCGTGATGGCGAATGAACAGCTTCACGCCGAAGCTCTCTTCGAGCCCCTTGATCGCGCTGGAAATCGACGGCTGCGCGATGAAGAGCTGACGCGATGCCTCGGCGACGCTGCCGGATTCGACCGTCGTGATGAAGTACTTCAGTTGCCGCAATGTGTAGTGAGCCACAAGCACCTCTGATGCCCGCCCCGGCGTGCCGCCGCGGGCGCGTGCGCGTTCCATGGGGAAACAGACCCTGGCACCTTACCTGAAGTCGATCGGCGCCGAAATTTCCGCTGCAGAGCTTTTTCGTATGTCGCGGAAATATTTTTAGTATTTTCCGGTCGCGATGCACGTGGCGCACCATCGTCTCCAACCTGGATCGCGACGGGGCCGCGTGCGCGCCGGCGGGACATGTCATCCGTCCCTGCTTGCCGCGCACGCGCCGCTTCGTTCGGCGCCGCCGCGCATGCACGCGGTGCGGCGTCGCCCGTGCATCCGGACCGATGGCCGGCGCGCACCCCGACGCGCGCCGGCGTGAACGGCACGCGCGCATTGCCGCGCAGGACTGGAGACTTCACCATGACGAACGCGGAACGCAATGCGTCCCCGATGATAGAGAAGCACACGATCGGCTATGTGCCGCCCGCCGAACGCCACGGCAAGGTGCGCGACTTGTTCACGCTCTGGTTCGGCGGCAACATCGCGCCGCTGCCGATCGTGACCGGCGCGCTCGGCGTGCAGATGTTCCACCTGAACCTGATGTGGGGGATCGTCGCGATCGTCGTCGGCCAGGCGGTCGGCGGCGTGCTGATGGCGCTGCATTCGGCGCAGGGCCCGCAGATGGGCATCCCGCAGATGATCCAGAGCCGCGCGCAGTTCGGCTCGTGGGGTGCGCTGCTCGTCACGGTGATCGCGGCCGTGATGTACGTCGGCTTCTTCGCGTCGAACATCGTGCTCGCCGGCAAGTCGGTGCACGGCATCGCGTCGTCGGTGCCGGTGCCCGTCGGCATCGTGATCGGCGCGGTGGGCTCCGGGCTGATCGGGATCGTCGGCTACCGGTTCATCCACATCCTGAACCGGATCGGCACGTGGGTGCTCGGCATCGGCATCGCCGTCGGCTTCTGGATGATCCTCTCGCACGTGAACACCACCGATTTCCTGACGCGCGGCGGCTTCGACTTCGCGGGCTGGCTTGCGACGGTATCGCTGTCGGCGCTGTGGCAGATCGCGTTCGCGCCATACGTGTCGGACTATTCGCGCTATCTGCCGGAGGACGTCGGCGTCGCGTCCACGTTCTGGGCGACCTACCTCGGCTGCACGATCGGCTCGACGCTCGCGTTCATCTTCGGCGCGGTGGCCGTGCTCGCGGTGCCGGCCGGCGCGGACACGATGGACGCGGTCAAGCAGGCGACGGGCCCGCTCGGCCCGCTGATGCTCGTGCTGTTCCTGCTGAGCGTGATCAGCCACAACGCGCTGAACCTGTACGGCGCGGTGCTCGCGGTGATCACGTCGGTGCAGACGTTCGCGTACAAGTGGATTCCGACCGCGAAGGCGCGCGCGATCGTGTCGGTCGTGATCTTCGTTGCGTGCTGCTACGCGGCGATCGGCGCATCGAAGAACTTCGTCGGCAACCTCGTCGACCTGGTGCTCGCGCTGCTGGTCGTGCTGGTGCCGTGGACGGCGATCAACCTGATCGACTTCTACGTGATCCACAAGGGCAAGTACGACATCCAGTCGATCTTCATGGCGGACGGCGGAATCTACGGCCGCTTCAATCCGCAGGCGCTGCTCGCGTATGCGATCGGCATCGTGGTGCAGATTCCGTTCATGAACACGCCGATGTATGCGGGCCCGATTCCCGCGCATCTGGGCGGCGCGGATCTGTCGTGGCTCGTCGGCCTGCTGCTGACGTCGCCGCTGTACTACTGGCTCGCGACGCGCGACAGCGCGTATCGGCGCCGGCAGGGCGGCGCGCACCTGCCGCCGACGGCGGTGCGGTAAGCGCAGGGCGGCAGGCGGGCACGGGCGCGGCGTGTGCCGCGACCCTTGCCCGCCCGCGGATCAGGCCACAGCCGAGCGCGCGACGCGCACCGGCACCGACTTGTACGACGGCGTGCCGCTTTCCTTGTCGATGTAGTCGAGCGGCACGAGCACGTTCGCTTCCGGGTAGTACGCGCCGACCGAGCCCGGCGCGATGTCGTACTCGATCGCGGTGATCTTCTCGAGGCGCAGTGTGCGGCCCGACGCCGTGACCGTCTCGATGTCGACGAGGTCGCCGTGTTCGAGCCCGTACTTGTCGAGATCGGCCGCGTTCATGAACAGCACGTCGCGCCGGCCGAACACGCCGCGATAGCGGTCGTCGAGCCCGTAGATCGTCGTGTTGTACTGATCATGGCTGCGCAGCGTGATCAGCCGCAGCACCTGCTCGGCGCCGAGCGCGTCCGCGTCCTCCTTCACGCCCTTGTAGACCGAGAACATCGCCTTGCCGGTCGGCGTCGGCCACACGCGCTCGGTGGGCGGCAGCGGCAGGCGGAAGCCGCCCGGCGTGCGGATCCGCTCGTTGAACGCGTCGAAGCCGGCTACCGTCTTGTCGATCAGGTCGCGGATGCGGTCGTAGTCGGCGATCAGGTCGAGCCACGCGACCTTGCTGTTCGGCAGCGTCGCATGCGCGATGCCGGCGACGATCGCGGGCTCCGAGCGCAACTGGTCCGACGCCGGCTTCAGCTTGCCGGCCGACGCATGGACCATCGACATCGAATCCTCGACGGTGATCGATTGCCGGCCGGTGGCCTGCATGTCGAGCTCGGTGCGGCCGAGCACCGGCAGGATGAAGGTTTCCTTGCCGACCAGCAGGTGCGAACGGTTCAGCTTCGTGCCGAGATGCACGCTCAGGTCGAGCTTCGCCATCGCCGGGAACGACAGCTCCGGATCGGGCAGCGCGACCGCGAAGTTGCCGCCGAGGCACAGCAGCGCCTTCGCGGTGCCGTCGATCATCGCTTGCATCGCTTGCACCGCATCGTGCCCGTGTTTCGCGGGCGGCGTGAAGCCGCACACGTCCTCGATCTTCTTCAGGAATTCGGCCGACGGCTTCTCGGTGATGCCGACCGTGCGGTTGCCCTGCACGTTCGAATGGCCGCGCAGCGGGCACACACCGGCGCCGGGCTTGCCGATGTTGCCGCGCATCAGCAGCAGGTCGGCGATCAGGCGCACGGTAGCCGTGCCCTTGTTGTGCTGCGTGACGCCCATCCCGTACGTGACGATCGTCGCGTTCGACTTCGCGTACGCGAGCGCGACCTCTTCGAGCTGCGCCTGGGCGAGGCCGCTCGCGCGTTCGATGTCGTCCCACGACGTGGCTTCGAGATCGGCCGAGAACGCGTCGAAGCCGTCGGTGTGCTGCGCGATGAAATCGCGGTCGAGCACGTCGCCGCGCTCGGCCTCGAGCTTCAGCAGCGCCTTCATGATGCCTTTCAGCGCGGCCGCGTCGCCGCCCGCGTCGACCTGGTAGTACGTCGACGCGATCCGCGTCGAGCCGAACGACGCCATCTCGATCATGTCCTGCGGATCGGCGAAGCGTTCGAGCGCGCGTTCGCGCAGCGGGTTGAACACGATGATCGGCACGTTGCGGCGCGCGCACTCGTGCAGCGTGCCCATCATCCGCGGATGGTTCGTGCCGGGGTTGTGGCCGATCGAGATGATCAGCTCGCAGTGGTCGAAATCCTCGAGCGACACGGTGCCCTTGCCGATGCCGATCGACTGCGGCAGGCCGACGCTGGTCGGCTCGTGGCACATGTTCGAGCAGTCGGGGAAGTTGTTGGTGCCGAGCTCGCGCGCGAACAGCTGGTACAGGTACGCGGCTTCGTTCGACGCGCGGCCCGACGTGTAGAACTCGACCTGCTCGGGCGGCAGCGCGCGCAGCACTTCGCCGATGCGCGCGAACGCGTCGTCCCATTCGATCGCGCGGAACGTGTCGGTCGCGCGGTCGTAGACGAGCGGATGCGTGAGCCGGCCCATGTTCTCCAGTTCGTAGTCCGACATGCGCAGCAGTGACGACACGGTGTTCGCCGCGAAGAACTCCGGCGTCACGCGCTTGGTCGTCGCTTCCCACGTAACGGCCTTTGCGCCGTTCTCGCAGAACTGGAACGTCGACTTGTGCTCCTTGTCCGGCCACGCGCAGCCGGGGCAGTCGAAGCCGTCGGGCTGGTTGGTCCGCATCAGCACGATCGGCGCCTCGATGGTTTCCATTTGCGTGCGCACCGCATCGGCTGTCGCGCGAAGCGCGCCCCAACCGCCGGCGGGCCCGTCGTATTTCCTGATGCCTGGCACTTCGCGTCGATTTGTCATGTGAATCTCCAATAGCCGGGCCCGATGCGGGTGGCTCGGTTGCGCCGTGTCGCGGCGTGGGGCGGCTCCGTCCGCGGACGGAGCCGGTCATGCGTGCCCCGGGTGGTGGGGCATGCGTTGTTTTAGTGCGCGTCCTTCTTCGCGCCGGACGACTTCTTGCCCGACGGCTTCGCGGCGGGCGGCGGGGCGTCGGCACGCGTGTCGTCCGCCTTCGCGTCCGCTGCTGCGTTGGCGGCCTTGCCGGTCGGTTTGGCCTTGCCGCCGGCGTCCTGCTTTGTGTCCTTCGCCTCCTTCGCTTCAGGCGCGGCGAGCTTGTTGAACTTCACTTCGTCGCTGTCCTTGTCGTAGTCGACCTCGCACTTGTCGCCGGACTTCAGCCGATCGGCGAGGATTTCCTTCGCGAGCCGCGTCTCGATGGTCTGCCGGATCTGGCGCTTCAGCTCGCGCGCGCCGAATTCAGGCTGGTAGCCGGCTTCGGTCAGGTGTGCGACGAGCGAATCGCCCATCACGAGCGTGATGTCCTGCGCGGCGGCGGTACGCACCACGCGATCGAGCTGGATCTGCACGATCGCGCGGATGTTGTCCTTCGACAGCGCGTGGAAGACGATCACCTCGTCGATCCGGTTCAGGAACTCGGGCCGGAAATGCCCCTTCAGCACCTGCATCAGTTCCTCGCGGATCGCCTTGTCGGTCTTGCGCGCGGCTTCCGGCTGCGTGAGGTTGTCCATGATGATCGCCGCGCCGAGGTTGCTGGTCGCGATGATGATCGTGTTGCTGAAATCGACCACGCGACCCTTGCCGTCGGTGAGACGCCCGTCGTCGAACACCTGCAGCAGCACGTTGTAGACGTCCGGATGCGCCTTCTCGATCTCGTCGAGCAGGATCACGCTGTACGGGCGACGCCGCACGCGCTCGGTGAGCTGGCCGCCTTCGTCGTAGCCGACGTAGCCGGGCGGCGCGCCGATCAGACGCGCGACCGCGTGGCGTTCCATGTATTCCGACATGTCGATGCGGATGATCGCCTGCTCGTCGCCGAATACGGTCTCGGCCAGCGCCTTCGCGAGCTCGGTCTTGCCGACGCCCGTCGGCCCGAGGAACAGGAACGTCGCGATCGGCCGGTGCGTCTGGCCGAGCCCCGCGCGCGACAGCCGTACCGCATCGCTGACGGCGACCACCGCATCGGCCTGGCCGACCACGCGCTCGCGCAACTGCTCCTCCATCTTCAGCAGCTTCTGGCGCTCTTCCTGCGTGAGTTCGGACACGGGGATGCCGGTCAGCCGCGACACGACCTCGGCCACCGATTCAACGGTCACCTCGAGCGTCTCCGAACCGGTCTTGCGCTGCCACGCCTCCATCATCTCGTCGACGGCCTTCTGCTTCGCGCTGATCTGCTCTTCGAACTGCTTCGCTTCGTCGAAGCGCTTGCGCGACGTCGCGTAGTCCTGCTCGCGCTTCAGTTGCGCGATCTGCGCTTCGCCTTCCTGAATGTCGACCGGGCGCGACGTCGCGCCGATCCGCACGCGCGCGGCGGCCTGGTCGATCAGGTCGATCGCCTTGTCAGGCAGGAAGCGCGACGTGATATAGCGGTCGGCGAACTCGGCGGCCGCGACGAACGCGTCGTCGGCGAACGTCACCTGGTGGTGCGCCTCGAGACTGTCGCGCAGCCCGCGCAGGATCACGATCGTCTGCTCGACGCTCGGCTCCGGCACGAACACGGGCTGGAAGCGGCGTTCGAGCGCGGCGTCCTTCTCGATGTACTTCTGGTATTCGTTGAGCGTCGTCGCGCCGATCAGGCTCAGCTCGCCGCGCGCGAGCGCGGGCTTCAGCACGTTCGCGATGTCGAGGCCGCCTTCGCCGCCGCCCTGGCCCGCGCCGACGATCGTGTGCAGCTCGTCGATGAACAGGATCAGTTCGTCCTGCTTCGCGGTCACTTCGTCGATCAGCTGTTTTGCGCGTTCCTCGAATTCGCCGCGATACTTCGCGCCGGCCACCATCGAGTTGATGTTGACCTCGACGAGCCGCTTGTCGCGCAGCACTTCGGGCACGTCGCCGTTGACGATCCGCTGCGCGAGCCCCTCGACGATCGCGGTCTTGCCGACGCCCGGCTCGCCGATCAGCACCGGATTGTTCTTCTTGCGGCGCGCGAGCACCTCGATCGTGCTCTCGATTTCCTGCGCGCGGCCCAGCACCGGATCGAGCTTGCCCTGGCGCGCGATCGCGGTGAGGTCGCGGCCGAACTTGTCGAGGTTCGGCGTGCCGGTCGGCGCATCGACGCGGCCGTCCTCGGCGCCCTTGCCGACCACCTTCACGACCTTCTGGCGCAGCGCCTCGGGCGTCACGCCGTATTTCTTCAGCAGCGTGCCGGCGACGCTGTCAGGCACCGATGCGAGCCCGATCAACAAGTGCTCGGGGCCGATGTACGAGTGGCCGAGATCGCGCGACGCCTGAAACGCGTACTGCACGGCCTTCTTCACGCGCGGCGAGATCGACAGCTTGTCGAGCGGCGCGTCGGGAGCGGCCGTGCCGGTGTGCGCGTGCGCGTCGATGTACGTCTTGATGTCCTCCGGCGACAGCTTCAGTTCCTTCAGCAGCGCGGCACATACGTCGGTGTCCGCGAGCGCGTACAGCAGGTGTTCGGAATCGAGCTCGCTGCGGCGCAGCTCGTGCGCCTTCTCGGCCGCGCGCTGCAGCAGTTCGAGCGTCTGTTCGCTGAACGCGTCGGTCGGATCGACCGATTCGCGCGGAATCTCGGCGGCGAGCGGCGATTCGTCGCCGAGCCCGCCGAACAGCGACGACGGTCCGCCACCGCCGAGCAGCGAATCGAACGGATTCAGCATGCTCTGATGCCGCATCAGCTGGCGGAAGTGGTAATCGCAGATCGAGATCGTCTTGCGCTCGCCGTCCTGCATCACGGTGGCGCGTGCAACGGCCGGCCGCGCGTGGCAGATATCGCAAAGTGCGGGCATGGTGGTCTGGCTCCTGTCGGTGAAGGTGGGTCGAAGCGTGACGCCCGATGCGGTGCGGCGCTCGCGCGTCCCGATCGCGGTCGGGGCGGGAAGCGCGAGTGCCGCAAGGAGCCCACGGCATCGCTTCGACTGCGTTCAAAATAACGAATCGACGCGGCCCGTCCAAGACACAGTTCCATGCCGGACCGGCCGTGAATTGCACCCTCACATGGACGTGGGCCGGGGCGGCAAGGAGTACAGACGCGCAAGCGGGCGGCGGCGCGGGCGTGTGCGGCGCGTACGGCTTGCGGTGGAAGGCGCGGGAAAGGGCGGCGCCCGAACGACGCGCGGTGCGACATCGGCGCGCAGTGCGCCGGCAGCGGCCGAACGGGGGCCAGACGGGACGCGACGCGCGAGCGCGAACCGGTGGCGTCCGGCCATGCGTGCACCGCAGCCGAGACGCGCGGTGCGGCCGGGGAAGGCGAAGGCGGGTGACACCGCACGCGCCGGCCATCGCGCAACCGCGGTGCACCACGATCAGTCGGAGAGTGTCATCGCGAGCCGTTGCCGCGCGATCTGCTTGACGTCGGCCGACAGTGCCGCATTCTGCAGACCATTGGCCCAGACGGAGAACGAATCCTCGATCAGGTTGCGCGTGTCGGGCGGCAGCTCGGCCAGCATCAGCGACACGACGGTAAACAGCACGGCGGTGTCGCCGGCCTGGCGGCTGGCATTCGCGTCGACCGTCTGCTTCAGGGTCGCGACGGACGCCTGCAGCGCCTGTAATGCATCATTCGATTCGCTCATGAAATCCTCCATGCAAGATGAGCTGGAGCGGCGACGAACCCGTGGCCGGCGGCGCGGCCGGCGCGCGACGCCCGGGCGGACATCGCGCGTCGGCAACCGCGCTCAGGCGGCCGCGTTACCCTGCGGCGCCACGGCCACCGATGCCTCGCTCGTCAACATCAGGAACGTGAACGTTTCGCGCAGGTACAGGCGGACGCCCTTGTCGGTGTGGCTCGTGTAGCCGATCGACAGGTCTTCCCCGAGGTGCAGCTCGTAATCGCCGCCGCGCGTGGACAGCACGCAGCCGCCGCTGATCGCCGGCGCCCAGATGATCTCGCCGCTGACGATGCGTTTGATATGACCGAGGACCGGATAGCCCTGGTCGCGCGCTTCGCTGAGCGCGGTGTACGCGTCCGACCCGAGCACGACCGAGTACGGACCGTCGACGCCGGCGAGGCGCAGCGCTTCCAGCGCGTCGCTGATCGCGTCCGGGTACGCGCCGACGTCCGCCGGCAGCGTGAGCCGGCGGTTCGACGTGCCTTCGCGGATGCCGATGATGCCGGCCGCGCGGTAGCCGTCGAAGATCGCGCTGTCTTCGGCGAACGCGAGCCGTTGCGCGGCTTCCTTCGCCGGCTGCCAGTCGGCGTCGCGCGCGCCGCGCTCGACGCTGTCGATCGCGTCGCGGCTCAGCTCGAACGGCACCGTCAGCTCGACGATCGTGCGTACTTCGCGCAGCCGCGCGTTCACGAGTTCGCGCGGCGCGGCCACGTCGAGCAGGTGCCCGGTGCCGACGGCCGACAGCTCGGGGCCTGCGGGGCCCTCGACGTCGACGACGCGGCGGCCGGCCACCGATCGTTTGAAGGTGCGCGCCACTTCCTCCTCGATTTGTTCCCAGGCGGACGACGAGATCGGGGCGAGTTCGCGATGCAGGTTATTCATAGGTCGGGGTTCCTTTCAGCGAGCCGATGTTCAGCGAGCCGTCGCGCCGCGGTGCGGCAGGCGCGGACGGCGTGGATTCCGGTTGGGCGGCTTCGGCGGCCGGCGCGGGGCGGTCGGCGAGCGTTTCGAGCAGGTCGGCCGACGGCACGAAGAACAGCGAGCCGGTGACCGCGCGGCTGTAGTCGAGCAGGCGGTCGTAGTTGCCGGGCGGGCGGCCGACGAACATGTTCTCGAGCATCTGCTCGATCGGCGCCGGCGAGCGCGCATAGCCGATGAAATAGGTGCCGAATTCGCCGGCGCCCGGACGCCCGAACGGCATGTTGTCGCGCAGGATCTTCACTTCCTGGCCGCCCTCGTCGAGCGTGGTCAGCGAGCTGTGCGAGCACGACGGCTTCACGTCCGGCGCGAGCTCGATGTCGGACAGCTTGGTGCGGCCGATGATGCGCTCCTGCGTCTCGACCGCGAGCGCGTTCCAGCCGGCCATGTCGTGCAGGTACTTCTGCACGAGCACGTAGCTGCCGCCCGCGAATTCCGCGTCTTCGTCGCCGATCACCGTGAAGTCGACCGCTTCGCGGCCTTCCGGATTCTCGGTGCCGTCGACGAAGCCGATCATCGCGCGCTGGTCGAAATTGCGGAAGCCGTGCACCTCGTCGACGACCGTGACCGCGTCGCCGAGCGCATTGAGCAATTGCGTCGCCAATTCGAAGCACAGGTCCATCGCTTCCGCGCGGATGTGCAGCAGGATGTCGCCGGGCGTCGCCACTGCGACGCGCTGGCCGGCGCCGAATTCGCGGAACGGATGCAGCGACGCGGGGCGCGGCTCGCCGAACAGCGCATCCCATGCGTCGGAGCCGAAGCCGCAGACGCACGTGAGGTTGCCGCCCGGCACGCGCTTGCCGACCGAGCGCACGAGCGCGGCGATGTCGCCGCACCATGAACGGATCGTGTCGGCGTGATCGGCGCCGGGATTGATCGTCGCCACGAGAAAGATCGCGCTGCGCGTGATCGGGCTGTGGACGGCCTGGGAGAGCGGGGGAGGGGTAGTCTGCATCGCGGCCTGCCGGTCAGTCATGTCGGGACGGACGGGCCGCGGCAGCCGCGGCGCGCGAACGCGAACGGTTGAACTGTGTCATGCGACGGTTCTCTTTGTGACGTGCGGATGAAGGACGTTGCGCGGGCATCGCGCAACGGGCCGCAGCGGCGGCGGCCGGCCCCCGGCGCGAAGGGGAGGCGGACGTGGCGGCCGCGCGTTCGCCCGGCGCGTGAGCTGTCCGCACCGCGTAACGGCGTCGAGCCTGCAATCTAGCAGCTTCGACGGGTCTTTGGAACACGTATCGATGATCTGTCATTCGAATGGATCAAACAGGGCCCGGTTTTGTGCGGCGCCCGCGCAGCTGTACTCCTGGCGCGCGCGGCGCTGTGCTCTTGAGCGTGCGTGTCGCGTGCAGTAGATTAGGTCCCGCTACGGTCCCGCCACGGTTCCGCTCCGCCCGACGACGACCATCATGATGAACCTTTTGGAAGCGATGCGTATTTTCGGTGCAATCGTCGAGCACGGCGGGCTGTCCGGCGAGGCGTCCGACCTGAAGCTCGACGTCGCGCAGGTGAGCGCGCGGCTCGATGGCCTCGAACGCTATCTCGGTTGCCGCTTGCTGCTGGACCGCTCGGGCGACGACGTCATATGCACCGAGGCCGGCGTCGCGTTTCATGCGTGTTGCCGGCGCACGCTGTCCGCGGTCGCGCAGGCGACCGGCGCGATCGGAACCGGTGCGTGCGCAACGGTCTCCCGTCCGCCCGTCGCAGGCTTTCCGTTTCCCGACACCCCCCGCCGCAGCGATGGCGCATCGATCGCGGCACCGACGACACTGCACCGGACAACGCGTTGAATATTTCCACTGCATCCGCCGATACGACCGCCGAGCGCATTCGTCGCCGCTTCGGCCATTTCCTTCACGCGGCCGAGCTGGCCGGGCTGGTCGTGATCGGGCTGGCGACCGCGTTCGCGATGACGCAGGAGGCGTGGAAGGTCGTGCTCGCGGGCGAAGTGTCGCTGACGGACCTGCTGCTGATGTTCCTGTATCTGGAAGTGCTCGCGATGGACCTGCGCTACCTGCGGCTCGGCCGGCTGCCGGTGCGGTTTCCGCTGTTCATCGCGATGACGTCGCTCGCGCGCGACCTGATCCTGCGCGGCGCGACCGACAGCCCCGAGCGGATGCTGATGACGACTTTCGGGATCGTGCTGCTCGCGGTCGGCGTGCTGATCCTGAGCTTCGGCCAGCATCGCTTTCCGGCGGACGTCGACGATGTCGAGGACGACGTGCATGTGCGCAAGTAACGCGGCCCGGGCGGCATTCGAAGCGAACCCCGGCGCGCCGTGCGACGTGCGGCGGCCTCATTCTCATCCCAACACGCGAGGTGTCGCATGACCAGGCAATTGATCGTCGCCGTATTCGGCAGCGTCGACACGGCCCGCCGGGCCGCGAACGATTTCGATGCGCTGTCGGAGAAGAACGAAGGATTCCATATCGAGAATGGCGTCGTCGTCGAGAAGGACGCGAACGGCAAGCTCGCGGTGCTCGACGCCGAATCGCGGCCGTTCAGGGGCGGCGTGATCGGCGCGATCGCGGGCGGCTTGCTCGGCCTGCTGGCCGGACCGCTCGGCGTGGTGACCGGCATGGCGGCCGGCGCGGGCGCCGGCATTCTCGCGCAAGCGGCCGGCAACGCGCTGCTCGACGGCACGTTCGTCGAGACGGTCGCGGCGCGGCTCGTGCCCGGCAGCGTCGCGGTCATTCTCGAAGCGAAGGAGGACACGCCGTTCTCGGTCGACAACGTCGTCACGGGATTCGGCGGCAAGGTGTTTCGCCAGACGCTCGACTGAGCCCGCCCCTTTTCGAACCGAGTCGGGAGAACCGCATGCGTATCGATCGATCGTACCGCCGCTTCGACATCGCGGCGACGCTGTCGCCGCTGCCCGGCAACCGCGCGATCGCGAGCGTCGACGTGACGACCGACGATCCGGGCCGCCTCGCCGATCTCGGCACGAGCCAGTTCCTGCAGATCCGCAAGTGGCTCGAGTCGAACGACGTCGCGCTGCTGACTGTGGTGTTCGACGAGTGCAAGGTCGCGATCGACCACTACGCGGACAACGTCGACGACGCGTGAGGGCGAGCGGGCCCCCGCATGGCCGGGCTTCGCAACACCGCCGGCCGCTCCGCCATCCTCGGGACATCATGACGTGCGCGCGGCGAACGGCGGTCGCGACGTCGCATGCGCATCTGTTCACCACGCCGGCCTGATTTGACGTTTCCTCGCCAAACTGTCACTTACATTCGCCGAAATGACGCAGTAGGATGCCGAACCTTGTCTTGATGAGATTCGCATTGCTATCCGCCTTCAATTTCGATAACGGACGAGGTTCCAGCCGGGATACCCGCGCCCGGCGACGGCTATCCGGCTTCATGCGTCGGCGCGGCCGTGCCGCCCATGCGGCGCAAGCCGGTTCATCGCGGCCGGGGCGAGGCGGATGAAGCTCTACGAGAAGTTTGCGAACGACGTAGAGCGACTCATTCGGCAAGGCGTATATCGACACGGCGACCGTGTGCCGTCGGTGCGGCAGGCGAGCCAGCAGCACCGGATCAGCATCACGACGGTGCTGCATGCGTATCTGCTGCTGGAAAGCCGCGGGCTGCTCGAAAGCCGGCCGCAGTCCGGCTATTTCGTGAACCTGCGGCGCGACGACGGGCACGCGCCGGTGCGCGAACTGCGGCCGTCGAAGCCGATCGCGATCTCGTCGTCGGTCGACGTGAGCCGGCTCGTGCTGTCGACGCTGCGCTCGATCGGCACGGACGACGCGGTGCCGCTCGGCTCGCCGTATCCGGACCCGAGCCTGTTCCCGTTCGAGAAACTGAACCGCTACGCGTATGCGGCCGGCCGCGACAAGTCGCTGTGGGGCGTGACCGACGGGCTGCCGCCCGGCCATCCGCGGCTGATCCGGCAGATCGCGCGCCGCTACCTGGAGAACGGGATGTCGGTGGACCCGAACGAGATCATCGTGACGGTCGGCGCGACGGAAGCGATCAACCTGTGCCTGCAGGCGGTCGCGAAACCAGGCGACACGATCGCGGTGGAATCGCCGACGTTCTACGCGATGCTGCACGCGATCGAGCGGATGGGGATGAAGGCGATCGAGGTGGCCACGCATCCGGAATACGGAATCGACATCGCGGCGCTGGCCGCGATCGCGAAGTCGCAGCCGATCGCCGCGTGCATGGTGATGCCGAACTTCCAGAATCCGCTGGGTTTCCAGATGCCGGACGAGCGCAAGCGCGAACTGGTTGAGTTCGCAACGAAGGCCGGCATGCCGATCATCGAGAACGGCGTATACAACGAACTGTATTTCGGCGATACGCATCCGAGTTCATTGAAATCCTACGACCGGACCGGGATCGTGCTGCATTGCTCGTCGTTCTCGAAGAGCCTGACGGCCGCGTACCGGATCGGCTGGGCGCTGCCGGGCCGTTATCGCGATCAGGTCGAGAAGCTGAAGTTCCTGAATACGCTCGCGACGCCGTCGTTGCCGCAACTGGCGATCGCGGAGTTTCTCGAGCGCGACGGCTACGAGCATCACCTGCGGCGAATTCGCAAGGCGTATGCGCAGCAGGCGAACCTGATGCGCGCGATGGTGTCGCGGTTCTTTCCGGAAGGCACGCGCATGTCGAGCCCGGCGGGCGGGTATGTGCTGTGGGTCGAGTTGCCGGCGCAGGTCGATGCGATGCGGTTGTACCAGCTTGCGCTGGAGCAGGGGATCACGATCGGGCCGGGCTACATGTTTTCGATCGCGGACACCTATCGAAACTTCATCCGCCTGAACTACAGCAGCCCGTGGTCGCCGGAGATCGAGCAGGCGGTCGTCGCCGTCGGCAAGCTCGCTGCCGCCTGCGTCGGCTGAGCGCGCCGCCGCGCGCGGTGCGACGTCATGTCAGTCGATACGACTGCGCGCCGGTGCCCGCGAGCGTGCCGCCGTCGACGATCAGGTATTCGTTGCGGATCGGCCTGCCGTCGAACCAGCATTGCAGGATCTCCAGCGTGCCGGCCGCATAGCGCGCCTGCGCGGACAACGACGTGCCCGAGATATGCGGCGTCATTCCGTTGAACGGCATCGTGCGCCACGGGTGATCGGCGGGCGCCGGCTGCGGAAACCACACGTCGCCGCCATAGCCGGCGAGATGGCCGGACGTGAGCGCATTCACGACCGCGTCGCGGTCGACCAGCTTCGCGCGTGCGGTGTTGATCAGGTGCGCGCCGCGCTTCATCCGCGCGATCATCGCCGCGTCGAACAGGTGCTCGGTCGACGGGTACAGCGGAATCTGTAGGCTGACGATATCGACGGCGCTCGCGAGCGATGCCGCGTCGGCGTGATACGTGAGCGCGAGCGCCTGCTCGATCGACGCATCGAGCCGGTGGCGCTGCGTGTAATGCAGAGGCAGGCCGAACGGGTGCAGCCGGCGCAGCACGGCCAGACCGATGCGCCCTGCGCCGAGCGCGCCGGACACCGAGTCGACGAGTTCGCCGGGCCGGAAGCCGGGCGGGCCGGCCGGCGTCGGCGCGGTTTGGCCGTCCGCATAGCGCGTGATGACCGGCATCGCATCGCGCACGTAGCGCGGCGGATAGCCGTCGACGGGATCGGGGTAGAGCACGCACAGCACGGTGGCCATCGGGTAGCGCTCCTGTGACAGGGGGAAGGCGGCACGCGGATTGCGCGGGTCGCGCGGGCGCTCGCAGCGCGGCCGGCGTGTTGCGCCGCAACGTCGATCACGTTCTACGCCGGTCGTGGATCGCGTACAAGCTACAGTCCGCGTTTCTCGTGCGCTGCGGGGCGTCTGTACCTGTTCTTTTCAGGAGGGATGTCGATAATGGGATCGTTACCTGACTTTTCGGGAGCCACGTCATGACTGGAAGCGATGCTGCGTCCTCACCCGATCTCACGCAAGGGATCGCGCTCGACGATCTCGCCGACGGCGCGATGATCGAAGGCCATGTCGGCGATGCGGCGGTGCTGCTCGTGCGCCGCGGCGACGAACTGTTCGCGGTGGGCGCGCAATGCCCGCACTACGGCGGCCCGCTGGCCAAGGGCCTGCTGGTCGGCGACACGATTCGATGCCCGTGGCATCACGCGGCGTTCTGCCTGCGCACCGGCGAGATGGAGCGCGCACCGGCGCTCGACGGGCTGCCGTGCTGGCGCGTCGAGCGGCGCGACGGCCGCGCGGTCGTTATCGATGCGCGACCGGCGGCCGTGCCGCCCGCGCTGAAGGCGGCCGGGCTGCCGGCCTCGGTCGTGATCGTCGGCGGCGGCGCGGCCGCGATCGCGGCAGCCGTCACGCTGCGGCAGGAAGGCTATCCGCATCCGATCACGCTGCTGAGCGCCGATGCCGATCCGCCGTACGACCGGCCGAACCTGTCGAAGGATTACCTCGCGGGCACGGCTCAGGCCGACTGGCTGCCGCTGCGCGCACCGTCGTTTTATACCGAGCAGCGGATCGACGTACGCTGCAACACGCGGGTCGCGCGCATCGATCCCGCGCAGCGGGCGGTCGAGCTCGCCGACGGTAGTCGTATCGAATACGGCGCGCTGCTGCTCGCCACGGGCGCCGAGCCGAACCGGCTGAACGTGCCCGGCGCCGATCTGCCGCACGTCTGTGTGCTGCGCTCGCGCGCCGATTGCGATGCGCTGATCGCCAGGCTGAAAACGGCGCGCCGCTGCGTGGTGGTCGGCGCGAGCTTCATCGGGCTCGAAGCGGCCGCCGCGTTGCGCACGCGCGGGCTCGACGTGCAGGTGGTCGCGCCCGATCCGCATCCGATGGGCCGCGTGCTCGGCGACGCGCTCGGCGACACGATCAAGGCGCTGCACGAAGCGCACGGCGTCGTGTTCCACCTCGGCGCGACGCCCGCGCGGATCGGACCGGACAGCGTGACGCTGTCGAACGGCGACGTGCTGCCGGCCGACGTCGTGCTGGTCGGCATCGGCGTGCATCCGAACGTCGCGCTCGCGCAGGACGCGGGGCTCGCCGTCGAGCGCGGCGTGACGGTCGACCGCTTCCTGCAGACGAGCGCGCCCGGCATCTACGCGGCCGGCGACATCGCGCGCTGGCCCGATCCGCTGACGGGCGAGCGGATTCGCGTCGAGCACTGGGTCGTCGCCGAACGGCAGGGCATCGTCGCCGCGCGCAACATGCTCGGCCAGCAGCGGCCGTTCGACGCGGTGCCGTTTTTCTGGAGCCAGCATTACGACCTGACGCTCCGCTATGTCGGGCATGCGGAGCAATGGGATCGCGTCGAGATCGACGGCGACCTCGGCGCGCACGATTGCTCGATCGCATACTGGCGCGGCAACACGCGGCGCGCGGTCGTGACGATCGCCCGCGATCTCGACAGCCTGAAGGCCGAAGCGGCGCTCGAGCGGCAGATCGTGCCCGCCTGAAAGCAGCATGACGACCCCCACCGAACCTTGAAGGGAGACGAGATGAACCCCGACGTCCGTGCACGTTTCGAAACCGAGTTCGCGCCGCGCTGGCCGAACTCGGCACGTTGCGCGACCGGCACGTCGTCGCGCTCGCGGGTGTCGTGATCGTCGCCTGCTCGACCGACGGACAGTTGCGCACGCATGCAGTCGACCCGGGCCGCGTGTCGTCCGGCGTGCTGCTCGACAATGTGGTCGCGCACATCGAATCGTCGCTCGACGCGTGGCGCGAACGGCCGGTTGACGATGCGCTGACCGACCGCGTCGCGCGCAAGGCGCGTCCCGGCACGGTGTCGCTCGGGCTGGCCGCGACGCAGGTCGACATCTACGCGCTGAGCGCGGCGCTCGCGCCGCTGGGCGGCGAAGTGGCCGACACGACGCTGTCGGTCGACGACGAACTGAAGCTCGTCGAAGCGATCTCGAACGCACGCGACGACAACGACGGCAACAGCGGCAACGACCCGCCGACGAACTGACGCGCCGGCACGGTCTTTCCCCGAAATCGCCGCGCTTCCCGCCCGCGCATCCCCGCGCACCGCGCGCGCTGCACAGGCGCACCCCTTGCTCGATCGGCTCGACGGTCACATTCACCGTTTCCGCTTTCGACAAGGAGGGCCTGACATGAAAGCAGTCGTATTTCACGGCATCGGCGACATTCGCATCGACACGGTGCCCGATCCGGAAGTCTCCGCGCCGACCGACGCGGTCGTGCGCCTGACCGCCAGCGCGATCTGCGGCACCGATCTGCACATGGTGCGCGGCACGCTCGGCGGGATGAAGCCCGGCACGATCCTGGGCCACGAAGGCGTCGGCATCGTCGAGGCGGTCGGGCGCGACGTACGCAACCTGCGGCGCGGCGATCGCGTGCTGATTCCGTCGACGATCGCGTGCGGCAGCTGCGCGTACTGCCGCGCCGGCTACACAGCGCAATGCGACGTCGCGAACCCCGGCGGCCCGCGCGCGGGCACTTCGTTCTTCGGCGGGCCGGCGGAAACGGGCCCGTTCGACGGGCTGCAGGCCGAATACGCGCGCACGCCGCTTGCGCATGCGAGCCTGATCCGGCTGCCCGATGCGATCGACGACGATCGCGCGATCCTGATGTCGGACATCTTCCCCACCGGCTATTTCGGCGCGCAGCTCGCGGAAGTGAAGCCGGGCGATACGGTCGCCGTGTTCGGCGCGGGGCCGGTCGGGCAGTTCGCGATCGCGAGCGCGAAGCTGATGGGCGCCGGGCGCGTGATCGCGGTCGACCGCATCGCGTCGCGGCTCGAGATGGCGTGCGCGCAGGGCGCCGAGATCGTCGATTTTTCCGAGGACGATCCGGTCGACACGATATTGCGGCTGACGGGCGGGATCGGCGTCGATCGCGTGATCGACGCGGTGGGCGTCGATGCGATGCGCGCGACGCACGGGCCGGCCGCGGCCGATCGCGACGCCGCGCGCGCGTTCGATGCGGAAGTCGACGCGATCGCGCCGCACCGCAAGCCGGACGGCCGCAACTGGGTGCCGGGCGACGGGCCGTCGCAGGTGCTGCAATGGGCGGTGCGCGCGGTCGCGAAGGCCGGCACGATCTCGGTGATCGGCGTGTATCCGCAGGCGGCGCGCGTGTTTCCGATCGGCGAGGCGATGAACCGGAACCTCACGATCAAGATGGGCAACTGCAATCACCGGACGGTGACGCCGCCGCTCGTCGAGCTGGTGCGCAGCGGCGCGTTCGATCCGCTGTCGGTGCTCACGCGCAGCGAGCCGCTGACGAACGCGATCGATGCGTATCGCGCGTTCGACGTGCGCGAGCCCGGCTGGATGAAAGTGAAGCTGACGCCGTGACGACACGAACCGAAACGATGCAAACCGAAACCGGGAGAACTGCGATGAGCGATCAATACGACAACTGCATGGCCGCGTGCGACGCGTGCGCGCACGCGTGCGACACCTGTGCGGCCGCCTGCCTCGCGGAGCGCGACGTGCACGCGCTGGCCGGCTGCATCGCGCTCGACATCGAATGCGCGCAGCTGTGCCGCTTCGCGTCGGGCGCGATGGCGCGCCGCAGCGGGCTCGCACCGCGCATTTGCGCGCTGTGCGCACACGCGTGCGACTTGTGCGCGGCCGAGTGTTCGCGGCATGCGCACGAGCATTGCCGCCGCTGCGCGCTCGCGTGCGAGGCGTGCGCGGCGATGTGCCGCGCGATGGCCTGAGTACGGGCGCTTACGGCGTGTCCTGAACCTGGCGCGCGACGCGCTGCAGCAGCGCGTCGAGGACGGCCATCTCGACGGGCTTCACGAGATGGTCGTCGAAGCCCGCGCGTTCGGTGCGCGCGAGGTCGGACGCGCGCGCATGGCCGGACAGCGCGACGCAGGTCGTGTCGCGCAGCGCGTCGATCGCGCGCAGTTCCTGCAGCAGCGTGAAGCCGTCGACGTCCGGCATCGTCAGGTCGAGCAGCATCAGGTGCGGCGCGTAGTCGCGCGCGAGGGCCAGCGCGTCGGCCGCGTTGTACGCGACGCGCGGCGCATGCCCTTTCATTTGCAGCAGCACCGCGAGCGTATCGGCCGAATCGCGGTTGTCGTCGACGACGACGATGCGCAGCGGCGCGTCGGCCGGCGGTTCGAGCGCGGCTGGCGCGGGCGGTGCGGAAGGGGCGTTGCGGGTCGTTTGCGCGATCGGCAGCCATATCGTGAACGTTGCGCCGTGGCCGGGCCCGTCGCTTTCCGCGACGATCCGCCCGCCGTGCAGTTCGACGAACGACCGGCAGATCGCGAGCCCGAGCCCGAACCCGTCGGACGGGGAGCGACCCGATGCGCCTTCCTGCTGGAACAGGTCGAAGATCGTTTCGAGCGCGCCCGGTGCGATGCCAACGCCGTGATCGACGACGCGGATCGCAACGGACGGCCCCTCGATCCGCGCGCCGACGTCGATCCGGCCGCCGTGCGGCGAGAATTTCGACGCGTTGTCGAGCAGGTTGTGCAGCACCTGGACGAGCCGTGCGTCGTCGCCGTGCAGGACCACGGAATCGGTCGGCAGGTCGACGCGGATCCACTGCCCGCGCGCGGCCAGCTTCGGCTGGATGCTTTCGACGCCGCGGCACACGATGTCGCGCACGGTGATGGGGCGCGCGTCGAGTTCGACCTTGCCGGCCGTGATCCGCCCGACGTCGAGCAGATCGTCGACGAGCCGCGTCAGTTGCCCGACCTGGCGATGCACGGCGTCGCGACACTGCACGAGCGCGGGCGCGGGATCGGGCAGGCTCTGCAGCACGCCGACCGAATTGCGCAGCGGCGCCAGATGATTGCGCAGCTCGTGCGCGAGCATCGCGATGAACACGCTGAGTCGATGCGTCGACGCTTCGAGCTCCTCGAGCCGCTTGCGCTCGGTCATGTCGCGCGTGATCTTGATGAAGCCGCACAGCTGGTGTGTCGCGTCGTGCACCGGCGTGATCGTCACGCTCGCCCAGAACTGCGTGCCGTCCTTGCGCACGCGCCAGCCTTCGTCCTCGAAGTGGCCGTGCGCGGCGGCCAGCGCGAGCCCGTGCGCCGGCCGGCCGGCCGCGATCGCGTCGGACGGATAGAACAGCGAGAAATGGTGGCCGACGATCTCGGCGGCGGCGTAACCCTTGATGCGCTGGGCGCCGGCGTTCCACGTCGCGACATTGCCGTGCGGGTCGAGCATGAATACCGCGTAGTCGGTGATCGACTCCACCACGGTCTGAAACCGGAATTCGGCGAAGCGGTGCAGCAGGTCGCGCGCGTCGGGCGAACCGGGCGGCGGCGGATGCGGTTGGAGATCGGCGTCGTCTTTCTTCATCGGAGCGGCAAGTTGAACATACGGGCGGCCGCAGGTCGCCGGCCCGCTGCCGGGCGCGCCGGCGGCGGCCATACGGAGCGAATTGGCACGTCCGAAAGCATAAAGGAACTCGATTCAGCTGATCAATGGGTGCGCATGGGCCGTGCCGTCCGCAGGGCCCGCCGTCCGCGCCGGGCGCGGCATGCCGATTGCACGCCGGGACGGTCCGCCTGCCGCGCGGCGGCAAGCCAGGCAAGGAGATCGACATGAACAGCACGCTGAATCCCGATAACGAACCGGCCGGCCCGGACGACGACAACGCCAGCCGCGGTCGCGACGGCAGGGCGCTCGGCCCGAGCGACTCGTCCGACAGCGGCAGCGACACGGCGGGCGCGCGGCGCCATCCGTTCGACGTCGATTCGCCGCTGGACGACCACGCGCTCGAACGCGGCGACGCGGCGCTCGACAGCGATACGGACCGCGCGGGGACCGGCGAGCGCGCGTCGGCGGACGGCGATTCGACGCTCGAGGAGGGCGCCGATATCGAGCCGGACCGCACCGAGCGGCTGAGCGAACCCGGCCGCACGGACGACCCGGACGACCCGGACGAATCCGGCGCCGCGCGGTGACGCCCGGCACGCAAAAACTGCAATCGCGTTGCAGATTGGGGCGCCTGACGGCTTCCCGGCACTGCGGCGCGCAACCGTCGCGGCCCGGCCACGGCGCCGGCACGCGATTTGCATTCACCCGACCGACGCGCGCCGCGACGCGGCACGGTGCCGTGTGCGGCGTAGGCGATCAAGGAGAGACACGATGCAACGACGATATCCCGGACGGTCCGGCGAGCGCGGCGGCCCGCCCGACTGGCACGAGCGCAACGAACGCGCGTACCGGGGCGCCGGCGAGCGCGGCATCCCGGACGACCCGGCCCGATGGCCGGAAGAAGATGACGAATCGGCTTACCGCCGCTTCGCGAGCGAGGACGTGGGCCCGGAAGACTGGGGCAGCGAATGGACCGAGCGCGCCGCGCGGCCGGTCGACCAGCGGCGCGGCGCAGGCGACCCGGACTGGCCGGGCGGCGCGCGCCAGCCGGCGCGCGACGCCGAGCGCGGCTACGGCGAACCGGGTCGCCGTGCGGAGGGTCGCGAAGGCCGGTACGGCGGCGAGCGCCCCGAATTTCGCAGCCCGCACCGGATGCGCGCATCCGGCGGCGAGCGCGACATAGGCGACCCGCGCTACGGCGGCAGCGCCCCCGATCTGTCGCGCTTCGGCAGGGACACCGAACGCGACGCACTGCGCCATCGCCGCGGGCCGAAAGGCTATACGCGCTCGGACGAACGGATTCGCGAGGACGTCTGCGAGCGGCTCGCGCACGCGCTCGAGATCGACGTGAGCGACGTCGCCGTGCAGGTGAAGGAAGGTCGCGTCGAGCTGGACGGCACGGTGCCGGCGCGCTGGATGAAGCACGACATCGAGGATCTGGCCGACGGCTGCCTGGGCGTGCGCGACGTCGAGAATCGCGTGCGCGTGCGCCGCGACGACGAACACGATACGGGCATGGTGCTGCATCCGGACCAGCGGACCGTCACGCCGACCCAGCCTGCCGCACGCGACCCCGAACCGGGCACCGTGGTGGGCGGCCGCGAGCGCGAACCGCGCCATTGAGCCCCGTGCGTGAGACGCCGCGCCCCCGACCGCGAGTAATGCGTGCATGACGACCGGAATCGACGAAACGCCCGTCAACGAACGTGATGCGGCGGCAGGCCGCGACCCGCGCGACCACCGCCATCGCCGCCACCGCCACGACAGGCGCGGCCTGCGCGTCCGGATCGCGGTCGAACTGTGGCGCGCGATCTGGCATTACCGCGCACGCGTGCTCGCGGCGATCGTGCTGCTGGTGCTCGCGAAAGCGGCGGCCGTGTCGGTGCCGCTGCTGCTCAAGGACATCGTCGACGGCTTCGGTCGCGCGGCCGGCCAGCCGATGGCGTGGCCGGTGCTGCTGCTGTTCGCGTACGCGGTCGTGCGCTTCGCGTCGAACGCGCTGAACGAAGTCCGCGACATGACCTTCGTGCAGGTCACGCAGCATACGGTCGCGTCGTTTACCGTGCGCACGTTCGGCCATCTGCATCGCCTCGGCGCGCGCTTTCATGCGCAGCGCGAGACGGGTGCCGTCGTGCGCGACCTCGAGAAAGGCACGGCCGGCATCGGCTACCTGCTCGGCGTCGCGGTGTTCACGATCGTGCCGACGGCGATCGAGATCGGCTCGGTGCTCGTGATCGTGATCGGCAAGTACGGCGGCGGCTTCACCGCGATCATCCTCGTCACGTTTGCCGTCTACGCGGCGTATACGGTGGTGTTCACGCGCCGGCGCATGCGTTACCAGCGGCGCGTGAACGCATTGGAGGCCGAGTCGAATTCGCGCGTGGTCGACAGCCTGCTGAACGTCGATACGGTCAAGTACTTCGCGCGCGAGGACGTCGAGCGCAACCGGCTCGATCGCGTGCTCGACGCATGGCGCGAGGCCGGCGTCGACAACCAGTACGCGCTGTCGACGCTGCATATCGGGCAGAGCGCGTGCATCGGCGCGGGAATCGCGGCGGTGATGCTGCTCGCCGGGCAGCAGGTCGCGCGCGGCGCGATGACGATCGGCGATCTCGTACTGATCAACGCGTACATCATCCAGATCAGCCTGCCGCTGAATGCGCTCGGCTTCGTGTTCCGCGAGGCGAACGACGCGATGACGAACATCGAGCGGCTGTTCGGGCTGCTCGATGCGCGCGGCAAGCCCGGCGAGGACGGCGATGCGCCCGGCGCGCAGCCGCTCGTCGTGCGCGGCGGCGCGATCGAGTTCGAGCATGTCGACTTCGGCTACGAGCCGAGCCGGCAGATCCTGTTCGACGTGTCGTTCCGCATCGAGCCCGGGCAGACGATCGCCGTGGTCGGCGGCAGCGGCTCGGGCAAGTCGACGCTCGCGCGGCTGCTGTTCCGGCTGTACCAGCCCGACGCGGGCACGATCCGGATCGACGGCCAGGATTTACGGCTCGTTACCGAGCGCAGCCTGCGCGACGCGCTCGGCATCGTCCCGCAGGACACCATCCTGTTCAACGACACGCTCGCGTACAACATCGCGTACGGCAAGCGCGACGCGACCCGCGGCGAGGTGATCGCGGCCGCGCGCGGCGCGCAGCTCGACGCGTTCATCGAGCGGCTGCCCGATGCGTACGACACGCGCGTCGGCGAGCGCGGCGTGCGGCTGTCGGGCGGCGAGCGGCAGCGGGTCGCGATCGCGCGCGCATTGCTGAAGGCGCCGCCGATCGTCGTGTTCGACGAGGCGACGTCGGCGCTCGACACGCGCTCGGAGCGCGCGATCCAGCAGGAGCTGATGCGCGTCGCGCAGCATCGCACGAGCCTCATCATCGCGCACCGGCTGTCGACGATCGTCGATGCCGACCGCATCCTCGTGATGGAGTACGGCCGGCTCGTCGAGCAGGGCACCCACGACGATCTGCTGGAAAGCGGCGGCGTGTATGCGCAGATGTGGTCGCTGCAGGCGAAGCAGCGCGAACTGGAACGCACGGAGGCGAAGTTCGCGCGGCAGCCGGTGCGGATCAACCCGCTCGTGTCGCAGGTGCTCGATTCGCTGGCGGAGGCGGCCGCGCTGCGCGGCGTGCCGGTGTTCCGCCATGTGTCGGACGAGGATCTCGTCGTCAACGCCGATCCGGCCGCGCTGCGGCGCTTCGTGTGGGAACTGTGTCGCGGCGCGATCGAAGCGAGCAGCGGCGGGCAGCTCGAGGTGCGCACCGCGCGCCACGACCCCGAAGCGCGGATCACGATCGCGTGCGCGGGCGTCGACGCCACCGAACTGTCGCTGATCGATCTCGAACGATTGCAGGACGCGATCGAGGAGGCCGGCGGCTACGTCGTGCGCGAACGCGACGATACTGGCGTGACGCTGCACCTGTCGCTGCCGATGTACGCGGTGGCGCCGGCGTCGATGCAGCCCGACGGCGCGTTGCCGCATCCGGAGGCCGGCAAGGCGGCCACGGCGAAGCCGCTCGACGGGCTGCGCATCGCGTGCGTGGACGACCACGACGAGGCGCGCGAGGCCCTCACCGCGCTCTTGAAGGTGGCCGGCGCCGACGTGCACGCGTATGCGTCGGGCCAGGCGCTGCTGGACGACCTGTGGCGCGCGCGCCGGGCCGACTGGCCGGCGCTGCTCGTCTGCGACATCGATCTCGGCGACGACGAGGAGGACGGCTACGCGGTGATGGCGCGCGTGCGCCAGCTCGATGCCGCGCGCGACCGCGACGGCCGTGCGCCGCTCGAAGCGCTGGCGTTGTCCGGCCATGCGCGCGATCGCGACCGCACGCGTGCGGTCGAAGCCGGTTTCCATGCGTACCTGACCAAGCCCGCGGTAGCGGCCGACCTGATCGCGGCGTTGCGTGCGCTCGCGTTTTCCTCCGGAGAAATCCATGCCGAACCTTCTGAATCCGACGACACCCGAAGCCCTGAACGCACGTCGCGGCGGTAGCGCGTTCGCGGACCGCCAGGCCGCGGTGGCGGCCGTCGAGCTGCTGCTGCCGACCCTGTCCGCCGCGCTGCAGAGCGATTTCGTCGGCGACAGCGGTTGCCTGCACATCGTGATCATGGACCCGGCGCTCGGGCCGCACGATGCGGCGTTCGAGGACGCGATCCTGTATGAGTTTTCGCTGCCCGACCCGAAGGACTGGGACGCCGACTATCGCGCGTATGCACGGGCCAAGGCGCGGCTGTCGTGGGAAACGGGCCGCGACGGCCACGTCGTGCAGGCGCTGGAGCCGTACCGGCTGCGCGCGGGCGACACGAACCTGTGGGGCGGCGTCGCGCTCGGCGGCATCGTGGTCGGCGTGTCGGGCGCGCAGCCGTGGTTCGACGAGGCGTTCGCGGGCTGCATCGCGCATTGCCTGCGCGCGCTCGCGAAGCACCGCGCGCAGGCCACGCCCGACGGGCTCGCGATCTGAGGGGGCCGCCCAGGTGGGGCCGCCCAGGTGGGGCCGCCCAGGTGGGGCCGCCTAGGTGGGGCCGCCCAGGCGCGGCCGCCCGGGCCGGTTTTTACAGCAGGTTATAAAAAAGCCAGCGAGCGTGTGCCTCCGGCCCGATGCGGCGCGGGCCCGCGTAGGCCGGCACGGTTTTAGCTGTACCTCCTGCACGGACGGTTGTCGCGACAAGTGTCGCCGTCAGCCGGATTGCTTTCCGACATCGACAGGAGGTGCAGGTGAACGCGACTCACGATCCAGCCAAACCGCCGCTCGCCGGCCGGACCGCACTCGTGACCGGGGGCGGCCGCGGTCTCGGCGAAGCCATTTGCGAAGAGTTGGCGCAGCACGGCGCGCATGTGGTCGTCGCCGATCTCGACGGGGACCGCGCGGCAGCCGTCGCGCAGCGGCTCGAACGGCACGGCGGGCAGGCGGTGGGCCGGCCGCTCGACGTGCGCGACGAAGCATCGGTGCTGCAGGTCGTGCACGATGCGCGCGAATCGCTCGGCGACCTCGACGTGATCGTCAACAACGCGGCGATCGACGTGACCGCGCCGATCGACGACGTGAGCGTCGACGCGTGGCAGCAGGTGCTGATGACGAACCTGTTCGGCCCGTACCTGATGTGTCACGCGGCCGTGCCGATGATGAAGGCGCGCGGCGACGGCCATATCGTGAACATCGCGTCGACCGCGTCCAAGCGTGCGTGGCCGAACGCGTCCGCGTATCACGCGACGAAGTGGGGGCTGCTCGGCCTGTCGCACGCGCTGCATGCCGAGCTGCGGCCGAGCGGCGTGCGCGTGTCGGCGATCGTCGCGGGCGGGATGCGCACGCCGTTCCTGCTCGACCGTTTTCCCGACATCGACGAGGACACGCTGCAGCCGCCGGAGCACGTTGCGGCCGCCGTGCGTTTCGTGCTGATGCAGCCGCCGGGCACCGTGGTGCCGGAGCTGATGGTGCTGCCGATGAAGGAGACGTCATGGCCCTGAAGCGCGAACGCCGGCTGCCCGGCGCGGTGCTGCTCGACAAGGACGGCACGCTGCTCGACGACGTGCCGTACAACGTCGATCCCGCGCGCATGCGCCTCGCGCCGGGCGCTGCGCGCGCGCTGCGCACGCTCGGCGCGACCGGGATGCCGCTGGCGGTCGTGTCGAACCAGCCGGGCGTCGCGCTCGGCCGCTTTACCGAACACGAGCTTGGCGCGGTCCGCCAGCGCCTCGCCGAATTGTTCGAAGCGAACGGCGCGACGCTGGCGGATTTTTTTTACTGCCCGCATCACCCGAGGGGCAGCGTGCCGCGCTACACCTGCGACTGCATCTGCCGCAAGCCGCGCCCCGGCATGCTGCGCCGCGCGCTGGCCGCGCTCGGCGCCGCGCCCGAATGGAGCTGGATGATCGGCGACATCCTCGACGACGTCGAGGCCGGCCGCACCGCGCGCTGCGGCACGATCCTGGTCGACTGCGGCAACGAGACCGAGTGGCGGCTCAACGCCGCGCGCACGCCGCATCACGTCGTCGATCGCATCGACCTCGCCGCCGACATCGTCGTGCGCGAAGCCGCGCGTCGGCACGGCTCGTGGGTGCGGCAATGAGCACGGCCTGGAGCCGCGCCCGCCGCATCCTGTGCGTGCGGCTCGACAGCATCGGCGACGTGCTGATGACCACGCCCGCGCTGCGCGCGCTGAAGGAGAGCGGCGCCGATCGCCAGCTGACGCTGCTGACGTCGCGCACGGGCGCCGCGCTCGCGCGGCATCTGCCGATGGTCGACGACGTGTGGAGCTACGACGCGCCATGGGTCAAGCATCCCGACGTGCGCGGCGATCCGGTGGCCGATCTCGACATGATCGACCGGCTGCTGGCGGGCCGTTTCGACGCGGCCGTGATCTTCACCGTCTACAGCCAGAATCCGCTGCCCGCCGCGATGATGTGCTGGCTCGCCGGCATCCCGCTGCGGCTCGCGCATTGCCGCGAGAACCCGTATGAATTGCTGACCGACCGCGTGCCGGAAACCGAGCCGGCATCGCACGTGCGCCACGAGGTCGCGCGCCAGCTCGCGCTGGTGCGTGCCGTCGGCGCGAAGACGGCGGACTGGCGGATGGCGTTCGAGCCGGGCGACGCGGCGCGGCGTGCGGTGCATGCGCGCCTGCAGGCCGCGTTGCAGCGCTTCGGCGGTGCACGGCGGCCGGCGGCGGAGCGCCCGCGTTGGCTCGTCGTCCATCCGGGCGCGACCGCCGCGTCGCGGCGCTGGCCGGCCGAGCGTTTCGGCGAAGCGGCCGCCGCGGTCGCGCCGCTGTTCGACGGCATCGCGGTGACGGGCAGCGCGGACGAACGCGCGCTGGTCGACGCGGTGTGCGAACGGGCGGGCTCGCGCGCGGTGCCGCTCGCGGGCGTGCTGCCGCTCGGCGAACTCGGCGCGCTGATCGAGACGGCCGACCTGCTGCTGTCGAACAACAGCGGCCCCGTGCATCTCGCGGCCGCGCTCGGCACGCCGGTGGTCGACCTGTATGCATTGACCAATCCGCAGCACATGCCGTGGCGTGTGCCGCACCGTGTGCTGAACGTCGACGTGCCGTGCCGCAACTGCTATCGCAGCGTGTGCAACCAGCCCGGCCATCCGTGCCTGCGCGGCGTGAGCGTCGACGACGTCGCCGCCGCCGTGCACGCGTTGCTGCGGGGCAGCGCGCGCCATGCGCAACGCACGGCCGCGCGGGCTGCCGCGCACGACGACGAGCCGGTCGCGGCGCACGCATCGAACGTGATTCCGTTCGCGCACGTCATCACGAGGAACTGACGCATGCCTGATCCGATCCATACGCTCGGCATCAACGCCGCCTTCCACGACAGCGCCGCGTGCATCGTGCGCGACGGCGTCGTGATCGCGGCGGCCGAGGACGAACGCTTCACGCACGTGAAGCATGCGAAGCGCCCGGTGCCGTTCTCGACCTGGGAGCTGCCTTTCCACGCGATCGACTATTGCCTCGCGGAAGCGGGCATCACGCTCGCGGACGTCGACCACGTCGCGTATTCGTACGACCCGTGGTTCGAACTCGACCGCGAAGGCACGGCGCCGGCGCTGACCCTGCCGCTGTCGCCGTCCGCGCATGCGCCGCGCGAGGACGGCGCGTCGCCGTGGCATCCGCTGTTCCTGTCGTCGATCGTCAACGCGCCGCGCCAGCTCGCGGGCGGCGTGCCGCATCATCTGCAGCGGCGCTTTCGCGGCGTCACGCACGACGGGCCGTTCCGCTGGCATTTCATCGAGCACCATCTCGCGCACGAGGCGAGCGCGTTTCTCGCCGCGCCGTTCGAACGCTGCGCGGTGATGACGATGGACGGGCGCGGCGAACGGGCGACGACGAGCTACGGCGTGTTCGACGGCCGATCGTACCGGCGGCTCGGGCAGGTCAATCTGCCGCATTCGCTCGGGCTGCTGTACGAGCGCTTGACCCGCTATCTCGGCTTCCTGCACTCGTCCGACGAATACAAGGTGATGGCGCTCGCGTCGTACGGCAAGCCGGTGTTCGCCGACGAGATGCGCAAGCTCGTGCAGTATCGCGGCGAAGGGCGCTACGACGTGCGCGACGCGGATCTCGCGGCACTGTTCGGCCCGCCGCGCGAACGCGGCGGCCCGATCGAGCCGCATCACTGCGACATCGCGCACGCGCTGCAACGGGTGCTCGAGGAGACGACGCTGCAGGCGGTCGCCTGGCTCGCCGCCGAGACCGGCGAGCGGCAGCTCGCGATGGCGGGCGGCGTCGCGCTGAACTGCGTGATGAACGCGAAGATCCGCGATCGCGGCCCGTTCGACGACGTGTGGGTGCAGCCGGCCGCCGGCGACGCGGGCACCGCGCTCGGCGCCGCGCTATGGACCGACTTCCGGATGCGCGGCGCGCGCGGCGGCTGGCGGATGGATCATGCGTACCTGGGGCCGGCCTACGACGACGACGCGATCGAGGCGTTCCTGAAGGAAGCGCAGCTGCCGTACCGGCGGCTCGCCGACGTCGCCGCGCAGACGGCCGCGCTGCTCGCGGCGAACCGCGTGATCGGCTGGTTCCAGGGGCGCATGGAGTTCGGCCCGCGCGCGCTCGGCGCACGGTCGATCCTCGCGTCGCCGATCGATCCGGACATGCAGCGCAAGCTGAACCGGATCAAGGATCGCGAGGATTTCCGGCCGGTCGCGCCGGTCGTGCTCGAGGATCGCGCGCATCACTGGTTCAGCGGCGGCCGGCGCACGCCGCTGCGCGCGCCGTTCATGCTGTTCGTGTACGACGTCCTGCCCGAGCGCGCCGAGAAAATTCCGGCCGTGCGCCACATCGACGGCACCGCGCGCGTGCAGACCGTCGACGCGACGCAGCATCCGCTGCTGCATGCGCTGTTGACCGAGTTCGACGCGCTCACCGGCGTGCCGGTGCTCGTCAACACGTCGTTCAACACGCGCGGCGAACCGATCGTGTGCTCGCCGCGCGACGCGATCGAATGCTTCTGGACGTCGCCGCTCGACGCGCTCGTGATCGGCCCGTTCCTGCTGGAGAAGCCGTGATGAACATGCGCGACACGCAGCTGCCGCCGGTGGTGTCGGTCGTCGTGCCGACCTACCGGCGGCCCGATCTGCTCGAACGCTGCCTCGACGCGCTGTGCGTGCAGGTGTTCGACCCGACCACCTACGAGATCGTCGTCGTGGACGACGACCCGGCCGGCAATGCGCGCGCCGTCGTCGATGCGTGCCGCGCGCGCGTGACCGACGTGCCGGTGATCCGCTACATGACCGCGCCCGACACGCAAGGCCCGGCCGGCGCACGCAACGTCGGCTGGCGCAGCGCGGGCGGCGCGCTGATCGCGTTCACCGACGACGACACGATCCCCGATCCGGACTGGTTGCGCAACGGCGCGGCCGCGCTGCAGGCCGCGCCGTCGGCGGCGGCCGCCGCCGGCCGGATCGACGTGCCGTTGCGCCCGCGCCCGACCGACTACGAACGCGACGCGGCGGGGCTCGCGCATGCGGAATTCGCAACCGCCAACTGCTTCGTGCGGCGCGCGGCGCTCGAACGCATCGGCGGCTTCGACGAACGCTTCACGCGCGCGTGGCGCGAGGACGCCGACCTGATGTTCGCGCTGCGCGAGCATGCGGGGCCGATCGTCGACGCCGACGCCGCGCGCATCGTGCATCCGGTGCGCCCCGCGCGCTGGGGATCGAGCATCGGCGCGCAGTCGAAGGTGTATTTCGATGCGCTGTTGTACAAGAAGCACCGCGCGACGTACCGGCGTCATATCCGGCCCGTGCCGCCGTGGCATTACTACGCGGCCGTGCTCGCCGCGCTCGGCGCGATCGGCTGTTTCGCCGCTGGCTGGCCGGCGCCGGCCATCGTGTGCGTCGCGGTGTGGGCCGCGATTACCGCGGGGTTCTGCGCGAAACGGTTGCGCGGCACGCAGCTCACGGCGTCGCACGTGGCAGAGATGATCGTTACCTCCATCGCGATTCCGCCCGTGTCGCTGTACTGGCGCATGCGCGGCGCGCTTCACTTCCGGGTGTTTTTCCTTTGACGCCCTCATCTCCCTAAAGGGAGAGGATTCCCACACCTGGCGATGCACGTCCGCATCGGAGAATGTTCAACGCAGCGTTGGTATCTCGATCATGTTCGACACCACAGTCACTACAGGCCCACTCTCTTATTCGCAGTCCCGCGATACCTTTCGGCCGCGTCGTGCTGTCTTTCGACCCGCACGCCGAACAGGACTGGGTCGAACCGCTTTCGTCCACTTCCTCGAACGTGGCCCCGTGCGCGATCGCTTTGTAGCGGAGCTTGTTTCGGAAAGACGACCAGGATGCGTCGTAGACGCTCTTCGCCATCCTGGTTCTGGCGAGCGTCGCGGCCGACACGTTGCCGACCGCGATGTAATCGAAACGCCGCACCAGATCGAGCGCGAGCTTGTGTTGGAAATCGGCACGCGCATTCGCGACCTTGGCGTGCAGCTTCGCGATATGCCGCTTGTGCTTTCGCGCCCGTTGCGCTTTCGCGAGTTTCTCGGCCGCGCATCGACCGAACCGGTCGTTAGGCAGCTTCTCGCCGGTCGAAAGTGTGGCGAAGTCTTTCAGGCCGAGATCGATGCCCACACCGGAACGGATCGGGCGAGCCTGAACATCCGGCATCTCGATCGCTATGTTCAAGAACCAGTTGCCGCGTGCATCCTGCGCAAAGTTGGTCCCGTCCTTGATCTTGCCTTCGGGAAGCGGTCGACTGTTGAACACGCGAAAGGTGTTGCCGGCAAAGCGGAACGCTTCGCCCTCGCGCTTCAGGTCTCGGCCCTTCAGCGGCACCCAGCCGAGCGACTTCCTGCCGCGATAGCGCAGGTACGACCGACGGTGCTGACTGCGCGACTTCGCGTACTGCTCGCACGTCGCGTTGACCGTGCCGGAGTGAATACCGAGTTCCTTGCTGCTCCCCGTCGTCAGCACGTTCAGGTCGAATCCCGTCGGCCACTTCTTGCCCCACTTCAGCGCGTGCTTCTGCGTGTCATTGCAGAAGTTCCAGACGTAGTTCACCGCACGGCTCTGCTTGTTGAGCAGTCCGTTGAGCGACTTCACCCGGTAGCGATAGACAAGAATCATGCAGGTGATCCTAACCCGTGGAAGAAGCTGCCTGTCAACAGCATGCCTTTCCTCTCCGTCCTGAAGGACGGGGTTTCTCGGAGCAACTGATGAAGCTCGATCCCAGCGTCGATTCCGACGGCTCGCGCGGCCCGAAGCGGATCGCGGTATTCCGCGCTTTGCAGCTCGGCGACATGCTGTGCGCGGTGCCCGCGCTGCGCGCGCTGCGGCGCGGCGAACCCGATGCGCGCATCACGCTGATCGGCCTGCCGTGGGCGCGCGAGTTCGCGTCGCGATTTTCCGATTACATCGACAGCTTCATCGCGTTCCCGGGCGCGCCGGGCCTCGCCGAGCAGCCCGAACCCGACGCGGCCACGCGCGAAGCGTTCATCGCCGAATGCCGCGCGCGCGACTTCGATCTCGCGATCCAGCTGCACGGCAGCGGCGTGCACACGAACGCGATCGTCGCGTCGCTCGGCGCGACGCGCACGGCCGGCTTCGTGCCGGCCGACGGCGGCACGACCACGCTCGACTGCGCGCTGGTCTGGCGCGACGACGAACCGGAGGTGGCGCGCTATCTGGCGCTCACGCGCAAGCTCGGCTATGCGGACTGGGGCGACTACCTCGAATTTCCGCTCGGCGGCCTCGACTACGCGCTGTGGCACGTGCTCTGCGACGAACATGCGCTCGATCCCGGCCGCTACGTGATCGTTCATCCCGGCGCGCGGATGGCGTCGCGGCGCTGGCCCGTCGAACGCTTCGCGCTCGCCGCGCGGCAGCTCGCGGACGACGGCTGGCAGATCGTGCTGACCGGCACGCGCGCGGAACTGGGGCTCGCGAGCGCGTTCGCCGAGCACCTCGGGCGGCCGTGCGTGAACCTGTGCGGCCGCACGCCGCTCGGCGCGCTGGCCGCGCTGATCGCCCGCGCGCGGCTGCTGTTGTGCAACGACACGGGCGTATCGCATGTCGCGGCGGCGCTCGGCACGCCGAGCATCGTCGTCGCGTGCGGCAGCGATACGGCCCGCTGGGCGCCGCTCGACGCCGAACGTCATCGCGTGCTCGCGAACTACCCGGCGTGCCGGCCGTGCATGTTCGATACCTGCCCGTACGGGCACGAGTGCGCGACCGCGATCGGCGTCGGCGACGTGATGGACCGGGCGGGCGAACTGCTCGCGGAGGAGAGACGTCATGTCTGTTAAGCGGTTGCGCGTGCTGACCTGGCACGTGCATGGCAATTATCTGTATTACCTGTCGCAGGCGCCGCACGATTTCTACATCGTGACGAAGCCGCAGCATCCGCCCGGCTATGCGGGCCGCGTCGGCCACCTGCCGTGGGGCGACAACGTGCACGAGGTGCCGGCCGAGTGCGTGCGCGACACCGAATTCGACTGCGTGCTGTATCAGCACGTGAAGCACTACCAGCACGACCGCCTGCGGCTGCTGAGCGAAGCGCAGCGCGCGCTGCCGACGCTGTTTGTCGAGCACGATCCGCCGCGCGAGCATCCGACCGACACGCTGCATCCGGTGCAGGACCCGAACGTGTTGCTGGTGCACGTGACGCCGTTCAACGCGCTGATGTGGGACAACGGCGTGACGCCGACGCGCGTGATCGAGCACGGCGTGCTGGTGCCGGAAGGCGTCGAGTATCGCGGCACGCTGCCGAAGGGCGTGGCCGTCGTGAACAACCTCGCGCGCCGCGGCCGGCGCCTCGGCGCGGACCTGTTCGAGGTCGTGCGGCACAGCGTGCCGATCGACCTGGTCGGGATGGGCTCGACCGAACTCGGCGGGATCGGCGAAGTGCCGAACCCGGCGCTGCCGCAGTTCCTGTCGCACTACCGGTTCTTCTTCAATCCGATTCGCTACACGAGCCTCGGGCTCGCGGTGATCGAGGCGATGATGATCGGGCTGCCGATCGTCGCGCTCGCGACGACCGAGATGGCGCAACTCGTGAAGACCGGCAGCAACGGCGTGGCCGATACGCGGCCGGCCGTGCTGATCGACGCGATGCGGACGCTGATCCGCGATCAGGAACTCGCGCGCGAGTGGGGCGCGGCGGCCAAACGCGACGCGTGCGAGCGATTCGGCATCGAGCGCTTCGCGCGCGACTGGGACGCCGCGCTGCGGGACGTGACGGCGTGACGGCGGCGGCTTGGGCCGCCGCGCTCACGGAGGCGGCGCGGGCGGCGAGCTCGGCGTGCTGTTGCCGTTCGACGCAGTCGCCGCCGCCGGCGCGTTGCCGCTGGCCGCATTGCGCTCGCTTTCGGGCAGCAGCGCGAGGCGGTTGTACAGCGTTTTCAGGCTGATGCCGAGCGCTTTCGCGGTGCGCGGCTTGTCGCCGTTGAAATGCCGCAGCGACGCGACGATGAAGCGCTGCTGCGTATGCGCGAGCGTCGTGCCGATATGCAGCGTCATCGCGTTGTGACGCACTTCCTCGCGCGGCGGCGGGCGGCGCGGCAATTGCAGTTCGATCTGCTCGTCGGCGAGGATGAACGCGCGCTCCAGCGCATTGCGCAGTTCGCGCACGTTGCCGGGCCACGTGTAGGCGCGCAGCGCCTTCATCGCCTGCGTCGACAGGCGCTTCCTCGTGCGGTGCCGCGCGTTCAGCCGTTCGACGATCTGCAGCGCGATGTCGCCGACGTCGTCCTCGCGCTGCCTGAGCGCGGGCACGTGCAGCGCGATCGGCGCGATCCGGTAGAACAGGTCTTCGCGCAGCGTGTCGTTGCGCATGGCCTCGACCGGATCGTGATGCGTGGCCGCGACGATCCGCACGTCGAGCGGAATCGCGTCGTGGCCGCCCACGCGCACGATCGTGTTGGTTTCGAGCGTGCGCAGCAGCTTGACCTGCAATTCGAGGGGCATCTCGGCGATTTCGTCGAGAAACAGCGTGCCGCCGCGCGCGGCTTCGAACATGCCCACATGTTGTGCAACGGCGCCCGTGAAGCTGCCTTTTTCGTGACCGAACAAATGCGACTCCGCGATGTCTTTCGGAATCGCGCCGCAATTGACGGGCACGAACGGGCCGCGCCGGCGCGGGCTCATATCGTGAATGAGGCGGGCGACGATATCCTTGCCCGCTCCGCTTTCGCCAACCACCAGCACACTCACGCGGGTGGCGGCGACGCGCGACACTTTCAGTAGCAGATCCTGAATGGTTCTCGAACGGCCGAACAGTCGCGTGCCGTCATCGTCGGATTTCGACATGGAGTATGACCGGTTGGGAAGTTTTGACCGAATGGGTGGTGACCAGGTAAAAAGTGACGTGGCATACGTCGTTTTTTACGTATTCAGGATACCTTTTATATAGCTTCACCGACATTGAATCTGGCAATGCGGTTTGCGCAGACAGATAGATTTATTCGATGAACGACGAATGCGCGACACCATTCTTCTATACTGCTAAGCACGCGTTTTCAGTGCAGGGCAGCTTGTCTGTCCGTTCGTGTGCAGCGTTGAAGATGCCGTCGAGGCCTTTGTGACGTGCATGACGCTGCACGTGTCGCGGTACCGGCCGACGCATGTGCCGGGCCGCATTAACAGGAGCCTCGATGCCTTACGTCCTGATCGTCGAAGACGACGCCGACACGCGAACGATGCTCGCCACGCTCGCACGCACGCAGCAGTTGACGTGCGATACGGCCGCGACGCTTGAAGAAGCGCGCACGCTCGTCTCGACGCATACCCCCGATCTCGTGCTGTGCGACCTCGTGCTGCCCGACGGCAACGGGATGGATCTGTTCGACGCGCTGCCCAAGCGCGCGCATTGCGAAATGGTGTTGACCACCGGCCACGCGAGCCTCGAAACCGCGATCGATGCGTTGCGGCGCGGCGCGACCGACTATCTGGTGAAACCGCTGAACATGCAGCGGCTGAACAGCATCTTCGCGCGCGTGCCGCGCACGAGCGCGCTGCACGAGGAAATCGCGGAGCTGCGTTCGGAGCTGCAGCGCCTCGGCCGCTTCGGCCGCATGCTCGGCAGCTCGCCCGCGATGCAGGCCGTGTACGACGCGATCGGTCGCGTCGCGCGTACCGAAGCGTCGGTGCTGCTCACCGGCGAATCGGGCACCGGCAAGGAGCTCGCCGCGCAGACGGTGCACGACCTCAGCCTGCGCCGCCGCGGGCCGTTCCTCGCGGTCAACTGCGGCGCGATCGCCGCGAACCTGGTCGAGAGCGAGATGTTCGGCCACGACCGCGGCAGCTTCACCGGCGCGGAACGCCAGCACAAGGGCTTCTTCGAACGCGCGGACGGCGGCACGCTGTTTCTCGACGAAATCACCGAAATGCCGGTCGAATCGCAGGTCAAGCTGCTGCGCGTGCTGGAAACCGGGCGCGTCACGCGGCTCGGCTCGACGCGCGAGATCGACGTCGACGTTCGCATCGTCGCCGCGACGAACCGCGACCCGGAAGCCGCGATGGCCGACGGCAAGCTGCGGCCCGACCTGTTCCACCGGATCAACGTGTTCCCGATCCCGCTGCCGTCGCTGCGCGAACGCGGCGACGACATCCCGATGCTCGCCGATGCGTTCCTGCAGCGCTACAACGAGGAGAGCGGCCGCAATCTGCGCTTCTCGCCAGCCGCGCGCGAAGCGCTGAAAACCTACGAATGGCCCGGCAACGTGCGCGAGCTGCGCAACTTCGTGCAGCGCGCGAGCATCTTCACCGATGCCGACGTGATCGACACGCTGCCGCCGCCGATCATGGACGAACTGTCGAGCATGGTCGATTCGCACGAGGATCGCGTGACGGTGCCGTTCGGCACGCCGCTCGAGGAAGTCGATCGCAAGCTGATCCTCGGCACGATCGCGCAATGCGGCGGCGTGAAGGCGCAGGCGGCCGAGGTGCTCGACGTCAGCCTGAAGACGATCTACAACCGGCTCGCGCAACTGGAAGACGAAGCGGAAAAGCCCGATTCCTGATGCCGCTACGCTCGCGTTCATGTTTCGGTTCCGGCCTCGCGGCGCGGGTCGCGCTCGAGGCGGCGACGCATGCGTTCGACGTGCGGCGGGATCGCGCGTCGTTCGCGCAGGATCCACGGCAGCCCGGCGAACGTGCGCACGATCGCGCGTTCACGGCGCAGCAGCGGCAGCATGCGCACCGTATGCAGGCACGCGGCGGCGGCCGGCCATCTGAGCCACGCGGTCCACACCGCGTTGCGGGCGGCGGTGCGCTCGCGCGTGGGCCGGTCGCGCTGCGTCGACGGGTAGTGATGGACGGTGAGGCGCTGCGCATACACGAGCCAGTGCCCCGCGCGAGTCAGGTCGAGCGCGAGCAGCGCTTCCTCGCCGCCGAGAAAGTAGCGCGGGTGGTAGCCGCCCGCGTGCACGAACGCGTCGCGCCGGAACGCGGTCGCGCCGGCCAGCAGCCCGAGAATCGGCCTGCCCGGCAGCGCGACGGGCGCGTCGAGCGGGCTGTCGGCCATCAGTCGGCAGGTCGGGTCTTCGCGCTCGCCGGGGCCGACCAGCACGCGCGCGGTGACGGCCGCGACGTGCGGATACGCGTCGAGCAGGTTCGCGGCTTCGGCGATCGAGCCGGGCGCCCACCACGTGTCGTCGTCGCAGAACGCGACGTAGCGCGTGCGGGCGACGTCGACGCCGAGATTGCGGCCGGCCGCGCCGAGGTTGCCCGGCGCATGCACGAGCGCGACATACGGAAAGCGCTCGCGGATCAGCATGGCCGTCTCGGCGTCGGCTCCGTTGTCGACGACGACGATCGCCGGCCGGTCCGGCAGCGCGCAAAGGTGGTCGAGCGTGCGTGCGAGTTCGGCGGTGCGTCGGCAGGTCAGCACGACGGCCGTCACGCGCGGCTCGGCCGGCGGCAGCGCGGCGCGCGCGGGCGTTACACGGACGGGACGTCGCATTCGAGTCGCCAGATCGTTTCGGGTTCGCGGAGCGCGGCGCGCATATGAGGCTCGAGCAGCGTCACCTGGCTGGCATACGCATCGACGGCGGCGGCTTTCGCGGCGACGCCGTCCGTCTTGCTGCCGGCCGGCGCGGCGACCGGATGCGCGATCCAGCCGCGTTCGCGCCAGCCGCTCACGCGCGTGGCCATCAGCCTTTCGATGCGGCGATAGGGCACGTCCTCGTAGAAGCGCCAGATGTGCGACGCATCGTCGTCACGCAGCAGCCACAGCATGGCTTCCTGCACCTGCAGATGATCGCGGTGGAACAGGCCGGCCGGCGCGAGCACGCCGAAGCCGGGGTGCGCGTCGATCACGTCGGCCACGCGCGCCGCGATCGCGGTCGACGTGGCCGGCACGCCGTACTGATCGTCGAGGAAGTCGAGCCACACGGGGCGTGCGTCGAGCAGCGCGAGCGCGCGGCGGTCTTCGTCGCGGCGCGCGCGCATGGCTTCGTCGGCGTGGCGAAACCCCGCGCGGCGATCCCACGGCGGCGCGGGCGTGCCGGGCGGCGGCACCCCCGCAAAGACCGTGACGACGATCGAGCCGGGCGCCTGCGCGAGCAGTTGCCCGCAACTGAAGACGGCATCGTCGAGATGCGGCGAGACGACGAGCCAGCGTGTCGGATCGGGCATGGCGTGAAGATCTCCATCGTGAGCGGCTGGGCCGCCGGTGCGCATCGGCCAACATGCGGGTCAGCATGTGTCGTGCCCACTCGCGGCGCCCCCGCCGGCCGCCGTCGACTGTCCGCACAGGAGCATGTCCAATGATCGAAATTGCACGGCCGCAGGCCGGAAATTACGCAACGGCCGTGATGCTGGTCGCGATCGCGACCGTGCTGCAGACGCTCGCGATCCGGTTCGGCGGCGTGAATCTGCCGTTCGTGCTGTATTACCCGCTGCTCGCCGGCGCCGCATGGGCGACGTCGTTCGTGTTCGGCATCGTGTCGACGGTGGTCAGCGGGCTGCTCGTCTGGACGCTGTTCCTGTCCGACCCGGCCGCCTATACGGCGCCGCTGCCCGACCGGCTCGTGCAACTGGGCACGTTCATGCTGATCGGCGCGCTGGTATGCGCGGTCGCGTCGCTGCTGCATCACACGCGGCTCACGAACGATCGCGCGCGCCGACGCGAGGCGTCTGCGCGCCGGCAGCTCGAAGCCGTGCTGCGCGCGCTGCCGCACGGCGTGATCGCGACCGATCCGAACGGGCGGCTCACCTATGTCAACGCGGCCGCGGCCGAACTCGTCGGCTGCCGGCCGGACGATGCGATCGGCCGGCCCGTGCGCGACGTGCTGCGGCTCGTCGATCGCGAAGGCCGCCGCGTGCAGACCACGCCGCTCGACCACGCGCTGGGCGGCGCCGACGCGACGTCCGACCGGCACTGGCTGCAGGCCGGCAGCGGCGATCCGGTGCCGATCGTCGCGGTCGCGTCGCCGATCGGCGATGGGGACGGCAACGTCGACGGCGCGGTGCTGCTGCTGCGCGAGGCCGGTGCGGAGCGCGCGCGCGTCGACGCGTCGCGGCTTCAGCATGCGGTCGTCGATGCGTTGCCGGACGCGATCGTCGGGATCGACGCGAGCGGCCGCATCGCCAGCTGGAACGCGGCGGCGCAACGGATCTTCGGTTACGACGAGGACGACGCGCGCGGCCGCCGGTTCGACACGCTGATCGCGCGGCGCTGGTTGCGGCTCAACCCGCTCGTCGAGTCGTTCGACACGATGCAGGAGCCGATCGGGCCGCTCGAACTGTTGTGCGTGCGACGCGACGGCCGACGTTTTCGGGCGACGGTATCGGCATGCCCGGTGCACGGCGATGCGCGGGCGTGGGTCGCGCTGTCGCTGACGCTGCGCGAAACCGGTGCGCAGCGCCGCCGCGACCTGCGGGCGCAGCGTTCGTTGCAGGGTGCGCGCGACGAGCGCGACCAGGCCGACACGTCGAACCGGCTGAAGGACGAGCTGCTGGCCACGGTATCGCACGAACTGCGCACGCCGCTGAACGTGATCTACGGGTGGATCGAGGTGCTGCGCAACACGGGCGACCACGCGTTGCAGCATCAGGCGATCGACGCGATCGATCGCAGCGCGCGCTCGCTCACGCGGATGGTCGGCGACATCCTCGACGCGTCGTCGCTCGCGACCGGCAAGCTGCGGCTCGATGCGACGCCGGTCGACGTCGTGCGGCTGTTCTCCGACCAGGTGGGCACGTTCCAGACCGCCGCGTCGTCGGCCGGCATCCTGCTCGAATTCGACTGCGACGCGTCCGCGTGCATCGTGTCCGGCGACGCCGAGCGGTTGCGCCAGATGCTGTCGAACCTCATCTCGAATGCATTGAAATTCACGCCGACCGGCGGCAGCGTGACGGTCGCGCTCGCACGCGACGACAAGCATGCGGTGTTGACCGTCGTCGATACGGGGCAGGGCATCGCGACGGAATTCGCGCCGTACGTGTTCGACATGTTCCGCCGCGCGGACGATTCGCCCGCGTCGCCGCGGCGAGGGCTCGGCCTCGGCCTGTCGATCGTGCGGCACATCGCGGAGCTGCACGGCGGCCGCGTGAGCGTCGCGAGCGCGGGCCGCGATCGCGGCACGACGTTCACGGTGACGCTGCCGGCCGGCTGGCAGCCGGGCGGTGCGATGGCGTGGAGCATCGCGCAGGCCGGCGGCCGGCGCGACGCGCTCGTGCTCGACACGCACCGCATCCTGATCGTCGACGACGATGCGACCACGCGGGCGAGCCTCACGGCCGCGCTGACCACGTTCGGCGCGGCCGTCGCGATCGCGTCGTCCGGCCGCGAGGCGATCGCGATGATGGCCGATATCCGCCCGACGGTCGTCCTGTCCGATCTCGCGATGCCCGACGGCGACGGCTTCTGGCTGCTGGACGCATTGCGGCGCGGCGCGCTGAACGGCGACGGCGGCCCGCCCGACGTGCGCGTGCTGGCCGTCACCGCGCACGCGGGCCTCGCCGACGAACGCCGTGCGCTGGAGGCCGGTTTCGACGGCTACCTGTGCAAGCCGGTCGACGTGCGCGAACTGGCGTACAAGATCGCGCACGTGACGAAACGCGACGGCTGACGCGCGGCGCGTCGCGGCGGCGTCAGGTCGTGTCGGTCGCGTCGGGTCGCGTCAAGTGGTCGGCGCCGGCCGGTTCTGCGTGTGGACCTGCGCGAGCAGATGCGACGCGATGCGCGTGCTGCGCACCAGGTCGCCGGGCGCGTGGTGCGTGACCTGGCGTTGAATGAAGTAGCGCGCGGTGTGCGCGAGCCCGTTCGCGAACGTCGTCGTCGCGCGCCAGCCGAGCCGCTTCTGCGCGGCGGCCAGATTCGGCCGCCGCTGGCGCGGATCGTCGGACGGCAGCGGCCGGAACTCGATCGGCACGTTCGCGCCGACGATCCGCACGACTTCGCGCGCGACGTCGATCATCGCGATCTCGACGTCGCTGCCGAGATTGACCGGCTCGCTCGCGTCGCCCGGTTCGTCCATCAGCCGGATCAGCGCGTCGATCATGTCGTCCACGTAGCAGAACGAGCGCGTCTGCTTGCCGTCGCCATAGACGGTCAGCGGCTGTTCCGCGAGCGCCTGCGTGACGAAGTTCGACACCACGCGCCCGTCGGCCGGATGCATGCGCGGCCCGTAGGTATTGAAGATCCGCGCGATCCGCACGTCGACGCCGTACTGGCGGTGATAGTCCGAGAACAGCGTTTCCGCGCAGCGCTTGCCTTCGTCGTAGCACGCGCGAATGCCGGTCGGATTGACCCGGCCGCAATAGTGCTCGTCCTGCGGGTGGACGTCGGGGTCGCCGTACACCTCGCTCGTCGACGCCTGTAAAATCCGCGCCTTCACGCGTTTCGCGAGACCGAGCAGGTTGATCGCGCCGTGCACGCTGGTCTTCGTCGTCTGCACGGGGTCGCGCTGGTAGTGGACGGGCGACGCCGGACACGCGAGGTTGTAGATCTCGTCGACTTCGACGTAGAGCGGAAACGTCACGTCGTGCCGCATCAGCTCGAAGTTCGGCGCATCGAGCAGGTGCGCGATGTTGTCCTTCGCGCCCGTGTAGAAATTGTCGACGCACAGCACGTCGTGCCCGTCCGTCACCAGGCGCTCGCACAGATGCGAACCCAGAAAGCCGGCGCCGCCGGTGACGAGCACGCGTTTTCGATCGTAGCCCTTCATTACGTATTCTCCTTGCGGTGTGCGAGCACGCCTCGCGTGGTGGCGACCGGCGTGCGCCGGCCGGTGCCGGCCGACGTGCCGGCGCGCTGCGCGTGGGCGACGTCGCGGTAGATGTCGACGAGGCGGTCGGCGACGCCTTGCCACGTGTAGAAGCGATGCGCGCGCAGGTAGCCGGCGCGGCCGAGCGCCGCGCACAGGTCCGGCTGCGCCCGCAGTTGCACGAGGCGCGCGGCCAGCGCGGCCGGGTCGCGCGGCGGCACGAGATAGCCGGTGGTGCCGTCGTCGACCGTCGTGCGGATGCCGCCGACGTCGCTGCCGATCACCGGCGCCGCGCAGGCCATCGCCTCGACCGGCGTGATGCCGAACGGCTCGTACCACGGCGTCGTCACGAACACGTCGGCCGCGCTGTAGTACAGGTGCAGCGCGTCGCGATCGCGCCGGCCGACGAAGGTCACGCGGTTCGCGATCCCGAGTTCGTGCGCGAAGGCGGCGAGCCGCGCGAGTTCCGGATCGCGCGCGGGGTCGGGCGTCGGCTGGCTGCCGCCGACGACGTACAGGTGCGTCGGCCGTTGCGGATCCCGCGGCATGCGCGCGAGCGCGTCGATCACCGTGTCGATGCCCTTGCGCGGCACGAGGCGGCCCAGTTGCAGTATGACGAATGCGTCCTGCGGCCAGCCCAGCCGCGCGCGCGCATCGACGCGCGGCACCGGCCGGAATTCCCGCGCATCGAAGCCGCACGGCACGATCTCGATGCGCGCGGTATCGGCGCGATAGTGCGTCGTCAGGTCGAGCGCATCCTGCGGGCATTCGGCGATCAGGCGGTCCGAGCGGCGCGCGAGCGTGTCCTCGATCGCGAAGCGCGCGTCGGGGAAGCCGTCGGCCGTGCCCTGGTGCAGCCGCCGCACGCGCCCGAGCGCATGGAACGTCGTGACGAGCGGGATGCCGAGCGCTTTTTTCACGCGCAGCCCGGCTTCGCCGGACATGAAGAAGTTCGCGTGCATCACGTCGACGGGGTCGGGCTCGCGCCGCATGCGCGCGATCATGTATTGCGCGAATGCGCCCATGTACGGCAGCAGCCGCTCCTTGGGCACGTCGGTCGGCGGCCCGGCCGGCACGTGGATCACACGCATGCGCGCGCCGATCGACACCACTTCCGGCAAATGGGGATTGTCGCAGCGCGTGTAGACGTCGACGTCGAGGCCGCGCTCCGCGAGCTGCTTCGCGACGTTCGCGACATAGATGTTCTGACCGCCGGCATCGACGCCGCCGATCACGCCCAGCGGCGATGCATGTTCACTGATCAACGCGATTCTCTGCATGGTATTGCTCCCGATATCGGGGCCGCGCACACGGGCCGCCGTTATCGGTCCCTCGGCAATCGGCATGCCCGCCGCATGGCGGGGAAAACCGCTTCTCCCTGTGCCGAAAAAATTACAACGCGTTGGATGAAAGGGCGTCTGATCGCGATGGCGCGCAGGCATGCGGCGCACGCGGCGCGGCACGCGATTTGCGCGACTTCCGCTCACTCGCCGGTTCGCCCGGCCCGATGAAAAGGAGGTCACGATGAAGGTATTCCAGCTGCAAGCCCAGCCGCCGCGCATCCGTCGTCAGCGCGCGCTGCGCACCGGCATGGCGGTCGCGATCGCCGCGGCCACCGCGTGCTTGGTGGTCGCGCCGAACGCGGTCGCCGCCAGCGACGACGGCACTGCATCGTCGTCGACGTCGTCGCATTCGAGCACCGGCACGAAGATCCGCGACGCGACGATCACCACCAAGGCGAAGGCCGAGCTGACCGGCACGAGCGGCCTGTCGACCGGCGACATCCACGTGAAGACGCGGCACGGCACCGTGACGCTCACCGGCAGCGTGCCCGACGAGCAGCAGCGCACGCAGGCCGTCAGCGTCGTGAAGCAGATCGACGGCGTGCAGGACGTGCGCGACCAGTTGACCATCCGGCCTAAATAATCGCGACGCGACCGTAACAGGAGTCCAGTGATGAACTGCATGCTCAAACCGGTCGGCGAACAGGCGATCGTGATCACCGGCGCGACGAGCGGCATCGGTCTCGTCACCGCGCGCAAGGCGGCACGGCGCGGCGCGAAGCTCGTGCTGTTCGCGCGCAACGAGGACGCGCTGAACACGCTGTGCGAGGAAATCCGCCAGCACGGCGGGCTCGCGGTGCCGGTCGCCGGCGACGTCGGCAACATCGAGGATCTGCAGCGCGCGGCCGCGGCGGCGGCCGACACGTACGGCGGCTTCGACACCTGGGTGAACAACGCGGGCGTGTCGATCTTCGGCACGGCCGCCCAGGTGCCGCTCGAGGATCAGCGCCGGCTGTTCGACACCAACTACTGGGGCGTCGTGCACGGCTCGCTCGTCGCGGCCGACCATTTCCGGCGCAAGAGCGATTTCCACGGCGGCGCCATCATCAACATGGGCAGCGAGGCGTCCGACGCGCCGCTGCCGCTGCAAAGCGCGTACGTCGCGTCGAAGCACGCGGTGAAGGGCTTCACCGATTCGCTGCGGCTCGAGATGGAAGCCGATCACCTGCCGGTGTCCGTCACGCTGATCAAGCCGGCCGCGATGGACACGATGTTCGTGATGCACGCGAAAAACTACATGAACGTCGAGGCGAAGCTGCCGCCGCCGATCTACGACCCCGATCTGGTCGCCGACGCGGTCCTGTTCGCGGCCGCGCATCCGCGCCGCACGCTGTTCGTCGGCGGCGCGGCCAAGTTCACGTCGGCGAGCGCGTATCACGCGCCGCGGCTGTTCGATCGCGTCGCGGCCACGCTGTTCTCGCGCGGCCAGCGCACGGTGCGGCCCGCGCGGCCGCGCGACGACAACGCGCTGTACGACTCGCGCCATGCGCTGCACGAGCGCGAAGGCATGGAAGGGCCGGTGCTGCGCAGCTGTGCGTACAACTCGGTGGTGCAGCGCCCGAAGGTCGCCGGCGCGGTCGCGCTCGGCGCGGCGGCGCTGGTGTTTGCCGCATTCGCGCGGGCGCGCCGGTCGTCCGCGTGATTTCGTTCATTTTCCAAGGAGGCTTTCATGACATCCCGACAACATACGGGCCACGAATACAGCCACTCGCGCGCGCACGAAGGCGAGCGCACGCAGCAGGACCACGACAAGGGCGGCCATCAGTCCGGCCACGGCAAGCCGCCGAGCCCGGTCGACGTGCAGAAGGCGCTGAAGGGGATGGACTATCCGGCGAGCAAGTCGGACGTCGTGCAGTGCGCGGAACGCTCGCATGCGGACCGTGAGGTGCTCGACATGCTGCGCCAGATTCCCGAGCGCGAATACGACACGCCGGCATCGGTATCGAAGGAACTCGGGCGGCTGATGTAAGCGTCGCCCCGTCGCGCCGCGTGCGTGCGCGCGCGGCGCACCCATCATGAGGAGCACGACCATGGCGATGATCGTCGCAGGCCGTTTCACGACGTTCGATGAAGCGGAAGGTGGGGCGCGTCACCTCTACGAGCGCGCATTCGGGCCCGACGACGTGTCGATCTTCTTCCTGAACCCCGGCGGCCAGCACGCGCGCTTCCCGATCGGCGGCGACGTGTACGCCGACACGGCGGCGAAGCCGGGCGGGCGCGGCGCGATGGTCGGCGCGATGCGTGGGCTGCTGATCGGCGTCGTGATCGGATTGATCGTGTATGCGCTCGGCTTGCGCTACTGGTTCGTGCCGGCCGCCGCCGCGCTGGCCGGCGCGTATCTCGGCGCATTCGGCGGCGCGCTCGGCCGGATGCGCGGCGAGCAGGCCGAAGGCAAGGGCACGCTCGCGCAGAGCGAAACGGGCGTGATCCTCGCCGCGCGCGTGACGCCCGACACCGCAACGGCCGCCGAAGACGTGCTGCGCGCGACCGGCGCGAAGTCGATCGAGCGCGTCGAAGGCGACTGGCGGGACGGCGAATGGCGCGATTTCGATCCGGTACGCCGGCCCGACGAAGCCGCGTCCCGCGTCCCGCGCTGAATACGCCCTTTTTTCCAGACGCTTGCAACGCCAACCGCCACCCCCCGGCCGCCGCGTGCGGGCCGGCGTGCGCGGCACGTGGCACGCCGCTTGCGCAGCATCGGCGGCATCCGTTCAAGGAGGAATCCATGACCACCGCACAGACTCCACCGCCGCAGAAACAGGCGCAGCAGCCGGGCACCGAACGCGACATGCAGCCGAAGCCGCGCGACGAAGCGGCCGACTACGTCGGCAGCGGCAAGCTCGCGGGCAAGGTCGCGCTGGTGACGGGCGGCGACAGCGGGATCGGCCGCGCCGTCGCGATCGGTTTCGCGAAGGAGGGCGCGGACGTCGCGATCGTCTACCTGAAGGAATCCGACGACGCCGCGCATACGAAGCGATTGATCGAGCAGGCCGGCCGGCGCTGCGAGGCGATCGCCTGCGACGTCGGCGATCGCAAGCAGGCGCGCGACGCGATCGCGCGCACGGTCGAGCGGCTCGGCCGGCTCGACGTGCTCGTCAACAATGCGGGCGAGCAGCATCCGCAGCCGGGCATCGAGGACGTGTCCGAGGAGCAGCTCGAACGCACGTTCCGTACGAACGTGTACGGGATGTTCTTCTGCACGCAGGCCGCGCTGCCGCACATGAAGCAGGGCGGCCGCATCGTCAACACCGCGTCGGTCACCGCGTATCACGGCAGCCCGAAACTGCCCGACTACTCGGCGACCAAGGGCGCGATCGTCGCATTCACGCGGTCGCTGTCGATCGAGCTGGCCGAACGCGACATCCGCGTGAACGCGGTCGCGCCGGGGCCGATCTGGACGCCGCTGATTCCGTCGACGTTCACGCCCGAGCAGGTCGCGAAATTCGGCTCGAACGTGCCGCTCAAGCGGCCGGGCCAGCCGGACGAACTGATCGGCTGCTACGTGCTGCTCGCGTCGGAAGGCGCGAGTTACATGACCGGGCAGACACTGCATCCGAACGGAGGCTCGATCGTCGGCGGCTGATGGCCGTTTCCACGCAAGCACAAGGAGAAAGCAATGAGACAACCCCACTGGACGATCGCGGCGTTCGCCGCCGGCGTGCTCGCCGTATCGGGGCTCGCCCGCGCGCAGATGCCGAGCGAGCCGCCCGCGTCGAATTCGCACGTGCCGGGCGGCGTGATCAACCCGTCGTCGGGCGCGGGCGGCGCAGGCGACCCCGGCATCGCCAAAGCGCCGAAGGGCGTCGACGCGGAGTTCGTCGACAAGGCCGCGATGGCCGGCAAGGCGGAAGTGCAGGCGAGCCAGCTCGCGCTGAAGCAGGCGCAGTCGGCGGACGTGCGGGCGTTCGCGAAACGGATGGTCGCGGATCACGGCAAGGCGAACGCGAAGCTCACCGAACTCGCCGCGCGCAAGGGCATGAAGCCGCAGGTCGACCAGATCTCGGATCCGGACGTCGAGGCGCTGCGCGGCAAGAGCGGGCACGACTTCGATACCGCGTATCTCGCGGCGGCCGGCCCCGACGCGCACAAGAAGGCGATTGCGTTGTTCGAAGACGAAGCGCGCGACGGCAAGGACGCGCAGCTGCGCGCATTCGCGAAGTCCACGCTGCCGACGCTCAAGCATCACCTGAGCATGGCGCAGACGCTCGCACGCAAGGTGGGCGCGCAATAACGCGCGCCCGGTTCCACCCTGGGCCGCACGTGCGGCCCGCTTTTTCGGAGAAGCAGTCATGGCCCAACGGCAATCGAAGCACGAAGGTATCCTCGAACTGCTCTGCCAGGCATACGAAACCGAGCTTGGCGGCGCGAAGATCTACGAGGCCGCGCTCCAGTGCGCGACCGACGAGGACCTGCACAAGGAATGGGAGAAGTACCATCGCGAGACGATGCATCACCAGGAGGTGCTGCGCAAGGTATTCGCCACGCTCGGCCTCGATCCCGACGCGCAATCGCCGGGGCGCGCCGCGGTGGCGGCGACCGGCGAGTCGCTGGTGCGGGTGATCGAGCAGGCGAAGAAGCAGGCCGATCCGGCCGTCGCGCAGGTCGTCGCGGCCGAGTGCGTGGTGCTGGCCGAAACCAAGGACCACCTGAACTGGGAGCTGATCGGCTATGCGGCCGACCAACTGCCCGACAGCGACGCCGCGAAGGCGCTGAAGGCCGCGCACGACGAGGTGGAGGCCGACGAGGATCATCACCTATATCACACGCGTGGCTGGGCGCGTGAGATGTGGATCGAGTCGATGGGCTTCAAGGCGGTGCTGCCGCCGCCGGAAGAAGTGAAGAAGGTGGAGTCCGCCGCCGATGCGGCGCGTGCCGAGCGCTCGCGCGGCAAGATGATGTAATGCCCGGGCGGGCGGTGTCGCGCGGCGCGGCCGCCCGCCTGCAGGCCAATCAGGTTGCGTACGCAACCGTCTGCACGCCCCCCGCTGCGATTCATCACGTCAGCACGTCGACGATCATCGTCATCACCGACACCGCCATCAGCGCGACCGCCAGCCAACCCAGCAGTTTCGATACCGGGCCGCTGCCGGGCTGGCCGGCCGCATCGCACTTCTGCGACAGCAGCATCACGAACACGAGCATCGGCACCGCCGCGACGCCGTTGAGCACGGCGCTCCAGTACAGCGCGCGGATCGGGTCGATCGGACTGAAGCAGATCGCGATGCCGACGATCACGCACAGCGCGAGCACCGTGTAGAACGCGGGCGCGCGCCGCACCGGCTCGTTCAGCCCTTCGCGGAACCGCCACGCTTCCGCGCAACCGTAGGCGGCGCTGCCCGCGAATGCCGGAATCGCGAGCAGCCCGCAGCCGACGATGCCGAACGCGAACACCAGGAACGCGGCTTCGCCGGCGATCGGCCGCAGCGCCTCGGCGGCCTGCGCGGTGCTGCCGATGTCGTGCCGGCCGTGCGCGAAGAACACGGCCGCGCCGATCACCATGATGCAGAACGACACCGCGTTGGTGACGATCATGCCGCTCCACGTATCGAACGTGACGCGCTGCTCGGTCTCGCGGCGCGCGCCCGGTGCGCACGACGCATCGCCGTTGCGGCGCTCCGCCTGAGTTTCCTCGACCTCGAGCGCGGCCTGCCACACGAACAGATAGGGGCTCAGCGTCGTGCCGAGCACCGCGACCGCGGTCGTCGCATAGTCGTGCGTGAACGAAATGTGCGGCAGCGCGATCGCATGCAGCAGGTTGCTCCAGTCGACGTGCACGAAGCCGAGTTCGATCACGTACGCGAGCAGGCCGAGCGTCATCCATTTGAGCCAGCGCGCGTAGCGCTCATACGACAGCAGCACCTGCAGCGCGAGCGACGCCAGGCCGTAGAGCGGCGCATACCAGTAGCTGCGGCCGCCGACGACGAGCGCCGTCGCATCGCCCATCGCCGCGAGATCGGCGCCGACGTTCACGACGTTGACGATCACGACCATCACGATCAGCGTCTTCGCGAGGCGATCGGAGAAGTGTTCGCGGATGCCGGCCACGAGCCCTTCGCGATTGCGTCGCCCGATGAACGCCGCCGCGAGTTGCACGGCGACCATCATCGGCAGCGTGACGACGATCATCCACAGCATGTTGAAACCGAACTGGCTGCCGGCCTGCGCGTAGACGGCGACGTTGCTCGGATCGGCGTCGGACGCGCCCGCGAGCAGGCCGGGGCCGAGCCGCCGATACCACGGTTTCGCGGCGGTCGGCGGCGCGTCGGCTGCCGGCCGCGCGTCTTCGTCCAGTCCGCTCATCCGGCGTCCCCGTGCGACGGGCGAGCGCCGCCGTGCCGCCGCTCGCGTGCGAGGCGCGACGCGGTGCGCAACGCATCGACCAGCGTGCGGTACGCGTGTTCGCGGGAATCGGCGCCGCGCGTGCGCAGCACGTACGACGGGTGATAGGTCGCGACGACGAGCCGGCCGTCGGCGGTGCGCACCGGCGCGCGCGTGCGCTCCAGCGTCGCGTCGTTGTCCTGCAGCACCGCGCGCAGCGCCGTCGCGCCGAGCGCGACCACCACGCGCGGCTGGACGGCTTCGAGCTCGCGCTCGAGCCAGTAATGGCACGCGGCCACTTCGCGCTGCGCCGGCGTCTTGTGCAGCCGCCGCTTGCCGCGCGGTTCCCATTTGAAATGCTTGACCGCGTTCGTCAGGTAGACGTGCGAGCGTTCGATCCCGGCGTCGTCGAGTGCGCGGTCGAGCATGCGGCCGGCCGCGCCGACGAACGGCAGGCCCGTGCGGTCCTCCTGGTCGCCCGGCTGCTCGCCGACCAGCATGATCGGCGCGTCGACGGGGCCGGCACCCGGCACCGGTTGCGTCGCGTGTTCCCACAGCGCGCAGCGGCGGCACGCGTCGAGCGTGGCCGGCGCATCGTCGTCGGTTGGCGTCGCCGTCGGCGTCGGTTTCGGCGTCGACGTCGACTTCGGACGGTCGGGTGCCTTGCGGGTCATGCGGCGCCTCCGGCGCAGGCCGAAACAGCGGCGCGCCGCGATCGCGCGGAACATGCCGGCGCGCGCGCGGTCGCACGCGCAGAGGGACGCAAACCGGACGCTTGAAGCCGCATCGCGCGCATGAAGGACTCCTGGGTCGACGATGCGAAAGATGCAGCAACCGGCATGCCGCATGCAGTCGGTATGGGCGCGCGCCTTGCGGGGCAAGCCGGTCCAACGACAGGAGAAGCACGATGCAACCCGACCCCGGCGACGATCCGGCCGCCGACGACGTGCTGCTGTGGCGCGCACCCGACAGCGTGCCGCGCCGTCCGCGCCGCGTGCTGGTCGTCGACGACTATCGCGATGCGGCGGATGCGCTGCGCCTGCTGCTGGAGGCGCGCGGCTTCGAGTGCCGCGTCGCCGACGATCCGTTCGCCGTGTGCGACGTCGCGCGCGACTGGCAGCCATTCGCGGTCGTGCTCGACATCGCGATGCCGGGCCTCGACGGGTTGCAGCTCGCGGCGCGGCTGCGCGGCGATCCGCAAACGTCGGACATGCTGCTGGTCGCGTGCAGCGGGCTCGCGTCGCGGCGCGATTGCGAACGGGCGAAGGAAGCCGGCTTCGACGCGCACTGCGCGAAGCCGCTGACGCCGCACCGGCTGCTGGGCTACCTCGAATCGGCGAGCGGCGGCGCCGTGACGCCGGACGAGGACGTTACACGCTCCTTGTAAAAAGGCTGGCGGGTGCCGGACGCGCCGCCCGCGCCGCGGCGCGAGGACAAAAAAACGCCCCGCGCGAGCGGGGCGTGTCGAACGAATGCGGAACGCAGGCGCCGGCGAACCGACGCGCGTCACGGGACGGTCAGTGACGGCCGCGCGTGCGCGGATCGTCGAGATCCTCGGTCGGGTCGGTCAGCCCGAGTTCGTCGCCGGCACTCCAGTACGGCGTGCTCCCGTAGAACTCGTGCAGCGGCTCGGCCCATTGCGGGTCGGCCATCGCCGGCCAGTGGTCCTTGTCGAACCCCGGCGCATTGCGAATCCGCTCGGACGAAACCGACAGCAGGAAGCACTTGCGTTCGGTGTCCAGCGTCAGCGCGTTCCACGGGATCGCGTGCAGCTTGTCGCCGATGCCGAGGATGCCGCCGCTCGACAGCACCGCGTACGCGATGCGGCCCGAGCGCACGTCGAGCATGATGTCCTTGATCTTGCCGACATCGTCGCCGTCGGTCGTGTAGACCTTGTCGCCTTCCAGCGTATCGGCCGCCATCACGTCGGGGCCGGGGCCGGCCGCCGTCGCGGCGCCCTTGCCGATGATGCGGGTCTGACCTTGATCGGAAGTCTGCATGGTTTCCTCCTGGCTGCGTGGGGCGCGACCGTGCCCGGGGGCGGGCCCTGCGGGTCGCGCGGGTTGTCGAGGCGAAGCGGGAATCGCTCCGTCACGTCTGCTTCGGTTGCGACACGCCTTCCAGCGTGTTCGCGACGTCGTCGCGCTCGGGGCTGGCCGTGCGCGTCGCGATGTCGGCGAGCGACAGCATGCCGACCAGTCGCTTGTCGTGATCGACGACGGGCAGCCGGCGCAGTTGCGCGTCGGCCATGTAGTGCTGGATCTCGTCCAGCGGATCGTCGTCGAAGCACCATTCGATCGGGCCGGATGCGACCTCGTGGATTCGCGTCTCCGGCGGCTTGCCGGCCGAGATCGCGCGCACTGCGAGGTCGCGGTCCGTCACCATCCCGATCAGCCGGTTGTTGTCGCACACGGGCAGCGCGCCGATGTCGTAGCGCTCCATCAGTTGGGCGGCGTGACGGATCGAGTCGGTCGGGGCGATCCGCACGACGTCCTGCGACATGATTTCGTTGACGCGATGCATGAAATTCTCCTTGCGGGTGTTGAAGCAATGTGCCGATGCGGCTGTTGCGATCCAGCAAACCGCGTGCCGTGCACGCGGCTCGTCTCGTCACTTGTCGTCGCGTTTGCGCTTGTCCTCCCACGGCCCGCCGTCGTGCGTGCCGGGCGGCGTGTCGGGCTCGATGCGCGTGACGCCGCCGGTCGCGGGCGGGTCGCTGGCCGGAAACGTGTCCTCGAGCTGCTTGTCGATATGGCGCTCCGAATGGCGCGTGCGCGTGTGGTCCTGGTCCTTCAGCGGGGGGTGCGGGTCGGGCTGCCGCTCGCGCGCCGGTGCGTCTTGGCCGTGCCGGGTCGAATCCTTCATGGCGGTGCTCCGTATGGGTGACGAGGAGCCGCCTCTGGCGCAACCCGCGTTCCCGCTCCGCACGCACGGCACGCGACTTGCCGCTGCGACAGCGACGACCACGACGACGACCATGACGACACGGCGCAACAGGGTGTCTGCTGCGCGCACATCGAGCGGGAGGCACGATGACGATTCCGAAACGACGACCAGGGGTGCGCTACGAAATCAATGTATGCGGCGGCGGATTCGATTCGGTGAAAAGCCATTTCGATACGTGGAAACACGAACCGCTGATCTACCGGCCCGAGCGCCGGATGTTCGAAGGCAAGGCCGACGTGCGGCCGCTCGGCGACGAGACGTTCGGCGCGACCGAACCCGCGCGCTTCGCGCTGCAGCGCGCGTGCGAGCCGTCGGATCCGTATGCGCTTGCTGCGCGCGTGCGCGACGACGGCCGCGAGCTGTGGCTCGTGATGGCCGCGTACGACGCGTAGCGGCGTGCTTGCAAGATTTGCAGCGAGCGGTGTAGCGAAGGCACGGCGAGCCGCGCCGGACCGCGCGACTGCGTATCGATCCCCGCCGGACCCCCCGCGTGCGGCCACCCGAACGGATGGCACGCGGCTTGCGAATCTTCGGTACGCGGCGCGTCGCGCCGATCCCGACCCGAACCCGCAACGAGGGAATGAATGCCGATGACACACGAATCTGCGCAGTGGCTGCAACGGCCCGAACCGCCGTTGCCCGACATCGAGCCGGACCCTGCGCCGCCCGATCCCGACGACGTGCCGCCGGACATGCCCGAACCGTACCGGGAACCGGAGGGCGATCCGCCGGGGCATGCGCCGCCGGAACGCGATCCGCCGTCGCCGGAGCCCCCGGTGCGTGCACGGCCGGCGGGCGCGATGCCGCCGAGACGAAGGGAGGGACTGCAATGAGCATCCGCGTGAAACCCGGCATGCTGCGCGACCTCGCCGAAACGCTCGGCCGCCATTTCGAGGCGCGCGCGATGCCGTTCCACGTCGAGGAGCACCCGGCCGGCGCATTGCATATCGGCTTTCGCGTCGACGGCCATCCGGCGTCGCTGACCGTGACGTTCGACGCCGATGCGTTCGGCGCGCTCGAACGGGCCGACATCGACCGGCAACGCGGCACGCTCACGCGCGTCGCGGCCGAATTCGACACGATGATGGCGCGCCGCGCACCGACCGCGTACGCGGGCGATTTCCATTTCAACCGGCTCTGAGCCGTGCCGCCACGGTGTAGCCCGGAGCCGTCGATTCCAGGGAGGAGGACTCGATGAACACGATCCAGACGATAGCCTGTGCGTTCGCCGCGGCGTGCGCGCTGGGCGCATGCACGCAACCGGCCAGCGGCCCGTACGGCACGCATGCGGCGCCGCCCGCGCCGCCCGACGGGCGCGGCGCGCAGTCGACCACGACGATGCCGGACGCGAACACGCGCTACGACACGCGTCCGTCGCCGGGCAACACGATGCCGCCGGGCACGACCGTCGACGTACCGGCAGACGTGCCGCCGCCGGGCCCGAACGGCACGCAGAGCGACCGGCCGCTGCCGGGCACGCCGCCGCCGATGCAGTACTGACGACACGCCGCGTCACGGCATGCCGCACCGCGATGCGGCCGGAGGAACGCGATGGCGAATCAGCATGAGCACCTGGAGGACTGGCTGCGCGATGCGTACGCGATGGAGCGCCAGGCCGAGACGATGATCGATGCGCAGATGAAGCGGGTCGACCACTATCCTCAACTGCAGGACCGGCTGCGGCTGCATCTCGACGCCACGCTCGGCCAGCAGGCGCTCGTCGAAGCGTGCCTGATGCGGCTCGGCACGTCGCCGTAGGCGACCAAGGATCTCGCCGCGCGCGTCGCCGCGTACGGGCAGGTCGCGAGCGGCATGCTCGCGGACGACGAAGTCGTGAAGACGGCGCTCGCCGCTTACGCGTTCTCGCAGCTCGAGACCGCCGCCTACACGGCGCTCGTCGCGGCCGCGCAAGCTGCGGGCGAAGACGAAATCCGCGCGTGTTGCGAGCGGATCCTGCAGCAGGAGCGCGACATGGCTGCGTGGCTGCTGCGCCATCTGCCCGAGTTGACGACCGCGTTTCTCGACCGTTCGGCGGTCGACCGCATCGACGCGAAACGATAGCCGCGCGGCCGCCGAGCCGCTTCCGGCGTGCGTCGTCTCCCGCGAGCGAAATACGTGCCCCCTAACTTGCCCCCGGCTTGTAAAAAAGCGGCTCTCGCACGCGGCGAAACGGGGCGCGAACCGGCGAGAGCCGCGTCGCAGCGCGCTTCGCGCGACTGGCATGGAAGCTGCATGACGTCCGGGAGAAGACATACCGCGAACCCGCGAACCCCACGTCAGGAGGCTTTCGATGCCCGTCTCGCTTGCGCTGCAGATGCGACAGCATCTGGCACTTACGCCGAGGCTCCAGCAGTCGCTGCGACTGCTTCAGTTGTCCTCGCTCGAGTTTCAACAGGAATTGCGCCAGGCGCTCGACATGAACCCGTTTCTGGAAGACGGCCAGAGCGACGACGAAACTGCGGCGGCGACCCCCGAGCAGCCGCCCGAAGCGGCGGCGCCCGACGCGGCGCCCGAGCGCGACGACATCCGGCCGCCGGACGGCGAGGTGCCGTTTACGGCCGCGCCCGCGCCGCGCGGCACGAGCCGTCAGGGCGACGACGCGGACGGCCTGTCGCCGGGCGAATGGATGGCCGCCGAGCCGTCGCTGCATCAGCAGCTGCACGATGCGCTGCGACTCTATCCGCTCAACCGGCGCGACCGCGAAGCCGCGCGCCTCGTGATCGATGCGCTGGACGACGACGGCTATCTGCGTCAGGAGCTGGCCGAACTGCTGGTCGCCGCCGATCCGGCGTTGCTGCTGTCGGAGCAGGATCTGGCGGTCGCGCTGCGGCTCGTGCAGATGCTCGACCGGCCGGGCATCGCGGCCCGCTCGTTGTCCGAGTGCCTGGTGCTGCAGCTCGACGCGATTCCGGCCGGCACGCCGGCGCTCGCGGAAGCGAAGGCGCTCGCACGCGAGCATCTGGAGCGGCTCGCGCGCCGCGAGACGGCCGAGATCCAGCGGCGCCTCGGCTGCAACGCGCACACGCTGCAGGCGGCCTGCGCGCTGGTGCGCGGGCTCGATCCGCGCCCCGGCAATCACTACGGCAGCACGCGCGGCGACTACGTGGTGCCCGACGTGATCGTGCGCCAGGTGCGCGACGAATGGATCGTGACGATCAATCCAGCCGTGCTGCCGCGCGCCCGCTTGCACGAGCGCTATGCGACGCTGTTCGCGCAGTCGAGCGGCGAACGCGATTCGCCGCTCGGCCAGCAGTTGCAGGAAGCGCGCTGGCTGATCCGCAACGTGCAGAAGCGCTTCGACACGATCCAGCGCGTGGGCGAATGCATCGTCGCGCGTCAGCGCGATTTCTTCCGCTACGGCGAGATCGCGATGAAGCCGCTGGTGCTGCGCGACATCGCGGAAGAGCTCGACCTGCACGAATCGACCGTCTCGCGCGCGACCGGCAACAAGTACATGGCCACGCCGCACGGCACGTTCGAGTTCAAGCATTTCTTCCCGCGCAAGCTCGAGGCGGCCGGCAAGGGCGTGTGTTCGGCGTCGGCCGCGAAGGTGCTGATCCGCGACATGATCGCGGCCGAGCGGCATACCGACCCCCTGTCCGACGTCGCGCTCGCGGAGAACCTCGCGGGCCGCGGCATTCTTCTTGCGCGTCGCACGGTGACCAAGTATCGCCAGGCGATGAAGATTCCGCCGGCCGACCTGCGGCGTCGCGACGCCGCGTGACGGCCTCATTGTTCCAACCCGCGCGTGCCGCGCGTCGAGTCGGCTCGCGCGCCAACGAGAGGAGCGCAACCATGCCAGCCAAATCCCAGGCTCAGCAGCGCGCCGCCGGGGCCGCGCTGTCGGCCAAGCGCGGTGACACGAAAATGAAGGACCTGAAGCCGCCGTCGAAATCGATGGCCAAGTCGATGAGCGAGAAAGAGCTCGAGAAAATGGCTTCCACATCCACGCACGGCAAACCGAAACACAAGCACGATGCGTGATCGGCGCCGACGTTTAGTGACGACTGCAGTCATCCAGGAGGGTTCCATGCTTCGATACGCCATCATCTTCTTCGTCATCGCGATCATTGCCGCCGTGTTCGGCTTCGGCGGCATCGCGGCCGGTGCGGCCGAGATCGCGAAGATCCTGTTCTACATCTTCGTCGTGATCTTCCTGGTCACGTTGCTGCTGGGGGTCGTGCGCCGATGACGGTCACGCCCGACCGGTCGCAGCGCGTCGCGGAACTCGAGCACGCGTTCGCGATCGGTTTTCCGTCGCAGTCGACCGTCGTCGTGCATGCGGACGACGCGTCCGGGCGGCTGACGATCCACGTGTCGTGGGTGCGCGTGCCGTCCGACGAGGACGCGCGCGAGTGGCGCTGCACGGTCGACATGCGGTTCGACGCGGACGTGATCGAACGCTACGCGACGCTCGGCACGGCCGACCGGCTGCGCGTGCGCACGCAGCTGTGCGATCGTGCGCGGCGCGCGGTGGACGAGCACAAGCCGCGCGTCGAGGACGCCGCGATCGAATGCAACGTCGCGCTCGACGTGACGGCCGCGGAATTCGACGCGGCGCTGCGCGCGCCCTGACGCCGCCACCGGCCCGCGGCCGTTCGCGGCACGCCGGGCCGGCTTTCCCTGCCGTCCGCACGCGCGCGCCGCGGCGCGGCGCGGCGCCGTGCGGCAGCGGCTTCCTACCGAATTCCAAGAGGATACCTGACGATGACGACTCCCCCATCCGCCGGCAAGACGCCCCCGACGCAACCGCACGACAGCGCGAAGTCGCGTCAGCTCGACGAGCACCGTGCGCGGCCCGACGGCGAGGCGCTGCGGACCAACCAGGGCGTGCGGATCGCCGATAACCAGAACACGCTGCGCGGCGGCGCGCGCGGGCCGTCGCTGCTCGAAGACTTCATCATGCGCGAAAAGATCACGCATTTCGATCACGAGCGCATTCCGGAGCGGGTGGTGCATGCGCGCGGCTCGGCCGCGCATGGCGTGTTCCGCGTGTACGAACCGATGGCCGACTACACGAAGGCCGCGTTCCTGCAGGACCCGGCCGCCGAAACGCCGGTCTACGTGCGCTTCTCGACCGTGCAGGGGCCGCGCGGCTCGTCCGACACCGTGCGCGACGTGCGCGGCTTCGCGGTGAAGTTCTATACCGAGGAAGGCAACTACGACCTCGTCGGCAACAACATGCCGGTGTTCTTCATCCAGGACGCGATCAAGTTTCCCGACTTCGTGCATGCGGTGAAGCCCGAGGCGCCGAACGAGATGCCGACCGGCGCGTCCGCGCACGACACCTTTTGGGATTTCGTGTCGCTGGTGCCGGAAACGACGCACATGGTGCTGTGGCTGATGTCGGACCGTGCGCTGCCGGCCAGCTATCGCGCGATGGACGGCTTCGGCGTGCACACGTTCCGCTTCGTGAACGCGGCCGGCGTCGAGCGTTTCGTGAAATTCCACTGGCGGCCCGTGAGCGGCGCGTATTCGCTGCTGTGGGACGAGGCGCAGCGGATCGCCGGCCACGACCCGGATTTCAACCGGCGCGACCTGTGGACCGCGATCGAGCGCGGCGACTATCCGGCGTTCGAACTCGGCGTGCAGATGATCGACCCGGCCGATGCCGACAAATTCGACTTCGACCTGCTGGATCCGACCAAGCTCGTGCCGGAAGAGCTCGTGCCGGTGCGGCCGATCGGCCGGATGACGCTGAACCGCAACCCCGACAACTTTTTCGCGGAGACCGAGCAGGTCGCGTTTCATCCGGGCCACGTGGTGCCGGGCATCGATTTCACGAACGACCCGCTGCTGCAGGGGCGGCTGTTCTCGTACACGGACACGCAGCTGAGCCGGCTCGGCGGTCCGAACTTCCACGAGATTCCGATCAACCGGCCGGTGTGCCCGTTCGCGAACAACCAGCGCGACGCGATGCATCGGCAGGCGATCAACGTCGGGCAAGCGTCGTACGAGCCGAATTCGACGAGCGGCGGCTGGCCGCGCGAGACGCCGCCGGCGCCGTCCGGCGGCGGGTTCGAGACCGTGCCCGAGCCGCTCGAAGGCCACAAGGTGCGCGTGCGCAGCGAATCGTTTGCCGACCATTTCTCGCAGGCCGCGCTGTTCTACCAGAGCATGACCGACATCGAGCAGCGGCATATCCGCGACGCGTACTGCTTCGAGCTCGGCAAGGTGACGCAGCCGCACATTCGCGAGCGCGTGGTCAACGAGATCATCGCGCGCTTCGACGCGGGGCTCGCCGCGCAGGTCGCCGAACGGCTCGGGCTGCCTGCGCCGCAGGCGGGCGCGACGCCGGTCGTCGCGCAGCGTTCGCCGGCGCTGAGCCTGATCGGCCGCGCGAAGCCCGGCATCCGCTCGCGCAAGATCGCGCTGATCGCGACGCCCGGCGTGAATCAGGTGCTGGTCGAGCAGGTGCGCGACGCGTTGCTCGCCGCGCACGCGGTGCCGACGATCGTCGCGCCGACGCTCGCGCCGATCGGCGGCATCGTGCCGGAGGCGACACTGGTCGGCATGCCGTCGGTGATGTTCGACGCGGTATTCGTGTGCGGCGGCGGCGGCGACGGCGATGGCCGCGATCTCGCGCATAGCGCCGAGGCCCGCCATTTCGTGCGCGAGGCGTTCAAGCACCTGAAGCCGATCGCGGCCGTCGGCTCCGGGCGGCAACTGCTGAGCGCCGCGCACCTGCCGGACCCGGCCGAGGGCGTGTGCGTCGGGCAGCCCGTCGATATGGACAAGGTCCTGAACACGCTGTCGGATCACCTCGGCCAGCATCGCGTCTGGGCGCGCGAACAGCAGGCGGCGGAGCTGCCGGCATAGGGCCGAAAGCGGCCAGAAGCGGCCAGAAGCGGCCGACAGCGGTTTGCGCCGTACCGCGCGCCTGCCTTCGGGCGGGCGCGCATTCGGCAAGGAGGAACACGCATGGCACCGCGGATGATATGGAAAGGCGCGATCAGCTTCGGGCTCGTGCACGTGCCCGTGCAGCTGTTTCCGGCGACGCGCACCGTGAAGCCGTCGTTCCGGATGCTCGACAAGCGCTCGATGGACCCGATCGGCTATCGGCAGATCAACAAGCGCACCGGCAAGGAAGTCACGCGCGAGGACATCGTGCGCGGCTACGAGTACGAGAAGGAGCGCTACGTCGTGCTCACCGACGACGAGATCCGCGCGGCGAACCCGGAATCGACGCAGACCGTCGACATCCTGACCTTCGTCGACGAGGACGCCGTGTCGTTCCTCTATCTCGACACGCCGTACTACCTGGTGCCGGACCGCAAGGGCGAGAAGGTCTATACGCTGCTGCGCGACGCGCTGAAGGACAGCGGCAAGATCGGTATCGCGCTCGTGGTGATGCGCGACCGCCAGCATCTGGGCGCGCTGATTCCGGTCGGGCCGATACTCGCGCTCGACACGCTGCGCTGGCAGGAAGAACTGCGGCCGCTCGACGAACTGTCGGTGCCGGCCGCCGACGCGAAGGGCGCGGGCGTCACCGCGCGCGAGCTCGGGATGGCGAAGAAGCTGATCGACGACATGTCCGGCACCTGGACGCCCGACGAATATCACGACACGTTTCGCGACGACATCCTCGAACTGGTCGAGCGCAAGGTGCGTGCGGGCAAGATCGAGGAGATCGAGGATCGGCCCGCGCAGACCGGCCGCGCGGCGAGCAACGTCGTCGATCTCACCGAGTTGCTGAAGCGCAGCCTGAAGGGCGGCGCCGGTGCGCGGGCGGCGGATCTGCGTGGAGCGCGCGACGAAGGGGAGGACGAGGCGTCATCGTCATCGTCGCGGGGCGGCGCGCGCCGCAAGCCGCCTTCGAAATCCGCATCGAAAGGCACGACGACGAAAACCGCGGCAACCCAAACCGCGGCGAAGAAGACCGCCGCGAAACGCGGCGCCGCGAGCGACCATGCGGCGAAGAAGACCGCCGCGCGCCGCAAGCACGCGGCGTGACGCCGATCACGCCGACTCCGATTTCGATTTCGACTCCGATTCCGACGAGGTGACGCGATGGCCGGCAAGCTCGATCCGTATCGCCGCAAGCGCCATTTCGGCGCAACGCCCGAGCCCGAAGGCGCGCACGGGAAGCGGCGCACGAAGGCCGATGCGAAGGGCGACACGAAAGCGGGCACGAAGCCGAAGGCGAAGCCTGCCGCGCGCGCAAGCCATCCGCTGCGCTTCGTGATCCAGGAGCACCACGCGCGCCGGCTGCACTACGACTTCCGGCTCGAACTCGACGGCACGCTGAAGTCGTGGGCCGTGCCGAAGGGGCCGAGCTTCGATCCGCAGGTGAAGCGGCTCGCGGTGCACGTCGAGGACCATCCGCTCGAATACGCGTCGTTCGAAGGCGAGATTCCGGCCGGGCATTACGGTGCGGGGTCGGTCGTCGTCTGGGACGAGGGCACGTGGACGCCGGACGGCGGCGTTGCGCGGGCACGCGAAGGCTATCGGGCCGGCAAGCTGTCGTTCCGGCTCGACGGCGAGAAGCTGCACGGCGGCTGGGCGCTCGTGCGCAGCGGGCGGCAGGAAGGGCGCCAGGAGCAGTGGCTGCTGATCAAGGAGCGCGACGACGACGCCCGCAGCGCCGATGAATTCGACGTCGTCGGCGAGCGGCCGGGGAGTGTGCACGCCGGCGCGTCGAACGGCGCGGCGCGCAAGCGCGCGGCTCGGCGCGGTCGATCGACGGGTGACGCCGGCGATGGACATGACGCGCGCCACGCCAGTGACGCCAGCCATGAAAGCCACGAAAGCCCCCGCCCCGCCGATCCGTCGCAGGTCGAAGGCGCGGTGCGTGCGCCGCTGCCGGAGCGCGTCGGCCCGCAACTCGCGACGCTGGTCGACGCGCCGCCGACCCACGGCGGCTGGTGCTACGAACTGAAGTTCGACGGCTATCGGATCCTCGCGCGCATCGCGGGGAAGGGCGCTCGCCGGCGCGTCACGCTGACGACGCGCGAAGGCCGCGACTGGACCGCGAAGCTGCGCGCGCAGCGCGACGCGCTCGCGGCGCTCGACGTCGACGACGCATGGCTCGACGGCGAGGCCGTCGTGCTCGGCGAGAACGGCTTGCCCGATTTCCAGGCGCTGCAGAACGCGTTCGGCGCGGACCGCTCGGACACGGTCACCTTCTTCGTATTCGATCTGCCTTATCTCGACGGCTACGACCTGCGCGACGCGCGGCTCACCGCGCGTCGCGCGCTGCTCGAACCGCTGCTCGCGAACAGCGACCCGGCGCGCGTGCGCTTTTCGCCCGATCTCGGCGAGGACGTCGCGTCGCTGATCGCGAGCGCGTGCGACACCGGCCTCGAAGGGCTGATCGGCAAGCGTGCGGACTCGCGCTACCGCGCCGGTCGTTCGCCTGCGTGGATCAAGCTCAAATGCCGACGTCGGCAGGAGTTCGTGATCGGCGGCTTTACGGAGCCGTCCGGCAGCCGGCACGGCTTCGGCGCGCTGCTGCTCGGCGTGCACGAACCGGCGCCGGCCGGCAAGCGGCGGCGCGGGCCGACGCCGCTGCGCTACGTCGGCCGCGTCGGCACCGGCTTCGACGCGCGGATGCTCGACCGTCTCGCCGCGATCCTGCGCAAGCACGAACGCGACACGATGCCGTTCGATGCGCCGCCGCGCGAACGCACGCGCACGCGCGTGCACTGGGTCGAGCCGACGCTCGTCGCCGAATGCGAATTCGCGGAATGGACCGGCGACGGGATCGTGCGACAGGCCGCGTTCATCGCGCTGCGCGACGACAAGCCGGCGGAGCAGATCGTCCGCGAAATGCCGAAACACACGGAAACGGAGGTGACGATGGATCAACGCCAGACCCCGCACGACGACACACGCAAGCGCGCATCGCCTGCCGCTCACGACACCGCCGATCGCAAGCGCCCGTCACGTTCTCGTGCAGCCGCCCGCGCCGAAGGCGACGCGTCCGGCCCCGACACGCTCGGCCGCGTGCGCATCACGCATCCCGAGCGCGTGCTCGACCCGCAAAGCGGCACGCGCAAGATCGATCTCGCGCGTTACTGGCAGTGGGTCGCGCCGTGGCTGCTCGCCGACCTGAAAGGCCGGCCCGTATCGCTCGTGCGCGCGCCGGGCGACATCGCCGGCGAGCTGTTCTTCCAGAAGCACGCGGAGCGCCGCGAGATCCCGTTCGTCACGCAGCACGAAGGGCTCGATCCCGGCCACGGGCCGCTGCTGTCGATCGACAGCGTCGATGCGCTGCTCGGCGCCGCGCAGATGGGCACGGTCGAGCTGCACACGTGGAACGCGCACGCGTCGAACATCGAGCGGCCGGACCGCATCGTGTTCGACCTCGATCCCGACCCGGCGCTGCCGTGGCGCACGATGATCGACGCCGCGCAACTCGTGCGCGGGCTGCTCGACGAACTGGGGCTCGTGTCGTTCTGCAAGACGAGCGGCGGCAAGGGGCTGCACGTCGTCGTGCCGCTCACGCGGCATGCGGGCTGGGACGACGTGAAGGACTTTTCGCGCGCGGTCGCGCAGCACGTCGCCGGCACGCTGCCCGACCGTTTCACCGCGACGATGGGGCCGCGCCACCGGCGCGGCAAGATCTTCGTCGACTATCTGCGCAACGGGCGCGGCGCGAGCACGATCGCCGCGTATTCGGTGCGGGCGCGGCCCGGCATGGGCGTGTCGGTGCCGCTCGACTGGGACGAGGTACCCGACACGACGGGCGGCGCGCAATGGACGATCGATACGCTGCACGAGCGGCTGGACACGCTGAAGCGCGACCCGTGGGAAGGCTATGCGAGGACGCGCCAGCGCATCACCGCGGCGATGCGGGCGCGGCTCGACGCCGGTGCGTGAAGCGTCAGCGCCGATGCTGCTGCAGCCGGTAATACCAGTTCATCAGCGGCGTCGCGGAGATCCCGTGCGCGACCACCGAAGCCGATACCACGGCCAGCACCGGCGCCGCGAGGGGGCGCACCACGTCGGACGGCCCGTGCTCGAGCGCGAACAGCAGGTAGTAGAACGAACCGATCCCGCGAATGCCGAACCACGCCATCAGCCGCCGCTGCGCATGCGTCGCGCGCGAGCCGGTGAGCGTGACCAGCACCGCGAGCGGACGCACGACGACGAACAGCGCGGCGGCCAGCGCGATGGCGCCCCACGTGAGCAGCGGGCCGGGCAACGTCGCGAGCACGCTGCCGATCATCGTCATCACGATCGCTTCGGCGATCCGTTCGAGCTCGATCGTGAAGCCGAGCACCGATTCGGCCATGAACGCATGCGCTTTGTCCGGATGCTTCTCGGTGGCGACCACGTCTTCCGAGTCGATCTGGCCGATCACTTCGCGCGGTGGCCGGTCGCCGCTCGCGCGATGCTCGACCCATCGCATCGCGACGCCGGCCGCGAACGTCGCGATGAAGCCGAACGTGTGCGCGAGCTGCGCGGCGCCGAACGACAGCACGATCAGCGCGAGCGCGAAGAAGCCTTCGAGGCCGAGCGCCTGGCCGTGGCGCGTGCGCAGCCACCCGATCGTCTTCGTCGTGACCCAGCCGAGCCCGCCGCCGATCGCGGCCGCACCGGCGATGCCCCACAGCGCGACGAGCGCGAACGTGCCGGACAGCGGCGGGATGCCGTGCGTGGCGCCCGGTGCGCCGCACAGCGCGAGCCCCGCGAGCGCGAACGGCAGCGCGATGCCGTCGTTCATCCCGCCTTCGCCGGACAACGCGAAGCGCACCAGGTCGCGATCGCCCGGATCGTGCACCTGCACGTCGTGCGCGAGCACCGGGTCGGTCGGCGCGAGGATCGCCGCGAGCAGCAGCGCGGGGCCCCAGCCGAGGGCCAGCGCGAGCACCGCGCATGCGGCGAGCAGCGGCACGGTGACGATCATCGCGAGCAGCCCGAGACGGCACGGCACGAGCCACAGCTTGTCGGACAGCGGCACGCGCAGCCGCAGCCCGATCGCGAACAGCGACACCAGCAGCGCGACTTCGACGATCTCGCGCAGCAGCGGCCCGTCGCGTTCGAGGTCGAGATGCAGCAGGCCGGCGCCGGCCGGGCCGAGCGCGACGCCGAGCACCAGGTAAATCATGGCCGAGCTGCATGGCAGGTGGCGCAGCGCCGACGTCACGACGCCCATGCCGAGCAGCACGGCGCCGATGATCAGGTACCAGAGGGTTTCGTGCATGCGTGTGAATCGCAGGGAGGGAGACGGGCGGCGCGCCAGCCGTCACGGCTTGCGGCCGAAGGCTTCGCGCAGTTTCCGCTTCGCGCGTTCGAGCGTCGTACGGCGCGTCTTCGGCAGGTTGCGGCCCGCGCGGTTCACGTAGAAGTTCAGCATCGACATCGCCGACTGGAACGGCGACGCCTTGCGGCGACGGCTGTGCTCGGCCGAGTGCTTCAGCGACGCCGCGATCGCGGCCGGATCGTCGGATTTGAAGATGTCGGGCTCGATGTCGAGCGCATCGCTTTTTTGCGTGACTTCGCCGGACCAGCGCTTGCGGTGGGCCGGGTCGGCGCTGCGCGCGCGGCCCGGGCGGCGCGTGTGGCGCTTGCCGTGCGCATGGGAAGCAGAGGCGGAAGCGGAAGGCATCAGGCAGGGGCTCCGTATGAGGTGACAGAAAGGTCGTGTGGACAGAGGCGCCGCAAATCCCGTGCCGCGTCGCGAACGTGGCCAGTGACGGCATGGGCCTTGCTGAGACGTCGGAGCAGGAATTTCCATCACGCGATCACCCATAGGGAGAAAACGCCATGAAATCAGCATTCGAATCGAAGTTTGTCGCGCGGCGCGTGCTGGCCGGCGCGGCCGTCGCGATCGTCGCGGCGGCGCCGCCCGCGTGGGCGCAGAATTCGCAGCGCTCGGACGAGGGCACTGGCGCGCCGAATCCGTCGATGGACATGTCGACGCCGAGCGCCAACGGCAATACGGCCGCGCCGCCTCCGCCGGCGGGTACGCAACGGCATGGCGCGAAGCACGGGATGCGTTCGCATAGCGGGGTGGCCGGCCATGTGAAGCCGGGCGGCGGCCCGAACGGCGCGGGCCAGGGCGGTAGCGGCGCCGCGGGCGGCGGTGTCGGCGGCGGCTCTGGCGGCGCCGGCGGGTCGGGCGGTATGGGCGGCTCGGGTGGAACGAGCGGCACGGGCGCCGGCAACGGCGGTTCGGCCGGCTCGACGGGCACGGGCGGCGGCGGGGCCGGCGGCACGGGCGGCGGGTCCAGCGGTTATTGACGGTGTCGTGCCGGCGCGGCCGGCACGGCGCGATGGCGGCGCGGTTTCCCGGGACGGGCGCACCGCCACCACGCAGGAGGACATCATGCAATCGAATTCCCGGATTTTCCTGGAGCACGACGAGATCGACGGCGAGGCAAGCGACATGGACGATCTCGACACGACGGTCCACGTGGACGTCGAAACGGGCAGGGTCATGTTCCACGCAGCGTGGGCGAACGCCGTCGAGGCGCCGCCCGAGGCGGCCCGGCATTCGGTCGTGCTCGCGCTCGAATGCTCGACGATGGAACGCTACGCGGATCTCGACGAAGGCGCGCGGATGCGCGTGCACGCGATGCTGCACGACGCCGTGCAGCAGACGCTCGAGCAATTGCCCGATACCGGCGAAAACCTGACGCTGACGGTGGAACTGACCGACGCGATGCTCGACGCCGCCCGTCATCTGCAGTAATCGCATCGGATCGACGTGCGGCGTCGCCGCGGCGTTGCGTTACATCCCGTTGAAATCTTTGCAGCCGGGCGCGGCGACGTGCAGCGGCCGATCCCGCCCGTTCGCGGGTGGCCGCCATCGATGGCGGGTCGTTCCCCTTTGTGCCGCGCTACGCACGGCGTGACGACGCACATGGGCAGCGGCTTCCGCGGCCGGAACGGCGATTGCTGCGCGACAGGCAACGGCACGACATGTGCCGACCTGTCTCTATCCCCATCCCATCCACGGAGGCATTCATGAGCGGCAGGCTGGATCATTGCAAGGTAGCGATTCTGGCGGTCGACGGCTTCGAGGAAGCCGAGCTCGTCGAACCGCAGCGCGCGCTTGCGGCCGAAGGCGCGCAGGTTGACGTGATTTCGCAGCAGCGCGGCGAGATCCAGGGTTTCCGGCACGTCGACAAGGGCGAGCGCGTGAAGGTCGACCGCACGTTCGACGATGCGCGCGAAGGCGACTACGACGCGGTCGTGCTGCCGGGCGGCGTCATCAACGGCGATGCGATCCGGATGGTGCCGGCCGCGCGCGAATTCGTGACGGCGGCCGTCGGCGCCGGCAAGCCGATCGCCGCGATCTGCCACGGCGGCTGGCTGCTGGTATCGGCCGGGCTCGTCGAAGGCAAGACGATGACGAGCTGGCCGAGCCTGCAGGACGACATCCGTCACGCGGGCGGCAAGTGGGTGGACGAGGAAGTCGTGCGCGACGGCAACCTGATCACGAGCCGCAAGCCGGCCGATCTGCCCGCGTTCAACGGCGCGCTGATCGAGCGCCTCGCGTCGCGGAGGGCCTGAGCCGATGCCGGCCGATTCCCCACGCCGCGTGACGCTGACCGACGAACCGCCCACGTTCGACGGCGCGGCGCTGCAGTTGCGCTTCGTCGTCGACGTCGACGGGGTGCCGCACGCCTGCGCGATTACGGTGGAGGCGCTGGAAGATCATTTCGGCGCGCGCTCCGCGCTGGAGGCCGATTTGCGCGACGCGTTCGAGCGCGGTCGTGCGCGTATCGAAGCCGCGTGCGCGGACGTGCTGGCGAGCGGCAACCACGACGTGGTGCTGCACAGCGGGTATTTCCGTGCGCCGGCCGGGCGTGCGCGGGCTGGGTTGTTTGGCCCGCGGGGGTCGTGAGCGGCGGCGCAGTCCCCAGGTGTTGCGCCCGCTTTTACGCCGTCCGCGTGCGGCCCGCCGCCCTTACATGCCGTTGAAAACTTTGCAGCGGCTCGAACGCGCCGTGCGGTGCCGCATCGCGCGGCGCGTGCATCGCACGGCCACCACTCGAATAACACCGATTGGCACGTTCCCTGCATGCCCGTAACGTCGCCGGCGTACGATTCGCGCCGCTGCCGATGCGACGCCGGTGTCGCGTCGCGCATCGCCGCCAACGGGGAAACGAGCATGCTGACCGCACACGAATTTGCCGCGCTGTTTCTGGCGCATCACGCGCCGGAACAGATCCAGATCGACCGCGACGACATCGTCGCGCTCGTCGAACAACACCTGATCGTGATGGAGCGCGACGCTGCGTCCGGCCAACACCGGCCCGCGCTGACTGCCGACGGCCTGTCGGTCCTGCGCTGCGTGCAGCGGCAGGACGGGGCCCGGTTCGACGCCACGGAAGCGTGACGCACCGGGCCGCGCGCGGCGCTCACCGCGCGATCGCGACGGGCGCATTGACCTGCACGACCGGCGGCTGGCCTTCGAACGGCGGCGCGTACAGGAAGCGGTCGATCACGCCGGCCTCGAACAGCAGACAGTAGGTCGAGCCGCCGAACTGGAAATAGCCGATCTCGTCGCCCTTGTCGACGCGCTGCCCCGGCATGACCTCGATCACGCACGACGACACGTCGCCCATCCCGACGAACACGGCAGCCACCGTGCCGATGCCGGGATCGTCGCTCGAGATCGCGACCACCGCGCGCGCGGCGACCGCCGTCATGTAGCCCTGCGAGTCGTTGAGCCCGGCCGGGTCCGGGCCTTCGGCTTCGGCGACCGAGTAATAGGCGCCGTCCACCCGATACGCGTGGGTGACTACCCCGCGCACCGGCGCATGCCAGCGATGGTAGTTGTACGCGCTGAGGTAGGCCTGGTAGACGTCGCCGCCGACGAAGCGCTCGGCGAGCGACAGCCACGCGGGCGTGAAGAGGTCGCGCAGCGAGTACGGCTGCGACTTGATCCAGAACGTGTCGCGCAGCTTCACGTTCGTTTCGGTGTGATACGGCGACGCTTCGCACGCGCTGACGATCACGTGCGGATCGTCGGGCGCCGCGACGGGCCGCGCGCCGTCGCGAAAGCGCCGCGTGAAGAAGTCGTTCCACGAATCGAAGCCCCAGTGCGGCTGGTCTTCGCGATACTGGAACTGCGACAGCCCGAGGCGCTTGCGCGCTTCGTCGCAGAACCAGCCGTCGGGCGGCGACGTGTCGAGATGCGCGCGCGAATGCGGGCCGCCGAGGAAGTCGCACCACGCATTCAATACGCGCTTCAACTGCGCATTGACCGACGCGTCGCGAAACACCGCGTGACCCGACGGCATGCACATCGGCCAGTCGAGGAATGCGTTCAGCGGGCACACGATCAGGCTTTCCTCGCTGAACGGCGGCGTGTAGGTCATCAGATGGTCGAGCACCGTCATCAGCTCGCCGATCGATGCGTAGCCGAGCCGGTATCCCGCTTCGAGCGCTTCGTCGATCGCGCGCGTCAGGCTCATGCGCAGCACCGCGTTGTCGTCGAACAGCCGCGCGAGTTCCTGGACGGCCGGCGTGCGCAGCCGGTCGCCGGCATGCGCGCGCGCTTCGTTCGCCATTTTTTCGCGGAACGCGGCCATGTGCGATTCCTCGGTGGCCATCCATCCGCCGAGGCGGCGGCGTGTGGCGGGCGGCGCGTTGCGATTCGTCATCGTCACCTCCGGAACGGTTAGGGGGCGAAGCGATGGAGCAAGACGCTTGCCCGGCGCGCGGCACCGAAATTGCTGCGTTCGGGCGACCGGTTTTTTCGATGACTCAGGAGAGAAAAATGGATACGGCTTCGAACGCACGACAGACGAACGATGCGGGATCGACGGACGAGCGTCGCCGCGACGGCCAGCGGACCGTGACGCCGACGCGGGTGCGCGCACGACCGCATGCGGCGGCCCCGCGCGACGGCACGCGGCGCGGTGAGCGCGACGGCGGTCGTGCAAGCGGAAATGGGCCGGTGACGCCGAGCCGTGGAGCGGAGGCGGGGAAACCGCTGTGGGAAGACGATAGCGGCGAGATGCCGCCGGAAGAGTGGTCGTGAGGTTGCCGACGCCCGTCGTCGACTGCACAAAGACGCTTACGATCGGGCGTTTCGGTTGAAATTCGATGACGCGTGTGCAAAATCGATTATTTACGGCACGTTTTGCACAAAATCGATTTCGGTGACTCACGGCTGGCACGAACCGGGCGTCGGCTTCAACCACCATTCCGCCCCGCGACCAGCACCGCCACAGGCAACTCGGCCAGACAGCGATCGAGCGCCAGCACCCCTTCCGGCGCATCGAGCGCGTCCCCCGCATTCAACCCGTCGACCCACGGCCCTTCGACGGCGCGCGGCAGCACGACCGCCGTATCGCCCCATTGCGCAGGCTCCACCCGCGGCAACGCAGGCGCTTCGCCGAGCAACCGCCACGCGAGCCGAGTCGCGATCACCACCACGGTCGCCGCGTCATCGCAGCGCGCGAACGCCACCGCGTGCCGCGCGAGCGTGCCACGCACCCGCAACGGAACGTATGCGCCGTCCGCAAATGTCGTCGGCCATTGCGCACGCAGCGCCAGCATCCGCTCGATCAGCGCACGCTTCACGCGCGCATCGGGCCATGTCGATAGATACGACGCAACCGGCCCGTCGACCGCTTCGGTCGCCAGCGTCGCGAACGGCACGTCGCGCCGGTTATCCGGATCGACGAGCGAGTGATCCCATGACTCGCTACCTTGATAGAGATCGGGTACGCCGGGCGACGCGATTCGCAGCGCCGTTTGCGTCAGGCTGTTGACGACGCCGGCCGGCGCGATCCGTGCGACGAACGCATGCAGCCGATGCGCAAAATCGCCCGCGCCGCGCGGCGTCAGGATCGCGCGGACGAACGCTTCGCAGCTTTGCTCGTAGTCCGGCTCGGGCGCGAGCCAGTCGGTGTACTGCTTCGCTTCGCGCAGCGCCTTCGTCTGCCATTGCACGACGCGCGTCGCGAGCGCGTCGAGGCCGGCCGCGTCGTCGGGGGCGAGCGCAGGCGGCCAGCAGCCGACGAGCGTCTGGACCAGCATCGCCTCGGCGGCCGGCCCGGGCGTCCACGCGAGGTCGCGGTGCGCGCCGCCGCGATGCGGCTGATTCAGCGCCGACCAGTCGAGCGACACCGCGCGCCACGCATCGGGCACCTCGCTCAGCACCGCGAGCCGCGCCCGCGCGTCCTCGCCGCGCTTGTGATCGTGCGTGGCCGTCGCGACGAGCCCGTGCGGCGCGGTGCGCGCGCGGCGCCGGTTGCGTGCATGGAACGCGCCGCGCGACAGGCTGAAGTCGCCGGCATCGGCGCCCACCTCGTTGCGCGACAGCAGCCGGCCGTAGCGATAGTTGGCCGTATCCTCGACGCCCTTCGCGGCCAGCGGCGCGGTGAGCTGCGCGAACGCGACACGCGCGGCGACCAGCGCATCGGCGTCCACGCGCGGCACGCGCACGACCGGCAAGCCGAGCCACGCGGCGACGCGCTCGAGCGCGAAGCGGTCGGTCGGATCGACCGTCGCGTAAGCACCGTTGTACGCGTGCGCGAGCACGCGGCGGTCGACGTCGGCCGGTTCGGCGCCCCGCGCCGGATACATCCGGTACACGGGCAGCCGTATCGCGAGTTCGCCGAGCACGCGCCGGATCGCGATCAGGCTGATGTCGCGCGTCGCGGGCGACGCCCGCGCAATCCCGTGCAGCAGCCGCGCGACGCGCGCATGCTCGCCGGCGAGCTGGCGCATCAGCACGCGCCGCTTGCCGTCGAGCGCTTCCTGCGCGAACGTGCGCGCGGAACCCGATACGGCCGCCCAGTGCGCGGCGAGCGGTTCGGCGCCGGCCGGGTCGTGCAGCAGCGCGCCAACGTCGTTCATGAAGTCGTAGCCGGTGGTGCCGTCGACGGCCCAGTCGGTGCGCAGTGCTTCGCGGGGCGCGAGGATCTTCTCGACGACGATATAGGGCCGCGCGTCGCGCTGCGCGGCGAGCCGTGCGTGCAGCCGACGGCAATACGCGCGCGGATCGGCGAGGCCGTCGACGTGATCGACGCGCACGCCGTCGACGAGCCCGGCCGCATGCAGGCGCAGCGGCAGCGCATGCACGGCGTCGAATACCGCCTCGTCTTCGACGCGCACGGCCGCGAGCGTCGCGATGTCGAAGAAGCGCCGCCAGTTCAGCTCGTCGGCGGCCGTGCGCCACCACGCGAGCCGGTAGTGCTGGCGTTCGAGCAAGTGATGCAGGCACGCGCGCGAGCGTGCGCGGCGCGGATCGGCGCCGCGCAATACCGCATCGAGCGCATGCGGGCCGTGCGCGGCCGCATGGTCGCGCAGCGCCGCATGGGCGGCGGCCAGCCGCGCGCTGTCGCGGATCGGCGCGACGTCGAAGCGCTCGGCGAGCGCGTTCAGGTCCGCGCGATTCGCGATGCGCAGGATCTCCGCGTAGGTGGCGGCGGCGACCGGCAGCCGCCGCCCCGGGCATGCGATATAGAAGCGGCCCGCGGCCGGATCGGCGCGCAGCGTGATGTCGCCGGCCGCGAGCGCGTCGCCGTACGGCGCGCCGAGGCACGGCAACAGCACCTTGCCGTCGAGCGCCGGGTCGGGCGGATGCCAGTCGATGTCGAAATAGCGCGCGTACGGGCTCGCCGACCCCCATTCGAGCACGTCGTTCCACCAGCCGTTCGACGACCCGCCGACGCCCATGTGGTTCGGCACGATATCGATGATGATGCCGAGGCCGCGTGCGCGCAGCGCGTCGACGAGCCGCATGAAACCGGCTTCGCCGCCGCGTTCCGCGCTGAGCGCGCCGTGGTCGACGGTGTCGTAGCCGTGCAGCGAGCCGGGCTCGGCCGTCGATACCGGCGACAGGTACAGGTGGCTGACGCCGAGCCGCGCGAAGTAGTCGGCGTGCGCGGCCGCGTCGTCGAACGTGAAGCCCGCATGCAGCTGCAGTCGCAGCGTCGCGCGTGGGGTCATGGGCCGTGCCTCCGCGCGCGGCGCGCCTGCACGACCGCGGCGATGCGCGTGCGTACGTCGGCGTCGAACAGCGTGTCGATCGGGCGCGGCAGCCGCTGCCGCCAGTTCGGATGGCCGCACGGCGGCCCCGGCAGGTTCGGCTGCGCGTCGAGCGCGAGCAGATCCTCGAGCGGCAGCAGCGCGAGCGGCGACGGGCTGCTCGCGACGTAGGCCAGGATCGCGTTCACCGGCGGCATGTCGGCCGGCGGCACCGCGGCGCCGGCCGGCGCGCAGCCGGCGTGCTGCAGCGCGTGCCACAGCGCCGCGCGCTCGGTCGCGCGTTCCGCATGCGCGGCGAGCAGGTCGGGCGGCGGCGGGGGCGTCGCGCGATTCGAATCGGGGCGCTGTACGGTGTCGTGTCCGAACGCCATGCTTTGCACGATCTCGTCCGAATCGTGCGCGCTCGCATCGTCCGGCGCCGGAGCGGCGACGTCTCGCGATTGCGCTTCGTCGCGTCGCTTAGCGGCCTCGGCCTCGGCCGCGACGCGCCGCCACCCGAGATCGACGCCGCGCCACCAGCCGGCCACGGTCGGCAAATCGTGCGTCGACGTCATCGCGATCGCGTCGCGATCCCACGCGGACGGCGGCCGGAACGCGCCATTCGCATCGCGCTCGAACCACAGCACGCGCATGCCCGCGACACCCTGCGCGCCGAGCCGTTCGCGCAACCCGGCCGGCACGGTGCCCAGATCCTCGCCGATCGCGATCGCGCGATGACGCGCCGCTTCCAGCGCGACAAGCCGCACCAGATCGTCGAGCGGATAGCGCAGGTACGCGCCGCTGCGCGGCGAGCCGCCGTCCGGCACGATCCACATCCGCGCGAAACCGAGCACGTGATCGATGCGGATGCCCCCCGCGTGCGCGAACGCCGCGCGCAGCAGTTCGATGAACGGCATGAAGCCGTCCGCGCGCAGCGCGTCGGGCGTCCACGTCGTCACGCCCCACGCCTGGCCGGCCGCATTGAACAGGTCGGGCGGCGCGCCGAGCGACACGCCGCGCAGCAGCGTCGTGCCGTGCGCCCACGCGTCGCTGCCGGCCCGATCGGAGCCGACCGCGAGATCGGCGATCAGACCGGTCGCCATCCCCGCGCCGCGCGCCGCGTGCTGCGCGTCGCCGAGCGCGCGCGACGCGCACCATTGCAGGAACGTGTGGAACGCGATCGTGTCGGTATGCGCGTGCGCGAACGCGTCGACTTCCGCCGATCCCGGCATGCGCCATTGCGCGGGCCACTGCCGCCAGTCCGCGCCGATCCCGTGCTCGATGCAGAATGCCTGCAGCGCATCGAAGCGCGCATGCGCGTCGAGCGCCGCGCCGCCCGCCGCACGAAAACGCTGGAACGTATCGCGCGACGGGTCGTCGCTGGCGCGCCATGCGTCGAAGCACGCACGCAGACGGCGCAGCTTCGCCGGCAGCACGCGCGGCCAGTCGATCAGCGCGGCATCGGCCGGGCCGTCGGGTGCCCGACGCGCGACATCGGCGCCCGGCACCGCATCGCAGTCGAGATACGCGACGTTGTGCCAGCGTCGCGACGACGGCGAATACGGGCTGTCGTGCGCGGGGAGCGCCGGATAGCCGGCGTGCGTCGGGCTGATCGCCACCGCCTGCGCGCCGTGGCGCGCGGCCTGTGCGGCCAGTCGCGCGAGCGCCGTGTAGTCGCCCGCGCCGTCGTCGCCGGTGCGGCGCAGGCTGTAGAGCTGGGCCGCGATGCCCCAGCGGTGGCCCGCGTCGTGGGCGCGGGCGAACGCGTCGAACGGTCGCGCCCGCGGCGGCGCGATCGCGAGCCCGATACGCTGCTCGCCGATGTCGAGCGCGTGATAGCCGGGCATCGCGAGCGGCGGCAGCGTGCCGGGTTCGCCCGTGCCGCCCACGCGGCCATCCACGTGCCCGCCGGTTTCGAGCGAGATCCGGAAGCGCGCGCCCGGCGCCGCGACGGTCGCGGGCAGCGTCACCGGCAGGCCGGCGTCACCGGTCACGACGCGCGGCGGCGCCGCGTTCGCATCGGCGAGCGCCGCCGCGCTGTCGACCCGCTGGATCGCGGTGCCGCACGGCCAGCCGAGCGCATCGACGAGCGCGACGAGCGCATCGTCGTCCACGCGTCGCGCGACGCCGCCCGAGTCGGTCCAGTCGGGTTCCAGGCCGGCCGCCCGGGCGAGCGCGGCGATCGGGACGTCGGTCGTCATGACGGGCTCCGTCCGTTCGCGCGGTGCTGCCGCGCATCGTGGTTGACCGCGCCGTCGCGCCACGCGATGCACGCGCGCGGCGGCACGTGCCCGCCGGGCAGCCGGTCGCGCGCACGCGGCGGCGTCTCGAACACGATCTTGCCGACCGGCAGCGCGGGCAGCGTCGCGTCGTGCGAGCCGAGATTCAGCGCGATCGTCAGCGTGCTGCCGTCGCCGAGGCGCCAGCGCGCGACCAGCGCGGGCGGGTCGCCGTCGCCCGCGAGCAGGTCGACGCCGAGCGCGCGCGCATCGGCCAGGTGCGGCGTCACGAGCGCCGCGCGCACGGCCAGCGCGCTGCGGTAGAAGCGCCGCCACGCGGCCGCGTCGGGCCACGACTCGTCGGGCGGATGGTGCGACGACGAGCGCACGAACGTCGCGATGTCGTTCGGGTCGGGAATCGCGTCGCGATGCGCGGCGTCGGCGAATGCGGGAAACGCGGCGAATTCGCGGCGCCGCCCTTCGCGCACCGCGTCGGCGAGCGCGCCGCGATAGTCGGTGAAGAACTGGAACGGCTGCGTGCTGCCGTCTTCCTCGCCCATGAACAGCAGCGGAATCGACGGCGCGAGCAGCATCAGCGCGGTGGCCGCGCGCACCGCGTCGTCGTTCGCGAGCGCGCGCAGCCGTTCGCCGAACGCGCGGTTGCCGATCTGGTCGTGGTTCTGCAGGAACGCGACGAACGCGGTCGGCGGCAGGTGCGCGCTCGGCTCGCCGCGCGCGGCGCCGTCGTGCAGCGGCGACGGTTCGCCCTGATACGCGAAGCCTTCGCCGAGCGTGCGCGCGAAATGACGCAGCGGCGCATCCGCGTATGCGCGGTAGTAACCGTCGCGCTCGCCGGTCAGCAGCACGTGCGCGCTGTTGTGGAAGTCGTCGTTCCATTGCGCGTCGAAGCCGCCGGGGCCGAGCAGGCTCGCGGTATTGCGCTCGTTCTCCAGCACGAGATGCACGTGGCGCGCGTCGCCCGTGTGCGCGCGCACGCGGCGCGCGAGTTCGCGCAGCCACGCGTCGTCGTCGATCGCGTGCGCGGCGTCGATGCGCAGCCCGTCGAAACGGTATTCGTCGAGCCAGTACAGCGCGTTGTCGATGAAGAACGCGCTCGTCTGCGGGCGGGAGAAGTCGATCGCCGGCCCCCACGCGGTCTGCCGGTCCGCGCGGAAGAAGTCGGGCGCGTAGCGCGGCAGCAGGTTGCCTTCGGGGCCGAAGTGGTTGTACACGACGTCGAGGAACACTTGCAGCCCGAGCCCGTGCGCGGTGTCGATCAGCGATTTCAGTTCCTCGGGCCGCCCGTACGACGCGTCGGGCGCGAACGGCAGCACGCCGTCGTAGCCCCAGTTGCGCGCGCCGGGGAACGCATTGACGGGCATCAGCTCGACCGCGGTCACGCCGAGTTCGGCGATCGCCGGCAGCCGCCGCTCGACGGCCGCGTAGCCGCCGCATGCGCCGACATGCAGCTCGTAGAGCACCGTCTCGCGCCACGGACGGCCGCGCCACGCGTCGTGACGCCAGCGGTACGCGGCCGGATCGACGACCTGGCTCGGGCCCAGCACGTCATACGGCTGGAAGCGCGACGCGGGATCGGCCACCGCGAGCGCGTCGTCGAGCAGGTAGCGGTACAGCGTGCCGGGGCCGCACGGCGCGATCGTCTCGAACCAGCCGTCGCCGGCCGGCGCCATCGGCAGCGCGCGGCCGCCCGCGTCCTGCAGTTCGACGGCGGCCGTGCGGCTCGCGGGCGCCCACAGCCGGAAGCGCGTGCGGTCCGCATCGAGGCAGGTCGCGCCGAACGACGACGCGTATGCGTGCGTGCCGGGCGAATGGGCGGAACGGGACGTCATGGCGGCTCCTCACGAAGACAGGTCGGGTGGCACGGCCGCGACCGCGATCACGGCCGCATGCGCGGCGACGTCGAGCCCGGCGTCCGGCCACGAGCGCGGGCCCGAGTCGGGCGTCGCGGTGTCGAGCAGGATCCGGTAATCGAGCACGGGCGCGGGCGGCAGGAACGTGATGGTCTCGGCCGATGCGTTCAGCATCACGAGCAACGCCTCGGTGCGTCCGGTGCGGCCGGTGCCGACGCGCCGCATCGTCAGCGCGCGGCGTTCGCCGTCTTCCCACGCGGGGACGGTCAGCGCGTCGCCGCGTTCGTCGAACCAGCCGATCTCGCGCATGCCGGGCGCGCCGTCGCGGTCGCCGTTCGGATAGCGCGGCGACGACATCACCGGATACATGCGCCGCAGCGCGGCGAGCCGCGACACGAAGCGCGTCGTCTGTACGCCTTCGTCGCTGTGCGCCAGGTCCCAGTCGAGCCACGACAGTTCGTTATCCTGGCAATACGCGTTGTTGTTGCCGCGCTGCGTGCGGCCGAATTCGTCGCCGGCCACGAGCATCGGCGTGCCGAGCGCGGTAAACAGCGTCGCGAGCATCGAGCGCGCGACGCGCGAGCGCACGTCGCGGATCTTCGCGTCGTCGGTCGGCCCTTCGACGCCCCAGTTCGCGCTGCAGTTGTCGTCGCGGCCGTCGCGGTTGTCCTCGCCGTTCGCGTCGTTGTGCTTGCCCGCATACGACACGAGGTCGGCCAGCGTGAAGCCGTCGTGCGCGGTGACGAAATTGACCGACGCCCACGTGCGGCGCCGCGCGTGATTGAACAGGTCGGCCGAGCCCGACAGGCGCGCGGCCAGTTCCGGGCGCTGCCCCGCGTCGCCGCGCCAGAAGCGCCGCACGGTGTCGCGAAACCGGTCGTTCCATTCGGCGAAGCCGGGCGGGTGGCGGCCGAGCTGATAGCCGCCGGGGCCGAGATCCCACGGCTCGGTGATCAGCTTGCGCTGCGCGAGCACCGGGTCCTGCCGCAACGCGTCGAAGAATCCCGCGCCGGGTTCGAAGCCGTGATCCTCGCGGCCGAGCGTCACGCCGAGATCGAAGCGGAAGCCGTCGACGTTGAACGCGGTCGCCCAGTAGCGCAGCGAATCCATCACCATCTGCACGACGCGCGGATGCGACAGGTTCAGCGTGTTGCCGCAGCCGGTTTCGTCGACGTGGTAACGCGGATCGTCGGGCAGCAGCCGGTAATAGCTCGCGTTGTCGAGGCCGCGCCACGACAGCGTGGGCCCGAGCTGGTTGCCTTCGCACGTGTGGTTGTAGACGACGTCGAGCACGACTTCGATGCCGGCCGCGTGCAACTGGCGCACCGCGATGCGCATTTCGTCGAGCCGCCGCGTCGTCAGATACGACGGCTCCGGCGCGAAGAACGCGGCCGTGTCGTAGCCCCAGTAGTTGCGCAGCCCGCGTTTCACGAGCTCGCGCTGCTGCAGGAACGCATGGATCGGCAGCAGCTCGACCGTCGTCACGCCGATCGACAGCAGGTGATCGACGAACGCCGGATGCGCGAGCGACGCGAACGTGCCGCGCTCCGGCGGGCGCAGCCCGGCGCGGCGCATCGACGCGCCGCGCACGTGGGTCTCGTAGATCACGGTGCTGCGCCACGGCACGTTCGGTCGGCGGTCGGTGCTCCAGTCGAACGCTTCGTCGACGACCACGGCTTTCGGCATCGCGGGCGCCGAATCGCGGCGGTCCATCGACAGGTCGGCCCGGTTCGAATGCACGCGATAGCCGAACAGCGCGTCCGACCAGCGGAACTGGCCGACCAGCTTGCGCGCGTACGGGTCGAGCAGCAGCTTGGTCGGATTGAAGCGGTGGCCGTGCTGCGGCTGGTACGGGCCGTCCGCGCGGAACCCGTACACGGTGCCCGGATGCGCGTTCGGCAGATAGCCGTGCCACACCTCGTCGGTGCATTCGGGCAGATCGAGGCGCGCGAGTTCCTTGCGGCCGGTCGGATCGAACACGCACAGCTGAATCCGGTGCGCGTGCGCGGAAAACACCGCGAAGTTGGTCCCGAGGCCGTCCCAGGTTGCGCCGAGCGGATAGCTGCGGCCGGGTTCGAGACGGTCGGGCAGGGCGGTCGGCATGGGGGTTGATCTCCGTGTCGGGGAGGTGAGTGATCAGGCGGGGGTCAACCACAGCGTGGCGAGAGGCGGCAGGCGCAAGCTCGCCGACCACGCCTCGCCGTGCGCGGGCACGGCCTCGGCCCATACGGCGCCGTCGTTGCCGGCGTTGGTGCCGCCGTACGACGCGGCATCGGTATTCATCAGTTCCCGCCAATGACCGGGCGCGGGCAGCCCGAGCCGATAACCGGCGCGCGGCACGGGCGTGAAGTTGCAGACGGCGACGACCAGATGCCCCGCATCGTCACGGCGCGCGAACGCGAACACGCTGTTGTCGCGGTCGTCGCCGATCAGCCAGGAGAACCCGGCCGCGTGGCAGTCGAGCGCATGCAGCGCCGGTTCGGCCGCATACGCGCGATTGAGATCCCGCACCAGCCGCTGCACGCCGCGATGCGCGGGCGCGTCGAGCAAGTCCCAATGCGGCGTCGCATCGTGCGCGAACTCCGCCCATTGCGCGAATTCGCTGCCCATGAACAGCAGCTTCTTGCCGGGATGCGCCCACATGAAGCCGAAATACGCGCGCAGCGTCGCGAGCCGCTGCCACGCGTCGCCGGGCATCTTCGCGACGAGCGAGCCCTTGCCGTGCACGACCTCGTCGTGCGACAGCGGCAGCACGAAGCGTTCGGAGAACGCGTATACGAGCCCGAACGTCATCCGGTCGTGGTGATAGCGGCGGTGGATCGGGTCTTCGTGCAGATACGCGAGCGTGTCGTGCATCCAGCCCATGTTCCACTTGAAGTCGAAGCCGAGCCCGCCGTCGGCGGTCGGCGCGGTGACGCCCGGCCACGCGGTCGATTCCTCCGCGACGGTGACGACGCCGGCCGGCGCGGCGTCGCCGTGCAGCGTGTCGTTCAGCCGGCGCAGGAACGCGACCGATTCGAGGTTCTCGCGGCCGCCGTACACGTTCGGCACCCATTCGCCTGCCTTGCGCGAATAGTCGCGGTACAGCATCGACGCGACCGCGTCGACGCGGATGCCGTCGACGTGATAGCGGCGCGCCCACGCGAGCGCCGATGCGACCAGGAACGCGCTGACCTCGGTGCGCCCGACGTTGAACACGCAGGTGTTCCAGTCGGGATGCATCCCCTCGCGCGGATCGGCATGCTCGTACAGCGCGCTGCCGTCGAATTGCGCGAGCCCGTGCGCATCGTTCGGAAAATGCGCGGGCACCCAGTCGACGAGCACGCCGATGCCGGCCGCGTGCGCGCGATCGACGAAGCGCGCGAAGCCGTCGACCGGCCCGAAGCGCGCGGACGGCGCGAACTGCGCGAGCGGCTGGTAGCCCCACGAGCCGCCGAACGGGTATTCGGCGATCGGCATGAACTCGACGTGCGTGAAGCCCATCCCCTTCACGTACGGAATCAGGCGCTCGGCGAGTTCGTCCCACGTCGCGCTGCGTTCCATCTGTTCGGGGATGCGCAGCCACGATTCCGGATGCACCTCGTAGATCGACCACGGCACGCGGTAGCGATCGTTGCGCGGCCGCGCGTGCATCCAGCCGTCGTCGTGCCACGCGAACGCGTGGAGCGCCGCGACGTCCGCGACCACCGACGCCGTGCGCGGCGGCGCCTCGGTCGCCCGCGCGCACGGATCGGCCTTGTGCGGCAGCACGCGCCCGTCGGGTGCGCGCAGTTCGTACTTGTAGCGTTCGCCCGGGCCGATGCCCGGCACGAACAGCTCCCACACGCCGGACGGTCGCCGCAGCCGCATCGGATGGCGGCGCCCGTCCCATGCATTGAAATCGCCGACCACCGATACGCGCTGCGCGTTCGGCGCCCACACCGCGAAACGCACGCCGTCGGTATCGTCGATGCGCACCGGTGTCGCGCCGAGGCAGTCGAGCACGGCTTCCGGGTCGCCGGCCGAGAAGCGCGCGAGCGCCGCTTCGTCGAGCAGCGTGCCGAACGCGTATGCGTCGTCGGTCACCTGATGCGCGTTCGGCCAGTCGATCGCGAGCAAATAGTGTGGCGAGCCGCCGTCGCGCGCGATCGTCCCCGCGAAGCAGCCGGCGCGATCGACGCACGCGAGCGCGCCGAGTTCGGCGCCGTCCGGCGACAGCGCACGCACGCGCTCGGCGCCGGGCAGCAGTGCCCGCACGACGACCTGGTCAGCCTGTTCGTGCGGGCCGAGGCACGCGAACGGGTCGGGGTGGCGGCCGGCGAGCAGCGCATCGATATCGGCGCGTTCGAACAGCATGTCGGTCATGGGTGTCCTCCGTCGTCGGGCAGCACGCCGTCGCCGAGCAGCCGGTCGACCAGCGCCGCGAGCCCGCCGACCGGCACGCTCAGCCAGTCGGGCCGGTTCGAGGCTTCGTAGCACAGCTCGTACGACGCCTTGTCGATCAGGAACAGCGCCAGCAGGCGGTCCGCGTAGTGCGGATCGACGAAGCGCGCGGGCGCGTGGTCGGCGGCCGCGCGATAGCATTCGACGAAGCGGTCGGCCGCGGCCTGCCCGAAGCGGTCGAACAGCGCGCGCTTGCGGCCGGCCGCCTGCGGCGGCGCTTTTTCGATCGCGAACTGCGCGGTCGCGCTCACGTACGACAGCGAGCGCAGCAGGCCGGCCACGTCGCGCAGCGGATGCGATTTCGCGCGACGCCGTTCGAGCGCGCGCGCCGGTTCGCCTTCGAAGTCGATCAGCAGCGCGTCGCCCTGCACGTCGAGCACCTGGCCCAGATGGAAATCGCCGTGAATCCGCGTGCATTGCGCGTCGAGCGTGCGCGGCACGAGTTCGCCGAGCGCCTCGACGGCCGCGTCGCGCGACGCGAGCAGCGCGTCGGCCGACGCACGGGTGGCCGGATCGAGCGCCTCGAGCCGCGTGCGCAGCACGTCGAGCGCGCGCTCGAACGACGCGATCGCGTCCACGCACCAGCCGTCGACGTGATCGGGCGTCGCGCGCTCCGGCGCGAACGCCGGATCGTCGGACGGCTGCGCGAGCGCCACGTGCAACTGGCCGAGCCGCGTGCCGATGATGCCCGCGAACGCCGCGTAGCCGAGCAGCGCGTCGGGCTCCTCGTCCGTTTCGGCGGCCTCGCCTTCGTCAGCGGCCGGCAGCGCGAGCTCGTCGATCGCGCGCCGCAGGAAATCGAACGAACGCGTCCACGCGTCGCCCTGGTTGTCGACATAGCGCTGCAGGATCGCGACCGTATGCGGCGTGCCGTCCGGATCGACGTGCACGACTTCGCCGGCCAGCGTCGCGGTGTTCGCATAGCCGATGCGCGTCAGGTGCCGGCTCATTTCGGCTTCCGGATGAATGCCGTGCGCGACCTTGCGCACCAGCTTCAGCACGATCGCGTCGCCGATCACGAGCGAGCTGTTGCTCTGCTCGGCCGCGAGCCAGCGCACTTCCGCGTCGTCGCCCGGGTCGAGCCCGGCGAGCGCGTCTTCCGGCAGAAAGGTGAGCCGGCCGCCGTCGGACATCGCCACCGTCGCGCCGTCGCGCAGCTTGCGCAGCATGCCGCGCGCGAACGCCGGCAGCGCGAACGCGTCGGTCAGGTAGCCGACCGTATGGCCGCGCCGCACGCGCGCGAGCGCCAGTTGCGCGAACAGCGGATGGGACGTCTCGCCGCCCCACGCGGCCGCGAGCGGCACCACGTAGCGTTCGACGCGGCCGTCGCTTGCGGACACCCACGCCTCCGCGTACTGGAACGGCTCGTCCGGAATCGGGGTGACGACGTTCAGCCACGCGTCGCCGATCTTGCGATCCTTCGATGCGAACCAGCGCCGCCGCGCGAGCCACGACGCGAGCGCGTCGTGCGCGAGCGCATGCAGTTGCGAGACGTCCGGCCGCGTATCGCCGCGCCGCATCACGAGCGTCACGTATTCGGGCAGCGGCTCCGCATGCGGCTGCCGCCACGACGGCTCGCGGCCATGCTCGGCGAGCACGAACCACAGGAACCCGTACGGCGGGAAGGTGAGGAGATACGGGAGCTGGCCGATCGGCGGGAACGGCGAATCGGACGTCATCTCGATCGGCACGCGGCCCGCGAATTCGGACAGGTCGAGTTCGACGGCCTGCGACGCGCGCGACAGGTTCGCGACGCACAGCACCGGCTCGTGGCCGTCCAGCTCGCGCAGGTACGCGAGCACCTTGCGGTTGTCCGGGCGCAGGAAGCGGATCGTGCCGCGCCCGAACGCCTGCGACGCGCGGCGCGTCGCGAGGATGCGCCGCGTCCAGTTCAGCAGCGAATGCGGGTCGCGCGTCTGCGCCTCGACGTTGATCGCGTCATAGCCGTACAGCGAGCCCATCACCGGCGGCAGCACCAGCAGTTCGGGATCGGCGCGCGAGAAGCCGCCGTTGCGGTCCGACGACCACTGCATCGGCGTGCGCACGCCGTCGCGATCGCCGAGGTGGATGTTGTCGCCCATCCCGAGCTCGTCGCCGTAGTAGATCACCGGCGTGCCGGGCATCGACAGCAGCAGCGAATTGATCAGCTCGATGCGGCGCCGGTCGCGCTCCATCAGCGGCGCGAGCCGGCGCCGGATGCCGAGGTTCAGCCGCGCGCGGCGGTCGCTCGCATAGGTTTGCCACAGCAGGTCGCGTTCCGAATCGGTGACCATCTCGAGCGTCAGCTCGTCGTGGTTGCGCAGGAACACCGCCCACTGGTTGCTCGGCGCGAGCGCCGGCGTCTGCCGCATGATGTCGAGGATCGGGAAGCGATCCTCGCTTGCGATCGACATGTAGATGCGCGGCATCAGCGGGAAGTGGAACGCCATGTGGCATTCGTCCTCGTTGCCGAAGTATTCCTGCACGTCTTCCGGCCACTGGTTAGCTTCCGCGAGCAGCATCCGGTTCGGATACTCGGCGTCGATCGTCGCGCGGATCCGCTTCAGGATCGCGTGCGTCTCCGGCAGGTTCTCGTTGTTGGTGCCTTCGCGCTCGACCAGGTACGGCACCGCGTCGAGCCGCAGCCCGTCGATGCCGAGATCGAGCCAGAAGCGCATCACCTGGATCACCTCGCGCACGACGGCCGGGTTGTCGAAGTTCAGGTCCGGCTGGTGCGAATAGAAGCGGTGCCAGTAGTACTGGCCGGCCACCGGATCGTGCGTCCAGTTCGACGTTTCGGTATCCAGAAAGATGATCCGCGTGCCCGCGTATTTCGTGTCGGTGTCGGACCACACGTAGTAGTCGCGATGCGCGGAGCCCGGCTTCGCGCGGCGCGCGCGCTGGAACCACGGGTGCTGGTCCGACGTGTGGTTGATCACGAGCTCGGCGATCACGCGAATGCCGCGCGCATGCGCTTCGCGGATGAAGCGCCGCACGTCGGCCAGCGTGCCGTAGTCGGGATGCACGTCGCGGTAGTCGGCGATGTCGTAGCCGTCGTCGCGGCGCGGCGACGGATAGAACGGCAGCAGCCAGATCGTGTCGACGCCAAGTTCGGCGATGTAGTCGAGCTTCGCGATCAGGCCGGGGAAATCGCCGATGCCGTCGTTGTTCGAGTCGAAGAACGACTTCACGTGCACCTGGTAGATGATCGCGTCCTTGTACCACAGCGGATCGTCCGCACAGAGCGCGGGTTCGCGGCGGCGCGCGCGGCGCCGGCGCGGCGTGCCGGCCGGCGCGAGCGACGGGAATTGCGCGCGGCGCACGTCGTCGAGGGAATCTTCGCGTTTCATCATGCATGCGCTCCCGAAGGGCGGCGGGCGGGATCCGGTTCGGGCGCGGCCGCCCGCGCGGCGCCCGGAGACGGCGCGAGCCGCCAGATTGCGTACGGCCGCACGTGCGGATCGAGCGACACGTACTGGCGATGGCCGCGCCAGGTTTGCGCGTGCGCGGCGTCCTGTTCGAGCGCATCGAGCGGTTCGCCGTCGGCCAGCCCGAGGCCGCGCCACAGCGCCGCATCGAGCGTGAAGTTCGCGGCCTGCGGATGCCACGGGTCGAGACTGATCGCGACGATTACCACGCTGTCGAACGCGGGCGTCGCCTTCATGAACACGAGCACCGAGTCGTTGTCGGCGTCGACGAACGTGAGACCGAGATGCGTCTGCAGTGCGGGGTGATCGCGGCGCGCGCGGTTCAGCCGCGCGATTTCCGTGCCGATATGCGCGGCCTTGCTCCAGTCGCGCGCGCGCAGCTCGTATTTCTCGGCATCCGCGTATTCCTCGCTGTCCGGCAGCGGCGCCGATTCGCCGAGCTCGAAGCCCGAGTACAGGCCCCACGAGCCGGCCAGCGTCGCCGCGAGCGCCGCGCGGATCACGAACTGCGAGCGCGGCGCGTTTTGCAGGTGGCGCGGGTTGATGTCGGGCGTGTTGACGAAGAAGTTCGGCCGGAAGAATTCGCGCGCGGGCCCGGCCGTCAGCTCGGTCAAGTAGTCGATGAAGTCGCGCTTCGACTCGCGCCACGTGAAGTACGTGTACGACTGCGAGAAGCCGACTTTCGCGAGGCGATACATCATCCCCGGCCGCGTGAACGCTTCGGACAGGAACACGACGTCCGGATGCCGGCCGCGCACGTCGTCGATCATCCACGCCCAGAACGGCAGCGGCTTCGTGTGCGGGTTGTCGACGCGGAAGATCCGCACGCCCGCATCGACCCAGAACAGCACCGCGTCGCGCAGCGCGAGCCACAGGTCGGGCAGCGCGTCCGGCGCGTAGAAATCGGGGTTCACGATGTCCTGGTAGCGCTTCGGCGGATTTTCCGCGAAGCGCAGCGAGCCGTCGGGCCGCCACGCGAACCAGCCGGGATGCGCGGCGAGCCACGGGTGATCGGGCGAGCACTGGATCGCGAAATCGAGCGCGATCTCGAGCCCGTGCCCGCGCGCGGCGTCGACCAGCACACGGAACGAGTCGAGCGTGCCGAGCTGCGGATGCACGGCCGTGTGGCCACCGTCGGGCGAGCCGATCGCGTACGGGCTGCCGACGTCGTCGGGGCCGGCGGTCAGGCTGTTGTTGCGGCCCTTGCGCGCGGACGTGCCGATCGGGTGGATCGGCGGGAAATACAGCACGTCGAAACCCATGTCGCGGATGCGCGGCAAATGCGCGATCACGTCGTCGAACGTGCCGTGCCGGTGCGGATCGTCGCTGGCCGAGCGCGGAAACATCTCGTACCAGCTCGAGAAGCGCGCCTTGCGGCGTTCGACGTCGACCGGGTAGATCGTCGCGTCGTGCGTGACGAACGGGCGGTAGCGCAGCGCCGCGAATGCATCGGCGAGCGCGGGCCCGCCGATCAGCGCGAGGCGGTCGTCGGGCGACGCGTCCTTGAGTTCCGCGACGAACTGTTTCATCCGCGTGACCGCGCGCGGGTCGGCCGGCTCGGCGAGCTTCAGCGCGGTCGCGAGCAGCAGTTGCGCTTCGCGCACCTCCAGCGTCACGTCCTGGCCGGCCGCGCGCTTCTTCGCGATGTCGGTGACGAGCGACGCCCAGTCGTCGCGCCATGCGACCACGCGGAATTCATGGCGACCGAGCCGATCGAGCGTGACGCACGCGTGCCAGCGATCGTTCGGCTCGGCTTCGAACGGCACTTCGCGCCATTCGTCGTCGCCCGCGGCGCGCCACTGCAGCACGGCCGCCAGATGCGCGTGCCCGTCGGCGAAGATCGATGCGCTCACGACGAGCGGCTCGCCGATCACGCGCTTGATCGCGAAGCGGCCGTCGTCGACCGACGGTTCGACGCGCTCGATCGCGATCCGGTCGGCCGCGAGCGCCGCCGACAGTGCGGTGCGCTCGCGGGCGGCATCGGCGCGCGTCGTGACGGGCGGCGCGCGCCATGCATGCAGCAACGCATACGCGCCGGGCGCGAGCGTGAACGACTCGAGCGCGGCCGGCGGCTGCGTGTGCGCGCCGGCCTGCGTGGCGACGCGCGTGAAGCCGCCCGGCACGCCGGGCAGGATCGTCGCGGGGTCGACCGTGGCGGGTGCGTCGAGATCGGGATTCAATGCGATCAGCAATGCCGCGTCGTCGTGTTCGAGCGACGGCCCGGTGCCGCGCAGCAGCGCGGTCGCGCCCGCGCCCGGCGCGCTCAGTTGCACGATCTCGCCGCGCGCCGCGGCGACGGGCGTCGCGCGGCGCCATGCGTTCGCATCGGCGAGCGCGCCCGACAGGTCGAAACGGGCGTGCTCGAATGCGGCGCGGTAGCGCGCGGCATCCGCGTCGCGCGCCATCAGCGGCACCGTCACGCCGCGCTCGAAACCCATCGGCACGAGCCAGCCGGTGCCGACGGCCGCCGCTGTCCACAGCGCGCGGCGATACGCGCGGGCGACGGTGTCGTCCGGCGCGTCTGGCCAGTCGTCGGCGAGACGCGGGCCGTCGGGCGCATCGGGAAACGCGATCGGCGCGCCGATGCGTCGCAGCAGCCGGTGTTCGTCCGCGAACCACGGCGCGCGCAGGTCCCACCAGCGCACCGATGAAAACACCGCGTCGAACCCGGCCGCTTCGAGCTGCGCGAGCGCGTCGCGCGCATGGCCGGGTACGCCCGCGAGCACCGCGACGTCCGGGCGCGCCCGGCGCAGCGCCGCGCGCCAGCCGGGCCACCAGTCGGCCGGCAGATGATGCGGCGCGTCGATCAGGAAGCCGGCCGCGCCCGCGTCGGCGAACGTCGCGAGATGCGCGCACCACCATGCCGACAGCGCGTCGCGCACCGCTTCGTCGCCGGGGTTCGCATGCGCGATGTCGAGCGCATGCGCGGCGCCGCGCGGGTCGATCAACGCGTCGTCGTACGCGCGCTCGACGTACCAGTCCGGATGCTCGGCGCGCAGCGGGTTCTCGCGCGCGATGCGATCGGGGACGACTTCGAGCAGCACGCGCAGCCCATGACCCTTCGCCAGGTGCGCGAGGCGCGAGAAGGTTTCGAGCGCGCTCGCGCGTGTCGCGAACGACTGGGCCGGCCGCCGGAAGTCGGCGACGTGGCGCGGAAAGCCGGCGACGCTCGCGGCCCAGAACGCACCGACCAGCACGTGATCGAAGCCCATTCCCGCGATATGCGCGAAGGTCTGCGGCCAGGCGTCGAGCGGTCCGACGAGGCGGGCGTCGCAGAAGTAGAGGTGCGGAGCGAACGGCGGTGTGGAGTCCATGGCGTGGCGTGAGCGGGTGGCGCGAGCGGTAAAGCCGGTGCGTCGCAATCTGCGTGCCTGCTGCGCGATTCCCTGCGGGCACGGCGTGTGCGGAAAGCCGGCCTGAAAGGGCCTGTCGTTTTTACATGACCGCCGGACTCGCGCATGGTCTACATGCGTGGCACCGAGCGGATGTCCGAACTGTCCCCCGTCGCCGCATCGTCGTCCGAAGTTGGAATCGGCACGCCGGGGTCATACCGCACCACCTTGCCGTGTTCGATCCGGTGCGGGAACGACGGCGGCTCGTCTACCTCGTCGCCGAAGCGCGCGCGCACGAACGCGCGCAGCAGCGCCACGCGCGCATCGCGGCCGCGCGCGCCGCAGGTCGACGGGCCGTCGACGAAGGTCGCGTCGCATTCGACGTCGTCGCCGTGGCGGGCGATCCGCAGGTCCTCCACGCGATCGAGCACCGCGCCCGCGTCGGCCCACGATGCCGACGGCGCGAACGGCGCGTCGAGATGCCGGAACGCGTCGCACGCGGCCGTCACGACGACGGTCGGCGCGACGGCCGTGAAGCGCAGCGTGTCTTCGTCATCGGCGCACAACGCGCGTGCGCACCAGTAATCGAGATCCTTTCCGTCGAGTGCGTCGATTCGCATGAGCTGCCTCCGTCGGATCGAAAAACGGCTCATCGCGCAAGCGCCGTGCCCGTCGCCGGCGTCGCGCGCATCCGGGCCACCAGCGGATAGTGGTCGGACGCGTGCCGCGCCCGCGCGCTGCGATGCACGACCACGTCGACCAGCAGCTCGCCCGGATGAATCCAGATCCGGTCCAGCGAGAACATCGGCCACACGGTCGGGAACGTGCGCGGCGCCGGCGCGCGCCGGAACCGCGTGACGAGCGCCTGCAGCGCGCGGCCGCGCACGAACCATTCGTTGATGTCGCCGAGCAGGACCACCGGCATCGCGCCCGTGTCGAACGCCGCGAGCAGCCGCTGCACCTGCGCGCTGCGTTCGCTCGCCGACAGCCCGAGATGCGTCGCGACCACGCGGATCGGGCCCGCGCTGCAATCGATGTCGGCGTCGAGCGCGCCGCGCGGCTCGCGCGGGTGGAACGACAGGTCGAGCGTGCGCGCCGCGCGGATCGGGCAGCGCGACAGCACCGCGTTGCCGTAGCGGCGCTCCGGCGTATCGATCGTCGGGCCGGCCACCGCGTGCATGCCGGTCGCGTCGCGCAGGTGCGCGAGCACGTCCGGCACACGCGTGCCGCCGAGCGGCACTTCCTGCAGCGCGATCACGTCCGCGTCGAGTTCGTCGATCACGGCCGCGATCCGGTCGACCGCGCGCGCCGGCCACGCGCCGTAGCCGCCGTGAATGTTGTAGGTCGCGATCCGCAGGTCGCGCCCGCCCGGCGCGGCGGCGGGCGCCGCGTCGGCGGTGACGACGTGCGGCGGCGGGGCCGGGTCTTGGCTCAGCGCCATCGTCGCAGCACCCTCACGAGCAGGATCGACACGCCGACCAGCGCGAGGCCGATCGCCGCGAGCCATGCGAACGCGCCGGGCTCCGGATGGCTGAGCGCGGCGGTCAGCTGATGCGCGAACGTGACGGTCAGCACGATGCCGGGCAGCATCCCGAGCGCGGTGCCGATCAGGTAGTCGCGCAGCCCGATGTGCGATGCGCCGGCGACGAGATTCACGACGGTGAACGGCGCGATCGGCAGCAGCCGCAGCACGGCCATCGCGACCACGCCGCGCCGGCCGATGTGCTCGCTCAGCCGGTTCGCGCGCGCGCCGGCGAGCCGGCGCACCGCGTCGCGCCCGAGCCAGCGGCCGAGCGCGTAGGTCGCGGCGGCGGCCGCCATCGAGCCGACGCCCGCATACGCGAAGCCCGGCCACGCGCCGAACACGAGCCCCGTCGCGGCGATCAGCAGCGTGATCGGCACCGCGAAGGTCGCGGCAATCACGTAGGCCGCGAGCAGCAGCACCGGCGCGCCCGGCAGCCGCGCGATGCCGGCCACCGCGTGCGACAGCGACGCGACGTTCAGGTGCGCGCCCAGCGGCGTGAAGCGCCACGCGAGCGCGAGCGCGGCGATCGCGAGCACCACCGCGCCCAGCACGAAAAAGCGCGCGGTGAGCGAGCGATGCTGCTCGTGCGGCACGAATTCGCGGACGAACCGGTCCGGCTCGATCGGCTGCTCGGGATCGAGCCGCGCGCTGACCGGCACGAGCGCCTCGAACTGCGGCGACACGGCCGGGTCGAGCGTGCGCAGCGTGCGGCTCTGTTTCGCGCGCAGCCGGTCGAGCACGATGTTCGGCCGTTCTCCGCCCACGAACGCGTCGGCCACCGCCGCGGGCGTCGTACCGAGGTGCTCGGCCAGCAGCCGCTCGCGCATGCCGGCGATCGCCGCGCGAACGCGGGCATCGCCGGCCGCGACCAGCGCGATGCAGCATTCGGTGTCGAGCACCATCGAGCGGTTATTGAGGTTCGCGCTGCCGATCACGATGCATTCGTCGTCGACGATCGCGACCTTGCTGTGCACGTTCACGCACCCGTCGCCGAGCCCGTCGACGTGCGGATACAGCAGCCGGTAGCGGTCGAAGCGGTCGGCCGACGCGAGCGTCGCGTGCAGCCGCGCGCGCAGCACGCCCATCGTCGCTTCCTGCAGCCAGCCGCTCTGCACGCGCGGCGCGACGACCGTCACGTCCGGCCCGTGCGCGTCGGCGAGGCGCGCGGACAACGCTTCGCGCACCACCGCCGCGGTGAAGTACTGGTTCTCGACATACAGGTGCCGCTGCGCGGCGCGGATCGTGTCCTCGACGAGCGCGCGCACCTGGGTGACCGGCTCGCGGCCGCCGTGACGCGGCGCCGTATACGCGATGCCGAGCCGCACGTCGCGTACGTCGACGCGCGCGTCGGGCGGCCACGGATCGGGGTCGTCGGGCCGGTCGAGATGCCGCTGCGCGCGGATCGCGATCGGACGCCCGCACGCCTGCAGCCAGCGGGCACGTGCCTGTTCGCCGATCGCGGCGGCCGCGTCGCCGTCGAACATCGCGTGCACGTCGTGGAACGGCCCGTACGGCATGCCGTGCTCGTCGCGGCGGCGCGGGTCGTCGGCCGCATGCGCGGGCGTGTCCCAGCGGGCGCGCGTCAGGTCGAGGCCGCCGACGAACGCGAGCCGGTCGTCGATTACGACCAGCTTCTGGTGATGCGACGCGCCGCGCGGGTGCACATCGTCGAGCCGGAACCGGATGCCGCGATGCGCGCGCCAGCCAGCCCGATACACGGGCGGCCAGTCGCGCTCCAGCGCGTAGATCATCGCGAAATCCCACGCGAGCACGTAGATGCGCAGATTGTGGCGGGCGGACGCGAGCGCGTGCAGGAAGGCCGCGAGCGTATCGGGCAACGTGTCGTCGGCGCCGCCCGGCGCGAGCCGCATCCGGCTGTCCACGTCCCAGCCGACGATGAACACCGTATGGCGCGCGCGCAGCAGCGCGGCGCGCAGCGTCGAGAAGTACGCGTCGCCGTCGACCAGCATCGCGAAGCGGTCCGCGTGGCGGATCGTGTCGCAGTTGCGCCCGCGTTCGAGCAGGCCGTGCCGCGAAGGGGCGTTCGCCGGCGCGGGGTCGACGCGCCGGTCGTCGGCGCGGGTCACGCGGTCCGCCACGATCATCGTGCGCCGACGTCCCGGTCGCCGTCGATCCGCTGCAACAGCGCGTCGCAGCGCGCGCGCAGCGCCTGCAATTCCGGCGAATGCGCGTCGAGCCGCACGCGTTCGCCGCTCTGCGGGTCGCCGTGCGTGATCGCGATGTCGTAGATCTCCTGCGCGATCGTCGCCGACGCATGCGCGATCCTGATCCGGTCGAGCCACTCGCAGTCGGCGTGCCGGCACGCGAGCCACGCGCGCAACGCGCCGACCAGCTGGCTGGTCGTGAGCCACGCGCCGCCGCGCATGCGGGCAGCGAGCTGGCTCGTCACGAGATAGGAGAGCAGGTCGGTCTGGGTCACACGAAACTCCTTGACGAGGTGTCGGGTTGACAGGTCCGTACGCACGCGATGTTTTGCAGCGTTTCGCAGATCGCCGCGAATTCCGGCCCGCTCGTGCGCGAGAACGAGACGGAGATGTCGTCGGTGTCCGGATCGTCGTCCGACTGCTGGACGATGAACCGTTTCACGCGCACGCGGCCGGGGCCGAGCGCCTCGTGCAGCGTGCCGAGCGTCAGGCCGCCGCGTTCCGCCACGAGCAGCAGCGTGCGCTGCTGGCGCTGCGCGATGAAGCGGCGCTCGAGCGGCTTCACGCCCGCGAGGATCGCGAGCACGATCGCCGTCGCGCCGACCGACGCAACCACCATGCCGCCGCCCGCGGCGAGCCCGACGCCGGCCACCGCCCACAGGCTCGCGGCCGTCGTCAGCCCGCGCACCACTTCGCCGCGCAGCAGGATCGAGCCCGCGCCGAGAAAGCCGATGCCGGACACGACCTGCGCGGCGACCCGCGACGGATCGACCACGACGCCGTTCAGCCCGCGCACGTCCTCGAAGCCGAACGTCGACACCAGCATCACGAGCGCGGAGCCCACGCATACGAGCATGTGCGTGCGCAGCCCGGCGGCCCAGTTCAGGCGTTCGCGTTCGAGCCCGATCACGCTGCCGAGCAGCGCGGCCAGCAGCAGGCGTCCCAGCAATTCGAGGTGGCCGATCATGATGTGCATCCCATCCGGCCCTGCGCGAGGCGGGGGCGGTAATAGTTCAATGCGGAAAAGGGACGCAAGCAGCGTGCCGGCCGGGCACGGCGCGTGCGCACGAGGCCGGCGGCGCGCACGGCGATCATGCGGCGCGCATTTTTTTCATCGCCATCGCAGATAAGACAGGAGGCCACCGTGGCACATCAACAGGACGCACAGGTTCGGGACCCGTATCGCGGCCACGAAATCCTGGTATGGGCAAGACCCAACGAGCGCGGCGCATGGCGCGACGAGGTACAGGTGTACGTCAACGGTGCGCGCATCGAGTTGATGGTACCGGAGGCCGTCGCCCCCGAATGGCTGACCGAGGTGGAGGCGCTGCGCGCGGGGCTCGAGCGCGGCCGCTATCTGGTCGACAAGCGCGTGGACGACGACTGACCGGCATGGCGCTTGCGGCGCCGCAGGCCGCGACAGCCGCCCCGCAGCATCTCGTCAACCCACCCATGCCGGCCCGCGCCGGGAGGAACCGATGGGCGATCCGCGTACCCTGCATATCTACCGCTACGACCCCGATCGCGACGCGCAGCCGTACCTGCAGCGCTACGAGATCGACGTGAATCCGGACGACCGCATGCTGCTCGACGTGCTCGGCCGCGTGAAACGCGACGACGAGACGCTCGCGTATCGCCGTTCCTGCCGCGAGGGGATCTGCGGGTCCGACGCGATGAACATCAACGGCAAGAACGGCCTAGCGTGCCTGACCAACATGCAGACGCTGCCGCGCGAGATCGTGCTGCGGCCGTTGCCGGGGCTGCCGGTGGTACGCGATTTGATCGTCGACATGACCGACTTCTTCAACCAGTACCACTCGATCCGGCCATACCTGATCAACGACACGACGCCGCCCGCGCGCGAGCGGCTGCAATCGCCGGAAGAGCGCGATCAGCTCGACGGGCTGTACGAATGCATTCTGTGCGCGTGCTGTTCGACGTCGTGCCCGAGCTACTGGTGGAACCCGGACAAGTTCGTCGGGCCGGCCGGGCTGCTGCAGGCGTACCGGTTCATCGCCGATTCGCGCGATCTGGCGACGGCGGAGCGGCTGGACGATCTGGAGGATCCGTACCGGCTGTTCCGCTGCCGGACGATCATGAACTGCACGGACGTGTGCCCGAAGGGGCTGAATCCGACGAAGGCGATTTCGGAGATCCGGACGATGCTGGTTAGGCGGACGGTTTAGCGCAAAGCGTCCCGAAGCGGAACCGCCGGCTCCCGCTATTTCTCGACGAACGCGTCCACATGCGCGGCACGCCGTTGCGCCGCTGCGCGACCCTCGCCCGGATAGAACTGCCGCGCCCATCGCTGAAACACCGGATACGGCCCGTCGCCTGCGACCGGTGTCCCGTAGCCCGTGTAGTCGCGATGGCTCCACACCATGATGTCTTCCTTGAACACCGGCACCAGCCACAGTCGATGCAGCAACCGGCCGAGCGCGGCGTAGACGATTCGCTGCAACGGCGCCGGCCACCGCGACAGCCACGAAAAGCGGAACGAGATGCCGTCCCGGAAGGTCCAGCGCAGCGGCGCGATCTGTACGCCGCACGCGAAGATCTTCGCTTCGAGGCCGATCGCCTTCATTTCATGGTCGGACGACACGCAGCCGAGCCCATGAACGCCGATCAGCGTGCTCCATTTGATGTTCTTCCATGCCATGTCCACCTGCATCGAAATGCGCGGGCCATCGATCACGGGCGCATGCGGCTTCATGTCCTTCCAGCGATGCAGCGCGCCAAAGTGTTCGAGGTCGTAGCCGTTTTCGGGCAGGTTCTGCATCACGCCGCGCAGCGTGAAAGCCTGACCGACGGGCGCCGAGAAGCCGGTCATGTCGACTTCCGGCAGTTCCCACGTCGGCACGAGGCCGTCGGCGTTCTGCCACACGAACACGAAGCCGTTCCATTCGCGTACATGCCGGGTGCGAAGCGTCAGCGCCTGCCCGCCCTTCGTGCAGCCGGCGGTGGTGCGCCGGCCGTCGGGGCCATACGCGTAGTGATGGAACGGACAGACGATCTGCTCGCCGTCGACCACGCCGCCGTGGCCCAGATGCGCGCCCTGGTGCGGGCAATACGCGTCGACCGCACACGCGACGCCGGATGCCGTCCGGTACAGCACGACATCGCGTCCCATGAAAGGCGTCGTGAGCACGGTGCCGCGCTTCAACTCGCGGCTGAAACACAGCGCGAACCATCCGTCCGGATAGGGCAGCGGCGCGGTTTCGTCGAAGGGGCCGGTTGCATGCATCGCGCGCTCCTGCATTGGCACGGCGTTCATCGCGCGAATTCCCGATCGGCGTGCGCGACAGCCGCCGGCACGGCGTCGCGTTGTCCGTCAGGCGCGTCGCCGCCGGAAGCCGGGTAGAACTGCGCGGCCCAGCGCCGGAACGTCATGATCGGCATCTCGCCCGCCATCAACGTCGGGCGCGCGTCGTAGTCGCGGTGATCCCAGATGCGCAGGTCGCGCTTGAATTGCGGCACGAACCACAACCGGTACGCGGCGCTCGCCAGTATCTCGTGCACGGCCCGGCGCAGCGGCGACGGCCACGCCGACGCGCGTTCGACGCGCAGCGCCACGAATTCACGGCAGGTCCACCGATCGGGTTCGATCTGCGTCGGGAACAGCACGACCCGCGCATGCAGCCCGAGGTCCGGCAGTTCCATGCGCGCGGCCATGCAGCCCAGGCCGTGCATCGTGATATCCAGCAACAGCCGTTGGCCGAGCAGCACGAGCGTCGAGCGCATCGTCATCCGGTGGCCATCGGCTTGCGGCGGCTCGAGCACCGGATTCGACCACCCGTGCACGGGGCTGAAATGGTTGACGTCGACGCCGTTCTCGGCCGGATTCTGCAGGCTTCCGTTCAGCGTGTGGCACTGGCCGCGCGGCCGCGAATAGCCCGCGAGGTCCAGTTCGGGCAGCGACCACGACGGCGGCGCGCCCGTACGGTCCTGCCATGCGAGCACGACGCCGTTCCATTCGAGCACGTGGTGCTGCCGCAGCGTGGCGGCGGGTGGCTTGCCGTCGCGCCCGGCGCGCACGCAGGTGCCGTCTGGCGCGAACGCGAGGTGATGGAACGGGCACACGATCTCCTCGTCGCGCACGACGCCGCCATGCCCGAGATGCGCGCCGAGATGCGGGCAATGCGGCGCGACCGCGCGAATCAGGCCGGATGCCGTTCGATACAGCACGACGTCCTCGCCCATGAAGCGCGTGACGACGAGTGCGCCGCGTTTGACGTCGCGGCTGTAGGCCAGCGCGAACCAGCCGTCCGGATAGCGATGTCGGGAAGCGGCCGCGGGTTCGGGCACAACAGGGATCGATGCGTGCATGCGCGTCTCCAGTCATCGGGGCGAAGCATGCCGGTCCGCCGCCGCGATTTCCTCGAGCGTCGGCAGTGGCGTCATCGCGACTTCGCCGCCGGCGAAGCGGCCGCCGCCGAGATCGTCGCCGTGGTAGCGGGTGCTGAACGCGTGAAATTCCGCGTTGCCCGCGCTCATGTAGCCCAGCTCCGTCACGTAGGCCTGCGCGTCGGGGTCGTCCGCCAGCGCGCCGGTCGCGACCGCTTCGCGCGCGTCGATCAGGCGGCCCTCGTTCGACGTGCAGAGTGCCGCGAGCCGGTCGAGCGCCGCCTGCACGTTCAACTGCTCGACGCGCATCAGGATCCAGACGGCATTGAATCGCTCGTGCGCGGAGCGTTCCTTGCGAAACGAAAACAGGTCGTTGACGAGGATCACCGAATCGATCGTCCTGTCCCGTGCGTCGGCCAGCGCCGCGTGTTGCGCGAGGCGCTGCTCCATGTCGATGTCGAGCGCGTATTCGGTGAGCAGCGTGATCCAGTGGCCGAAGCCCTCGACGCGGCGAAACGCCAGATAGTCGTCGAGCGACAGGCGCGATGCGTCGGTCGCCGTCGGATCGGCCTGCGTACGGATCTGGTCGCGGATGCATTCGACGAAGCGCTGCCAGAAGGCCGGGCGCGCGTCGCACCGGGTGCGCATCAAGCGCAGCGTGTCGTGCAGCAGTCGCGCGGCGGGCACATCGGCCGGCGGCGGCGTGCCGTCGACGGCCGCCAGAAAATGATCACGCAACGTGTCGAGCCCCGCCTGGTCGCCGGTGCGCGCCAGATGCGTGAACGCGTCGTCCATCAGCGTCGTGACGTTCATCATGCGATGAATCGTGTACACGCGATCAGGCCGCGCATTCGGGTAGCACAGGCTGCCATATGCGGGAATGCGCTGCGCGAGAAAACGGCGTGCCGCCGCGTCGCTGCGATAGTGCCGCAGGATGGTCGGATAGTCGTCGATCGCGAGCTGCTGCTCGATCGCTGCGTGCCGCGGGTGCCGGGCAACGGGCAGCGAGAGCCGCGGCAGCGGCAGCACCAGCGTATGCGTCGCGCTCGGCGGGGCGCTGTCGGCGTGCGGCGTTCCGGATGCTTGCATGCGGATCTCCGGGTTACGCGTCCGGTTTGACCGCGACGATGCTGTAGGTCGACACCTTGTTCTTGATCAGCGCGACGGACCAGTTTTCGGCGAGCACGCGCAATTCTTCCAGCGTGTCTGGTGCGCGGTGCGGGAAATGGCGGTCGATGTTGGCCTTGGCGTCCATCAGCCAGCGCGCCACGTCGATGTTCGACGGCAGCACGCGCATGTCGCGGATCGCGAACCCGGCGTCGATCAGCACCTGCCTGAAATAGTCGGGCGTCTTCCGGTGCTTGCACGCGATCCGGTCGATCTCGTCCGGCGTGTCGGACTCGTATTCGTTGAGTGCGACGTTGTACAGATTATCGGAGATGATCACCGACCCGCCGCCGCGCACGCGCGCATGCAGTGCGCGCATGGCTTTTTCGTACAGCGCGTTCGGGAAATGCGAGATCACGCCGCGAATGATCGCGAGATCGTACGGCGTCGCGGGATCGGGCAGTCGATCGACGTCCTGCGCGTTGCACTGATACAGGTTGATGCGTTCCGCGAGCCCGTGCTGCGCATGAAAGCGTGCGCAGTACTCGAGTTGCTCGCGACTGACGTTGATACCGTCGAGGCGCATGCAGCCGGGGAAGCGGCCGGCCAGATACTTGAGGATGTAGCCCCAGCCGCAGCCGATGTCGAGAATGCGCTCGACGCGTGCGGGAACGGGATCGTCGAAGCCGGCGAGGCGAAGCTGGCGTTCGAAGTAGCGAATGCCCGATTCATCGAGCGAGATCGGCGGCGCGGAGCGCGGATCGTCGTAGACGCCGAACTGGAACAACAGGTACTCGCCGATCGCCTTGCGCCAGTCGTCCGGACTGCCGGCGTAGGTCGCCTGCACTTTCTGCTCGTAGTCGCTCACCGTTTCGCCGTGCAGCACGCGGATAGGCAGCGCGGGCGCCAGGTGCGGCGCGCGCATGTCGGCGATTGGCTGTTCGCTGATCTGATTCATCGAAATCCTCGCGTCGTCCATTTCCGTCAAACCGGACAAAACAATGCCCGCCGATCGAGCGGGAGCGCACGCCTTCACGAAACGCCGGCGCGAAAATGCTCCGCGCCCGACACGTGCGATCGTGCGATTGAATGAATCGATGTAATGCTTCTGTCGAAGCGTTATGAAGGCGAAAGATCCGTGCGCATTTATAGGGCCCCGAATAAATGGCGGAAAGGGCGCGGTGACGCAGTATCGCGATGCAGGCCCCATATCATGCGCGGGACGTCTGGCGACGCGGGGTTGCGCCGGCTGGCCGGTTCGGCTCCGTATGCCGCTTGCGTTTTCACGATTCGGATACTGCGATCGTGAACCGGAAGCGAAGTGTATTCGTTATATGAGAGGCGATTCGTTTTTTCAAGAATCTTCCCGTCTGTTTTAAAAAGACGGGAAAACGGGCATCGGTAAAAAATATTTAAATCGCGATCGTCAATGGCGATTTGGATTGTTTTGATTCGATGAATCGAAACGGGGCAGTGGCGCCGCGAACGTGCGCGTGCGGCTGCCCGGCCGGACGCGGCCCGGCGCGCCCCGCCGGCGCCTACGGCCGTGCGGCAATCTCGTCGAGATGCCACAGCAGATCCGCCGGATCGTCGTACACGCGCAGCGCACCCGCGCGCTCCAGCTCGTCGCTGCCGTACCCGCCGGCCAGCAGCCCGACCCCCAGTGCGCGGCAGCGGCTCGCGGCGAGCATGTCCCAGATGCTGTCGCCAACCACCACCGTATGCTCGATCGGCACGTTCAGCTTCGCGGCGGCGGTCAGGAACAGGTCGGGGTCCGGCTTCGCATACTTCACCTGATCGCGCGTGACGACCACGTTCTTCGCCGGATCGACGCCGAGCGCCTCGAGATTGATCGCCGCGGTTTCCATCCGCCCGCTGGTCGCGATCGCCCAGCGAATGCCGGCGTTCGACAGCGCGGCCAGCAACTCGCGCGCGCCCGGCAGCGGCCGGACCTGCGCGCGCAGCCGCTGGTACGCGGCCGCGTGCAGCCGCGCGAGCCGCTCGACACGGTCGGCGTCGATGTCGCCGTCCGTCTCGCGCAACAGCTGATTCAGGAACAGGCCGCCGCTCATCCCGATCTTGCGGTGGATGCGCCACACCGACAGTTCGATGCCTTCGGCATCGAGCGCTTCCTTCCACGCGAGGACGTGCTGATAGACGCTGTCGACGAGCGTGCCGTCGAGATCGAACAGAAATGACGTTTCAATGCGCATGTGAATCTCCTGGCCCGATGGCATTCGGGCAAATCGTCGGCAAAACCCAATTCGTCACATTATCGACGCACGGCCGTGTCACCGCCATGTCCCGCGCCGCACGCGCCGCGCGCGGCGGCGGCGTGTCGAACGGCGCTGGTACAATCGCGCCGATGCGCCGGGCGGGCCGCCCGCGCGCGCCCAACCTTCGTCGAATCCCCGTATGGCAACCCCCGACGCCGTCAGTTCCGAACAATCGTGGTGGGGCGTTCTGGCCCTCGCGCTTTCCGCCTTCATCTTCAATACCACCGAATTCGTGCCCGTCGCGCTGCTGAGCGCGATCGGCGACAGCCTGCAGATGCAGCCGACCGCCGTCGGCCTGATGCTGACGATCTACGCGTGGGCCGTCGCGGTCGTGTCGCTGCCGCTGACGTTCGTCACGCGCCACGTCGAGCGCCGCAAGCTGTTGAGCGTGGCGCTGCTGGTGTTCATCGGCAGCCATGTCGTGACCGGCGTCGCGTGGAATTTCACGGTGCTGATGATCGGCCGGCTCGGCATCGCGTGCGCACACGCGGTGTTCTGGTCGATTTCGATCCCGCTCGCGGTGCGGCTCGCGCCGAGCGACCGCAAGAGCCGTGCGCTCAGCCTGATCGCGATGGGCTCGGCGATCGCGATGGTCGCCGGGATTCCGCTCGGCCGCGTGATCGGCGAGGCGTTCGGCTGGCGCGTCACGTTCCTGATCATCGCGGGCTCGGCGGGCGTCACGCTGCTGTTGCTGCGGGCCACGTTGCCGCTGCTGCCGAGCCAGGGCGCCGGATCGCTGAGCAGCATCGGCGTGTTCCTGCGCAAGCCGGCGCTGGTCGCGCTGTATGCGATCACCGTGCTGGTCGTGTCCGCGCACTTCACGTCGTACACGTACATCGAACCGTTCGTACAGAGCATCAACCATGCGAGCAACAGCCGGATCACGTACGTGCTGATCCTGTTCGGCATCGCCGGGCTGCCGGCCGCGGTCTGCTTCAATCGCGTCTACCCGCACCGGCCCGACGATTTCCTGCTGGCGTCGATCGTCGCGCTGTCGGGCTGCCTGCTGATCCTGTTCCCGTGCGCGCTGAACATCGTCACGCTGTCCGTGCACACGCTGGTGTGGGGCGGCGCGATCGTCTGTTTCGGGCTGGCGATGCAGGCATGGGTGCTGAAGCTGGCGCCGGACGCGACCGACCTGGCCGTGTCGATCTACTCGGGGCTGTACAACGTCGGCATCGGCGCCGGCGCGCTGCTCGGCAACCATATCGCGGGAGACTTCGGGCTGCCGTGGATCGGCACCTTCGGCGGCGTGGTCGGAATCTTCGCGGCCGGTGTCGCGTGGGCCGCGTTGCGGCTGCACGCGAAACGGGAAGCGGCGGTCGCGGCCCCCGCGCGTTGAAGCCGCAGCCCGGCACGCCGCCGGTGCATCACGCGATCGAATAGCCGCCGTCGGCCACGAGCGCGTGCCCCGACACATAGCTGGCATCGTCCGACGCGAGGAACGCGACGACCGTCGCCATCTCGGCGGCGGACGCCCAACGGCCGGCCGGCGTCGATTCGGCGAAGGCGAGCCGTGCTTCCTCCGACGGCCAGATGCCGCGATGATGGAACGGCGTATCGATCAGCCCCGGGCACAGCGCGTTGACGCGCACGCCGCGTTTGAACCATTCGATCGAAGCCGTCTTCGTCATCCCGATAGCGACGCGCAGTGACTCAGCGCCACCGGGTCCACCTTATCCCCGAATCGTCAACGCGACCCGTCGTGCCCGAGCCCCGCCGCATCGCGCTGCCGAAGTTTCGCGTACAGCGTCGTGCGTGAAATGCCGAGTTGCCGCGCGGCCGCCGACACGTTGCCGTCGTGCTCGTCGAGCGCGCGCCGGATCGCATCGAGCGATTGTTCGTGCAGGCTGGCGTTGGCGTGAGGGCGGCCCGCCGGCGCCGCGTTGCACACGTCCTCCGCGTCTTCGAGCACATCGGCGTCGCGCGTTGCGGCCGCGCGATCGAGCGGCGCGCGCACGGTGCGCACCCATACGTGGCTACCATCGTCGCGCGCGATCCGTTGCGGCGTGCGCGCCGGTGTCAGCAAACGACGCTGCTGCGCGGGCGTCGCGCCGGGAAGCAGTTGCCGCAGATCATGCGGCGCCACCGGCCCGGCAGGTGCGAGGTCGAGCATCTGGCGTGCCAGGCGGCTCACAGCGCGCACGCGGCCCGCTTCGTCGAGCGCGATGACGCCGGCGAGCGGCGTGCCGAGCCAGCGCGGATCGAATTGCACCTGCAACAGATGGCAGTCGCGCAGCATCGCATAGAGCCGCTGCTCGGCGGCGAGCGACGCGTGCCGGAACGGTTCGCGCAGTTGCGCGACGTTGCGCCTGCCGATGCCGGTGATATCGAGCGCGCCGATCACTTCGCCGTCGAAGCCGACCAGCGGCACCGCGAGACAGAACACCCGCGACAACTCGTCGAGATAATGCTGCGCGCCCGCGACGACGGCTTCGGCGCCGTCGTGAATCACGCAGCTCGGCGCGGTCGTGCCGATGTTCGGCTCGACGATCCTGCGCCCGGCGACGATCGGCGTCAGCAGCGCGTCGTCGCATTGCGGGCTGCGCCGCGCATGGACGATCGTGCCGTGCGGATTGACGCACATGATCGTCCATTCGGTGCCGCCGAATGCGGCCCACAGCGGTTCGATTTCCTGCGCGACGCAGCGATGGAGCCGGCGGTCCGCGCGCGATTCGTCGCGCTCGCGCTGCATTTCATAGCGGGCGGTTTGCCACGGCCGGAGCCCGGCGTCGCGCGAGCGCAGCCACGAGCGCGCGACGCTGGCCGGCAACGCCGTTTCCGGCAGCGGCTCGCCCGCGGCGAAGCGGGCGCGGAGCCGGTCGAGGTCGACCGGTCGTGCAGGGGATTCGGGGGCCATGTTCACGCTGCGCTCCATGTGGGTCGAAGGTCCGGGCGCGCGTGCCGCGCCGGCGTGTCGAGCGAATGCGTAATATAGCGCGGTGCCCGGAATGCGGCATTCCCCGAGGGCGCCCCACGTGCCGCCGCGACGCGTCGGCGGCACGTGGGGCGCCCGCGCGCTCAGTGCGGCAACCGCAGGATCGGCTTGAGCGTGATCCCCTTGCTGCTGTCTTCCGCCGCCTGGTTGATCTGGTCGAGCGGATAGAACTTCACCAGCCGGTCGAACGGAAACCGCCCTTGCAGATACAGCTGCACGAGCTGCGGAATGAACGTCTGCGGCACGCTGTCGCCTTCGACGATGCCGCGAATCGTGTGACCGCCGAGCAGCAGGCTGTTCACGTCGAATTCGGCTTTCGTACCCAACTTCGGCGCGCCGACCACGCCCATCGTGCCGCGCGAGCCGAGCGCGTCGATTCCTTGCGACAGCACCGCCGGCAGCCCGGTCGATTCGAGCGCGTAGTCGACGCCGCCGCCGGTGATCTCGCGGATCGCGTCGGCCACGTCGACTTCCCGGCTGTTGATCGCGTGCGTCGCGCCGAGCTCCAGCGCCAGCGCGAGCCGCGACGGCACGATGTCGACCGCGATGATCGTCGTCGCGCCCGCGATGCGCGCGGCCATCACGGCGCTCATGCCGACGGCGCCGGCGCCGAAGCTCGCGAAGCTGCTGCCCGGGCGCACCGCGAGCGAGTTGATCACCGCGCCCGCGCCGGTCTGGATCCCGCAGCCGAGCGGGCCGAGCAGTTCGAGCGGCGCGTCCTTCGGCACCTTGATCGCGTTGTTCTCGCGGGCGAGCGCATAGCTCGCGAACGACGACTGCGCGAAGAAATGATCGTGCAGCGGTTGGCCGGCTTCGTCGCGGATGGCCGTCTGCCCGTCGGCGTCGGCGCCGCCGAAATTCAGCGCGAAGAACTGCCGGCAATACGCGCCGTGACCGCCGACGCACGACGCGCAATGGCCGCACGCGCCGTAGGTCAACACGACGTGATCGCCGGCGGCGAGCGTCTTCACGTTCGGGCCGACCGCCTCGACCACGCCGGCGCCTTCGTGACCGAGCACGGCCGGCAGCGGCACCGGGTAGTACTGGTCTCGCACGATCAGGTCGGTATGGCACAGGCCGGTCGCGACGACGCGCACGAGCACCTCGTCTCCGCGCGGCGCGCGGATGCGGGCCGCTTCGATCGAGAAGGGTGCGCCGGCGGCGCGGGCGACGGCCGCGGTGACGGCGCGTGTATCGTTGTCGGTGTACATGTCGGTCTCCTCGTCAAATCGGATACAGCGGCGCTTCGCCCTTGATCGTCAGCCACTGCCACTGCGTGAATTCCTCCCAGTTTGCCGCACCGCCGATGCTCGTGCCGTTGCCCGATGCGCCGACGCCGCCGAACGGATTGATCACTTCGTCGTTGACCGTCTGGTCGTTGATGTGCAACAGCCCGGTGTTCAACCGCTCGCCGATCCTCAGCGCGCGGCCGACGTCGGCCGACAGGATCGCCATCGACAGTCCGTATTCGGTTTGATTGGCGAGCGCGATCGCGTCTTCGTCGGTATCGAACGGCACGACGATCGCGACCGGCCCGAAAATCTCCTCGTCGAATGCCGGATTGCCCGGCGCGACGCCGCTCAGCACGGTCGGCTCGAAGAACAGGCCACGATGATTGCCGCCCGTCTCGACCCGTGCGCCCGCACGGCGGGCCGCGTCGACCACGCTCGCCGCATGGTCGCGTTGCGCGGCGTTGATCAGCGGGCCGAGGCCGACGTCGCCGCTGGCCGGATCGCCGACGCGCAGGCTTCGCGCCTTCTCGACGAGCTTCGCGACGAAGCGGTCGTGAATCGCACGCTGCACGAGCACGCGGCCGGTCGCCATGCAGATCTGGCCTTGGTGCAGATACGCGCCCCACGCGGTGTTCGCGACCGCGCGGTCGAGATCGGCATCGTCGAGCACGATCAGCGAATTCTTGCCGCCGAGTTCGAGCGATACCTTCTTCAGGTGGCGGCCCGCCGCTTCGCCGACCTTGCGCCCGGCCGCGGTGGAGCCGGTGAACTGGATCATCGCGACGTGCGGATCGGCGACCAGCGCCGCGCCGGCCGCGCCATCGCCGGGCAGCATGTGCAGCACGCCTTCGGGCAAGCCGGCGAGCTCGAACACGCGGGCGATCGCGACGCCGCCGCACACGGCGGTACGTGGATCGGGCTTCAGCACGACCGCGTTGCCGAGCGCGAGCGCCGGCGCGACCGCGCGTATCGCGAGATACAACGGGAAATTGAACGGCGAGATCACGCCGACCACGCCGCGCGGGCGGCGGCGCGCGAGCGACAGCCGGCCGGCCGCCGACGGCAGTACTTCGCCGGCCGCGCGCGACGGCAGCCCGGCTGCTTCGTGCAGCGCCTTGATCGTAACCGACGTTTCGAACGCTGCCTTCGCGCGGGTCGAGCCGCTTTCGCGCACGAGCCAGTCGACGATCGAATCGAAGTGCGTTTCGGCGACGGCCGCCGCGCGGCGCAGGATGGCCGCGCGCTCGTCGTAGGGCAGGGCGAACCAGGCGGGCTGGGTGCGGTGTGCGGTAGCCGATGCTTCGGCGATGGCTGCGGCGTCGGCGACGCCGATGCGGCCGAGCGCGTTGCCGGTTGCCGGTTCGATTACGTCGGCGGCGTGCGGGCTGGCGTGCCAGTTTCCATTGAAGGTCTTGCCGCGCCAGATGTCGGTGTCGAACAGTGCGGGGGTGTTGCTATCCATTTGCGCTCCTGGGGAAATTCGGATCGGCCGGATCGGGTGTTGCTTGCGCGTCGACCAGCGTGCGCGCGAGAGTAGGCGAGCGGCACGAAACGGGGGTATCCGGGTTTCTTCCCACGCGCGGCGGGCGCATGGAGTGGGGCGCGTTTGCGATTCGGTGTGCGGAAACTGGACAGTTGCGGTGCGGATTGCGCTGTGTGTCGTCTGATCACACTGCAGGTATTGCCGGTGCGGCGAGACCTGTGCCATATCTGAAAGCTCGGCACGCAAACCTGCGCTCGCGCTTCTCCTGAGAGACAGTGATCGACCCGGAGCGGTCGTACCCGGCTTCGGAAGCACTACGACCGTTTTCAAGAACCATCGGCCATCCGCTGGTTCTTGCCCGCGAGCGATGAATGCCGCCATTGCTTACGCGTGATTTCCGATAAGCGTCACTCTTCCTTGACTTTCCAGCGCCTTAGCTCATTCTTTATCTACTTCTTCTAATCGGGAGGCCAACCATGACGCCGGAATTGAAAGCTGAACTGAAGGACGTACTTAAAAAATTTGCAACGATGACAACCGAAAAAGAGAAGCAAGAGGCACTCAACGACTTGCAACGAGTCGGGTCCAAGCTGGACGTCGAAAAGCTTAAGGCAGTTATCGCCTGCGGGTGTGGGCCAAGTGGCGAGCGCGGAGTCGAAGACGGCCTTTGCTCGACGTGAAAAGTGCCCCGTGCGCGTCCGCAGGAGAAAATGAGATGCTTCCGACTACCGATCAGAAATCAGATCCGCTGCTTTCCGAGGTCTGGGACAGACGAAGAGATGCAGTTGACGTTCGCATGCTGCAAGTATCCGGCCAAAACTACGCGTATCACATTCCAACTAATAGCATATTCAATATCAGCTCACCTGTCGGGGCGCTACTTTCTAAATTACTAGACGGCCGAATCACGGCTCTGGATCAATTCGGCGAATCTGACTTTGCGGCGGCCAAACAGCTTGTCGCGCTCCGAAGCGTGAAGCGCCTTCCGCTCGACGAAGCGAACCTACCAATCACCCACCTTGCAATAAGCCCCACACTCAAATGTAACCTCCGATGCACCTACTGCTACAATTTTCAGGAGGCAGCCGAGACGGAGATTCGCAAGACGCAGGACATTGACAAAGACGCGATTGGGAAGATTCTGTGCACGCTAGGACAATTAAGCGTGGGAGATCGGGTTAATCTCGCGTTCATCGGCGGGGAACCGTTTCTCTATCCTCAGTTATTGGATAAGCTAGCGAGATTTGCACGTGCAAAAGCACAAGCGAATAACAAGTCGCTGATCCTTTTGGTAACAACTAACGGGTTGAACCTTGGAAAGGAACGAGTTAAGCGAAGCATTATTCGCAACGACCTCCGCGTCTCACTTAGCCTTGACGGGCCTCCGGCCTGGCATAATCAGACTAGGAAGTTACTGAATGGAAGCGGGAGCTTCGGTGCGATTCAACGCAATATCGATCAGTTCTTCGAATACTATCCGCACCCACTACGGGCCGCTCGAGCGACATATAAATTGACACCGGGAAGGCTGATAACTACGTATCGATTTTTGAGAGACCTAGGATTTAACGATATATCCACTGGGTCTCACGAGTTTGAAGTTGGCGCGGTAGATGAATCTCTGCGTGACGAGCTTCTATCGGAAGTTGACGATTTAGCGAGCGAAATTGAGAGTGACTTTATCGGAGGCCGCATCGTGCGTCATGCATGGTTTTCTGAAGTAATTTCGAACCTTGCACTGGGCCGGGTAAAGGACGTCGTGTGCGGAGCAACGCGAAACCATATCGCATTTGACGTATACGGCCGCATGCAGGCCTGTCACCGCTATCTCGGCAACGAGGCCTACGAATTGTTCCCTGAGGACATCAATAAGTCCCAGAAATCGGTCCGCGTCGCAGAAATCCGCGCACCGGGGAAGACGTCACACTGCACCGAATGCTGGGCGCGTTCACTATGCGGCGGTGAATGCTTTCATGTCGGGAAAGAAATCGAGAAGCAACCTGATCGCGCAGACAGGCAGCTGTTTCTCTGTGACTACAAGCGAAAAAAATATGAGGCGGCGACCCGCATATTCGTACGGTTGGCCGAAAACCATCCGGAAGTACTTGCGCGGATCGTCAATCCGATTTCCCGCCCATAAGGGTCTTTCCACCGATACTCGCGTCGAAACTCCATTAGCGATATTGGGCTAGTAGTCCTCGCGTCCGTTGTCTGGGACGGAGCGGACGTCCACACGTCCGCGATGGAGTGCGAATGAACGGCCGTCAATGGGGGGCGAACAAGGTAAGCGCTTATGCCCTGCAGAGCATAAGCGCTTACCTTGTTCATACCCCTATATCGCGATTGGGGCGCGCGGACTGCTCGGCGACAGTTTGTTCGATCTTGATGCGTTCAACGGCGAGCTCGGCTTCATTGAGGCCGCGGCCAGCCATGCGCTGTTCGTTGATCGGGTGGGGGACTGGTTCACGTGCCACAGCAGTCATCCGGGTCTGTTCGCCTACGAGGTTGCCGAACGCTTCGGCAAGGCGATGGGGAATGCGATGCTGGGGAACCCCGAAGGGGAGTGCCGGCCCCGCGAAATCCTGCGCGAGGTGCTCATGAAAGTGAGCTACGCCGAAAGCGAGGTCGATCAGGCGATCGCGAGCGTCCCTTCGGCTGAGTAACATCAATGGAAAACCGCTACGCTCCTGACGGGCGTAGCGGCGTTTCATCTACCTAGCGTTCATTTTTTATCATTGTTCGATTGGCGATTTGTAAAACTATCTAGAGCCCACGAAAATGTTTGCTGGACGCCAAATTGGATACCCAAAAGATACAGAAGGCTGACTCGGTTTGGGCGATTTGACCCGATGGGGGTCACAAGGCGCGAGAGAAAGGAGCTCATAAAGAAAATCGACGCCATATTGCCGAGCTGATAGCTTCCGTAGCTGGCGGCAAGATTGGTTGCCGCTCTGCTATAGTTGACTTCCGATCCAGTCTGCCAATCAGAAATCAGCTCGTAAGCCGTGGGTGCCGACATTAATGCAATCGAAGATACATGGGGGAGTAAGCCAGTCTGTATAGCTCTGACCGCACCGGGAAACGATCCTACGCCATTCATCAATGCAACAAATCGAGTACTGCTTGTTCCGAATCCGCCGGCGGTAAAAACAGGGTTGTTTCGGTGAAACCCAGAAAAATAGGCCCGAACGGACCCGCCTCTCGTTCGACGAAGGTTGACCCTAACAAGCTCGCCGGAATTCCAGAGATTAAAGCTGTTCCAGATATATCGTCTGTGTTCGGTGATGTAAGCTAAAGCTCCACCGAACAGATTTAGCGCGGTCGATCGTTGCTCAGGATTGTTTAGATCGATCTCTGATTCCTGTGATTCACCGTCTCCGTCAGTGCCTGAAAGAATTCGGAGGTTTCCAATGCTGGTCGGTGCCGTTCCCGCAGGGGAGATAAGCGTGAAAGGAATTTCCTCGCTTTCGATCTCGGTAGTGGCATTTGGGGCCAGCCGAGAATAAAGGGAAAGGTTCAGAGATTCGCCGCTAAGCCCATTCAGTGGGACGTCGAACAGGACTCCTTCGTCGGTGTATGCGCGAATACGTGCGCCAGCCGCGCAGAATGCCTTCGCGTGCAGCGTAACTCCGTCGTTTGCGATAACCGTCTTGCGGATAGTTGTTTTTGTGCCAGATTCTATTTCTTCAAAGAATCCGTTTTCTATCGAAATGGAATAACACGGTTTGCGAAATGGGCTATCCTGCAAATTGATGTCGATAGTGATATCACTTTGTTGTCCCAAAGGTGTCGCTGAAATAGCTACCTTTGCGTCATACAAACCTAGGCCATGCGACTCTCCGACGATCGAAGCCGAAACCTGATGTCGTGATGTGCGGTATGAAATATGCCGCGGGACATCGTCGTCGGCAAACTCAGTAATGTCGGAGCTTGCGCCGCGAAGTGCCCATTTGATTTCGCTTTTGACTGGCTCGCCGCGCCAACTCAGCATGATGACGACTGCGCCGATGAAGTGGCCGTCGATAGACAGCTGAAGCTCGGTAGTGTCGATCGGATATCGAAAATGGTAGGTCAAGCCACGAATGACCTCGACGATCTCGACTTCTTTGCCGGCCGGGATCGTCGAATTTTTGGCCACAAATTTTTCGTTGTAGACATCCGATGGACCCTGGTTGATTATCTTGACGGCAATGTCCGACGATGACTCATTCTTGACGTATAAGCTCGTACCCATTAGCGAATTCTCCGAATTTTGACAGCAATATCATCTCGACCAAGAAATGAACTTTCTCCGCAAATTGAAAATTCAATATTTTCCGAATTGATGCTGACAATTGTCTCGTGGGGGTCATGATCGTCAGTCCAGTTGAATATTTCTCCAGCCGACGTTCTCCACCGCCACCAAATTCCTTTGCTAAAACTATCTGCTGTCGTTTCTCCGCGAACCAAAACGCCAAGGGATGCGATGTACGACCCATTTGCGAAAAACGCGAGATCTAGCATCGCGTTGCCTAGATCGCTTCGTCCTATTCCTAACACGCTTACGCGATTCGAGTTCGGCTCCAGCTTAGCAACAGCGAGATCAGATCGACAGTTGTTTGGTCCGCATCGGGTGAGCTGCATGGAAACAGCTATCGAATCTGTGCTTACATATACATTTGTTGATGACATTTTCAATACCCTATTTTTTCAATTTCATTTCCATTCAGGCTATGTGCTGCGTGGCAGAAGTAATTTACGTCATTTCGACATCTAATTGAAAGTGGTTTCACTTCGCGCCACACTTCTGGCAAGTATCTTGAGTAGCTAAATAAATCGGCCAAGCTGCGCTGAAAGGTGATTTGAATCAAGCGATTGCCGTCGACGTCGGCTCAATGGGTACGGTGTGAACCGACTGCGTGGACGCTGTGGCGCAGCCCGCTTGCCAGTCACGGCACTGTTGTCGTTGTTTAGGTATGGCGGCCAGTTCGTTCGATTGGCCTCAGCGAGATTTGAGTGCCGAAAACGGGCCCGCCGAGCTCTTCGAAATAGGCGTCAGCGGGCTTCTTAACAGGCCGTTGAAATACCCATCGACCGGACTCGGACGTTTCCCGCAGATGGCATGAATTCGCTCAACGGCTTCGCGATGCGTTCCATCGAGCCGAATTCGCCCCCGAATTGGCGGTGAAATCGGTCTGGCGAGCACATTTCCCGCCCGATTCTTCATCACGCGCTCGCCGGACGCACGAATCCCAACGTTCGCAGGCGTGTCAGGTTGTACGCCGCCATGGTCAGCGTAAGGGGGTATGAACAAGGTAAGCGTTTATGCCCTGCAGAGCATAAGCGCTTACCTTGTTCGCCCCCCCTACTAGACTCCAGCTGGCCCTGTTTGTGGGGGCAGGTCAGGAGAACTAACGTTCGCCTGGTCCTGAAGTGAAGCACGCGTGCGGCGGATCGACATCCTCCGCCCGCTCGCGACTTTGGCAGTTGGTAGGCGCGAGAGTGTCAAGCAAGGAGTGTGCGGATCAAGGCGGCGAGACGTAGTAGTTCGTCGTCGACCGCCCGACGTGCCAGTGGCAAAAACATGCAGCGAGGGAAGCGATAGTTCGGCTCAAGACCGATGACCTACTTCAACGCCTTGTGGATTTTTTCAATCAAGGTTTGGAATTGTGCCAGTTCCGCTGATGACAGGTCGTTCGCTGTATGGTCACGTGTCCAACGAATATAGGCCTTGGCAAGCTTATACTTGGAGAACGAGCTATTCGCGGCGCTTAGCAGATCGACGATGGGCCGTCCAGGTTGATTTGCCGCTTCCGCTGTCACGTCGATGCCCAGACTGTCTTTGGCAACCGCGACTAACGTGTCCCGTAGCAAATCTTCGATTTCGGGATTGGCGACCAGGCCGGTATAGGCGTCCTTGGTCCGTAGGATGCCCTTATTGCCCAAAGTGTGCGTTAGCGTCTCCTGCTGTGCAGCTTGATCTCCGGCTGAATCAGAGTCGAGCAATGCGGCCACCTTGAACTGCTGCGCGTAGAGGATTGTCGCGTAATATACTACCTTGCCGGCGCTGGCGGCGGGCACCAGCGCAATTTTCTCATTGAGGGCGGTTAGGTTCGCTGCACGCAGCAATGCCGACGTGGCATCGAGATACCAGTAGTCAGTCAGGCCTTCGAGTACCAGATTGCGTTCCTGGGTAAAAAGGCTTTGAGCAAGGTCGTACCCTAGCGCCTCTTGCAAGGGCAGCAGGGCTGCTGGGTCACCTGACATGACTGTGGTGTGGACTTTCGTTCCGGATCTGCGTTCAGTCATGTCGACCACCCGAACGAGATCCAGCTCATCAGGTCCAACCAGGAAAGGGGAATGGGTGGTATAGATGGCCTGGTTCTTTTCCGCGAGGCGACTAATGGTCGAACGGAATTCCCGTTGTTTGAGGCCATGCAAAGAGAGCCCCGGTTCGTCCAGCAAAAGAATCGCGTTCTGATGCTTCCCGGCCGCTTCGGCAAAAAACACCACGAAGAACGATACAAGCCACTGGAACCCCTCAGAGCGCTGATGCAGTTCGATCTCGACGCCCAGGTCGTCTTCCACGACCACCTTTAGATATTGGCCGTCTGCAACGATGCGCAATTTGTCGGCTTCGGCGCGTCCTTGCCGTGGGCGCCATACGGCGCGGATCTCGTCGGTCAACTGCACGCTGGCGGCATTCAACTGGTAGCTTCGCTTGTCCAACTGATCGCGGTACGTTTGGAGTGCTGCCGGTTGATTTGCCGGCGGTGGCACAGCTTTCCCCAAGTCGGAAAGTTGTTGGGCTGTAAAACCCAGCAGCTTAAGCAGGCAGACGTTGCCATAGTCATACTGACTATCATCAAGCACGTTGGTCGCGAGTCGCTGCGCCAGATGATCCAATTGGATCAGAGGTTTCACCCGGAAGTAATTGTTAAACAGCACGAAGATTGGTACCCGCTTGTCCAATACGCTGAGCGCTTCTTGTCGATCAACATGGACGCGCGTAGCCGCCACAAGGCTGTCGAATCGCTTCTCTTCCGTCTCGTTGGCCTCCTCAATCAGTGGCAACGCGGCGTCTAGCCACGCTTTTAATGCCGTTGCGCGGTCCCCCTCGATTGCGGTCGTGGTCGTCCATCCAGTCGTGATAGCAGTCAGGCCTGCGCTAGGCGGCACCCCGCCCGGTGCTTTGGCTTCTGCTTGCGCATCGATGTGCGCGCAGAGGCGGGTGAGCTCCTTTTCGATCCCCGCATAGGTCGGCAAAGCAGGGGCATCACGCAGGGTGTGCCAAGATTTGTTATCCAGTTTGCGACCACGCACGTACCGCGCTTTGCGCATGCTCTCTGGAATGGCAGCTTTATCGTCTGCATCGAGTTCGAATTCAACTTCGACCACGGTCAAATCTTTCGGGTCAACACGGCCAGTGGTGATGTCGTTGTACTTGGAGCGTGGGTAGTCCCGCAATGCGTCAAATTTGGCGACATCAGCAGGGGGATTAATTTGTTGAAGGGCTTGCAGCACTGCGGTCTTGCCGGCCTCGTTGGGGCCTACCATGATCGTCTTGGCGCTTTCAATATCAAACCAGCCACTATCCACAACGCTGCGATAGTTGGTCACCCGAGCTTTTTTAAGCCGCATAACTGCCTCCCCTGGTATTCCCCGTGTTGTCGCAACGCCGAGTATCGCGACTTCTTCAGATTGGGCGTTGTTTCATTAGTCGCGCTCGGATTACGCTTCGCAAGCGCGGATAAGGTCGCTGGATATTCTAGCAGAGGGTGGTTCGTGAGCTGGATCGGCCATGGAGGAACGTCAACATGGCGATCAGACTGCTGAGCGATCACGATTCAGCAACCAATGGGTACGCCGAAAAGCCGTGGCCCTGAGGCGGCTTCGATGCTGAAAGCGTTTGTCGAAGAAATGAAGGCGTCGGGTTTCGTCGGCGAAGCGCTGGCGCTGCATCGGATTGCAGGCGTGGCGGTGCGCCAAAGGCATAGGCATTGGTCGGCGCTTGGTCGGCAGGCGACCGCGCCAACAGGTGACCGCGCTGTGTCTCGAAGCGGTCATGGTTAGTGAGTTTCCGAATGACCGGTCGTGGCCGATAGTAGCCGTCAGCTTCTGATGGACGCGGAGCATCGGCGACGATCATCGGCACCTGCATACCGACGTCATTCTGATCGTCCGCAGAAATCGGGCCCAAAGCCGGGGGGGCCGGACGGTCGATCCACCGTTTTTTCGTCAGGAAAACCCTAATCGACTCGGGCAGTCCGCCGGTTACAGCCAGTTTTCCCCTGCCGAGACCAGCCGCGCCGCACCCTCCGACCAAGCGATATGCCATACCCGCGCGACCGCGCTCCAGCAAGCCTCCGAGCCAGCCTATCTAACCAATACAGGTATGGCGCACCGCAATATTTCGCATTCAGGGGGTGATTTCAATACCAATTAGGTATCGAAAATCCCGCCCAAAAGTATTGGACGCCCGATTTCCCCGCCGCGTATAAATCCGTTCCATGAACAGCCCCCACGCAGCGTGTCCCATGTCCTCCCCCACCATCGAACGCATCGAAACCCGTCTCGTCGACTTGCCGACGATCCGCCCGCACAAGTTGTCGGTGGCCACGATGCACGGCCAGACGCTGATGCTCGTGAAGGTGTTCTGCAGCGACGGCGTGACCGGTATCGGCGAAGGCACGACGATCGCCGGCATGGCCTACGGCCCGGAAAGCCCGGAAGCGATGAAGCTCGCGATCGATGCTTACCTCGCACCGGCGATCATCGGCCGTGACGCGACGCGCGTTCAGACGTTGATGGCGTTCGTCGGCAAGCTCGCGAAGGTCAACCATTTCGCGAAGAGCGCGCTCGAAACCGCGCTGCTCGACGCGCACGGCAAGCGTCTCGGCGTGCCGGTCAGCGAACTGCTCGGCGGGCGTCGCCGTGATCGCCTGCCGGTCGCGTGGACGCTCGCGTCGGGCGACACGGCCACCGACATCGCCGAAGCCGAACGGATGCTCGACCTGCGCCGCCACAACGTATTCAAGCTGAAAATCGGCGCGAAAGCGCCGGAAACGGATATCCGCCACGTGGCCGAGATCAAGCACGCGGTCGGCGATCGCGCATCGGTGCGCGTCGACGTGAACATGGCGTGGAGCGAAACGCAGGCCGCGCGCGCGATTCCGGCGCTGGCCGATGCGGGCTGCGAACTGGTCGAGCAGCCGGTCGCGTCGGCCGCGGCGCTGACGCGCCTGATGCGCCGTTTCCCCGTCGCGCTGATGGCCGATGAAATCCTGCAGGGCCCCGACAGCGCATTCGACATCGCGAAGCAGCACGGCGCGGACGTGTTCGCGATCAAGATCGAACAGAGCGGCGGCCTCTTCGCCGCGCAGCGCGTGGCCGCGATCGCGGACGCGGCCGGCATCGAGCTGTACGGCGGCACGATGCTCGAAGGCGCGTTCGGCACGGTGGCGTCCGCGCACCTGTTCGCGAGCGTCGCGAACCTGCAGTGGGGCACCGAACTGTTCGGGCCGCTGCTGATCACCGAAGAAATCCTGACCCAGCCGCTGGACTACAGCGACTTCGAACTGACCGTGCCGGACGGCCCCGGTCTCGGCATCGTGCTCGACGAGGACAAGGTCAGGCGTTTCACCCGCGACGGGCTGACGAAAGTCGCGCGGTAATCGAGCCAGGCAAAGACCGCCATCCCCCCAATACACATGGAGACAGCATCATGAGCGTCAAAGTTTTCGATACCCGGGAAGTGCAGGATCTGTTGAAGGCCGCATCGAACGCGGGCGGGACTGGCGGAAGCGGCACGAACGGCGACGCACGCACGCAGCAGATCGTGCTGCGCCTGCTCGGCGACCTGTTCAAGGCGATCGACGATCTCGACATCACGCCCGACGAAGTGTGGGCCGGCGTGAACTATCTGAACAAGCTGGGTCAGGATGGTGAAGCGGCGCTGCTCGCGGCCGGCCTCGGTCTCGAGAAGTATCTCGACATCCGGATGGATGCCGAGGACGAGGCGATCGGCCTCGACGGCGGCACGCCGCGCACGATCGAGGGGCCGCTGTACGTGGCGGGCGCCCCGGTGCGCGACGGCGTCGCGAAGATCGACCTCGACGCGGACGACGGCGCGGGTCCGCTCGTGATCCACGGCACGGTGAAGGATCTCGACGGCAAGCCGGTGGCCGGCGCGCTGGTCGAATGCTGGCATGCGAATTCGCACGGCTTCTATTCGCACTTCGACCCGACCGGCAAGCAGAGCGACTTCAACCTGCGCGGTGCGGTGAAGACGGGCGCCGACGGCCAATACGAATTCCGCACGCTGATGCCGGTCGGCTACGGCTGCCCGCCGCAGGGCGCGACGCAGCAACTGCTGAACCGGCTCGGCCGACACGGCAACCGCCCGGCGCACGTGCACTTCTTCGTGACGAGCGATGACCATCGAAAGCTGACCACGCAGTTCAACATCGACGGCGATCCGCTGATCTGGGACGACTTCGCGTATGCGACGCGCGAGGAGCTGATTCCGCCCGTGACCGACAAGACCGGCGGCACGGCGCTCGGCATGAAGACCGATGCGTACCAGGACATCGAATTCAACTTCGTGCTGACGCCGCGCGTACAGGGCAAGGACAACCAGATCGTCGACCGCCTGCGCGCCTCAGCCACGGCATAACCAGTCCGGCAGCACGGTGGCGCGCGTGCGTGCGTCGCCGCTGCTGGCCGGTCCCCCGAGATTCAACCGATATCGATGCGAGCGTGCTTGCAGGACGCGGCACGCGCATGGAAGGAGCCATCATGTCCGTCACGATCGACGCTGCCAACGAACTGGATCACCTGCTGGAAACCGCCGTGCAGGATGACAAGGCGGCCGGCATTTTCCGCTGCCGCCGCGACATCTTCACGAACGCGGAGCTGTACGAACTCGAGATGAAGCACATCTTCGAGGGCAACTGGGTGTACCTGGCGCACGAAAGCCAGATTCCGGACAACAACGATTACTACACGACGTGGATCGGCCGCCAGCCGCTCGTCATCACGCGCGACAAGGGCGGCGAGCTGCATGCGGTGATCAACGCGTGTGCGCACAAGGGCGCGATGCTGTGCCGCCGCAAGCACGGCAACAAGGGCAGCTTCACGTGCCCGTTCCACGGCTGGACCTTCTCGAACACCGGCAAGCTGCTGAAGGTGAAGGACGAGAAGACGACCGAGTATCCGGTGCAGTTCAACACGCACGGCTCGCACGACCTGAAGAAGGTCGCGCGCTTCGCGAACTATCGCGGCTTCCTGTTCGGCAGCCTCAACGCCGACGTTCTGCCGCTCGAGGACTACCTCGGCGAAGCGCGCGTGATCATCGACCAGATCGTCGACCAGGCGCCGAACGGGCTCGAAGTGCTGCGCGGCACCTCGTCCTACATCTACGAAGGCAACTGGAAGATGCAGATGGAAAACGGCTGCGACGGCTACCACGTCAGCACCGTGCACTGGAACTATGCGGCGACGATGAGCCGCCGCAAGGAGGACGGCACCAAGGCGGTCGATGCGAACAGCTGGAGCAAGTCGGTCGCGGGCGTGTACGGCTTCGACCACGGCCACATCCTGCTGTGGACCCAGACGATGAACCCGGAAGTGCGGCCCGTGTATCAGCACCGCGACGAGATCCGTGCGCGCGTCGGCGACGTTCAGGCCGATTTCATCGTGAACCAGACGCGCAACCTGTGCGTGTACCCGAACGTGTTCCTGATGGACCAGTTCAGCACGCAGATCCGCGTGGTGCGGCCGCTCGGCGTCGACAAAACAGAAGTCACGATCTTCTGCTTCGCGCCAAAGGGCGAGAGCGAAGCCGATCGCACGACGCGGATTCGCCAGTACGAGGATTTCTTCAACGTGAGCGGCATGGGCACGGCCGACGATCTCGAGGAGTTTCGTGCGTGCCAGGCCGGCTATGCGGGCATCACGGCGATGTGGAACGACCTGTCGCGCGGCGCGCCGCTGTGGATCGACGGGCCGGACGAGAACGCGAAAAAGATGGGGCTGAACCCGCGCATTTCGGGCGAGCGCAGCGAGGACGAAGGACTGTTCGTGTGTCAGCACGAACACTGGGTGAACGTGATGCGCGATGCGCTGAAGAAGGAACGCGGGGAGGTGGCGGCATGAGCTTCGATTACCGGACGATTTGCGCGGCGCTGTATCGCGAGGCGCGCCTGCTCGACGATCGCGAGTGGGACGCGTGGCTGACCTGCTACACGGAGGACGTCACGTACTGGATGCCGGCGTGGGACGACGACGATCGGCCGACCGACGATCCGCAGCGCCAGGTCTCGCTGATGTACTACGCGGACCGCGGCGGACTCGAGGATCGCGTATTCCGGATCAAGACCGAGCGCAGCGGCGCATCGACGCCCGAGCCGCGCACCAGCCACAACGTGACGAACGTCGAGGTGCTGGCCGAACGCGACGACGAGGTCGACGTGCGCTACAACTTCCACACGCTGAACCACCGTTATCGCGTGACCGATCACTTCTTCGGCACGATGTTCGTCACGTTGCGCCGGGCGGGCGACGCGCTGCTGATTTCGCACAAGAAGATCGTGCTGAAGAACGACTACATCCGGCAGGTGCTCGACGTCTATCACGTCTGACGCCGTTGGTTTGCCATGAAAGGAAGTGGAGGTGACGCGATGTCCAGTTACAGGATTGCATTGAATTTCGAGGACGGGGTGACCCGCTTCATCGACTGCAAGGCCGGCGAGAAGGTGCTCGACGCAGCCTTCCGCGCGAAGATCAACCTGCCGATGGATTGCTCCGACGGCGTGTGCGGCACCTGCAAGTGCCGCGCGGAAAGCGGGCACTACGACCTCGGCGACGATTACATCGACGATGCGCTCACCGAGGACGAAAAGGACGGCGGCCTCGTGCTGACGTGCCAGATGGTGCCGCACAGCGATTGCGTGATCGCTGTGCCGACGTCGTCGGTCGCGTGCAAGACCGGGCAAAGCAGCTTTGTCGCGACGGTCACGAAGGTCGAGCAGCACAATGATGCGGCCGTCGTGCTCGAACTCGACGTCGGCGCGAATGCGCCGGTGTTCCTGCCGGGCCAGTACGTGAACATCGGTGTGCCGGGCAGCGGCCAGCATCGGTCGTATTCGTTCTCGTCCGCGCCGGGCGACGCGAAGGTCGGATTCCTGATCAAGAAGATTCCCGGCGGCGTAATGAGCACGTGGCTTGCATCCGCGCGGCCCGGCGACACGCTCGAACTGCACGGGCCGCTCGGCAGCTTCTATCTGCGCGACGTGCAGCGGCCGCTGCTGTTCCTCGCCGGCGGCACGGGCCTCGCGCCGTTCCTGTCGATGCTCGACGTGCTCGCGCGCAGCGGGTCGCGGCAGAAGGTGCACCTGATCTACGGCGTCACGCGCGATCTCGATCTCGTGCTGGTCGACGCGATCGAAGCGCTGGCGGCGAAGCTGCCGAACTTCAGCTTCGCGACGGTCGTTGCCGATTCGGCGTCGAACCACGCACGCAAGGGCTGGGTCACGCAGCACATCCCGGCCGACGCGCTGAACGACGGCGACGTCGACGTGTATCTGTGCGGGCCGCCGCCGATGGTCGATGCGGTGCGCCAGTATTTCGACGATGCAGGCGTGAAGCCGAACAGCTTCCACTACGAGAAGTTCACCCCCAACGTCACGGCAAAGGCGGCATGACCATGCAACGATTCTCCGGCAAGGTCGTCGTCGTCACCGGCGCGGCGCAGGGCATCGGCCGCGGTGTCGCGCTGCGCGCGGCGGCCGAGGGCGGCAAGGTGCTGTTCGTCGATCGCGCGGATTTCGTCGCCGACGTGGCGGCCGAAGCGACCGGTGGCGAGACGGCCGGCTTCGTCGCCGATCTCGAAACGTACGAAGGCGCGCATGCGGCGATCGCGTATGCGGTGAAGACGTTCGGCGGCATCGACATCCTGATCAACGGTGTCGGCGGCGCGATCCGGATGCGGCCGTTCGCGGAGTTCGAGCCGGCGCAGATCGACGCGGAGATCCGCCGCTCGCTGATGCCGACGCTCTATGCGTGTCACGCCGTGCTGCCGCACCTGATCGCGCGCGGCGGCGGCACGATCGTCAACATCTCGTCGAATGCGACGCGCGGCATTCGCCGCGTGCCGTACTCGGCCGCGAAGGGCGGCGTGAACGCGCTGACGTCGGCGCTCGCGATGGAATATGCGGAACACGACATCCGCGTCGTCGCCACCGCGCCGGGCGGCACCAGTGCGCCGCCGCGCCGCGTGCCGCGCAATGCGGCCGGCGACACCGAGCAGGAGCAAGCGTGGATGGCCGAGGCCGTGCGGCAGGTGACCGAATCGACGTACTTCAAGCGCTACGGCAGCCTCGACGAGCAGATCGCGCCGATCCTGTTCCTCGCGTCGGACGAGGCGAGCTACATCACCGGGACGGTGCTGCCGGTCGCGGGTGGGGATACGGGTTGAGGGGCGCGCCTGCCGATTTGCTGTGCTTCACAGTGCACGCGCCGCTGCCGGGCGCACGACGACCATCACATAACGGGCCGGCGCGGCAAGCCCGGTCACGGAGACACTCATGAGCAAACGCGAAGCGATCATCCCGGCCGGCATGGAGGCCGTGTACGAAAAAATCGGCTATGCGCCGGGAGTGAGGGTCGGCGATACGCTTTACATATCCGGCCAGATCGGCCGCGACGCCGCGATGCAGCGGGTCGAAGACCGCGAAGCCCAGATCGTGCAGGCGTTCGAGAATCTGAAGCACGTGCTGGAGGCGGCCGGTGCTTCGTTCGACGACGTCGTGGACCTCACGACGTTCCACACCGACATGCGCGACCTGCCGCTGTTCATGCAGGTGCGCGACCGCTATTTCCATGCGCATCCGCGGCCGGCATGGACGGCCGTCGGCGCGCACATGCTCGGCGGCGCGCCCGGTTATATCGTCGAGATCAAGGCGGTGGCGGTGCTGCGGCGGTGATCGACGGGTATCGTTGCGAGGGAACCGTCCTTGCGGCCCCCTTGCGACGATAAGGCGCTTGCATCGATCGTCCCGTCACCCGAGCCGGAATTTCTTGCGCAGGCTCGAATCGACCGGGCCGGCCGGCATGAAGCGCCTCAATTTGCTCAGGAGAGACGCCTCTCCAGAAGGCGCGCGTCGCATGCGCCACGCGCCGAGCGCGGCCTCGACAATGGTGCTCGCCACCCCGTCGGGCTCGGGCGCGGCTTTCACGTTGTCGACGATCGCGCGCGCCGCAAGCGTCCGTTCGCGGTCGTAGTCGGCGATCTTCTCGCTCGCGTGCGGCGCATTGACGTCGAGGCTGGTCCGCGTAAACGACGGTTCGACCAGCGTCGCGCGAATGCCGAACTGGCGCAGCTCGTGATCGAGTGTTTCGGTCAATCCCTCGACCGCATGCTTGGACGCCGCATAGAGGCCCATGTACGGCGCGGGCAGGAACCCGAGCACCGAACTGACGTTGACGATGCGTCCGCCGCGCCGTGCGCGCATGTGCGGCAACACAGCTTGCACCGTGCGCAGGATGCTGAACACGTTGGTGTCGAACAGCGCCGCCGCTTCGACCACCGACGTTTCCTCCACCGCACCGATCAGGCTCGTGCCCGCATTGTTGACGAGCACGTCGATACGCGCGGCGCGCTCGACGATCGTACGGATTCCGGATTGAACGGACGCATCGTCGCGCACGTCCATCTCGATCAACTCGACGCCGGCGACGGGCGCGGTTCGGGCAATGCTGCGCACGGTACCGAACACCCGGCACCCGCGTCTGGCGAACTGCTCTGCGGTGGTGCGACCGATGCCCGAAGACACGCCCGTCACGACGACAACGGTAGGGTTCGACATGATTGTTTCCTTCGAGTGTGAATGGTGGGCGCGTCAGTTGCGTGCGTCGAGCGCGGCCGCGAGCGTGGAGTCGGTCAGTGACGCCGGTTCGGGTTCGCCGCGATGCGAGCCGGCGGCACGACCCGGCCCGATCCTGAACCAGATCGCGTACATCGCCGGCAGGAACACCAGCGTGAGAATCGTGCCGGCGAACGTGCCGCCGATCAGCGTGTACGCGAGCGTGCCCCAGAACACCGAATGCGTGAGCGGAATGAACGCGAGCACGGCCGCCATCGCGGTGAGGATCACCGGCCGCGCGCGCTGCACGGTCGCCTCGACGACCGCATGGAACGGATCGAGCCCGGCCTGTTCGTTCTGATGGATCTGCCCGATCAGGATCAGCGTGTTGCGCATCAGGATTCCCGACAGCGCAATGAGCCCGACCAGCGCGTTGATGCCGAACGGCTGCCCGAACAGGATCAGCGTCGGCACCACGCCGATCAGCCCGAGCGGGCTCGTCATGAACACCATCACCATCGCCGAGATCGAGCGCACCTGGAAGATGATGATGACGAGCGTGATCGCGAGCATGATCGGGAACAGCGGCAGCATCGCCTTCGTCGCCTTGCCGGATTCCTCGATGGAGCCCGCTTCCTCGATCCTGTAGCCGCTCGGCAACCGCGCGACGATCGGCTGAAGCTGCTTCGTGATCGCGGCCGATACGTCCGGCGGCTGCAAGCCGTCGGCGATGTCGCCGCGCACCGTGATCGTCGGCACGCGATCGCGCCAGCGTAGGATCGGCTCTTCCATCCGTACGTCGACCTTGCCGACCTGCGACAGCGGAATGCGCTGCCCGTTCGCGCCGGCGAGCGTGAAGTCGTCGAGCCGCGCCGGGTCGAGCCGCGCGTCGCCGCCCGAACGCGCGACGACCTGCACGGTCCGGATATCCTCGCGCACCGCGGTGACGGGCACGCCGGTCAGCAGGAACTGCAGCTGCTGCGCGACCGCGCTGGACGTCAACCCGACCGCCTGCAGGCGATCCTGCTGCAACGTGAAATGCAGCGTCGGCGCGCGCGTGCCCCAGTCGGCATTGACCGTGCGCATCATCGGGCTGCCGTTCATCACCTGCCCGACGTCGGACGCGATGCCGCGCAGCGTGTCCGGATCGGGGCCGGTGACGCGATACGCGACCGGGAACGGCGAATACGGGCCGAACACGAGCTGCGTGACGCGCACGCGCGCTTCGGGCGCAAGGCCGTCGGCGACGGCGCGGCGCAGGCGCGCCTTCAACGCGTCGCGTTCGTCCTGACTGTCGGTGCGCACCACGATCTTCGCGAACGACGGATCGGGCAGCTCCGGCCCCATCGCCAGATAGAAGCGCGGCGCGCCCTGGCCGACGTACGCGGTGACGATCCGCGCTTCCTTCTGCTTCGCGAGCCACGCTTCGACTTTCGACGCGGCGGCGCTCGTTTGCGAAATCGACGTGCCGTACGGCATCTGCACCTCGACGAGCACCTCGGGGCGATCGGAGATCGGGAAGAACTGCTTCTTGACGACCGCCATGCCGAGAATGGCGAGTACGAACAGGCCGACGACGGACCCCGCGACCAGCCATTTACGCGCGATCACGCGCGTCAGCAGCTGGCGGAAGCGGTTGTAGCGCGGCGTGTCGTAGATCGCGTCGTGGCCGCCTTCGATCTTCCTGAACTCGGGCAGCATCTTCACGCCGAAATATGGCGTGAACACCACCGCCACGACCCACGACGCGATCAGCGCGATCCCGACGATCCAGAACATGTTGCTCGTGTATTCGCCGGCGGTGGAGCGCGCGAAGCCGTTCGGCATGAAGCCGACCGCGGTCACCAGCGTGCCGGCCAGCATCGGCGCGGCCGTGTGGCTCCACGCGTAGGCCGACGCGGCCACGCGCCCGTAGCCTTCCTCCATCTTCACGACCATCATTTCGATCGCGATGATCGCGTCGTCGACGAGCAGCCCGAGCGCGAGGATCAGCGAGCCGAGCGTGATGCGGTCGAAGTTCTTGCCGGTGGCGGCCATCACGACGAACACCACGGCCAGCGTCAGCGGCACGGCCGCGGCGACGACGAGTCCCACGCGCCAGCCCATGCTGACGAAGCTCACCAGCATGACGACGAGCAGCGCGGCGAAGAACTTGACCATGAACTCGTCGACGGCCGAGCTGATGTTCACGGATTGATCGGTGACCTTGGTCAGGCTCATGCCGAGCGGCAGTTCGCGGTTGATCGCGCCGACTTCACCGTCCAGCGCGCGGCCGAGGTCGAGCCCGTTCCAGCCGTCGCGCATCACGATGCCCAGCAGCAGCGCGGGTTCGCCGTTGTTGCGGATCATGAACGTCGACGGATCTTCGTAGCCGCGCTCGACGGTCGCGATGTCCGACAGCTTCAGCGTGCGGCCCTGCGAGACGATCGGCGTGTCGCGGATCTTCTGCAGCTTGTCGAACGCGCCGTCCACGCGAATGAAGATCTCCGGCCCGCGCGTCTCGACGGAGCCGGCCGCCGTCAGCACGTTCTGGCCGTTGAGCGCCGCGAATACGTCCTGCGGGCTCACGCCGAGCGTCGCGAGCCGGTCGTGCGACAGCTGCACGTAGATGCGCTCGGCCTGCTCGCCGATGATGTCGACCTTCTTCACGCCCGCCACGTGCAGCAGCCGCTGACGCAACGCTTCGGCGTCGCGCACCAGCAGGCGCTGCGGTTCGCCCCTGGCCTTCAGCGCGAACAGCGCGAACGTGACGTCCGCGTATTCGTCGTTGACCATCGGGCCGATCACGCCGGTCGGCAGGTTGGTCGCCTCGTCGCCGATCTTTTTCCGTGCCTGGTAGAACTGCTCCTGCACTTCAGACGGCGGCGTGCTGTCGAGCAGCGTCAGCGTCGTGATCGCGAGGCCCGGACGCGTATAGGTTTCGGTACGGTCGTACCAGCGCAGCTCCTGCATGCGCTTTTCGATCTTTTCGGCCACCTGGTCGTGCATTTCCTGCGCGGTGGCGCCCGGCCATGCGGTGATGACGGTCATCACCTTGATCGTGAACGCCGGATCTTCCGCGCGGCCCAGCTTGAAGAACGACACGAGGCCGGCCAGCGAAATCAGGCAGACCAGGAACAGCGTGATCGCGCGCTCGCGCACGGCGAGCGCGGACAGGTTGAAGCGGCGTTCGCTCACGGCCGTGCTCCTTCGCTCGCGATGGTGGCGGGCGGCGCAGACACGCGGACCGCTTCGCCTTCGTGCAGCAACTGCGCGCCGAGTGCGACGACGCGCTCGCCTGGCTTGAGCGCGCCGTCGCCGGACACGCGCGCGCCGTCGTCGTCGAGATGTTCGACCTTGACCGGCCGCCACGTCACCTTGGCCGGTTCGCCGGCGACGACCCACACGCCGGGCCCGTTGCCCGCGTCCAGCAGCGCGCCGATCGGCACCTGCATGCCGGGTTGCGAAGCCGTGCGCGCGTCGTCCGCGATGCGGATCGTGACGGTCGCGCCGAGCGGCGCATTGGCCAGCGCGCCCTGCAGCACGTAGCGCGCTTCGAAAGTACGCGTTCTCGCATCCGCGGTATCGGAAAGCTGGCGCAGCGTCGCGGGGACGCCGACGTCCGGCTTGCCGAACAGCCCGGCCTGCGCGAGCGACCCAATCGCCGGGCGCAGGGTTTCCGGCAGCTGGATCACGGCCTCGCGGCTGCCGGCGTGCGCGAGCCGCACCACCGGCTGCCCCGCGCTAACGACCTGACCGGGCTCCGCGAGCGTTTCCATCACCACGCCGTCGCCGTCCGCGACGAGTTGCGCATAGCCGGTCGCATTGCGCGCGACGTCGGCGTCGGCCTCGGCGGCGCTCAACTGCGCTTTCGCGGCATCGGCCGCGGCCTTGGCCTGGTCGTACGCGGATGCCGATATCGCACCGGTGCCGCGCAGGTCGCGGTAGCGGGCTTCGTCCTCGGCGGTCTGCCGCGCGCGGGCCCGTGCGGCGGCGACCGCCTCGTCGCGGGCGCGCGCCGCGAGCTTCAGGTCGACCGGGTCGAGCCGCATCAGCGGCTGGCCGCGCCGCACGGTTTGCCCGGTATCGACGAGCCGCTCCAGCACCTTGCCGGCTACCCGGAAGCCGAGATCGCTCTGCACGCGCGCGGCGACGGTTCCGGTAAACGAGCGGGACGCGGGGACGGCCGCCTGCACGACGGCGGTGCGCACGAGCGGCGCCTCCGTGCGCGGATCGGACGGCGCTTTTCCGCTGCAGGCGGCTAGCGCGACGGGCAGTGCGGAAGCGACTGCGAAGAAAGCGAGGCGACGCCGAACCATGAAAGACCCAGTGATGAAGTGATCGGGGCTTTCATTGTGTATCTAGTGACCAATATAGTCAATGGTCACAAATGGGAGCACATCACGGTGCGAGGCTTCGGAGGACGAGGCTGGACAGTTGGGCGGGCGCGGCGTCGGTCGTGTCGAGGTTGTACTGCAGCAGCAGCGGGTTCAGGTACGGCCGCATCACGAGGTAGATCGCGGTCGCGGTTTCGTCCAGCGGCGTCTTGCGCTCGAACTCGCCGTTTTGCCGGCCTTCCTGCAGGACGTCCTGCAGCAGCTTCTGCACGCGCGCCTCGTAGGCCTGCACCGACGGCCAGTTTTCGGTGGCGGCCGACGCCGCGATGTCGTACAGCTTGCGGTCGCGGAAAAACAGCCGCAGGCTCGCCTCGGTGAAGACCTTGAACATTCGCCGCAGCTTTTCGGTAGGCAGTTCGGCCTCGGCGACAGCCGCGCGCACGTCCGTCTCGATCTCGTGCAGGCAGTGCGCGCAGATCATCTCGCCGATCGCCTGTTTCGACTCGAAGAACTTGTAGATATAGGCCTTCGAGAAGCCGATCGCCTTCGCGAGGTCCGACACGGTCGTCTTTTCGTAGCCGTACCGGCTGAAGTGCTCGGTGGCGGCGGCCACGATCTGGTCGCGGACGTCGTGGTCGGCCGGGCCGCGCGCGGGCGCCGGGGAAGGGTCGATTTTTTTCATGGGCTGCAACGGACAGGAATGGACAACGAGTGACTATTTGGTATTATAGTCACTACCGGATTCTTGCTAAAGCCCACATGCTACCCAAACCCATCGTTGCCGCGGCGCTGGCCGCCATCTTGTCGGCGGGGTGCGCCGTCGGTCCCGACTATGTGCGGCCGGACGTGGCGATGCCGCAGCAGTTCCAGGGTCAGCGCGCCGTGGACCAGCGCCACGCGGCGGCCGACGCCGACCTCGCGACGTGGTGGACGGGCTTCGGCGATCCGCAACTGACGCAATACATCACGCTGGCGCTCGCGCAGAACCTCGATCTTGCGCAGGCCGCGGCGCGCGTCGCGCAGGCGCGCGCGGGGCTCGGTGCGGCGAACGCGGCGCTGCTGCCGTCGGGCAACGTGAGCGGGCAGGCCGCGCGCGTCTACCAGTCGGTCGAAACGCCGTTGGGGCGCGTGTTGAATTCAACACCCGGTTTCGACCGTCATGGCAACGACTACGAGGCCGATCTCAACGCGAGCTGGGAGCTTGACGTATTCGGCGGATTGCGCCGCGGCCGCGAAGCGGCGCTCGCCGATTATCAGGCATCCGAAGCGGCGGCGGTCGCGACGCGGCTCGCCGTCGCCGCGCAAACCGCGGACACCTACATCACGATTCGCGGGTTGCAGGGCCGCCTCGACGTCGCGCGGCGCCAGGTGCGGACCGAGCAGGATCTGCTGTCGACGCTCAACCTGCTCTATGGAAAGGGCCTCGCGGCGGAGCTTCAGGTGAGGCAGGCCGAAGGCGCGCTCGCGCAGGTTCGCGCGACGGTGCCGGTGCTCGAAGCGGCGCTGGACGCGGCGATGAATGCGCTCGACGTGATGCTCGGCGCGCAGCCCGGCACGCATCGCGCGGAATTGCTCGCCGGCGGCGACGTGCCTGTTGCGCCTCGGATCGTGGCGACGGGCACGCCCGGCGAACTGCTCCGGCGCCGGCCCGACCTGATCGTCGCCGAGCGGCGCGTGGCGGCGTCGAACGCGCGCATCGGCGTGGCGATCGCCGAGTATTACCCGAAGTTCTCGTTGAGCGGGTTGATCGGCAGTGCGACGACGATGGGCGCGGGCAACCTGTTTGCCGGCGGCGCGAATCAGGCGGCGGGCGTGCTCGGCCTGCGCTGGCGCCTGTTCGACTTCGGCCGGATCAATGCGCAGATCGCGCAGGCCAAAGGGCAGGATGCCGAAATGCTGGCCGCGTATCGGCTCGCGGCGCTGCACGCGACCGAGGACGTCGAGAATGCCTTCTCGGCGCTCGTCAAGCGGGACGAGCAGGCAGCCATTCTCGGCGACGGCGTGAATTCGCTCGGCCGCGCGCGGACCGCATCGTTCGCGGCTTACCAGAAAGGGGTGGTCAGCCTGATCGAGGTGTTGCAGGCCGACGAAAGCCTGCTGCGCGCATCGGACGAACGCGTGCAGGCGCGAACCGAAGCGGCGCGCGCGGCGGTCGCGGCGTTCAAGGCGCTCGGCGGTGGATGGCAGGCGCCGGAAGCGCAGGCTGTTGCGAGCCGGTAGCGGAACGGACCGATGGCCTTCGACCCGGTCGGCAGCGCCGCGATCAGCACTGGAGGATTGAAGATGAAAATCAGCGAACTGGCCGAATTCGATGGCTCGAAGTACCTGAAGGACGAAGAAGCGATTCGTCACTACCTGGCGCAGGCGTTCGAAGATAGGGATCCTCGACTGATCCAGGCCGCGCTCGGGAACGTCGCGAAGGCGCGCGGCATGACGGCGCTGGCGCGCGAGTCCGGTGCGAAGCGTGAAGCGCTCTACCGCGGCGGCCCACGGCTGATATCGTCAGGGCCGGGCTGAAACATTCGTGCCGGGCCGGTCCGCATTGATCCGGCCGGCATCGCAGGGGAAGCCCCGCGAGCAGCACGCCGCTACCGCTTGATCGCCCCCCGCAATCGCCTCACATCCTGCTCCGACACCGGCGCCGCCCGATTCCCCCACGCACCGCGCACGTAGCTGACCACCGCCGCGATCTCGCCGCTCGTCAGCGCGCCGCGCATCGCCGGCATCCGCTGCACCGGCCCCGGCTTGCCAGGCGTGGGCCGCGCACCTTCGACCACGATCCGGATCGTGCTCGTCGGATCGGCCGCGAGCACGATCGAGCTGCCCGCGAGCGCCGGCCCGTGATCCGGCACGCCTTTACCTTCGGCGCCATGGCAGCGTGCACAGAACTCCGCATACACGCCGGCCCCCGGCGCCTGCTGGCCGCCTTCCGGACGCGGGCCGGCACCCGTCAGCCGCGGCACGCCCACGCCCAGTGGATTCGTCGCGGCAGTCGGTTGCGCGGGCAACGACTTGAGGTACACGGCGATCGCACGACGATCGTCCTCCGTCAGCAACGCCGTGCTTTCGCCGACGACCGGCGCCATCGCGCCGAACACCGCGCCGCGCGCCGCATGACCGGTGCGCAGGAACGCGGCGATGTCGTCGGCCGGCCACCGGCCGAGGCCGTCCGGAACCGCGCCGGTCAGGTTCGGCGCGAACCAGTGGTCGTTGATGCCGCCGGTCAGGAACGCGGGGCTGCGTTCGTCGTAGCCGCGTTCGTTGTAGGCCGGCCCGCGCGGCGTATGGCACGCGCCGCAATGGCCGAGCCCCTGTACGAGATACGCGCCGCGATTCCATTGCGCCGATTGCGACGGCTGCGGCGTGAACCGGTCGCGGTTCGCGAACACGAGGCCCCACAGCCCGAGCGCCCAGCGCTGGTTGAACGGAAACGGCAGTTGCGTGAGTTTCGCCGCATTCGCGGACGGCGCGACGCCGCGCATGAAATACGCATACAGCGCGCGCACGTCGTCGTCGCTCAGGTACGCGAACGACGGGTACGGCATGGCCGGATACAACCGGCTGCCGTCCGCGCGCACGCCGCGCCGCATCGCATCGTCGAATTGCCGTAGCGTGTAGTGGCCTATGCCGTGCGTCGGGTCCGGCGTGATGTTCGGCGCATAGATCGGCCCGAACGGCGAATTCACCGACTGGCCGCCCGCGTACGGCGTATGGTCGGCCGCGTCGTGGCACGCGGCGCAATCGCCGGCGAGCGCGAGATAGCGGCCGCGTGCGAGCGTCGCGGCGTCGGCGCTCGCGGCCGCCGCGGCGATTATCGGGCGGCGGGCAGTCGAGGCAGACGCAGCATCGGGCGGCGGAGTGGGCGCCGCGGACGATGTCGCATCCGCCACTGACGCGTCCCGGTCGCGTGACAGCCGACGGTTGTCCTTCACGCGAGCGGACATCGACGCGCCGGCATCGGCCGCCGACGCGCGAATCCGCACGAACCGCCAGCCCGATGCGGGCTCGGGCGCTTCCGCCGCCGACGCGGCGTCGGCCGTGTCGCCGGCCGCGGCCGCGTTGTCGTCGCGCTGCATGTCGCATCCGCAGAGCGCGATGCATACCGCAAACGCGACACCCGCGCGGTGGCCCAGAACTCGGAACGGGAACGGAAACGGAAACGAAGCGAACGGGATCAGCGCCATGGACTGCAAGGCCCCACGAAAGCGGTGACGATCCCCGTAAACACCAGACCGATCACGAAACCGAGCGCCGCGAGCATGCCGCAGCGCGCGAGAAAGCGCGTACTGCCGTCGCGCGTCGCGGCACGCGCATCGGCATCGTGCCGGTGCCGCCACGCGTGCGCGAGCCAGGTCGCGCAGGCCGCGGCCAGCGCGAACGCGCCCGCGGCGATCAGCGCGAGCCACACGCCGACGTGCGCCCAGCGCGGCGCGGCCTGCGCGACACCGAGCGGATAGCACGCGGTGGACGCGAGCGTCTCCGACACCAGCATCTGCGCGAACCACAGCGCGGGCGCGCCGACGAGGCCGGCCGCGATCGCGAGCAACGGTGTCCACGCGCGTCGTGCATCGCTCATCCCGTGCTCCTCAGCCAGAACGGCGACACATACAGCGCGGTGAAGATGAACAGCCACACGATGTCGACGAAGTGCCAGTAGAGCCCGCCGACCGTCAGCGCGACGCGTCGCTCGCGGCCGGAGAAACCGGCGGCCGTCCACGCGGCGAGCAGCGCGAGGATCGCGAGACCGGCCACGACGTGCGCGAGGTGGAACCCGGTGATCGTGAAGTAGAGGCTGCCGTACAGGTGCGCGGTCGGGCCGTACGGGTGATCGCGCCATTCGTGCAACTGAACCAGCGCGAACACGGTGCCGAGCACGAGCGCGACGACGAGCAGCGCGACCGCGCGCGCCTGCCGGCCGGCCCGCACCGCGCGCTCGGCGAGCCACACGAACACGCTGCTCGACAGCAGCACGACCGTGTTGGCGGCCGCGAGCCCGATCTTCGGCATCCCTTCGGGCGGCCACGGTGCGGACCACTGCGACTGCAGGTAGAAGTAGCAGAACAGCAGGTAGCCGAACAGCCCGGCCTCGGTCACGATCAGCGTGAGCATGCCCCACCAGCCGCCCGCGCGTTCGCCGCAACTGCCGACCGGCAGCGGCTCGATGCACGCGGCCGGCGCGGCTGCCGGCGCCGTCGCCGACGGCGGCTCGTCCGGATGACGCCCGGCGGCCGCGGCAGGCGCCTGCGTGTCGGCGCGGGCCGGCAGGCGCGCGCGTTGTCCGAGTTCGCGGCGCGGCCACAGCCACGCGGCGGTCGCGATCGCGCAACCGGCGACTGCCACGCACACGAGCGTCGGCGAGCGCGCGAGCATCGCCGCGAACACGGCGGTCGCGAGCAGCGCGAGCACGAACGGCATGCAGCTGTCTTCGGGCATCTTCAGGATCGCGCTCGGCGCGGCGGCGAGCGGCGTGACCGCGAGCGCCTCGCGCCCATCGGCGAGCCGGTAGCCGACCCGCAGGCTGGTGCGCGCCGGATCGTCGCGCGTTTCCCACAGCGGATGCCGCGACGCGACGAGCGGCAACACCGCGAAGTTGTACACGGGCGTCGGCGACGCGACCGACCATTCGAGGCCCGCCGCGCCCCACGGATTCTCGCTGGCGCGCACGCCGCGCCGCGCGCTCACCAGCGCGTTGACGACGAACATCACGATGCCGATCCCGAACACGAACGAGCCGATCGTCGTCAGCAGGTTCGACGTGTCCCAGCCCATCCCGGACGGATAGGTATAGATGCGGCGCGGCATCCCGAGCAGCCCGGAAATATGCATCGGGAAGAACCCGAGATTGAAGCCGACCAGCACGACCCAGAAGGTCAGCTTGCCGAAGCGCTCGTTCATCATCCGCCCGGTGAATTTCGGGAACCAGTACGCGACGCCGCCGAGCACCGGAAACACGTTGATGCCGAGCAGCACGTAGTGCAGGTGCGCGACGACGAAGTACGTATCGGTGAGCTGCCAGTCGAGCGGCACGGCCGCGGTCATCACGCCGGACACGCCGCCGACCACGAACATCAGCACGAAGCCCGCGAAATACAGGAACGGCGTGCGGAACACGGGGCGGCCGGTCCAGATCGTCGCGATCCATGCGAACACCGCGACCGCGCTCGGAATCGAGATCAGCATGCTCGCGGCGCCGAAGAACGCGAGCGCGAGCGGCGCGATGCCCGTCGCGAACATGTGGTGCACCCACACCTCGAAGCCGATCAGCATCGTCGCCACCGTCGATACCGCGACGGCCTCGTATGCGACGAGCGGGCGTCGGCAGAAGGTCGGCAGCGCGTCCGACACGATCCCCATTGCCGGCAGCACGACCACGTAGACCCACGGATGCGCGAACATCCAGAACAGGTGCTGCCACAACAGCGGACGGCCGCCGTGCGCGACGTCGAAGAAATGCGTGCCGGCATTGCGGTCGAGCCACAGCAGCAGGAACGCGAGGCTCACCGACGGCACCGCGACGAGGTTCGCGACCGACGCGGTCAGCGTGCCCCACACGATGATCGGCACCCGGTCGATCGACATGCCGTGCGCGCGCATCCGCAGCAACGTGACGACGAAGTTCGCGGCGCCGCCGGTCGTCGAGATGCCGAGCAGGATCATCCCGAGCGCGTAGATGTCGATGTTCGCGCCGGCGCTGTAGTCGAGCGACGTGAGCGGCACGTAGTTGAACCAGCCGCCGTCCGGCACCGCGCCGAGCGGAAAGCTCGCGTACAGGAACAGCCCGGCGAACAGGAACGCCCAGTACGAGAACGCGTTCAGCCGCGGAAACGCCATGTCGCGGGAGCCGAGCATCAGCGGCCACAGATAGTTCGCGAAGCCGGACAGCACGGGCAGCGCGTACAGGAAGATCATCGTGACGCCGTGCATCGTGAACAGCGAATCGTATTGCGCGGGCGTGAGCAGCGTCGCGTTCGGCCGCGCGAGCTGGATGCGCATCAGGAGCGCCTCGACGCCGCCGAGCAGCAGGAATGCGAACGCGGTGACGATGTAGCGCAGCCCGATGCGCTTGTGATCGACGGTGCCGAGCCAGCCGCGCCAGCCGGGTTCCGATTCCCACAGCTCGGCCAGCGCGCGCTCGTGCGCGGAACCGGGCGGCGCGTCGCCGAGATCGGGTACGCGGCTGAGCGGGGCGGGCGTGTCGCGGGCAATGGCCATCGGCATCCTCGGTTCAGTGCAGCGTCGCGAGATACGCGGAGAGATCGTCGGCGTCGCGCGGCGCGAGCGCGATCGACGGCATCAGCGATTGCGGCTTGATTTGCTGCGCATGCGCGATCCAGCGGCGCAGGTTGTCCGGCGTGTTGTCGAGCGTGCCGGCCGCGAGCAGCCGGCGCGTGCCGACGTGCGTGAGATCGGGGCCCGCGTCGCCCGTCGCGTCGGTGCCGCGCACCGCGTGGCAGCCCGCGCAGCGCGCGGCGAACACGCGCTGGCCGCGTCGTTCGGCGCCGGCGCTCGCCGTGGGTGCCTGGGCCGGTTGGCGCTGCGCGGCGAGCCACGCACGAAACGCGTCCGGCGGCTCGGCCACGACTTCGAACGCCATGTGCGCATGCTGCGCGCCGCAGTATTGCGAGCATTGGCCGCGGTAGATGCCCGGCCGGTCGGCCTGCAGCCATTGGCGGTTGGTCTGGCCGGGAATCGTCTGCGTCTTGCCGGCGAGTTGCGGCACCCAGAACGCATGGATCACGTCGGCGCTCTTCAGTTCGATCGCGACGGGCTCGCCCACCGGAATACGGATTTCGTTCGCGGTGACGAAGCCCGGGCCGTTCGCATCGTCCGGATAACGAACGGCCCACCACCAGTCTTGCGCGGTGACGACGATCGTCAGCGCGGGCGGACGCGGCGGCGCCGCGATCGCGCCCAGCACGCGCAGCATGTACACGAGCGCGCCGAACAGCAGCAGGATCGAGATCACGGTGCCCACGGTCACGATCGTCAGCCCGCTGCCGTAGCCGCCGCCCGCCTGCGCGCGACGACGAAACAGCGCGATCAGCAGCAGCACCGCGATCGCGACGCACACGAACGAGCACAGCGCGAGCAGCGCCCAGCCGAGCACGAAGACCGGCTGCGCGGCGGGGCCTGCCGCGTGGATCACGTACGCGAGCGGCAGCGGCGCGGCCGGATTGCCGGGCTCGGCACGCTCGGCGGCCGCGCGCGCGACGATCGGCGCGGCCGCCCAAGCGAACGGTGCGATGCATGCGATATGACGCGTGTTCCTGGACAGCGGGACGAGCAACGCGACTCCTTGCCGCATTCGGCGGCGTGACGACAACCGTTCGCGGCAGAGCAAGTTTCGTGCGCGCGCGGCTCGCACGTATGCAGTCGTGCGGGGGTGCGGAATGCCGCGCGCAACGGCCGGTGCGTCACAGCCGGCTTGTAAATCGAGTGACGCGTTTTTACGCGCGCGTGTGGCGGGCGGAAGGTCGTTTGCTGTGCGGATCAAGTTCCGGAACGGCGCGACAGCGACAGCGGCGGCGTGCCGGCCATCATCGCAAAACGCCAGAACCGACCGTGAACGTCGCGCCGTCCCGCGGCCTTACGATTCGCCTTTCCCGTCCTTGCTGCCCTTGCCGGCCTTGTCGCCGTGGTCGCCCGGCAGCACGGCCGACAACACCTGCCGCGCGGTCTCGACGATCACGTTGCCCTCGCGCGGGTCGCCCCTCACCAGCGTTTCGGCGAAATGCTTCGCCTGCTGCAGCGTCACGTGCGGCGGCAGCGGCGGCACCTCCGGGTCGCTCTTCACTTCGAGCACGACCGGCCGGTCGGACGCGAGCGCTTCGTCCCACGCGGCGCCGAGCTGTTCCGGATCGTCGACGTAGATACCCTTGAGGCCGAGCAGCGTCGCGAAGCGGTAGTACGGCACGTTCGGGATCTGCTGCGACGCGTCGAACTTCGGGTCGCCTTCCATCACGCGCTGCTCCCACGTGACCTGGTTCAGGTCCTCGTTGTTCAGCACCATGCAGATCCAGCGCGGATCGGGCCACTGGCGCCAGTATTTCGCGACGGTGATCAGCTCGGCCATGTTGTTCATCTGCATCGCGCCGTCGCCGACCATCGCGATCACCGGGCGCACCGGATGCGCGAATTTCGCGGCGATCGCGTAGGGCACCGCGGCGCCCATCGACGCGAGCCCGCCGGACAGCGAGCCCATCATCCCGCGCCGCATCATCAGGTCGCGCGCATACCAGTTCGCGCAGGAGCCCGAATCGCTCGTCAGGATCACGTCGTCGGGCAGGCGCGGCGACAGCTCGGTAAACGCGCGCTGCGGATTCACGCCGCGCCCGGCGCTCGCCTTCGCGGCCGCGCGCGCCGCGAGCGTGTCGTGCCAGTCGCGGTTCCATTTCGCGATCCGGTCGCGCCACGCGGTGTCGCGCCGCTCGTTCAAGAGCGGCAGCAGCGCGCGCAGCGTCTCGGCGCTGTCGCCGACCAGATTGACTTCCATCGGGTAGCGCAGGCTCAGCATGTCGGCCTTCAGGTCGATCTGCACGCCGCGCGCCTGGCCTTCCTTCGGCAGGAATTCCGAATACGGAAAACCGGAGCCGACGACCAGCAGCGTGTCGCATTCGGTCATCAGCGCGTAGCTCGGCTTGGTGCCGAGCAGCCCGATCGAGCCGGTGACCCATGGCAGGTCGTCCGGCAGCGCGGCCTTGCCGAGCAGTGCTTTCGCGGCACCCGCGCCGAGCTTGTCTGCTACCGCGATCACTTCGTCGGTCGCCTTCAGCGCGCCGGCGCCGACCAGCAGCGCGACTTTCGAGCCCGCGTTGAGCACGTCGGCCGCGCGTCGCAGGTCGTCCGCATACGGCACGACTTTCGGCGCGGTATAGCCGACCCCCGAATGCACGGTGCCGTGCGCGCGTTTCGGCGGCGCGTAGTCGAGTTCCTGCAGGTCGTTCGGCAGCACGAGCGCGGTGACCGCGCGCGCGCCGAGCGCGGTGCGCACCGCGCGGTCCACCAGATGGCGCACCTGGCCCGGCACCGTCGCAAGCTGAACGAATGCGCCTGCAACGTCCTTGAAAAGCGCCGGAAGATCCACTTCCTGCTGGTAGTGGCCGCCGAGTGCCGCGCGCGCCTGCTGGCCGACGATCGCGAGCACCGGCATGTGGTCGAGCCGCGCGTCGTAGAGGCCCGTCACGAGGTGCGCGGCGCCCGGGCCCGACGTCGCGACGCATACGCCGAGCTCGCCTGTAAATTTTGCATGCGCGGACGCCATGAAGGCCGCCATCTCCTCGTGGCGCGCCTGGATGAATTCGATCTTGCCGTCCGCGCGGTTCAGCGCGCCGAAAAATCCGTTGATGCCGTCGCCCGGGTAGCCGTAGATGCGGCGCACGCCCCAGTCGTACAGCCGCTCGACGATGAAATCCGCCACTGTCGCCATGCCGTTTCTCCTTGGTCCCGGATGAGCCGATGCGAGGCGGCCGCGCAAGGCACGTGCCGCGCTGCGTGCGTCGGGCACATCGGTTGCCCGCCTGTGGCCGATACGACGTGTGCTGACGAGCGAGGATGCCGCACGCGAACCGTTCACTTTCTTGTCGAGGAATCGTCACATGTCTGCATTCAACCGTTCGTTCATACGCCGCGGTGCAGCCTGCGCGTTGCTGGCCGCGTGCGCAGCGGCGCTGCCCGTGGCGGCACAGTTGCGTCCTCCCAATCCCGCCAGCGTGCCCGACACGTCCACGCAGGCGTTCAAGCGCGCCGATCGCAAGATGATGGAAGCGATGGACAGCGCGCCATACACGGGCGACGCCGACCGCGATTTCGTCGCGCACATGGCGCCGCATCATCAGGGCGCGATCGACATGGCGCAGGTCGAGCTCAAATACGGCAAGGACTCGACGCTGCGTCAGCTCGCGAGCCGGATCGTCGCCGCGCAGCGCGACGAGATCGCGCTGATGGAGCGCTGGCAGAGGGAGCACGGCACGACGCGGTGAACCGCGATGCGACACGGAGATACGCAGGGCGATACGCAGCCGGCCGTCCCGGCCGTTCCGCGGCCGGCGAGCGGCGATGCACGCGCCGATCCCGGACCCGCGCCGACGCAATGGCCGCGCGCACGGGCAGCCGCGGCAGGAGGCACGATGCATGGACGATAAGCGTGCGGCCGAAGATTGCGCGATCGACAGCGTGGCCGACTACATGGCCGTGATCGGCGCGCAGCGGCAGACGATGGCGCTGCGGCTGTTTCGCGGCCAGTGCAACGCGGGCTGGCCGCTCGTGCCGGGTATTGCGCGGCAGCGCGCGTCGCCCGACGTCGAAGCGCGGATGCTCGACGAATTCACGCGGCGCGCGCTGCCGCATCTCGAACCCGGACAGAACCTCGATGCGTGCGACTGGCTCGCGCTCGCGCAGCAGCACGGGATGCGCACGCGCTTGCTCGACTGGTCCGGCAACGCGCTGGCCGCGCTGTGGTTCGCGGTCAGGCGCGCGAGCGAATCGGGCGGAGACGGCGTGGTGTGGTGCCTGTCGCACGACGCCGACGACATCGCGACCGCCGCCGAACGGCGCGCGCCGCTGGAGGTCACGCGCACCAAGGTGTTCCGGCCGCGTCACGTGATGCCGAGGATCACCGCGCAGGACGGCTGGTTCACGATCCACCGTTATGACCCGCGTGGCGAGCGCTTCGTGCCGCTCGACGAGGACGCGGACCTCGCCGGCCGCCTGATGCGGATCGTCGTGCCGGGCGGCCGGTTCGCGACGATCCGGCAGGAGTTGGCCGGCGTCGGCGTGAGCATCGCGACGATCTTTCCGGATCTCGACGGCATCGCGCAACTGACCGACACGCGCTATTTCCCGGACGACGAGGACACGCACACGCCGCAGTAAACCCCGCGCGGGCCGTGCGGCCGGGCACGCGCGATGCTTGTCTCGACGGCGCGCACACGGGACCGAACCCCAAGTCCCCAGCTTGCGACCGGTTCGCGGCGGGCGGCAAGGCGGCTCATGCGCGCATTCAAACAAACGATCGAATCCGGAGGCTTTCATGCGCGAACCCCACGAACCCCCGAGCGGCCGTCGCGACAAGGCGTGCGAGCCCGGCGCCGGTTCCCGGCCGGCCGGGAACACCGTCACCCGCGCGTTCGAACGCTTTGCGTCGGGCGTGACCACCTGGGCCGGCTCGCCGGTGGCATTCGGCAGCGCGGTCGCCATCACCGTGCTGTGGCTCGTCAGCGGGCCGCTGTTTCACTACTCCGACGCGTGGCAGCTCGTGATCAATACCGGCACCACGATCATCACGTTCCTGATGGTGTTCCTGTTGCAGCGCAACCAGAACCGCGACAGCGTGGCGTTGCATCTGAAGCTCGACGAGCTGCTCGCGGTCACGCGCGCGGCGAGCGACCGGCTGATCGGGATCGAGGATGCGTCCGAGGAGGAATTGCGCGCGTTGGCGCAGACCTACGTCGAGATGGCGCAGCGCGCGGCCGAGCGCGGCGAGGACGAGCCGGGCGGGAAGCGCGCGGAAACGGCCGACGCGCCGTCCGAATCCTGATCGTCGGATCTCCCGATCTTCCGGTCTCCCGGTCGAGCGATGCGCGGCCCGATGATTTTTCAAACGCTTGTCGTTTCCGGCGCCGCGTCGCGGCGCGACCGCGTGCACGCGCTGCCTGCAGCGGGGAACGGCACGTGCTGCACACCGAGACGAAGCCCGGTCGTTCCGGGTATTGCGTATGGTGCTTCCATGAACTCCAGAACTCCTTCGAATCCGCTGTTGAATATTGCGGTGGCCGTCGCCTGCGGGGCGGCCGCGATGTACTTCCTCGATCCGTCGTCCGGCCGGCGTCGTCGCGCTTATCTGCGCGACAAGGCGGCCGCGGGCCGGCACGGCGTCACCGATTACGCGAATACGCAGGTGAAGCGTGCGGCCGACCATGCGCGCGGCGCGATCGCCGGCCTGCGGGCCGACTGGCTCGCGGGCGATGCGAACGACGTGCAGGTCGCCGAGCGCGTGCGTGCGGCGCTCGGCCGGCTCGTCGGTCGCCCGCGCGACATCGACGTCAGCGTCGAGCACGGCAACGTGTGCCTGACCGGACAGGTCGAGGAGGCCGAACGGCAGGCGCTGATCGACGGCGTCGCCGCGCTGCACGGCGTGCATCACGTCGAGGACGCGATGGGCGCGCGCAGCGAATACAAGGCGTCGCCCGACGGTCATTCGCACTGACGCGGCCGCGGCTGCCCGCACTGGCGGGGGGCCGGCGAACGAGTACGACACGCATTCGGCGCACGCACGGCTGCCGGTACGGCGGCAGCCTGGCGCCTCAACCGGAGCAAGCCCATGACCGACCGCCAGCCCCCCGATACGACGCCCCCGCATCCGGAGCCCGGCGCGCACGACGCGCTCGAACACCTGCTCGGCAGCCTGCATCGGCACGGCTTCCTGCGCTTCGCGAACGAGGTCGTCAGCGCGAACGCGCGACTCGCCGACACGTTCGTCGACGCGCTCGACAAGCCCGGCATGCAGAGCGGCATGCAGAATCTCGCGATGCTGGTGACGGCGCTGTCGCGCATTCCGCCGGAACAGTTCGGTCGCGCCGCGTTCGCGGCGGCCGACGCGCTGCATCACGTCGGCGCGTGGCAGCCGGCGCAGCACGAGCATGTCGCGCCCGGCGTGCGCGGCATCTATCGCCTGCTGCACGACGCGGCGCTGTGGGATGCGTTGACGCCGCTGCTCGAAGGGCTGAAAGTCTTCGCGCAAGGGCTCGCGCGCGATCCGCAGTCGCCGGCCGCCGGGCTCAACGAGACGACGAAAGGCGCGTGACCGCGTCCGGTTGCAAGCCGCTGGCGATGCACAGGCCCGCGAACTGACGGATGATGCGCTGGGTCGGCGCGCTCGCCGGCCAGTGCGATACCGCGTCGATGCCGACCCAGCGGCACAGCTCGATTTCGCGGCCCGGGCACGCGTGCGCGCCGCGCGGCAGACTCGCGACGAACACGTGATGGCGCTTCACGCTGCCGTCCACGTAGAAGAAATACGCGAGTTCGAGATCGACAAGTCCCGTTTCCTCCCGAAGCTCGCGATGCGCGGCGTCGAGTGCCGATTCGCCGCGCCGGATCACGCCGCCCGGCAGCGTCCAGCGCGACGATCGCCCGCGCGCGACCAGCAGCACGCGCCGGTTGCGAACGCAGACGATCGTGGCGCGTTCCTTCGCCAGCGGCGCGAGCGGCACCGCGCGGACGGGGAAATCGGACGGGTCGCGTAGCGTCATGCAGGGCAGGGGGTGGGTGATTGAAAGATCCATGCGCCTGTGCCGCAACGTGCGTTCCTGCGTCGCCGTCGCGCGGGGCGGCGTGTGGACGATTCGGGCGAACGCGTCGATCGTCGCCCGCGAATTTTCAACGGCTTGTCATTTCTGCCGCCGTCCGGTGCGGCCCCTTCGGGACGGCGGGCGGGCCGCGCGAGGCGCGGCGATCACGTGCGGCCGTGTTCGCCGGATGGCGGACGATGCGGCGACGTGCCGTTTTCCTTCCCGGCCGGCTTGCCTTCGGCGGGGTCGTGCGCGCTGCGTGGCGGCGGCGTGGTCGTGCCGCGGCGCTTGCCCTCGGGGCCGGGCGTGCTGTCGCCGCGATCTTCGTCGCGTGTGTCGGTGTCGAGTGAGGTCGAGCGTGTCATGGTTCGAGCGTCCTGTCGGGGCGGTTGAAGCGTACGCAGCGCGCATCGGGCGTGCCGCGGTCGAACGCAGCCCGTTGCCGGGCCCGCTGTTTGCTTGATCGCGCGCTTGAGGTCGGCGCGGGCAATGACGCCCGCGCCCGCCGCCTGGAGCTCCGTTTCATGCCCGATGCGATCTTGTGCCCGTTATCCGTTCGTCAGCGATTCGGCGTCGCGTTCCGGCGCGCGTCGACGCCCGGACGGGACGGCGCCGGCGCGCCGGACGCGCTTGCGCCGGCGATGGCCGGCGTCGTACCGTCGACGCCGCTGCGCGTGCCGTGGCCGGCGTTCGAGCGCCGGCCGCCCGCCGTCGCGCGGGCGGGCGACGGCCAGTCCGGCGCCGGCGGCCCGGGCGCCGCGCCGGGCGGCAACGGCGAGCGGCCAACCGACGCGCCGGGCGGCGGTGGCGGCGACCACCATCCGCACGACGATCGCGGCGGCCGCACCGGCGGCGACGGAGATGGCAACAACGGCGAAGGCGAACGCAAGCGGCCCGGCAAGAAGCCGCTGATCATCCTCGGCGCGGTGGTGTTCGTGCTGCTCGTCGGCGGGCTCGTGTGGTGGTTCGCGACGCGCAACCAGGAAAGCACCGACGATGCGTACACCGACGGCAACGCGGTCGCGGTCGCGCCGCACGTGTCCGGCTACGTGACGCGGCTGGCGGTCGACGACAACACGTTCGTGCGGCGCGGCGACGTGCTCGTCGAGATCGATCCGCGCGACTACCGCGCACAGGTCGACGCCGCGCAGGCGCAGCGCGGTCTCGCGCAGGCGCAGCTCGATGCGGCGCGCGTGCAGCTCGACATCGCGCGCGTGCAGTATCCGGCCCAGTACCGGCAGGCGCGCGCGCAGATCGAATCCGCGGAAGCCGCGTACCGGCAGGCGCTCGCCGCGCAGGCACGGCAGCGCGCGGTCGATGCGCGCGCAACCTCGCAGCAGGCGATCGACGCGGCCGACGCGCAGCGCGCGACCGCCGACGCGAACGTCGCGATGGCCCAGGCGCAGGCGCGCACCGCGAGCCTCGTGCCGCAGCAGATCCGGCAGGCCGAGACGGCCGTCGAGGAGCGCCGCCAGCAGGTGCTGCAGGCGCGCGCGCAGCTCGAGACGGCCAACCTGAACCTGTCGTACTGCGAGATGCGTGCGCCGTCCGACGGCTGGGTCACGCGGCGCAACGTGCAACTGGGCTCGTTCCTGCAAGCGGGCACGTCGATCTTCTCGATCGTCACGCCGCGCGTGTGGATCACCGCGAATTTCAAGGAGTCGCAGCTCGAGCGGATGCGCGTCGGCGACCGCGTCGACGTGTCGGTCGACGCGTATCCCGATCTCGATCTGCACGGCCACGTCGACAGCATCCAGCTCGGCAGCGGCTCGCGCTTCTCCGCATTCCCGACCGAGAACGCGACCGGCAATTTCGTGAAGATCGTGCAGCGCGTGCCGGTGAAGATCGTGCTCGACGGCCCGCTGCCGAACCGTCCGCCGCTCGGTCTCGGCCTGTCGGCCGTGCCGACCGTCCACCTGAAATGACCGGCCGCCGTGCCGCGACCGGTGTCGACCGGAGCGATCCGATGCCCGATACCCGCATGCCGTTCTTGCCTGACGAGGCCCGCCGATGAACCGGCCACCCGAGCGCAGCGGCGCATCCGATGGCACGTGGCGTCCCGCCGCGAACCCGTGGCTCATCGCGATCGTCGTCACGCTCGCCGCGTTCATGGAGGTGCTCGACACGACGATCGTCAACGTCGCGCTGCCGCACATCGCCGGCACGATGTCGGCGAGCTACGACGAGGCGACCTGGACGCTCACGTCGTATCTGGTCGCGAACGGCATCGTGCTGCCGATCTCGGGGTTCCTCGGACGCCTGCTCGGCCGCAAGCGCTACTTCCTGCTGTGCATCGCCGCGTTCACCGTGTGCTCGTTCCTGTGCGGCGTCGCGACCAACCTCGGCGAACTGATCGTGTTCCGCGTGCTGCAGGGGCTGTTCGGCGGCGGGCTGCAGCCGAACCAGCAGTCGATCATCCTCGATACGTTCCCGCCCGCGCAGCGCAACCGCGCGTTCTCGATCTCGGCGATCGCGATCGTCGTCGCGCCGGTGCTCGGGCCGACGCTCGGCGGCTGGATCACCGACCATTTCTCGTGGCGCTGGGTGTTCCTGCTCAACGTGCCGATCGGCGCGCTGACCGTGCTCGCGGTGATGCAGCTCGTCGAGGATCCGCCGTGGCGGCGCGGCGCCGAACGCGGGATTTCCATCGACTACATCGGCATCGGGCTGATCGCGATCGGGCTCGGCTGCCTGCAGGTGATGCTCGATCGCGGCGAGGACGAGGACTGGTTCGGCTCGAACTTCATCCGCGTCTTCGCCGTGCTGTCCGCGCTCGGGCTGGTCGGCGCGACGCTGTGGCTGCTGCGCACGAAGAAGCCGGTGGTCGACTTGTCGTGCCTGCGCGACCGCAATTTCGCGCTCGGCTGCGTGACGATCGCGACGTTCGCGGCCGTGCTGTACGGCAGCGCGGTGATCGTGCCGCAGCTCGCGCAGCAGCGGCTCGGCTACACGGCGACGCTCGCGGGGCTCGTGCTGTCGCCCGGCGCGCTGCTGATCACGCTCGAGATTCCGCTCGTGAGCCGGCTGATGCCGCACGTGCAGACGCGCTATCTGGTCGGGTTCGGCTTCGTGCTGCTGTGCGTTTCGCTGATCTATTCACGCACGCTGGTGCCCGACATCGACTACACGCACCTGATGATGATCCGCTGCGCGCAGTCGCTCGCGATCGGCTTCATGTTCGTGCCGATCACGACGCTCGCGTACCTGACCGTGCCGCAGCGGCTCAACGACGACGCGTCCGCGCTGTTCACGATGTTCCGCAACGTCGCGGGCTCGATCGGCATCTCGGTGTCGACCGCGCTGATCCGGGAGCGCACGCAGGCGCGCATGGCGCATCTGTCCACGCACATGTCGACGCTGTCGCAGAACTTCCAGGATGCGCTGCAGGAGAACGCGCGCGCGGTGGGCGCGTTGACGGGGGCGCCGCCGTCATCCGCGCTGCAGACGGCCACCGGGCGGCTGTACGAGACGTTCATCGCGCAGGCGACGATCCTCGCGTATATCGACGTGTTCGCGATCCTCGCGGTGTTTTGCGCGTTCAGCATTCCGCTGACGTTCCTGTTCTCGCCGGCGAAGGCCGCGGGCGGCGCGGGAGGGCATTGACATGCGCATGCATCGGAACAATCGTCGCCGCCACCTGATTCGCCCCATCGTGTGCCGCGCGGTGACGCTATTCGCGGGATGCGCGATCGTCGCGGGCTGCACCGTCGGACCCGACTACCAGCCGCCGCAAGCGGACGTCCCGGACACCTGGCATGCGATGCGGGCGGACGGGCAGGCGGCCGCCCCCGCGTCCGGCGTCGCCGCACGGTCGTCGCCGACGGTCGACGCCGATCCCGATCCGCGCTGGTGGCGCGCGTTTGGCGATCCACTGCTCGACCAGCTCGTCGAGCGCGCGGCGCACGACAACCTCGACGTGCAGGCCGCCGTGCTGCGCATCGTGCAGGCGCGCGCGCAGGTGCGGGCCGCTGCCGCACAGGGCTTGCCGGACGTGCGCGCGAACGCGAGCTACCAGCGCGAGCAGCTCGGCCTGAAAGGCATCGTCGAGGAGCAGGGCATCGACCAGCGCGTCGATCGTCTCGGCGCGCCGGGCTCGCCGCTCGACCGGTTCGGGCCGGGCACCGGCGAGAGCGTGCAGCAAGGCGCGCGCGGCGCGCTCGATGCGCTCGAATCGCCGGTCAACCTGTGGCAGGCCGGGTTCGACGCATCGTGGGAGCTGGACCTGTTCGGGCGCGTGCGCCGCTCGGTCGAAGCGGCCGGCGCGCAGACGCGCGCGGCGGTCGCGGGCCGCGACGATGCGCTGCTGTCGCTCGAGGCCGAAGTCGCGCAGACCTATCTGCAACTGCGGGGCGCGCAAGCGCAACGCGCGCTGGCCGACGACCTGCAACGCGCGCAGCGCGAACTGGTCGACCTGACGCGCGAGCAGGCCGCGCACGGTCTCGCGAGCGATCTCGACGTGCGCAGCGCCGACGCGCGGCTCGCGCAGATCCGCGCGCAACTGCCGCAGTTCGACCAGCAGATCGTGCTGCTGCGCAACGGTCTCGCGTATCTGGTCGGCGGCGCGCCGGGCGCGCTCGACGACTGGCTCGACGCGCCGCGCGCGTTGCCGGACGTGCCGCCGACCGTGCCGGTCGGCCTGCCGTCGACACTCGCGCGCCGACGCCCCGACATCCGTCGCGCGGAGGCCGAGCTGCACGCGGCCACCGCCGACGTCGGCGTCGCGGTCGCGCAGTTCTATCCGGACATCTCGTTGACCGGGCAGGTCGGCCTGCGCGCATCGCACGTGCGCGAACTCGCGCACTGGTCGCACCTGTTCTATGCGTTCGGGCCGGCCGTATCGCTGCCGATCTTCTCCGGCGGGCAGCTCGTGTCGAACCTGCGGCTGTCGCAGGCGCGCCAGGCCGAAGCGGCGCTCGCTTACCGGCAAGCCGTGCTCGTCGCGCTGCGCGACGTCGACAATGCGCTGGCCGTGTACCGCACCGATCAGGCGCGCGCGGCCGCGCTCGACGACGCGGTGCGGGCCGAACAGGGCGCGCTGGACCTCGCGCGCGATCGATACCGGAAGGGCTTGTCGCCGTTCCTCGACGTACTGGACGCCGATCGGCAATGGTCGGAGGGCCGGCAGCAGGCCGAGCAGGGCGCGTTGCAGACGACGACCGATCTCGTCGCGCTGTACAAGGCGCTCGGCGGTGGATGGCAGGCCGGACCGGATACGGATACCGGTACGGCACGGGCGCAGTAGCCCCGAGCGCGCGCCGGGCATCGCGGGCCGCGCGCTACGCAGCTCGTCCGCTCACGCGCGGCCTCAATCCCACGCGTGCTTGCTGAACTGATAGCCCTTCGAGCGGATGGTCTTGATCCGTTTCGGTTCGTTCGCATCGTCGCGCAGCTTGCGGCGCAGCTTCGAGATGCGGCCGTCGATCGAGCGATCGAGGCCGTCGAACGCGATGCCGCGCAGCAGCAGCGTCAGGTCTTCCCGGCTGACCACCTCGCCGGCGCGGCACGCGAGCGCCCACAGCAGGTCGAATTCGGTCGACGTCAGGCGCGGCATGCTGCCGTCCGGAAGATGCACGCGGCGGTCGGCCCGGTCGATGGAGAACTTGCCGAACACGTATCGCTGCGGCGAATCCGGCACGGGGTCGCCCGTCGGCGCGCGCGTACGCCGCAACTGCGCCTTGATCCGCGCGAGCAGCAGGCGCGGCTCGACCGGCTTGCGGAGAAAGTCGTCCGCGCCGAGTTCCAGGCCGAGCAATTCGTCGAACGGTTCGTCGCGGCCCGTCACCATGATCACGATGCCGTCGTAGTGCATGCGCGCCTCGCGGCAGATCTCGAAGCCGTCCTTGCCCGGCAGATTGACGTCGAGCAGCACGAGGTCGGGGCGGCTCGCGACGATCGCCGGCACCGCGCCGGCGCCGTCGAACAGCGTATCCACCAGGTAATGATGCTTGCGCAGATAATCGGCGATCAGCGCGGACAGCGGGACGTCGTCTTCGACGAGCAGGATTCGGATGGGCATCGCTAAACGAAGGGGCAAACGGGAAAGTGGCGAGCGGTCAGGCCCAGTCCGAGCGCGTCGTAGCCGAAGCGACGTGGATGATACTGCGCAACATTCCAACGGAATGTGGTGAATTCTGAATCGTTCGGTGAGCTTAGCTATGGGGGAATTGCCGCCGCCGGGTGAAACGCGGGGGGGTGAGCGGGGCAGGGCCGCGCGCGCGGCCGAAACGGGTCGATGCGAGATCCGGCGCGACGCTCGCGACGATGCGCGAGCAGGCATCCTTCAGACGAAAACGTTTGCGCCGATGCGCTGTCGCGAACGTCGTTCGCACCGGCCGAACCCAGGCCAGGCAAGGTTAGTCGACATATCATTACAAAATATTACCGACGTCCGGGCATCCTGCTCCCTACAATTCCCGAACCTGACTGACGCGCCTCGCATCGTGCGATCGCCGCTGGTTCCCGAGCGCGTCGACGGCCGGTTTCGACGGCACGTCGCGTCATGCTGCTCGGGTGCGGAACCGGCTGCGCGTGGGTCGAATCGACGCCGCGCCGGCTCCCGACGGGCCCGCAAGCGGACAGTACGAATCATTCACGGGGAAACGAAATGACGCCGTTGCAAGTCGTCCAGCGTCTCGATGCACTCACGCACGCGATCGAAGCCGCGGTGGCGCGTGCCGACTGGAACGAGGCCGTCCGGGCCGCCGAGATGCGTTCGGCGTTTATCGTTGCGCTTGCACCCAATCAACCGGCCGCGGTCGTGTCGGCGCTGATGAAGGTGCAGGAGATGGACGTCAGGATTTCCACGGTCGCGCGCGACACGCTGGAGGCGCTCATCGCGGAGGGCTGGCAAGCGTTGCATGAAACCCGCTTGGCAACGAACGCACTGAGGGCGCAGCAGCGGTTGCCCGATCCGGGCGCGGCGGCTACGCGACACTAAGACTCGCTTCCTTCGGTGGTGGAATGAAATTCAAGAAACGCACCGGTCACGTCGATGCAACGCGGTGGTTCGCCGACGGCGACCATGAACGGGTGGAGCGCCGTCACGGCGGGTGGGCGGTCGCGACGCCGGAAGGCTGGCGTTCGGTGAAGCCGGGCGACTGGATCCTGCGCGACGAATGCGGTAACTGCTGGCCGATGGACGACGGCCTCTTCATGCATTGCTACGAACCGGTCGCCGACTGACTCGCCCGCCGGTTCGCCCAACCTATCGACGCTTGCGCGAAAACATCAGCGACTCCGCGTCGTTGAAGCGGATGCGCTGCGGCGCGCCGTAACCGGCTTTCTCCGCGACCCGGATCGACGCGACGTTGGTCGGCGCGATCAGGCACACGCTGCGCTCGAATCGCTGCTGCGCGTCGAGCCATGCGAGCGCGGCCGCGAGCGCCTCGGTCGCATAGCCGTTGCCTTGCGCCCACGTCGCCAGCGCCCAGCCGGCCTCCGGCACGCCGCGAATCGACGGCTCGATGTTGCGGTGGAAATCCGCGAAGCCGAGATCGCCGACATACCGGCCCGACGCCTTTTCCCGAATCGCCCAGTACCCATAGCCGAGCAGCGGCCACAGCCCGCGATACGCGAGCATGCGCATCCACGAGTCGCGCGGCGTGGAAGGCGTGCCGTTGAAGATGTGCGCGACGACGCCGGGCTCCGCCCACATCGCGGCGAGCGCGTCGAAGTCGCCGAGCGGGTGGCCTTCGAGGATCAGGCGTGGCGTGTCGAGAACGGGCGGGGACGAGACGGGTGGCACGGCGCTGATTGTCATCGGGCGTTCCATGAGGAAAGGACGGCGACGCAGGGCGCCGCGCTTGGGTCCCGTACGATACCGCGTAAACGGCGATGCGGACGCAATTCCCCGCCCGCATCGGGGTAGGCATGCGCATCGCGCGGATGGCCGGGGTTCGGCGGTGGCAGGGGTTACTTGCGGCTTTTCAGAAAGGAGCGCCCTTCGGCCGTGATCGACGCGCCGGAGCGCCCGTGCGCGGGATGGCTGACGAACCCGGCGTTGACGAGCTCCCGCGCGATCGACCAGCCGAGCGCCGGCGCGTCGCGGCCGTAGCGAACATCGGCGAGGCGTTCGAGCGCCCAGATCGCGGAGGCCGACAGATTGGGGGTGTTGGGCGTGAGAGTCTCGTTCATCGCTTCCTCGTGAAATGGCGTTTCGGGATGGACGGCGCGTGGCCGCCGGATCGGCGGCGCACGCGTCAGCTTGCTTGCAGCAACGGCAGCAGCGCGTGCAGCGCCGCTTCCTCGTCGGGGCCGGTGGCGAGCACCTGCGCCGACGTGCCGCCGTGAACCTGCAGCGACGCGATCGCGCCGCTGTCTTTTGCGTTGCAGCGGTGCCCGTTCGCGATCAGCTGGATGTCGCTGTCGAAACGGCGTGCCGCGTCGACCGCCGCGTCGCGCGCGGCGCGGCCGCGATTGCGGTTCCATGCGGGGCCGATTTCAACGTACACAACGGTTGCCACGATGCTGGAAAGCCTCCGGACAGGTGGGCGGGGCGGTGCGCGACATGCACGGTGCACGGTTGCGCACGTGTTGCGGACATCGGGCGGCCGGCATGTCACGATTTCCCGCAGGGTCGCGGGGCGCCGGCCGGGCGGATTGCGCGCGCCATTCGGCGCGAACGTGCCGACATCCGCTGCGAAGGCGCATTCAAGTTCGCGGATTGTCGGAAGTGGACGATTATAATGCATCCGCCAGATCATGTGAATTGCATTATAATGCAGTGTGCGCCGATGCCGGCCCGCCGCACTGCCGGCGGAGCGAGTCGCCGCGCCTCCGGGCGCGCAACGTGCTCGCCCGGCATCGTCGATCGACCCGAACCCCTCCCCGAATGGAAGCCGCAATGAACGCCCCTGCCTGCCCGCAATGCGCGATGGAAAACACTTACCCGGACGGCGCGCTGACCGTGTGCGCGGACTGCGGCCATGAATGGTCGGCCGACGCCGGCGCCGAGGCCGGCGACGAACCGGCGGGCGACGTCGTCAAGGACGCGAACGGCAACGTGCTGTCGGACGGCGATTCGGTCGTGCTGATCAAGGACTTGCGCGTGAAGGGTTCGTCGATCACGCTGAAGATGGGCACCAAGGTCAAGAGCATCCGGCTCGTCGGCGGCGATCACGAGGTCGACTGCAAGACCGACATGGGCGGCTTCATGCTGAAGGCGTGCTACCTGAAGAAGGTCTGAGCGCACGGTCCAGGCGACCGTTGCATCCGCGTTTTCATTCGCTGCTTTTTCAGCCGCTGCTTGTCAGCCGATTACCCGCACATGGCCGAGGATCGAACTTCCTACGACGCGTTCGTCAGGTTCCTGGCGACGCCGCTGAACGACGGCCGGCCGTTCGTGCTGGAGACGCAGCACGCGGTCTCGCTGCACTTCGATCATCTCGGCACCCAGAGCTTCATGTCGCTGCGCGATCCGGTGCGGCTCGCGCTCGGCTATACGCGCGTGATGATGGGCTTTCTGCTGTTGCAGGCCGAGCCCGCGCACATCTGCATGCTCGGGCTCGGCGGCGGGTCGCTCGCGAAGTACTGCTACCGCCACCTGCCCGGCACGTCGATCGACGCGGTCGAGATCAATCCGGACGTGATCGCGCTGCGCGACGTGTTCAGGATTCCTGCCGACGACGCGCGCTTTCGCGTGGTATGCGCCGACGGCGCCGATCATCTGGAGCGGGCGGATGTGCGCACGGATGTGATCCTGCACGATGCATTCGTCGCCGACGGTATGCGCGGCCGCTGTACGGGCGGCACATTTCTCGATGCGTGCCGCGCGCGCTTGAGCGAAGCCGGCGTGCTCGCGATCAACTTCATGGACGACGATCCGGCATTGCCGCAGCACCTCGAGCAGTTGCGATCGGTATTCGGCTCGTCGTATGCGCTGGTGCCGTGCGGCGACGACAACAACTTCGTTGCATTCGCATGGAAGGACGGCAGCCGGCTGCCGTCGCTGCGTATCCTGCTGGAGCGGGCGCTTGCGTGCCCGCAGGCGGGAGAACTGAAGCTGGCCGCCACCGCGAGGCGCATGAAGCACGGCGAGGGCATCGATCCGCGGCGGCTGGTGTGGCGTGCGCAATCGCACGAACGTTGGGAGATCGGCGCGTGATGGTGACGGGGGTGGCGGCGGCCGTGGCTACCGCGCCGACGCCGCGCGCCTTTGCGGCCGCGCTTACTTCACGCGCTTGCCGATCGCGCTGCGAGTCTTGTACGTGACGCCGTGCCGGTCGAGATATTCGCGGATCAACTGCCGCACGACTTGCGACGGCGTAAGATCCTGCTCCGCGCAGAGCATCTCGAAGGCTTCCTTCTTCGCGGGATCGATCAGGACGGTCAGGCGGGCGGTTTTCGTTTCCATGACGGGGCGAGAGTGATCAGTATGTTAATCAAATTATAATCGATGCGCTGTCGGCTCGAGCTCCGGAAGCGCCCAAGTGCCGCCCGTGGCACACGATCAGCGCTTGGCGCGCAGCAGCGCGAACAGGTCGTCGAGCACCGGCACGATCGCGAGCGTGACGAGTACCGCGGCGAGCGGCACGGTCGATACGTAGCCCACGTGCTTGAAGCCGATGGCGCCGGCCAGGCCGCCGACGAAGAACGACGCGAGCATCGTCGCGTGTATCCTCAGTTTCGAACGGTTGGCGATCACCGCATGCGCGTCGACGTCGATGGCCGACCGATTCCAGTAGAACAGCTTGCCGAGCTCGATGCCGAGATCGGTCACGATGCCGGTGATGTGCGTCGTGCGGATTTCCGCGCCGGACAGCTTCGTGATCGTCGCGTTCTGCAGCCCCATGATGAAGCACAGCAGCGTCACGGTCACCGGCACGAAGAACGTTTCCCACAGCGCGAGATGGCTGCCGAGCAGTCCGAACAGCAACAGCAGCGCCGCCTCGACCAGCAGCGGCAGCATGAACTGGCTGTGCAGCCCGCGGCGGCGCCCCCAGTTGACGAGGATCGCCGAGCAACTGGCGCCGATCAGGAACGACCCCAGCGAACTGATGCCGGCGAGCGCGAGCCGCACGTCGCCGAGCGCCGTCTGGTCGGCGATCGCCGATACGATGCCGCTCATGTGCGACGTGTATTGCTTGACCGCGAGAAAGCCGCCGGCGTTGGCCGCGCCGGCGACGAACGCGAGCGAAAACCCGAGCTGGCGGTTCGCGGTCGCGCTGCGGTGTTTTCCCGTCAGGGTTCGAAAGTACTGCGCTGGCATAAGGGCTTCGCTCGATCGTCGCGGATTCGCGGGTACAGGCGGAAAACCGGTGCGGATGGCGTGACGGGCACGCTGCTTGCACCGGATCCCGGGGCGGTCGAATCATGTGATGAACATGATAATGTCATTATCATACTCTGTTGGCAGGATGGTGCTTTCAGTACAATGATGCAACGCGCGGCGGCTGGCGGTTTCGACGCCGCGCGGCGCTCGCTCACTCGCGATTCCCTTCTGCTCACCGCTTCATGACCCCGATCAAGTTCATCCTTCGCTACACGGCGATCCCGTTCACGGCCATCGTCGCCGTGGTGATCTGGACCGTCATACCTTCGTCGAAAGAGATCGATGCGAGACAATATGCGGCGCTGTCGCGCGGGTACGCAAGTTTCCCGCTGCCGTTTCGGCGCGAGATCTCGGACACGATGGAACACGGCACGATCAACGACCGGCGCTACCAGGCGCTCGTGCGCGATTCGCTCGGCAACGGCGTCGCGCTGGACTGGCCGGCATCGGGTGTCGGCGGCGTCGCCGACGAGCGGCAAAAACTGGCCGAACTGATTCAGGCCGATTCGGATCTTCAAAGGCAACGGCAATGAAAACCCTGCTGGTTTCTGTGGCATTCGCGATGATCATCGCGAGCCTGATCTTCGCGCTGTACTTCATGAATCACGATCGCGGCAAATCCAAGCGGATGGCGTGGTCGCTCGCCGCGCGCGTCGGGTTGTCGGTCACGCTGTTTCTGTCGCTGCTGATCGCGTACAAGCTCGGCTGGATCGAACCGACCGGGTTGCCGATCGGGCGGTGACGCGCGGTTGTCGCGCGGGCGGCGGCGCGCGTCGCCGTGAATACCGACCGCGTCGAGTCCTTCGCCGATGATCCAGCCGACCGGATAGCGCGGGTCGAACGAACCGTACGGGTCCCGCGCGATCCGTTGCAGCCGTGTACGGCGGGCGCGCCGCCGCTGCACGGGCTCGGCCAGCCGGACCGGGAAGACCTGCTGCTCAACGGCTTGCTGCCCGAGTTGCGGCGGCGCGATCTGCTCGATATCGACCATATGGGCGGCGATTTCCGCGCGAATCTGGAACTGCCGGCGTTGCGGCGCGAGGCCGTGGCGGCGTGAACGACGGATGAACCGCGTACCGTGCCGGACGTCGAACGGTACGCGGTTGCGCGCATATCGCGCGATCAGATATCCATCGAAAAAATAACCATTTGGTACACGCTTCGGCGCGCATTACAGTCACGCCTCCTGCCGGCTGCAACGCCGGTCGTTCCGACGTTATTCCAGAAATGCGCCACATGAATCGTTTGATGCGTTCCGGGGGCCGCCGTGTCGCGGCCGCGCTGTTCGTGCTCGGCCTTGCGCCGGTTTCCCATGCGGCCCAGCCGACGGTGCGCGTCGGCATCGACGCCGAGTCGTACCCGCCGTTCTTTTCGAAGGATGCCTCCGGCAAGTGGAAGGGCTGGGAAATCGACGTGCTCGAGGCCGCGTGCGGCAAGCTGAACGTGCGCTGCGAGCTTACCGACATTGCGTGGGACGGCCTGATTCCGGCGTTGCAGAACCGCAAGATCGACGTGATCTGGTCGTCGATGACGATCACCGGTGAGCGGCAGAAAGCCATCGATTTCAGCCGTGCGTATTACGAATCGCCGACCGTGTTCGTCGGCGCGAAAAGCGACCGGCGCCGCGTCGACTGCGCGGCGCCCGCCACCTTCAAGGGCCGCGTGATCGGCGTCGAGGCCGGCACGAACTTCTCGGCGTTCCTCGATGCCCGCTTCAAGCAGGATGCGCAGATCAAGGCGTTCGACAAGTTCGACAATGCGCTCGCGGATCTGGTGTCCGGTCGCGTCGACTACGTGCAGGAAGGCAAGGGGCTGTTCACGGCGTTCCTCGCGTCGCGCGACGGCAAGGACTTCGAGGTCAAGGCCACGTGCGCGGACAATCCGGTGTTGGGGCTCGGCATCGGCGCGGGTGTGCGGCATGGCGATGCGCTGCGCGGCAAGCTGTCGACCGCGATCGCGCAACTGCAGCAGGACGGCACGTGGGATGCGATCACCGCCCGCTATCCGAACCTGAAAGGCACGATCGAGAAGGGTCGCTGAGCGCATGGCCGGCGACGATTCGCTGCTCGCGTTGCTCGCATTCGGCGACGGCGGTTATGGCCGCGTGTTCGCGGGCGCGTTCGCGCTGACGTTCGGCGTCGCGGCGGCATCGTTCTGCACCGGCGTGCTGCTCGGCATCGCCGGCGCGCTCGGCAAGCTGTCGCGATACGCGGCGCTCGTGTGGCTGGCGCGCCTCTACACGACGCTCGTGCGCGCGCTGCCCGAGCTGTTGTGCCTGCTGCTCGCGTTCTACGCGGTCGCACCGGCCATCGAGAACGCGCTGCGCGGCAGCGGCATCGTGTCCGGCGACTTCGCGTTCGATCCGTTCGTCGTCGCCGCGCTGTCGCTCGGTTTCATCCAGGGTGCGTATCTCACCGACATCTTCCGCGCGGCGCTCGTCAACGTGCCGGTCGGTGAGATCGAAGCCGCGCACGCGTACGGGATGACGCCCTGGCAGACGTTCGCGCGCATCCGGCTCCCGGCCGCCGCGCGGCTCGCGCTGCCGGGCGTCGGCAACGTGTGGCTGAACGCGACCAAGGACGCGTCGTTCATCAGCGTGCTCGGTTCGTTCACGGATCTGCTGAAGGCGAGCCAGCTCGCGGCCGGCGCGACGCGGCACTACGTCTTCTTCTATCTGGTCACGGCCGCGCTGTTCCTGCTGCTGAGCATCACGTCGACCGGCATTTTCGCGGCGCTCGAGCGGCATGCGAACCGCGGCACGAGGCGCGCGACGACATGATCTTCTCGCTGCCTTTTCTGCTCGACACGGTGATGCCGAAGCTGCTCGCCGCGGTGCCGACGACGCTCGCGCTGACACTTGTGTCGGGCGCGGCCAGCGTGCTGCTGGGCGTGCCGCTCGCGCTCGCCGCCGGTGCACGCCATCCGCCGCTGCGCTGGTCCGCGCGCGGCTGGCTCATGCTGATCCGCGGCACGCCGCTGCTCGTTCAGCTCTATCTGCTGTACTACGGATTCGGGCAGATCGTTCCGCGCGAATGGATGCGCGACAGCTGGGCGTCGCCGCTGCTGCGCGACGCGTTCTGGTACGCGATCGTCGCGTTGAGCGTGAACGAGAGCGCGTACGTCGCGACGATCCTGCGCGGCGCGATCGCCGGCGTGCCGGCCGGCGAGATCGAGGCCGGCCATGCCTACGGGATGACGCGCATGCAGGTGCTGCGCCGCATCGTCGGGCCGCGTGCATGGCGGCTTGCGCTGCCTGCGCTCACCGGCGAGGCAATCCTGCTGCTGAAATCGACCGTCCTCGCGTCGACCGTGACCGTGTTCGACGTGATGGGCACGGCCAATACGCTGCGCTTCGAGACGTTGCGCGTGTACGAACCGCTGGCCGGCGCGGCGATCGTCTATGTCGTGCTGGTCGCGCTGCTGACCATTCCCGCCGCCCGTCTCGAGAAGCGCATCAATCGCTACCTGACGCGCACGCCTGACGACCGCGTGTCCGCAGCGCGCGGCCGCGCGTCGTCGGGCGCGTGGGCGGCACCCAACTGATTCCTTGCCTGGTACCGATTTCGACGATGTCCGATCCTCGCCCCTTGCTGTTTTCCCTGTACGAACAAGCCAGCGTCGGCTGCGGCGGCGCGCCGAGCCTGTGGACCCATCCCGCCGACGAGCGGCTGCGCGCGAATACGCTCCCGTTCTGGTCGAACCTCGCGCGCACGGCCGAGCAGGCCGATCTCGACATGCTGTTCTTCGCGGACGTGCTCGGCCTGTACGACGTCTATGGCGGGTCGGCCGACGCCGCGGTGCAGTGGGCGGTCGAGGCGCCCGCGAACGATCCGATGATGCTGATTCCGGCGCTCGTCGCGCAGACCGAGCGGCTCGCGTTCGGCGTGACGGCGAGCACGACGTACGAGCATCCGTTCACGCTCGCGCGCCGCTTCAGCACGCTCGATCATCTGAGCAACGGCCGGATCGGCTGGAACATCGTGACGTCCTACCTGACGAGCGCGGCGCGCAACTTCGGGCTCGACCGGATGATCGGCCATGACGAACGCTATGCGCGCGCGGAGGAATTTCTCGACGTCGTCTACAAACTGTGGGAAGGAAGCTGGGCGGACGACGCGGTCGTCGCCGACAAGCACGCGCCGCGCTATGCGCGTGGCGACCGCGTGCGGCCAATCGCGCATGAAGGCAGGCATTACCGCGTGCAGGGGCCGCACGTCTGTGCGCCGTCGCCGCAGCGCTCGCCCGTACTGATCCAGGCCGGCTGGTCGGGGCGCGGGCGCGAGTTCGCGGCGAAGCACGCGGAAGTGGTGTTCGTCGCGAAGTCGAATCCGCACGAGATTCGCGCGGGCCTCGACGAGATTCGCCGGCGCGCGGCCGAGCGCGGCCGCGCGGCGGACGACGTGAAGTCGCTGACGGTGCTGCGGATCGTGACCGCGCGCTCGTCGGGCGACGCGAAGGAGAAATATCACACGCTGCAGCAGCACTATCACCAGCACGCGCAGCTCGTCAGCTATGCGGGCGACACCGGCATCGACATCGACCGCTATGCGGACGACGAACCGCTGACGACGCAGACGGAAGGGCTGACGTCCTACGTGGTGCGGCCGGATGGCAGCGGCAAGCCGCTCACCGCCGGCGACGTGCGGCGCAAGTTCGCGAGCGTCACGCGCGGCACCGACCTGATCCTCGTCGGCTCCCCCGACGAAGTCGCGGACCAGCTCGCCGAGCATGCGCGGCAGTCGACGACGAGCGGCTACATGCTCAATCCGCTGATCAGCCCGGGCACGCTCGACGATTTCGCCGAACTGATCGTGCCGGAACTGAAAAAGCGCGGCCTGTACCGGACGTCGCCGGCGGGCGGCACCTTCCGTTCCCGGCTGAGCGGGCGTGACCGCCTGCCGGACACGGCCCATGGCGCGTCGTTCCGGTTTCCCGTGCCTGAAGCGGGCTGACGATCCGATCGATACCGAACGACTTTCCGCGGAGTGGCATGACATGACCGATGACGTACTGTTCCTGCTGCAACCGCATCGTGCCGGCCGGAATCTTCCGGCATGAATCGCGCGACGAACGAAACCGTGGACGCGACGCGGCGCGAAGATCGCCCCCCTCGATCGGCGTTGTCGCCCGTCCTGAGCGCCACGGGCATCGCGAAGCGTTTCGACGCGACCGTCGCACTGTCGGCGCTCGACCTGTCGATCGGCGCCGGCGAAGTCGTCGCGTTGATGGGCGCGAACGGCGCGGGCAAGTCGACCTTCGTCAAGATCCTGAGCGGTGCGCTGCACGCGGACGGCGGCACGCTGACGCTGCGCGGCGAACCGTATCGGCCGGCGTCGCCGCACGCGGCCAAGCGGCTCGGCGTCGCGACCGTGCACCAGTCGGTGGCCGATGCCGTCGTGCCGACGCTGTCGATCGCGGACAACCTGCTGCTCGACCGGCTGTGCGATCCGGCGTCGCCGTGGCGCGTGCCGCCGGCAGCTCGCCGCGACGCGGCACGATCGCTCGCCGCGCGGGTCGGGCTCGACGTCGACCTGGCGGCGCCGCTCGCCGCGCTGTCGCTGGCCGACCAGCAACGTGTGACGCTGGCGCGTGCGCTGGCCGGGCAACCGTCGTTGCTGATTCTCGACGAGCCGACCGCGAGCCTGTCCGCGGCGGAGGCCGAGCGGCTGTTCGTGCTGGTGGACGCGTTGCGCCGCGATGGCGTCGCCATCCTGCTGGTATCGCATCGGCTCGGCGATTTGCGCCGCATCGCCGATCGCGCGGCGATCGTCCGCGACGGCCGGATCGTCGCCGATCTGGCCGCGCCGATCGATTTCGACGCCGCGGTGGAAACGATGATCGGGCGGCCCTTGCCGCGTGCGCGTGCAGCAGCGCCGGAGCGTGCCGGGCGGGTCGAATCCGCAGGCGTGGTCGGCTCAGGCTTCAGCGCGCGGCAGATCCGGCTGACGCCGACCGGCACGCCGTTCGACCTCGACGTGCGGCGCGGCGAGATCGTCGCGATCGCGGGCCCCGTCGGCGGCGGCAAATCGCGCTTCGCGCGGACGATCTTCGGCGCGGTGCGGGCGGCGGCCGGCGAGATGACGCTCGACGGCCGGCCGTGGCGGCCACGTTCGCCGGCGGACGCGATTCGCGCCGGCGTATTCCTGGCCGGCGAGGACCGCTGGCGCACGTCGCTGTTCCCCGACAGCGTCCCGTTCGCATCGATCGCGGGCACGATCGGCTTTCCGTTCCTGTCGCGCTGGTTCGCGAGCGGCGCGGTGCGCCGAGCGCGCGAACGCACGGCCGCCGCGGCGGCGATCGCGCGGTTCGGCATTCGCTGCGAGGGGCCCGACGATCGCGTCGCGCACCTGTCCGGCGGCAACCAGCAGAAGGTCGTGCTCGCGCGCTGGCACGCCGAACCGGCGCGGCTGTTGCTGCTCGACGAGCCGTTCCAGGGCATCGATGCGGGCGCGCGCGCCGATATCGTCGATACGCTGCGGCGTCATGCGCATGAGCGCGCGACGATCGTGTTCGTCAGCGATCTCGAGGAAGCCGCCGAGATCGCCGATCGTATCGTGCGGTTCGATCGCGCGACGCTCGATTGCCAGCCTCCGACTTCTTCCATCGTGCGTGCCTGCTCATGAAACCCGTGACTTCTTCCGCTGACCGTCATGCCGCATCCGTCCAACGTTCGTCGCGCCCCTGGCCGGTCCGTCTCCGCGATGCGCTCGAACGGACCGGCATCCTGCTCGTGCTGCCGATCCTCGTGGTCGTATTCGCGCGCAAGGAGCCCGCGTTCCTGAACCTCGACAATCTGTTCAGCATCCTGCAGGCGGTGTCGATCGTCGCGTTGCTCGGCATCGGCGTGACGGTCACGCTCGCGGCCGGCGGTTTCGACCTGTCGGTCGGCAGCATGGCCGCGACCGCGCAGATGGCCGCGAGCTACGTGCTGGTCGTCTGGCACGGCAGCGCGTGGGCTGCCGCGCTCGCCTGCGTCGCGCTTGGCGTGGCCGCCGGCTTGTTCAACGGCTTGCTGATTACGCGGCTGCGCGTGCCCGACCAGCTCGCGACGCTGGGCACGCTGTTCCTGCTGGCCGGCCTGCAGTTGATTCCGACCGGCGGCCGTTCGCTCGCGACCGGCTCCGTGCTGCCGGACGGCACCGACGCCACCGGCGTGTTCCCCAACGCGTTCCTCGCGCTCGGCCGCCTGCGCGTGTTCGACGTCGTACCGTTGCCGGTGCTGCTGCTGGCGGCCGTGACGGTGCTGGCCTGCATCACGATGGAAGCGACGCGCTGGGGCCGCGTGATCTACGCGATCGGCGGCAACGAAACGGCCGCGCGGCTGGCCGGTGCGCCGGCCGCGCGCTACCGTGTCGCCGCGTACGTCGTGTCGGGCGCGATCGCGTCGCTGGGCGGCGTGCTGATCGCCGCGCGAGTTGGCCGCGGCGACGTGAGTGCGGGCCACTCGCTGCTGCTCGACGCGGTGGCGGCCGCGCTGATCGGTTACGCGGTGTGGGGCGCGAAGCGGCCCAACGTGTTCGGCACGGTCGTCGGCGCGGTGTTCGTCGGCGTGTTGCTCAACGGGCTGACGATGCTGAATGCTCCCTACTATATGCAGGACTTCATCAAGGGCGTGCTCCTCGTGCTCGCCCTGGCGTTTACGTTCGGCATCGGTCGCCGTACGGATGCCCGGGCGTGACGGTGAGGGCGCCAAGACTCGGTTCCTGCGTCCAAGGGTCCGAAGAATCTTCAAGCTGGACCGTTTGTTATCCAAAGTAATATCGATTGCCGAATCGGTCGGTTTGAGTTCGCGTGCCGTGCTGATAGATTGAGCCGATATCGTCCTGTACGGAGACAGACACGCCATGCGCTCGTTGCTTCGCCGAAAGTCGCGCCTCGAACCGAAACTCGGAGCACTCGTACTGGGCGCCGCACTCGCGCTCGGTATGCCCGCGGCACACGCCGGCCCGCTCAAGGGCGCGCCCGCACCGTTCGACAAGGGCGGCGTGAAGATCGCGCTCGTCAACTACCTGTCGACCGGCGATTTCTTCCAGGCCTACGAAGCCGGCGCGCAGAAGCAGGCACGCGCGCTCGGCGTCGATCTGCGCATCTACGAAGGGCGGCAGGACGCGGCCGAACAGCGCGAGCAGATTCAGCAGGCAATCAACATCGGCGTGTCCGCGATCATCGTCAATCACGGCTTGCCGGAATCGTTGAAGGACGTCGTTCAGCGTGCGCTCGACAAAGGCATCAAGGTCGTCGCGTTCGACGTCGATCTCGCCAATCCGAAGGTGCCGCAGATCGAGCAGAACGATCGCGACCTCGCGAACCTGCTGCTCGATCAGGCGGTGAAGGACAACGGCGACGCGTTCTCGGCAGGGTATGTGTACGTGGCCGGATTCGCGCCGCTCGACCGGCGCGATGCCGCGTGGCGCGATTTCAAGCGCGCGCACCCGCAGGTTCGGGAAAAGGCGCGCTGGGGCACCGTCGACAATCCGATCGCGCAGTCGGTCGCGAACCAGGCGGCGGCCGTGTATCGCGCGAATCCGGACATTCGCGTCGTGTTCGCGCCGTACGACGAATTCGCGCGCGGCGCGAAGCTCGCGGCCGACGAGGCCCGGCTGTCGTCGAAGCTGCGCATCTACAGCGCGGACGTGTCGACGGCCGACATCGAGGCCATCCGCGCGCCGAACAGCGCATGGGTCGCGACGGCCGCGACCAATCCGGCGGTCGTCGGCGCGGTGTCGGTGCGGGCCGCGGCGCTGCTGGTCGCCGGGCAAAACCCGGGCGCGCGCATCGCGGTCAAGCCGACGCTGATCACGCGCGACGATCTCGTGAAGAACGACATTCATACCGTGGCCGAACTCGGCGCGAAGTTCCCGGCGTTCCGCGCGAGCGACGCGGCGACGGCCGCGTGGATTCCGGCGATCGACTGATCGCTTCGGCGCGCAGCGAACCGATCCGTCGCGTGCGTGCCGCCTGCCCATGACTTGACCATGACGACCCTGAACGACTATCTCGCGCAAAAGCGCGATGCGTGGCACGCGAAGCAGCAGGCCGCTCGCAACGATCCCGATTTCAAGGCGACGCCGCTGAAGGCGACCGTGCGCGCGCTCGGCCGCAGCGGCGTGCGCGAGATCCGGATTCGCGATTTCCAGGTGATCAGCGACAGCCCGCCCGATTTCGCGGGCTACAACCTCGGGCCTGCATCGCCGGAGTTGCAGCTTGGCGTGCTCGGCAGTTGCCTCACGCACATCACGTTGATCCAGGCCGCGGAGCGGGGCTTGAAGATCGACGCGGTCGAAGTCGAAGTCACCGGCGACCAGCATCCGCTCGCGCAGCAGCCCGGGTTCGAACAGGTGCCGGTATTCCCGCACAACATCCGCTATACGCTGGACATCGTGTCGCCGGAGCCGCCGGAGGCGATCCGTGCATTGCATCAGGCGGTCGAGGAGGTGTGCCCGATCTTCAACCTGCTGAGGCTGCCGCAGCACATCGACGGGGAATTGCGGCATACCGGCGCGTGATGCGTGACGCATTGCTGCACGGCCAAGTTTGGAAATGAAATAGACATATTGTGATAAGAATACTTATCCTGATAGTCGTAATGCGAATGCATGACGTTGACGAATTCGCGCCGCCACGCGCCCGACGAGGGCGGTCACGACGCTAGTTGCGCGGTTCCTTCGTCACGTCATGACGATAGGCGCGCGGCGAGCAGCCCACGATGCGTTTGAACGCATGGCCGAACGCGCTATCCGAGTCGTAGCCGAGCCGCTGCGCAATCGCCGAGATCGACGCGTTCGATCTGCGCAGTTCGCGCATCGCCAGCTGGATCCGCCAGCGCAGCACGTATTCGAGCGGCCCGAACCCGAGCCGCCGCTTGAAATGCAGCGCGAACGTCGAACGCGACACGTGGCAGCAGGCCGCCAGCGCGTCGACGGTCCAGCGCCGCTCGGGCGCGGCGTGAATCGCGGCCAGCGCCGCGCTGACGCGCGCATCCGCGAACCCGGCCAGCCACCCGACATCGCCGTTCGCGCCGGCGTCCACATAGCGCCGCAGGATCTGCACCAGCATCATGTGGCCGAGATGCCGGACCATCAGCGACCCGCCCGGCGACGCCGCGCCGAATTCCCGTGCGAGCTGCTGCAGCGACCAGCGCAGCACCGCCGCCGGTTCGGAATCGCCGCTGACGACGACCACGGGCGGCAGGCTGCCGAGCAGCAGCGGCATGCCTTCCTCGTACGCGAAGCGGCCGCCGATCAGAAAGCAGTCGGCCGGTTCGCCGTAGTGCGCGATACCGCGTTCGAGATGCCGGTACACGTCGGCGGCCGGCACCGGCGCGACCGACGGATCACTCGCCAGCGAAAATGCCCGCGGCGCGGCGAGCAGGAAGCAGTCCCCCGTGCGCAGCCGGACAGGCGGCCCCGCACCGTCCACGGTCAGCCAGCAACTGCCTTCGACCACCGCGTTGAACTTGATCCCGTCGGGCGGCGGAAGGTCGACCGCCCACGGGCCGCCGGCCCGCAGGCCGGTGAAAAACGAGTCGCGCGTTTCCAGCAGCGACAGCACTTCCGATAGCGGGTCCACGCGCAATCCCCGGACGATCTCGACGAAAAACCGGATTCTATTGCATTCACAGTCCGGATGCGCGGCTGGAGAATGATCTCGTGCGGTGACGCGGCCGACGGGCGGCCGCGCGCATCGAGCATCATTCCAGGAGCTTTCGATGACGAGCAGGCAGCATCCCCTTCATTCCGGATTCGACGCGGGATCGACGGCGACCGACGTACTGGCCGGCCTCGACTTGCACGGCAAGACCGCCATCGTCACGGGCGGCCATTCGGGTCTCGGCCTCGAAACCACGCGGGCACTGGCGCAGGCCGGTGCGCACGTTGTCGTCGGCGCACGGAGCGCCGCGGCCGCGCGCGAAGCGACGCGCGGCATCGCCGGCGTGGAGATCGCGACGCTCGATCTCGCGGACCCCGCGAGCGTGGCCGCATTCGCCGCGCGGTTCGTCGACGCGCGTCGCGACGTGCATGTCGTCATCAACAGCGCGGGCATCATGGCGTGCCCGGAAACTCGCTTGGGCGACGGCCGGGAAGCGCAGATGGCCGTCAATCACCTCGGTCACTACGCGCTCGTCAACCGGCTGTGGCCGGCGCTCGCGCACGGCGACGGCGCGCGCGTGGTTGCGGTGTCGTCGCTCGGGCACCGGCTGTCGCCGATCCGCTGGGACGATATCGATTTCGCGCGCGGTTACGACAAATGGCTCGCGTACGGGCAGTCGAAAACCGCCAACGCGTTGTTCGCGGTACAGCTCGACGTGCTCGGTGCGCCGTTCGGGGTTCGCGCGTATTCGCTGCATCCGGGCAAGATCGCGACGCCGCTGCAGCGTCATCTGACGCGCGCGGAAATGATGGCGCAGGGCTGGGTCGACGAGCACGGCGCGCCGATCGATCCGACCTTCAAAACGCCTGCGCAGGGCGCGGCAACCCAGGTATGGGCGGCGACGTCGCCGCGCATTGCCGATCTCGGCGGCGTCTATTGCGAGGATTGCGACGTCGCGATGGTGACGCGCGGCAACGAGGAATCGGGCGTGAGGCCGCATGCGATCGATCCGGAGGACGCGGCGCGGCTGTGGGCGTGGTCCGCCGCGGCGACGGGCGTCGATGCCTTTGCCGTGCGCCGTTGACGCCCACGCATTCGCCGGGCCGGGCGCCGCGCGGGTATCGGCGGCGATTCGATACTCGCGCGCGGCAGTCTATCCGCGCGTCTGTCGCAGCGCGCGCCCCATTTCCGCGATCGGCATCGCGACGATCGAATTCAGCAACCGCATTTCCCCGGCGTCCGGATGCGCGATCTTTCGCACTTCATCGAGCGTCTGCTCGACGTGACGATCGAGCGGTTCGAGAAAGCGCTGCAGTTCGCTGGCGGCCGCTTTCTCCCTGAGCCCGAGCGCCTGGCCGAACGCGACGAGTGCATCCACGCCGATATCGGCGAACCTCGTCGCATTCCCGAGCGGCATCGTCAGCTCGCAGTGCGGCCAGTGATCGCCGCGATGGTCGGGCCGGTGCGTCGGCGTGTGATACACGACCGTGCTGACGATGTCGTAGAACGGCGCGAGCCGGTAGCCGCGCGCGTCGACGAAGAACGACAGGTTCTTCAGGTGCGCGTCGGCATTGCCGACCACCACGTTGAACACGGTCCAGCGGAACACCGACAGACGCGTGAGCGCGCGCGTGCTGGTGCGGTCGATCGCGCGGGCCAGTTCCTGTGCATTCGCCCGCTGGTACTTGAAACCGCGGTCGTAGTTGAGCAGTTGCATCGCGTCGATCGTATGCACGCGCCCGGCCGGTTCGGACGCGACGTCGCGGTCGAACCGGTCGATCACGTAGCACGCGGACGGCGCGCGCAGGAAATGCACGTCGGGCACGTCGAGCCCCATCTTTTTCGCGAGCCGCATGCAGAAGAACTCGTTGATCGCCGAATGCGGATAGCCGGCCGCGCGCATGTCGGGTTTGAGCAGGTGCATCGACGGTTCGCTGCCGACCGGCTCGAACAGCGCGTAGCCGGGCGCGTTGCCGCGCAGCACCAGCAGCAGCTTCTGCTGCGCGCCGGCCGCCGACATGCGCTTGGGCGCGGTGGCCGTCAGCGCGCGCTCGGGCATCGCCTGGATCCGGCGCTCGAGCTCGTCGAGCGGCAGCGGCTGCAGGCCGCCGGGCGTTTCCTGCTCGCCGTCGGCCAGCAGCGTCAGCGCGCCGGCCGATTCGCGGCCGAAGTACGCGAGCAGGCCCCACGCGTCGGCGGCATCGACCTTCGCCTCGCGCGCGAGCGACGTGCGCATGCCTTCCTCGGGCAGCAGGTTGTCGAAGAACCACTGGACCGGGCGATCGGTCGACGTGTCGGTGAACACGTCTGCGCGCAGCGCAAACGCCGGCGACAGCGGATACGCGGCCGGCGACGCGAGCCACTGCGGGGCGTACGCGAACGACCAGATCCCCTTGTCGTCGGTCAGCGTGCCCATGCGCACGCCGTTCGCGGACGCGATCAGCGTTCTAGCCGCCATAGCTGCTCCTGCGGCGTTGCGCGGCCTTCAGCGCGGTGGCTTCGGAGATCTCGATCGACGACTCCGCGTACAGCCGCACGCCGAGCTCGCTCAGCAGCAGCATGACCTTGCCGATTTGCGCGGTCGGTTTGCCGGCTTCCACCTGGCTGATGAATTTCGGCGACAGCCCGGTCGCGTTCGCGAGTTCGTCCCGCGTGAATCCCTGCTGGATTCGCGCCGCGCGAATGAAGTGGGCGAGCGCGCCGATCGTGTCGACGGATTGGGACTCCGACATGACGTTCTCCGTGCTTCGTATCTGATCGGGAACAGTATTGCATAACTCGCGGGGTTGGGCAGCAGTTCGTATTCGTACGGGAACGAACGGATGATCCCGACGGCTCGGATGCCATTTCGTTCCCAATCGGGAACGAAATATCGGGAAAAGGGGCGTAGGAACAGTATTCGTATCCGATCGGATGCGAAGAGAAGGGACGTGGGCGCCTTCGCATGCGCGTCCGACCGGCCACGCCGGATCGTGCGCGCGGCGGATGGCTGCAGGGGCCGCCGGCTTGCCGCCGTCCCGTGCGCGGAGTGGCGACGCGCGATCGTGCCGCGAAGAACGTCCGGACACCGTAGCCGCGGTGGCAAGGTGTGCGCAGCACGCGCCTTTCTACAATTTCCTCCGACGTACTACACGCGTCGCCCCCTCGGGAAAGCAGGCCCGATCCTTGCGCCGCGCTGGCGTCGTCGGCGGCGTTCGCGCCCCGACGCACGACGATTTGCATGGGAGGGCGCATGGAACCGATGCCGGTCGTACTGCAGTGGCACGACGTTCTGGTCAGGATCGCGCTGGCGCTCGTCGCGGGTGGGTTGATCGGCGTCGATCGCAGCGAATCCGGCAAGACGGCCGGCCTGCGCACGACGATCCTCGTCTGCCTCGCCTCGTGCCTGTCGATGCTGCAGGTCAATGCGCTGCTGCTGCAGGCGGGCAAACCGGAGGGCGCGTTCTCGGTGCTCGACCTGATGCGGCTGCCGCTCGGCATCCTGACCGGGATGGGCTTCATCGGCGGCGGCGCGATTCTTCATCGCGACGGCCTCGTGTCCGGCGTCACCACGGCCGCGACGTTGTGGTTCGTGACGGTCATCGGGCTGTGCATCGGCGGCGGCCAGTTGTCGCTCGGTGCGGTCGGGCTCGTCCTCGCGCTGCTGGTCGTGTGGCCGCTGCGGTTCGTCGAGCAGCGCTTGCGGCGCGTCAGGACCGCGCTCATCACGGTCGAGTATCCGGTGGGCTCGGCTGCGCGCGAACAACTGGCCGCGAAGCTGCGCGACGCGGGATTCACGTGCCGGACAAAAAGCTTTTGCGAAACGGCCGCACGCGCGGTGCGAGAGGAGGAATTATTCGTGCAGTGGCGCGAAGCGACCGGCGCCGACGTGATGCTGAAGCAACTGATGCGGATCGTCGAGTCGGCCGGCCTGACGTCGGTCCGTTGCTCGACGGAGAACTGACGCGCGCGGCCGCCGGAACGCGCGATGCTCGTGCAGCAGGCCGCCGTGGGCGGTTTATCAAGGAGCGAAACATGACACGTGTATCGGAAGTGATGACACGCGACGCCGCGACCGTCGGTCCGACGCAGAGCCTGCGCGAGGCGGCCAAACTGATGAGCGACCTCAACGTCGGTGCGCTGCCCGTCTGCGACGGCACGCGGCTGATCGGCATGCTGACGGACCGGGACATCGTCGTGCGCGCGGTGTCGATGGGCGTGCCGCCGAACGAGTCGATCGAGGGCGTCGTCAGCGGGCCCGCGAACTGGTGTTACGAGGACGACGACATTTCGGCGGTGCAAAAGAAGATGGAAGACGCGCAGATTCGCCGCGTGCCGGTGGTCGACCGGCAGAAGCGGCTGGTCGGCATCGTCGCGCTGGGCGATCTGGCGACCGCCGCGGACGGCGCGATGTCGTCGACGCTCGGCGCGGTATCGGCGCCGTCGCGCCCGGATCGGTGATCGCCATCGCAGACAAGGAGAACGACATGAACGAAGACAGGGAAACGCAGATCCGCGAGCGTGCGTACCGGCTGTGGCAGGCGGACGGCGCGCCCGACGGCCGGGCCGACGAATACTGGCAGCGGGCCGAGCAACAACTCGATGCCGAGGGCGGCAGCGCGGACGGGAGCGGCGAGCAGGCGGTGGACTGGCCGGTCGATCAGTCCGCGAAGCGCCGCATTCCGGGCGAGCCGCTGCAGGACGTCGATGCGGTGCCGACCGGCGAGGTCGCGCACGAAAGGCGACGCACGCGGTGAAGCGCGGGTAATCGCAAGCCGGAAGGAGAACGAAGATGACGGCGCACGCAGGAGAGAAAGCGGAAAAAACCGGTGACTTTCGATGCGAGAAATGCCACCCGTCGACGCACGTGCAGGCGGAACACCCGATCCCGAAGTGCCCGCACTGCGGTAACGGCACGTACGGCGAGCGTACGCGCGAGCCGGGCAACAAGTAGGCAGGGCGCACGTCGCATCGCGCGTGCCGCGTTGCGTTTTCGCATCGACGCTGCCACGCGCGTTGGGGAGGCTGCGCCGGATGACGCGCCACGTGTAATTTCTTTGGCGGATTCATTCGCTTGGGGTGCGACCGGGCAGTCCGACGACGGCATGTCGCTTGCTGGAAGCGTCGTGGGCCGCCGTGCCACCCATCGCGGCGCGGTGCGGCGCAACGTATTCAGCATCCGCACAGGGAGAAATTCATGACCCGTGACAGTGAACGACAGGACAGCGCGCCGCCCGACGCGGCACGCGAGGCCGCCGACGTACCGAACCGGCGCAACCCGACACCCGGCGGCGAATCGACCGCGCGCCCCGGCATGGGGCGTCGGTCGGTGCGGGGCAGCCATAGTTGGCTGCGCGGCGCGGGGTGCCGCGGCAGGATGCGGGCGGAACCTCCATTGCCATCAGTCGGACGATTCCACGCCCGATCGTCGACGTATGCGCGAGCAGCGATCTTTATCACCGCAGCAGATAAACGTATCCGAATCGCTTCGTTGACGCACGCCGGCACGGCCTCGTAGATTCGCGTTTTGACCGAATCAGGGCCGTGCCGTGACGACTCCCACCCTCCGCGACGCCGCAACGCTTTCCGCCGGGCATCCCGCCCTGCGGCCGGACGGCGCGGCGCAGCATTTCGACATCGTGCCGTTCGACGCGCCGCTCGGCGCCGAGGTGATCGGCGTCGACCTGTCGCAACCGCTCGACGCCGACGATTTCGCGCGCATCCATCGCGCGCACCTCGATCACCACGTATTGGTGTTTCGCGACCAGCGCATCACGCCGGACGAGCACATCGCGTTCAGCCGCCGCTTCGGCCCGCTGCAGATCCACGTGCTGCACCAGTTCGCGCTGGCCGGCCATCCGGAAGTGCTGATCGTGTCGAACATCGTCGAGAACGGCAAGCCGGTCGGGCTCGGCGACGCCGGCCATTTCTGGCATTCCGACCTGTCGTACAAGGAAAAGCCGAGCCTCGGCTCGCTGCTGCACGCGCAGGAACTGCCGGCGGAAGGCGGCGACACGCTGTTCGCGAACATGCATCTCGCGTGGGACACGCTGCCGGCCCATCTGCGCCGCGCGGTCGAGGGGCGGCGCGCCGAGCATACGTATCTCGCGCGCTACGCGGAATTGCAGGCGCGCAGCCCGTGGCGGCCGAACCTGTCGCCCGAACAGATCGCGCAGGTCGCGGCGGTCGTGCATCCGGTCGTGCGCACGCATCCGGAAACCGGCCGCAAGGCGCTGTTCGTCAGCGAGCATTTCACGACGCGCATCGTCGGGCTGCCCGACGACGAAAGCCGCGCGCTGCTCGACGAACTGTTCGCGCACAGCGTGCGCGCCGAGCACCTGTATCGGCACGCGTGGCGCGACCACGATCTGGTGTTCTGGGACAACCGTTCGCTGATGCATCTCGCCGCCGGCACGCCCGACCACCTGCGCCGCAAGCTGTACCGCACGACGATCGAAGGCGACGCGCCTTTCTGAGCCGCGCGCCGCGTCATTCATTTCCGCCGCATCCCGACCGGAGTTCCGATGTCGTTTTCGTTATTGCCGGCGCGTCGCGCGCTGGCGGCCACGCTCACCACCGCGCTCGCCTTCGCGGGCGCACTCATCCCGCAAGCCGCGCATGCGGAGGGCCGCATCCGCATCGCCGAGCAGTTCGGCGTCGTCTACCTGATGCTGAACGTCGCGCGCGACCAGCAACTGATCGAGAAGGAAGGGCGCAAGGCCGGCCTCGACATCAAGGTCGACTGGGTGCGGCTGTCGGGCGGCGCGGCCGTGAACGACGCGCTGCTGTCCGGCGCGGTCGACGTCGCAGGCGCGGGCGTCGGCCCGCTGTTGACCGTGTGGGACCGCACGCGCGGCCGGCAGAACGTGAAGGGCGTCGCGTCGCTCGGCAATTTTCCGTACTACCTCGTGAGCAGCAACCCGAACGTGAAGACGATCGCCGACCTGAGCGCGAAGGACCGCATCGCGGTGCCGGCGGTCGGCGTGTCGGTGCAGTCGCGCGTGCTGCAGTACGCGGCCGCGAAGCAGTGGGGCGACAAGCAATTCGACAAGCTCGACGCGCTCACGCAGGCGATTCCGCATCCGGACGCGACGGCCGCGATTCTCGCGAACAGCAACGTGATCACCGGCCACTTCGGCAATCCGCCGTTCCAGGAGCAGGAGCTGGCTGGCAACCCGAACGCGCACATCGTGCTGAATTCGTATGACGTGCTCGGCGGCCCGAGCTCCGCGACGGTGCTGTATGCGACCGAGAAATTCCGCGACGACAACCCGAAGACCTATCGCGCGTTCGTTGCCGCGCTCGCCGACGCCGCCCGGCAGATCGCGGCCGATCCCGAGCGCGCGGCCGATACCTATATCCGCGTGAACGGGTCGAAGATCGATCGCGCGCTGCTGCTGAAGATCCTGCGCAATCCGCAGGTGCAGTTCAAGACCGCGCCGCAGAACACGCTGCCGCTCGCGCAGTTCATGCATCGCACGGGCGCGATCCGCAACGAACCGAAGTCGTGGCGCGACTACTTCTTCGACGATCCGGCGACGGCGGGCGGCAGCTGAGCAGCGCCGATGTTCGGGCGCCGCGATCGACGCTTATGCGTCGGTGCGGTTTCGATATGCGCAATCGATGGTTGGTCCGCACGGCGCCCGGCCGTATGTTGATGGTTTTCCCGCAAGAGATTCGATCGTGAACGCCACTTCTCCCCGAACCTGGTTGCCGCCGTATGCGGCACGTGGCGGCGCGTCGCCGGCCGCGCCGGCCGTGGCCGATACGCGTGCCGACGATCGCCCTGCCGCGAACGCCGCGCAGGCCGGCACGCACAGCGAACGTCTGCTGGCGATCGACCAGGTCAGCCTCGAATACCGCAGCGGCGCGCGGATCGTTCGTGCGACGCATCAGGTGAGCTTCGACGTGTACGGCAGCGACCGCTTCGTGCTGCTCGGCCCATCGGGCTGCGGGAAGTCGACGCTGCTGAAGGCGATCGCCGGCTTCATCGAGCCCGTCGCGGGTTCGATCGCGCTCGACGGCCGGCCGGTGCGCGGGCCGGGGCCTGACCGCATCGTCGTGTTCCAGGAATTCGATCAGTTGCCGCCGTGGAAGACGGTCGTCGAGAACGTCGCGTTTCCGTTGCGCGCCGCCGCGAAGCTGTCGCGCGCCGAAGCACGCGAGCGCGCGCTGCACTATCTCGACAAGGTCGGCCTCGGCACGTTTGCCGACGCCTATCCGCATACGTTGTCGGGCGGCATGAAACAGCGCGTCGCGATTGCGCGGGCGCTGGCGATGCAGCCACGCGTGCTGCTGATGGACGAGCCGTTCGCCGCGCTCGATGCGCTCACGCGCCGCAAGATGCAGGCGGAACTGCTGCGGCTGTGGGATGAATTCCGCTTCACGCTGCTGTTCGTCACGCACTCGATCGAGGAGGCGCTCGTGGTCGGCAACCGGATTCTGCTGCTGTCGCCGCACCCGGGCCGCGTGCGCGCGGAGCTCAACAGTCACGAGCATTCGCTCGACAACGTCGATACCGGCGACTTCCGCGACAACGTCGCACGGATCCATCGCCTGCTGTTCGACACCGACGCACCGCACGTACCGACGACGGAGGACGCCGCATCATGAGTACGATCGATCCGGCCGTGCCGCCGCTGCCGCCCGTGCGTGCCGAATATACGCGCACGCTCGACACGCTGCCCGACGCCGCGCGCGCGGCGCCGGCGCCGCTGCCGCGCCGCATCGCCGGTGCCGCATGGTTTCGCCGCAGCGTCATCGCGCTCGTACTGATCGCCGCATGGGAGATCGTCGCGCGCATCGTCGCGAACGATCTGCTCGTGCCGACCTTCGGCGCGACGCTGGCCGCGTTCGTGCAGGGCATCGAGTCGGGCGAACTGCTCGTGAAGACCGGCATCTCGATGTCGGTGCTGCTGCGCGGCTATGCGCTGGGCGTGCTGCTGGCGTTCGCGCTGACGTCGCTCGCGGTATCGACGCGCATCGGCCGCGATCTGCTGACGATGCTCACGTCGATGTTCAATCCGCTGCCGTCGATCGCGTTGCTGCCGATCGCGCTGCTGTGGTTCGGGCTCGGCACCGGCAGCCTGCTGTTCGTGCTCGTGCACGCGGTGCTGTGGCCGCTCGCGCTGAGCATCTATACCGGCTTCGTCGGCGTGCCCGCCACGCTCAAAATGGCCGGGCGCAACTACGGGCTCACGGGCCTGCGCCAGATCGCGCTGATCCTCGTGCCGGCCGCGCTGCCGTCGATCCTGTCGGGGCTGCGCGTCGGCTGGGCCTTCGCGTGGCGCACGCTGATCGCCGCCGAGCTCGTGTTCGGCGCGAGCGCGGGGCAGGGCGGCCTCGGCTGGTACATCTTCCAGAACCGCAACGAGCTGTATACGGACCGCGTGTTCGCCGGTCTCGCGGCCGTCATCGTGATCGGGCTGCTGGTCGAGAACCTCGTGTTCGATACGCTCGAGCGCGTGACCGTGCGGCGCTGGGGCATTCAGCACTGACGGCGTCCGTACGCGATCAATCCCGGCGCGGGCATAACGTAAGCTGAAATCGGCTTTTTACGCGCGGCGGGGGCGTCCCTATACTTGCGGACACCGTGTCGCGCGCTGCCGCGACACGCCCCGATCTCCCCGAACAAGGACCTGCCGAATGACTGCCCGTGATGCCGTCGATCCGCGCGACGCATTGCGCGACGCGCTTGCCGCGCTGCCCGATCTCGCGACCGCGATCGGCCAGGACGCCGCGCAACGCGAGGCGCGTCGCGAACTGCCGTTCGAAGGCTTCGCGATCTTCCGGCGCTCGACGCTGGGTGCGCTGCGGATTCCGGTCGCACGCGGCGGCCTCGGCGGCACGCTGGTCGACCTGTTCGAGTCGATCGCGACGCTCGCGGCCGCCGATTCGAATCTCGCGCACGCGCTGCGCATCCACTACGACCAGACCGAGACGCTGCGGCTGTCGCCGCGCACGGCGTTCAACGACGTGCAGCTCGAGCGTGTGCTCAGCGGCGCGATCTTCGGCGGCGCGTCGACCGAGCGCGGTACGTCGCGCCCGGGCGAGAACACGACCGTGCTGCGCCGCGACGGCGACCACTACCGCGTGACGGGCCGCAAATACTATTCGACGGGCACCGCGTTTGCCGATTTTGCGCGCATCAACGTGGAGAACGAGCAGGGCGACGCGCTCGCGGTGATCATTCCCGTCGCGCGCGATGGCCTGCAGGCGCTCGACGACTGGGACGGGATGGGCCAGCGCATGACCGCGAGCGGCAGCCTGTTGCTGAACGACGTGCAGGTGTTCGCGGACGAAGTGGCCCCGCGGGACGGGTCGACGCTCGTCGGCCGTCATTGCGGCGCGCTGCGGCAGCTTCATCTCGTCGCGACGGGCGCCGGCATCGTGCGCAACGTGGTGGCCGATGCACGCCGCTACGTGCTCGAGCACGGCCGGCCCGCGCTGCACAGCCCCGCGCCGACCGCGCGCGACGATCATTTTGTTCAGCAGATCGTCGGCGAGCTGTCCGCGCATAGTCACGCGATCGACGCGCTCGTACGAGAAAACGCACGCGCGCTCGACCGCTCCGCCGACGCGATCGAAGCAGGCGCGGCCGACGCGGATGCGCTCGTGCTCGACAGTGCGCTCGCGACCGCGCGCACGCAATTGATCGTCAGCAAGCTCGCGCTGCATGCGGCCGAGCGGCTGTTCGAAGTGGGCGGCGCATCGGCGACGGCGCGCGAGCACAACTTCGATCGCCACTGGCGCAACCTGCGCACGATCTTCAGCCACAACCCGTTGCTGCACAAGGCGCGCGTGATCGGCGACTACGTATTGAACGGCGTGACGACGCACCTGACCGAAGGGCGCGTGTTCTGACGACGGCCGGCGACTGCTGCTGCGCCGTCGTCAACGCCGCAAGCCGGCTTCGCGCAGCAGCGGCAGCACGCGCTCGCCGAAGCAGTCGAGATCGGGCTTGAAGTCGTAGAAACTCAACTGGATACCGTCGATACCCGCGCGGTGCAGCCGTACGATGGTATCGGCGACTTCTTCCGGCGAGCCGGTGATCGAGATGTTGCCGCCGATCGCGCGCGCGGCGGCTTGCGCCCGCTGCTCGAACCCACCGCGCCACGCATGCGCGTCGCTGTCGAAGCGGTGGAAGCTGCCTTCGTCCGCATGCGCGACGATCGCGTCGCGGTACGCGCGCGCTTCGGCCGCGGTTTCGCGGCAGATCACGAGCGGATTGAGCAGCGTGCGGATCGTGCGGCCGCGCGCGGCGGCGGCCGCCTTCACGCGTGCGGTATGCGCGGGCAGCGCGTCGATCGCGCGTTCGGCGTCGGGGCCGGCCGGGCTCGTGACGAACACGATGTCCGAATAGCGTGCGGCGAACGCGATGCCCGCATCGGAACCCGTCGCGTTGATCAGCAGCGGGCGACCGTAGCGCGGCTTCGGCGTCACGAATGCGCCGCCCAGTCGCCAGCTCGACAGTTCGGGCGTGTAGCTGAAATTATCCGGTTGCGCCCACAACTGCTGGACCGCGTCGAGGAATTCCGCGGCCATCTCGTAGCGCCGGTCGTGTTCGATCCGGTTCCAGCCGAACATCTCGTGTTCGATCGCGCGGTGGCCGGTCACCACGTTGATGCCCCAGCGCCCGCGCGAGATGTGGTCGAGCGTCGCGGTGAACTTCGCGAAATGCAGCGGATGCCACGGCCCGTAGAGCACGTGGCTCGTCGCGACGAGGATGATCCGCTCGGTGCGCGCGGTCAGCGCGGCCAGCGTCATGAACGAGTCGAGCGCGTGGCCGTCGAACACGCCGCCGTAGCCGCCTTTCGGCAGCCACTGCGACAGCGCGAACACGAGATCGAAGCCGAGCGCTTCGGCGCGGGCCACGAGATCGGCGTTGTAGTCGAACGTCCAGTCGGTCGAGCGCGGCAGCGTCGACGCGCTCCAGCCGCCGGCCTGGATCGGCAGGAACAGCCCGAGCATCAGCGGCTGCGCGAGCGTGCGCGACACGGGGCTGTCGGGGAAATCCGCCGGCGAACGAACGTCGACGAACGGCGACGGCGCGAGCGGGGCGGTGACGGAGGGATCGCTCATCACGGGGTCCTTGCTGAAAGGGGCGACGCACTGCGCGCGGGTGGGCTGCTTGATGCGGCTGATGCGGCGGCAAGCGAAGCGACGCGCGTCATAGCTGGCCCGGCCGCGGGTCCGACACGAAGCCGTCGCGGTTCGGCATCTGTACGCGCGGCAGCGTACGTGCGTCGAGCCGGGCGTCGCCGGGCACGATGCCGTTCAGGTGGAGGACGTACGCGGTGACCGCATAGACGTCGTCCGTGCTCAGCGATTGCGGCGCGTTGTACGGCATCGCCCGGCGAATGTAGTCGAACAGCGTCGTCGCGTACGGCCAGTAGCTGCCGACCGTCTTCTTGGGTTTCGCGCTCGCGAGCGAGCCGCTGCCGCCGACGAGCGGATCGCCGACGCCGCCTTCGCCGCCGGCGCCGTGACACATCGCGCATTTGTCGGCGAACACGTGGCCGCCGCGTGCGACCGTGCCCGCGCCGGGCGGCAAGCCGCTGCCGTCCGGCGCGACGTCGATGTCCCACGCGGCGAGCGCCCCGCGATCGATCGGCTGGCCCAGGCCGAAGCCCCCGCCGAACGCGCTCGTCGTCATTGCGCAGGTTGCCAGCAGGCAAGCGAGCGGCTTACGCATTGCGCACCTCGCCGTCCGTGCCGACGCGCCAGTTCTGGATGCCGTTGTAGTGGTACTGCGAGTTCAGGCCGCGCGCGGCGACGAGCGCGTCACGGGTCGGTTGCACGTAGCCGGTCTCGTCGGTCGCGCGGCTTTGCAGGTCGGCCGGCTCGCCGCGCCACACCCAGTCGGCCTCGAAGCGCGTCAATGCGCGGTCGCGTACGTCGCCGGCGAGCCGGGCGGGCCGCCACGTGCGGCCGCCGTCGGTCGATACGTCGACGGCGCGAATCCGGCCACGGCCCGACCACGCGTAGCCGCTGATCGGGTAATAGCCTTGCGCGGCGAGCCGATGGCCGGCCGACGGCCGCGTGATGACCGACTTCGCGTCCATCTCGAACACGAACTGGCGCGCGCAGCCGTCGGGCAGCAGATTCGTGTATTTCGACGTTTCCTCGCGCGTCATCTCCGGCGCGCGCACCAGCTTCAGCCGCCGCAGCCACTTGATGTTCGTGTTGCCTTCGAAACCCGGCACGATCAGCCGCACCGGGTAGCCGTTCTCCGGGCGCAGCCGTTCGCCGTTCTGCGCATAGACGACCAGCGCGCGCTCGAGAATCCGGTCGAGCGGCAGGCTGCGCGTCATCGCCGCGCCGTCCGCGCCTTCGGCGAGCAGCCAGCGTGCGTCGGCATCGATGCCCGTCTCGTCGAGCAGCGTCGACAGCCGGACGCCGGTCCATTCGCAGCACGACAGCAACCCGTGCGTGAACTGAACCGGCAGCCCGCTCGGGCCGTTCCATTCGCTGCCGGTGTTGCCCGAGCATTCGAGGAAGTGGATCCGCGATTCGGACGGAAAACGCAGCAGGTCGTCGATCGTGAAGACGCGCGGCGCGCGCACGAGGCCGTGCACGACGACGCGATGGCGCTGCGCATCGATGTCCGGCACGCCCGCGTGATGACGCTCGTAGACGAGCCCGTTCGGCGTGATGTCGCCGAACAGGTCGGCGAGCGGCGTCATCGACGAGCCGGAACCGGGCAGCGCAGGCGCGCGGGCGCTGCGGCGAATCACGTCGCGTTCATGCTCCCCTGGCAGGCCGTACGGCGGCGACAGCAGCGGCGCACCGGGCGTGCGCGTCCACGGCGGCACGTCGAGCGGCTGGCTTGCGAGCGCGCCGCCGGCGGGCAGCATCGCGGCAGCCCAACCGCCGGCGAGCTGGCGCAGCGCCGCGCGCCGGCCGCTGCGCGGCGCACGGGGAGGAAAACGGGAATCGGTCATGGTCGAACGCGTGTTGCGCGCGGGAATCGCGCGCGGGGAAACGATCATTCTCGGCAACCGGGCGCGGCGCGGCAAACAACGATTCCCGCTTTGCTTATCGCGCCTGTCGTGCTTGTTGCGCCGCGCCCGATGCGCGTGCCGTCAGAACTTCACGCGCAGCCCGCTGACGAACGCGAGCTGGCGGTTCGTCGACGACGCGCTGCCGATGTTCGAGATCGCCGCGATCTTGCGATAGCCGCCCGACGTCGAGGTGCTCGCATCGCCGGCCGCGAGCTGGTAGATGCCCGACACGTAGATATCGGTGCGCTTCGACAACGCATAGTCGAACCCGAGCGTGAACTGGTGCCAGCGCGGCTTCAGCGTCTGGCCGCTCGTGCCCGGCAGGCCGCTCGCGCGCCCGTCGGTGAACGTATAGACCCCGATCAGCGTGGCCGCAGGCGTGAGCTGGTAGCGCGCGTTCACGTCGTAGTTGTTGAACTTGCGCGACGAACCGTCGAGATAATTGAGCTGCGTGTGGCTCCACGCGAAGCCGAGCGTCGCACGGCCGAGCACGTAGTTCGCGCCTGCCGCGCCGATCTGCTGCTTCAGTACGCCGCCATTCAGCCCGTAGAAGAACGCGCCGCTGTAGTCGTTGCCGGTGGTCGAGGTCGCGCCGCCCACCGCGCCGCTCGTATTCGACGCCGCATTCGGGTGATTGAACCGCACATAGCCGCCGCCGATCGACAGCGGGCCGTTCACGTAGTTCGCCGATGCGCCCCACGCGTTGTTGTTCGAGAATCCGGTGCCTGCGCCGCCATTGGCCTGGTTGCTGAACGCATAGAGCAGGTCGGCCGTGAAGCCGGCGATCGCGTCGCTGCGGAACTTCACCGCGTTGTTCAGCCGGAAGCTCTGGTTCAGGTTGTCGTTGTCGCCCACGTGCGTGGCCGGCGACCAGAAACCCGCGCCCGAGTACGGCGCGACGAGATCGGTGATCGGCTCGTACTGACGACCGAACGTCAACGTGCCGAGCCCTTTCTTGCCGAGGCCCACGTACGCGGACCGGCCGAACAGCCGGCCGCCCTGGCCGAGCCCGCCGTCGCTCGGCCGGAACCCGCTTTCCAGCGTGAAGACCGCCTGCAGGCCGCCGCCGAGATCCTCCGCGCCTTTCAGGCCCCAGCGGCTGCCGCTCAGCTTTCCGCTCGTCTGCTGGACGTTGCTCGCGCCGCCCTGGTTGTTCGTATACGCGATGCCGGCGTCGACGACCCCGTACAACGTCACCGAACTCTGCGCATGCGCGCCGACCGAACCGATCGAAACCAAACCCAGCACTACCGTTTTTTTGATCATGACCAACCTCTGTTTTTTGTCAGTACGTTTGCGAGGATCACGATGCTATTGACGACGGACGCGCCGATGAACGGCCGATCCGTGGTTTGTAAATCGCTGCGCGGCCGATTTGTAATGTTCATTGCCGCGGGCCCGGCGGGTGTGGCGCGATTGCGTCCGGCGCACCTGCTGCGGCGAACGCATCGTGCGGACCGCGAACGTCGGCCGCCGGAAACCCGTGGACGCGGTCATATCGATCGATGAAATCGTTCGATATCCGTAGTGCTCGTCGTTCGGATGACGATGCGTTTACGCAACGGCCCACTGGGCGAAGACGGGCCGATGCGCTATACGCGTTCGCATATCGATTCCGCAAAACGTTGGTAGGGCCGGGCGAGGCACGACGGTAGAGTCTGGCATCCGGCCGCTGGCCGGCATGCGGCGGGAACGGCAGGGCGCACGGATACGCGCGCTTACCGATGGGACGCCCAACGAGAAAGGAGCCATTCGACATGAGTCGCGATGTACTGTTTCTGCTGGAACCGGGCTTTGCCGATCCGAAGCATCCGGGCCAGCGCTTCGTCTGTCCGCATGGACTGCCGATCGAAGGGCTGCTCGCGAGCGCGCCCGATCGCGCCGCGCGTATCGACGTGAAGCGCGTCGGCTTCGAGCGGCCGCGGCCCGCGGTGATCGACGCGCTCGACGATGCGCACCAGGGCCTGCCGGTGCTCGTGCTGGGCCGCGACCAGCCCGCGCCGGACGACGCGCAGACGCTCGGCGACGTGCGCTTCGTCACCGATGCGCGCCGCATCCTCGAACTGCTGGCCGAGCGCCACGGCTTTCCGGCGCTGCATTGACGCGGCGGTTTCGCTTTCCATCCGGTTCCATCCGATCGAACAGGAGCATCCGATGTCGTCAATGTCGGCGGTACGTCGCCGCCTGCTGCTTGCCGGCGCCGCAGTCGCGGCGCACCCATTGGCCGCGTTCGCCACGCCGGCCGCCGATGCCGATCTGGCCGGAACGACGTTGCGCGTCGCGACCTACAAGGGCGGCTGGCGCGCGCTGCTGCAGGCGGCCGGGCTCGACAACACGCCGTATCGGATCGACTGGCGCGAACTGAACAACGGCGTGCTGCATATCGAGGCGCTCAACGCGGATGCGCTCGATATCGGTTCGGGTAGCGAAATTCCCGCCGTGTTCGCCGCGCGGCAGAAAGCCAATGTGAAGTTCATCTCGCGCGTGCGCGAAGACCTGAACAACCAGGTCACGCTCGCGCGCAAGGACACGCCGATCCGCAGCATCGCGGACCTGAAGGGCAAGCGTGTCGGCTACGTGCGCGCGACGACGTCGCACTATTTCCTGTATCGACAGCTGGCGGAAGCCGGCCTGAGCTTCGACGACATCCAGCCGATCAACCTGTCGCCGACCGACGGGTTGTCCGCGTACGATCGCGGCGACATCGACGCATGGGCGATCTACGGCTACAACGGCCAGCTTGCGCGCAACCGCTACGGCGCCCGCGTACTGAAGACGGGGAAGGGCTATCTGTCGGGCAATTTTCCGGTGTATGCGAATCCGCGCACGCTCGACGATGTGCGTCGCCGCGCGGCGACCGGCGATTTGCTGCTGCGGTTCCGACGTGCGTATGCGTGGGCGAACGGGCATTTCCGCGACTATGCGCTCGCGCAGAATCACGAGACGCGTGTGCCGGTTGTGGATCTCGTCTCGATGTTCGATCAGCGCAGCGAAGACTACGCGCTGCTGCCGGTGACGCCCGACGTGATCGCGCAGCATCAGCAGGTCGCGGACGTGTTTGCGCGCATCGGCGTGCTGGACGGGCCGGCGCGTGTCGCGCCGTTGTGGGATACGTCGTTCAATCCGGTGGCGGCGGCGGGGGGCTGACCGCAAGAACACACCGTCCACCGATCGCCTGCACATGCAGGCGATCGGTCGGCACTTCCCGTCATTCACCCCGGCGCCGCGTGATCACGACCGAATCGCTTTCCTCCGAAGCGAAGTACCGTCACGCGACCTCTGGCGTTCGACGTATCCACACAAGCGCCGTCAATTCACCCCGACAGCACTCCACGCGCGCGCGACCGTCGCGATTTCCGCCGAGTTCGCGCCATACAGGTCGTTGGCCGCCTGGATCGACGCACGCCGCGCGTTCGGGTAGTTCGAGTTGGCGTTCAGGTACACGGTGAGCGTCCGGTACCAGATCTTGCCGGCCTTGTCGCGACCCAGCCCGCTGAACGTCGTGTCGCCGTTGCAGACCAGTTGCGCTCTCGACAGGCCGGTGTCGGTCGACGGCACCGACGGCCCTTCCGACAGCAGGTAGAAGAAGCGGTTGCCGACTCCCGACGTGAAATGCGGATCGTGGCGCGGATTCGACCACGAGAAGCCGCCGGACGGGTAGCAGCTGAACGACCGGCCGTCGAGATCCTGCTTGTACATCTTGCGCAGGCCGCCGCTCACCACGCGCGCGCCGATCACGTAGTTGCCGGGATCGTTCGGGTTGTTCGCGTAGAACTTCACGAGCGTGCCGAAAATGTCGGAAGTCGCCTCGTTCAGGCCGCCCGCGTCACCCGAATAGTTCAGGTTGGCGGTGGCCTCGGTCACGCCGTGACTCATCTCGTGCCCGGCGATGTCGACCGACACCACGGGCTTCGGCAGGCGCGTGCCCGGCTCGCCGTCTCCGTACGCCATCACGCGCGACGACAGCCATGCCGCGTTCGCGCCGGTCGTGCCGCTGCCGGTATTGAACACCACGTGCGCGTAGCTTCTCACGCCGCGACCGTCGTTGAAGATGCCGTTGCGATTGTGCGTGGTCTTGTAGTAGTCCCAAGTCAACGCGAGCCCGTAGTCGATGTCTGCCGCGACGGTCTGCCGATCGGTGGTCGTGTTGTTGCCCCACACGTTCGTGCTGCTCGTGAAGATCGGCAGGTCGGTCGCTTGCTCGACCTCGTCCGAGCTCAGGCCGCGACCATCGTAGACCGAGCCGCCGCCGCGGCCCGGATCGAGCATCCGGTATGCGTTCGTGCCGGTCTGGTCCGTCGTGAGCGTCAGGTTGCCGTAGTACAGCGAGCGGCCGGTGCCGGTCGCGGCGGCGGTCTTGATCAGGTCCTGTGCGTCGAGCACGGCGCCGGTGCGGGCGTCGACGTAGTACAGCACGGCGTCGCCGTGCGTGTCGGTCGACTTGCCGTAGACGCGTACCGCATAGGCCAGCGTCGGCGTGACGTCGCGGGCGAACACGACGAGTTCCGGCTCGTCGACGCGGCGCACGTCCGAGTTGAAGCGCGCGGCCGCGATGTGTCTGGCCCGCGTCGCACCGACGTCGGGTGCGTTGCGTACCACGGCGCGGTTCCCGACCTTGCCGATCGTGCCGGCGAGGTTGATCGGTGCGAGCTGCGTTACGCTGGCTTGCTTCAACTGCCCGTTGCTCGAGTGGACGACCACGTCGCCACCTATCACGGGCAGGCCCGCGTGGAAGCGATCGAAACGCACGTGCTCGGTGCCGTCGGGATCGACGATCACGTCCCGCACCTGGAACTGGTCGCCGTCGGTTGGGGCGCCTGCTTGTGGCCCCGCGAACTTCAACGTGCGTGCCGTGCCGCTGGCCGCCACGCTGAAGGCGGTCGGGTTCTGCTGGATCAGTTGCAGCGCCTTGTCGACCGCGGCCGGCTGGTCGCCGGCCTGGGCAAAAGCGCTGAGACTCGCGACGGTAATCGCGGTGATGGGCAGCAGTCGAGACAGTTTCTTCATGTAATTCCCCAGGTTATGAGTGGGTTTGTTCGAGGAATGCATCAAGTGATGACTTTTAAACAAGACATGTCGCGAACAGCAGGGGGATGCTAGGAGGTGATTTTTATAATTACAAGATATTTTCTATTGGATTAATTTTTCATGTCGTTGCTGTCAATCAAGTCGAAATTTGGTGAGAAATTTGAAATGATCGTGTTGATGGTGGTAACGGGGGCGATGCATCGACGGCGTGTGGCTGGGACGCTTTGGGGTTTTCTCGTCGTGGCGGGTGTGTAAGGAGGACGCGCGATGAGAAGTCGAGTCAAGTGGATGGTTGGGATTTTCGTTATTGAATATTGATTTCGATTGTTGCCGATTCGCGTGCCGTCAAATTAATTTTCAATGCTTTTTGTATCTTCTGTTTGTGACGTGAAGTCATCACATGTCCAATGGGCGTCGGGCGAGCGATGCTCGCATGACAACGAGTGGGAGGTGATTCGTGAAGTATCTTGCTGATCGCTTCCGGTGATGTTCGAGCCTTTGGCCGACCGCAGGCTACAGACCGCGCACGGTATCTATACCGATCTTAGTTGACATAATGCGTATTATCAATTAAAAAGGGTGTAGTAGCTAAGTTCAAATGTCCGCTTCTGGCTAAGTTCAGATGTCCGTTTTTCGACCCATCGTAAGCTGACCGGCTGCCGGTTGTCCGGC
>NZ_CADFEM010000009.1:0-367095 GCF_902833245.1 Burkholderia sp. BCC0398
TCGTCAACAACTTTTTACACTACATCGTTGCGACTGCGGGGCTCAACTTCCTGTACCGCCAAGGCTCGCTACGACCGAACCCCAACAGCACCGCTTCCCTTCCTCCCGCGCCGCGTTTCCGTTAGCGCGAAAGAGGCGTGATTCTATGCATCGCCCGGCAATCGCGCAAGGGGTTTCGCGAAAAATATAAGGCGCCGCACGCTGCCGCGTGCGGCGCCTTATATAGAAGCAGCCGAACCGTCGTCAGGGGGCCGCGCGCACTTGGCGCGCGACGATCTCCATATAGTGAGCGAGATCCGGTGTCACCTTGCCTTCCTCCTTCGCCATGTCGTCCCAGCGACGCAGTCGCAGCGCGTCCTCCGCGAACGGGCGCTGCAGGAACGCTGCCGTCTCCTCTTCACTGAAAATGCCGCCCTGCAACGCCAGACTACGCACCGAGTCCGGCGACAGGCTCTCGAAGTAGCCGGCGTCCGTGCGGCACAGGCAGCGCTTCGCGTCGACGTGCAGCCGAATCGGCTCCAGTACTGCGTCGGCAAACAGCGGCCGCAAGAACGGCAGCACGTAATACTGATGCAGATCGTCGATCCCGCGCACGCTCGGCGTGTCGCCCTGACGATTCAGCAGATGGCCGAGGTCGTGCAGGAACGCAGCCGCGACCAGCGCTTCGTCCGCCCCGGATTGCTCCGCCAGCAATCCACTCTGCAGTGCATGTTCGAGCTGCGTGACCGGTTCGCCGCTATAGGCCACATGGCCATGCTCGCGATACAGCCCGTGAATCTCTTCCACCGTCAACGCCATCCGTTTACTCCCAAGGCAGCGAAAACGTCTTCAGGTTCGTGAAGCTCTTCATCGCCTCCTGGACACCTTCCTTGTAACCGAGCCCCGAATCCTTGACTCCGCCGAACGGCGACAGCTCGATCCGGTAACCGGGCACTTCCCACACGTTCACCGTGCCAACGTTCAGTTCGTTCACGAACCGCACGACCGCCGCCGTGCTGTCCGTACAGACGCCCGACGACAACCCGAATGCCGTGCCGTTGCTGATCCGGATCGCATCGTCGATCGTGTCGAACGCGATGACGGGCGACACCGGCCCGAAGGTCTCCTCGCGCACGATCGTCATCGACGGATCGACGTTGTCGATTACGGTCGGCGCATACAGCGCGCCGCGCCGCACATTGCCGGTCAGCAGACGCGCGCCCCGCGCAACCGCCTCGTTCACGCGCGTCTCGAACAGTCGCGCCGCCGCCTCGTCGATCACCGTGCCCATTTCGTTCGCGGAATCGAACGGATCGCCGTATCTCCATGCGCGCGTCTTCTCGACGAGCAATTCGGTGAATGCGGGCGCGATCGAGCGCTGCACCAGCATCCGCTTGACGGCCGTGCAGCGCTGGCCCGAATTCCGGTACGAGCCGAGCACCGCCAGCGATGCCGCGCGGTCGAGATCGGCATCGGCGAGGACGATCAGCGGATCGTTGCCGCCCAGCTCCAGCACAATGCGCCGGTAACCGGCCCGCGCGGCAATCGCCTTGCCGATCGCGACGCCGCCCGTGAACGTGATCAGCGACGCATGCGGATGCGTGACGAGTTCGTCCGCGATCTCGGCCGGCGCGCCGGTCAGCACCTGCAGCATCGGCTCGGGCAGACCGGCCTCGTAGAGCAGGTCGGCCAGATAGAACGCCGACAGCGGCACCTTCTCCGACGGCTTCACGATCACGCGGTTGTTGGTCGCGATCGCCGGCGCGATCTTGTGCGCGACCTGGTTCATCGGATGATTGAACGGCGTGATCGCGACGATCACGCCGCCGAGCGGCTGGCGCTGCGAGAACACGCGCCGTGTCTTGCCGTGGGGCGTCAGGTCGCACGAGAAACTCTGCGCGTCGTCGCGCAACGCCTCGGCCGCCGCGAACTTCAGCACGTCGGCCACCCGGCCGATCTCGTAGCGCGAATCCTGTTTCGACAACCCCGACTCGAGCGTGATCAGGTCGGAGGCTTCCTCGGTGCGCTCGCGCAGCAACGCAGCCGCCCGTTCGAGAATCTGCGAACGCGCGTAGCGCGTGAGCGTCGGCTGGTAGGCCATCGCGTAATCGAACGCCGCGCGCACGTCGTCGACGCTGGCGAGCGGCGCGGTGCCGACGCGTGTGCCCGTGTACGGATCCGTGACGTCGAGCGTGCGCTCGCGCATCGCGCGCGTGCCGCACCAGCGCAACGCTTCGGCACGAAACGACGGATGATCCTGCCGCGGATGCGCCATCATGTCGCGATCCGGTTCAGCACGAAATCGAACACGTCGAAGTTGCGCGGGCGACGGGCGGGATCGTCCCGCTCGATACGGCGATTGAACAGCAGCGGCACTTCCTGCTCGGACACGCCGCCATGCGAACGCAACGGCACCGTGAGGCCCGACAGGTCGTGTTCGCGCTCGCGGGTGCCGAGCGTCATGTCGCGGCGGCCGATCACGACGAGATCGCCGATCCGGTCGGGCGGCAGTTCGAAACGTGCGGCGGCTTCCGCGTTGTCGAGCACGAGCTCGACGCCGTCGAGGCCGCCGACGCGCCACATCGCGTCGGCCCGGTCGACGCCCGGCGCCAGGTAGATCGTCGCGAACGAACCGAGCGCACCGTGATGCACGACGTACGGATCGGTAATCGGCAGGATCACGCGCGCAGCCTGCGCGCCGTACCAGCCATCGAACGCATCCTGCAGATAGATCACGTTCGGCCGGCCCGTCGCCGGATCGTGCTTCGCGTTCATCCCGTGGTCCGCCGTGAGGCCGATCGCCCAGCCGAGCGCGTCGAGCAGCGCGAGGTAGCCGTCCATCATCGCGTAGAACGCGTTCGCGCCGGCACTGCCCGGCTCGCATTTGTGCTGCACGTAGTCGGTGGTCGACAGGTACATCAGGTCGACCTGCCGCGTCTGCGCGAGCCGTACGCCGGCCGCGAACACGAATTCCGACAACGCCGCGCTGTATACGTCCGGCGACGGCAGGCCGACCCAGTCGAGCACGTCGACGATCCCGTTTTCCGCGAGATTGGCCTGCGCGGCCTTCTCGGCCGAAAAGCAGATGCCGTTCAGCCGCCAGCCGAGCAGCCGGCGCAGCTTGTCCTTCGCGGTGACGACGGCCACTCGCGCACCGGCATCGGACGCCGCCGCGAGCAGCGTGCCGGCGCGCAGGTAGGCCGGGTCGTTCATCATGACTTCGGCGCCGCGCCCGCCGTCAGCAGCAGGATCCCAGAAATAGTTGCCGCAGATCCCGTGGACCGACGGCGGCACGCCGCAAACGATCGACAGGTTGTTCGGGTTGGTGAAGGTCGGCACGACGCAATCGGCACGCCACGCGGTGCCTTGCTCGATCATCCGGCCGATGAACGGCGCGACGCCCGCTTCCACCGCGCGTTCGAGATAGTCGTACTCGCAGCCATCGACACAGGCGACGACGGTCGGCTCGACCGGCAACCGGTAGCGTCGGCCGTTGACGTCGATCGAGCGTCCCGCGAGATTCGTCGACCCGTTGCCGGCGGCTGCTTGCTCGCCGGGGCGCCGCAACGCGAACGCGGCGTTCATGATGCGGCCTGCTTGCCGCGCGGCACACGCGCGGCGATCAGCAGCAGCGCCGCGAGCGACGCGCCGAGCATCAGCAGCGACAGCGCCGACGCCGGCAGGTAATAGCCGCGCTCCACCTGGCCGATCACGACGATCGGCACGGTCGCGAAGCCGGGCGGATACACCGTCAGCGTCGCGCCAAGCTCGCCGAGCGACAGCGCGAAGCCGAGCGCGAGGCTCGCGCGCAACGCCGGCACGAGCTGCGGCAGCAGCACGCGGCGCAGCACCATCGCGGGTGGCGCACCGAGGCTCGCGGCGGCTTCGCGCAGCACGGTCAATTCGGGGCGCAGCGCGGCGGCCGCGCAGCGATAGCAGAATGGCAGAATCAGCGCGAGCTGCACCAGCACGACGATCGCCGCCGAGCTCGACAGGTCGAGCGGCTTCTGGTGATACGCGATCAGCACCGCGAGCCCGAGCACGACGCTCGGCACGCCGTTCGGCACCATCACGAGCGCGTCGACGAGCGCGCCGAGGCCGCGCCGGTCGCGCCCTTCGAGCGCGAGCGCCAGCCACAGCCCGAGGATCGTGCCGAGAACCGACACGCCGAAGCCGATTTCGAGGCTCGTCAGCAGCGCGTCGTATTCCGGCGACCCGAGCCGCTCGAACCAGCGCAGGCTGTAGCCGGCCGGCAAAATCGTGCCCGACCACTGCGTCGACACGCTCGACAGCGCGACGACGATCACCGGCAGCACGAACAGCCAGAAGCACGCGAACGCGGCCAGCGCGAGCGCGGTGCGCGACGCATGCTTGAGCAGCGTGTCGGTCCAGCCGATCGGGTGACGGGGCACGGCGTGCCCGATACGGAATTCAGCGGACATCGTTCCCTCCCGTCGCGCGCCGGTTCACCCGGCGATAAACCGCATACAGCGCCAGCGACAGCGACAACATCACGACCGCGCCGGCCGACGCGGTCGGCAGGTCGAGATCGACGGTCGCGCTGCTGTAAATCGCGACCGGCAGCGTGACGAGCCGCGCACTGCCGAGCACGAGCAGGATGCCAAACTCGTTCAGCGTCAGCAGGAAGCACAGCACGGTGCCGGCGGCGATGCCCGGCCATGCGATCGGCAGCACGACGCGGCGAGCGAGCATCCAGCCGGGCGCGCCGAGGCTGCGCGCGGCTTCGATCAGCCGCAGGTCGAGCGTCGCGAACGACGCGAGCGTCGGCCGCACGACGAACGGCGTGTAGAACACGGTCTGCGCGAGGATCACGCCGCCGATGCCGAACAGGAAGTCGAGCGGCGGATTCTCGAGATGGAACAGGTGCTGCAGCGCGATGCTGATCGAGCCTTGCGAGCCGTACAGGAAGATCAGCGTGAACGCGACGAGGAACGACGGAAACGCGACGTACAGTTCCAGGAAGCGCGTGACGAGCGACGCGCCCGGGAACGGCCTGAAGAACAGCAGTGCGGCCAGCAGCACGCCGAGCACCGACGCGGTGCCGGCGCTCGCGAACAGCACGCCGAGCGTCGTCAGCAGCACGTTGCGCGTGTCGGGATTGCCGAAGAAGGTCCGGTACGCGGCGAAACTCAGCCCGTGATCGCCCGACACGCTCAGCAGCACGAGCCGCACCAGCGGATAGACGACGAGCGGGCCGAGCACGACGATCGCGAGCGCGGCCAGGTGCAGGTCGCCCATTCGCCTGCGGCGCCGCGCGGCGGCGGCGTGTGCCGCAGCCGACGCGAGCACGTGCGGCGGCAGGCCGGCTTCAGGGCTCGATAAGGACGACATCGTCTGCCTCGCAATGCAGGGACACGCGCGCACCGCGCTCGGGCGCCGCGCCGCGGCCGCGTTGCATCGTCACGCGCACGGGCTCGTCGGGCGCCGCGTCGATCACGACCGCGATCGAGAAGTCCGCGCCCTGCCATTCGACCGACGACACCGTGCCGTGCAGGCCGCCGGCCGCGGGCGGCATCACGGTCAGGCGCTCGGGGCGCACGCACGCGACCTTGCCGCGTATCTCGTGACGCGGATCGCCGAGCGGGAAGATCACGTGCGGCGGCAGCAGGTTCGCCGGGCCGAGATAGCGCGCGACGTAGCCGTCGCGCGGTGCGTCGTACAGCTGCTGCGGCGTGCCGAGCTGCGCGATGCGGCCGTCGCGCATCAGCAGCGCGCGGTCGGACAGCACGAGCGCGTCGTCGCGGTCGTGCGTCACGCAGACGACGGTCAGGTTCGGGAGGCGCTCGTGCAGCGCCTTCAGTTCGCTGCGCACCGACGCGCGCAGGTTCGCGTCGAGCGCCGACAGCGGCTCGTCGAGCAGCAGCACGTCGGGCTCGATCACGAGCGCGCGCGCCAGCGCGACGCGCTGCTGCATCCCGCCGGACAACTGCGCGGGCAGATGGTGGCCCGCATCGCCGAGTTGCACGAGCTTCAGCGCATCGGCGACGCGGCGCGTCACTTCCGACGACGCCATCCCGCGTGCGCGCAGCCCGAATGCGACGTTCTCGAACACCGACAGGTGCGGGAACAACGCGTAATTCTGGAACAGCAGACCGAGGTTGCGCTTGTGCGGCGGCGCATAGGTCAGGTCGCGGCCGGCCACGGTCAGCGTGCCGGTCAGGCCGTCGGCCTTCACGAATCCGGCGATGAAGCGCAGCAGCGTGGTCTTGCCGCAGCCGCTCTTGCCGAGTACGGTCAGAAATTCGCCGGCGCCGATCGACAGCGACAGATCTTCGAGCACCGTGCGTGCGCCGTAGCGCACGCTCAGGTGTTGGATCTGCACGCCGCCCGGCACGCCGGACCGCAGCGTCGCGTGCGGTTCGGCGGCGCCGAATGCGCCGGGATGGGTCAGGGCGGTATCCACCGGGTTCATCCTCTTGCTCGCTGATACAGGCGGCGTGCGCCGGTCACTTCGGCTTGACGACGTCGAGCTGCTTGCCCGAGCTGCCGATCACGTCCTTCTTCCAGCGCTCGATCCATTCCGGCTTCTTCGCCATCACGTGAGTCCAGTCGACCGGGATCAGATTCACGCCCGCGATCGCCTTCTTGACCGCTTCGCCGTTCTTGCCGGCCAGCGGCACGTCGGTGCGGCCCGGGATGCCGTACATGTCCGGTACCTTCGACTGCACGTCCGTCGACATCAGGTAGTCGATCAGCTTCCTGCCGGCGTCCTGGTTCGGGCCGCTCTTGATCAGGCCGATGCCGTACGGCAGCTGGAACGTGGTCGGCCGGTCGCCGTCCTTCGCGGCCAGGAAGATCGGCTTGACGGACAGCGCGCCGTGTTCGGCGTCGTCGAGATCCATCTGCAGATCGCCGTTCGCGACGCTGATCTCGTTGCGCGACAGCAGCACGTTCAGGTAGCCCGTGCCCTTCGTGTGGAACTTCACGCTCTGCGACAGCTTCGCGAGGTAGTCGAATGCCTTGTCCTCGCCCATCAGCGACGTCGTCAGGATCAGCACGGCCATCCCGTCACCGGCCGTGGCCGGGTTCGAGTACGCGACCTTGCCGGCGTAGGCCGGCGCGAGCAGGTCGGCGAACGTCTTCGGCTGGTTCTTCACGACGTCCGGATTGATCGCGAACGAGAAGTAGTTGTTGACGAAGGTCGCCCACGTGCCGTCCTCGGCCTTCGCGATGGCCGGCACGTTCTTGTAGTTCACGCTCTGGTACGGCTGCAGCAGGCCCATCTGGCCGGCTTGCTGGATGAACGGCGGCAGCGTGACGATCACGTCGGCCTTCGGAGAATTCTTCTCGATGTTCGCGCGGTTCACCACCTCGCCGCTGCCCGCCGTCACGATGTTGACCTTCACGCCTTCCTTCTTCTCGAAAGCCGGCAGCACATCGCGATAGAGGTTCTCGAGACCGTCCGCCGTGTACAGCACGACCGCATTCGCCGCCTGCGCCGGCATCGCGGCGCCTTGCAGCAGACCGGCGGCGCAGGCGGCCAGCGCGAGCTTGCGGAATGCGCCGGCGGCGGCGCGCGAGGGTTTCTGCAGTGTCATCTCACTTCTCCGTAGGCGGAACACCAAACGGCCGGGGCACGATCCGGCTCTCCTGTTGTCTTCGGGCAGGCCGCTGAACGGCCGCCGCGCTACCGCGCTCGGGCTGGGTGTCGCGCGGCAACCGAAGGATCACAGCGTTCGATGACAAAGCCGTGACGAATGCCACAATTTCCAAAAAATGACACATTTTGCCACTATCATGCAAGTCATCGAGAAATGCCGCCCGGCGTTCCGTTCGCCCTTTGCTGGAGACAAAAGCCATGCCCGACCCGATTCTGCTTACGCCCGGCCCGCTCACCACGTCCGCCACAACACGCCACGCAATGCAACATGACTGGGGGTCGTGGGACGCCGCTTTCAATCAACTGACGGCCAGCGTCTGCGCGGATCTCGTCGCCATCGCGCAGGGCGGCGACGCGTACGTGTGCGTGCCGATGCAGGGCAGCGGCACGTTCTCGGTCGAAGCCGCGCTCGGCACGCTGGTGCCGCGCGACGGCGTCGTGCTGGTGCCCGACAACGGCGCGTATTGCGCGCGCATCCTGAAGATCCTCGGCCGGCTCGGCATCGAAGCGATCGCGTTGCCGTTCGGCGAGGACGCGGCCGTCGACACGGCGGCCGTCGAGGCCGCGTTCGCGCGCGAGCCGCGCATCACGCACGTCGCGCTCGTGCACCTGGAAACGAGCGCCGGGATCCTGAATCCGCTCGATGCGATCGCGGCCGCATGCCGGCGGCACGGCAAGCGGCTGATCGTCGATGCGATGAGTTCGTTCGGCGCGCTGCCGATCGCGCTGGCGGGCAGCGACATCGACGCGCTGATCTCGGCCAGCGGCAAATGCCTGGAAGGCGTGCCGGGGATGGGATTCGCGATCGTGCGGCGCGACGCGCTCGACGCGAGCGAAGGCAACGCGCGGTCGCTCGCGCTCGATCTCCACGATCAGTACGCGTATCTGCGCAAGACGGGGCAATGGCGCTTCACGCCGCCGACGCACGTGATTGCCGCGCTACGTGCCGCGCTCGACCAGTACCTCGCCGAAGGCGGCCAGCCGGCGCGCGGTGCGCGCTATGCGGAGAACTGCCGGACGCTCGTCGAATCGATGCGCGCGCTCGGCTTCGTGCCGTTCCTCGACGCGAGCGTGCAGGCGCCGGTGATCGTCACGTTTCACGCGCCCGACCATCCGGCCTACGATTTCCGCCGCTTCTACGACGCGGTGAGGGATGCGGGCTTCATCCTGTATCCGGGCAAGCTCACGCGGCTCGAGACGTTCCGCGTCGGCTGCATCGGCGCGATCGATGCGGGCGATATCCGGCGTGCGGTCGCGGCGATCGCCGCTGCGGTCGAATCGCTCGCCATCGCGATGCAGCACGCATGAAGTGACGTACATGCCGGCCCGCCCGCCGGCGCCCGCAAACAAAAAAGCCCGGCGGCCGATTGGCCGCCGGGCGAACGCACCGTGTGTGCGGGGAACGGGTGCTTACAGCTCGATCCGCTTGATGTCGCCGACGACGAAGATGTACGACAGCGCACCAACCAGCGCGATCACGCCGATGAACACGAGCGCGCCGACGAACGAGCCGGTCGATGCGACGATGAAGCCGACGACGAGCGGCGTGATGATGCCCGCGAGGTTCGCCGCGAAGTTGAAGATGCCGCCCGTCACGCCGAGCAGGCCGTCCGGTGCGATATCCGACACGAGCGTCCAGCCGAGCGCGGCCATGCCCTGCGCGAAGAATGCGACCGACATGATCGCGATCACCGCTTCGTTGCTCTGCACGTAGTTCGCGAGAATGATCGTCGACGCGAGCAGCAGGCCCGCGATGATCGGCAGCTTGCGTGCGAGGTTCGCAGACTTGCCGCGGCGCAGCAGCCAGTCGGAGAAGATCCCGCCGAACATCACGCCGACCGACGCGGCGATGAACGGCATCACCGCGAAGAAGCCGATCTTCAGCCAGCCCATGTGGCGCTCGGTTGCCAGATAGGTCGGGAACCAGGTCAGGAAGAACACGAGCGTCGAGTTGCCGGCGAACTGGCCGAGGCAGATGCCCGCGAGCTGGCGCTTCTTCACCAGTTGGCCGACCATCGACCAGCTGAACTTCGGCTGCTCGGCCTTGCCGCTCTTGGCGTCGGTCTTGCGCACGCCGTGCACGAGGCCGCCGCCCGCTTCGATGTACGCGAGTTCCTCCGAGTTCGCGCCCGGATGGTTGCGCGGCTCGTGATAGAACTTCCACCAGACGAGGCCGAACGCGATGCCGACCGCGCCCACGACCCAGAACAGCGAGCGCCAGCCGAACGCGCCCATCAGCGCGAACAGCACGGGGCTGAAGAACGCGAGGCCGATGTATTCGCCGACGGTATAGGTGCCGGTCGCCATCGCGCGTTCGTTCTGCGGGAACCACGTCGCGACGACGCGGCTGTTGGTCGGGAAGCATGGCGCTTCCGTCACGCCGAGGCCCAGCCGGCACGCGAGCAACGTCGCGACGCCCGGCACGAAACCTTGCAGGAACGTGCACAGCGACCACAGCGTCATCGACCAGTAATAGGTGACCTTGCTGCCGAAGCGGTCGAGGAACAGGCCGCCGGGCACCTGCATCGCCACGTACGTCCACGAAAACGCGGAGAACATGATGCCCATCACGGCCGCGTTGATGCCGAGCTCCTTGGTAAGCTGCGGCGCAGCCACGCCCAGCACGGTGCGGTCGAGATAATTGATCATCGTGCCGATCGCGAGCAGCGCGAGGATCTTGTAGCGCGCCGACGTGCGCCGGACCGTGCCGGCCGCCTGCGCCGGCGCGGCGCTCGTGTGGGTAGTGTGCTGCATGGTCGTCTCCTGGTCTCTTTCTGTGTCTGTAAGGGGGTCAGCGCGCGACGAGCGACTGAAAGTGATCGAACATCCGCTCGGCGTCGGGCGTGCGCCCGGTGAAGAGCTCGAACGCGTCGACGGCCTGGTACACGGCCATCCCGCCGCCCGGCAGCGTCGCGCAGCCGGCCGCTCGCGCGGCGTGGATCAGTTCGGTTTCGAGCGGGAAATACACGATGTCGGCCACCCACATGCCCGCATGCAGCAGCTCGGCCGGCAGCGGCAGGCCCGGATGCTTGGCCATGCCGGTCGGCGTGCAGTGGATCAGGCCGGTCGCCGCGCGCATCGCGGCGGCGAGATCGCTGCCCGGCGTGACGCGGGCGGCGGGGAAGCGCTGCTGCAATTCGCCCGCCAGCGCGGTGGCGCGCGTGCCGTCGACGTCGAAAATCGTCAGTTCGGCCGCGCCCATCTGCAGCGCCGCGTGCGCGACGGCCGCGCCCGCGCCGCCCGCGCCGAGCTGGACGACGCGTTCGAGCGACGCGCCGGGCAGCCCACGGCTAAACGATTTCGCGAAGCCCGACCAGTCGGTGTTGTGGCCGATCCGCTTGCCGTCCTTGAACAGCACGGTATTCACCGCGCCGAGCGCACGCGCGTCGTCCGACAGCGCGTCGAGGTGCTCGATCACGCGCTGCTTGCACGGGTGCGTGATGTTCAGCCCGTTGTAGCCCATCCGCTGCGCGGCATCGAGCAGTTGCGGCAGCGCGTCGGCGGTCACGCCGAGCACGTCGAGATCGAGGCGCCGGTACACGTAGCCGAAGCCCTGGCGGAACCCCTCTTCCTCGTGCATCGCGGGCGACAGCGAACCGCCGATGCCCTGGCCGATCAGGCCGATCAGGAACGACGGGCGGCTCATCGTGCGGCTCCCTTCGCGAACACCGTCGCCAGGCGCTGCAGCGCGAACACGTAGCCTTCGGTACCGCAGCCGCAGATCACGGCTTCGGCGAGCGCCGACACATACGAATGGTGACGGAACGCCTCGCGGCGATGGACGTTCGAGATATGCACTTCGATCACCGGCTTCGCGATCGCGGAAAGCGCGTCGGCCAGCGCCACCGACGTATGCGTATACGCGGCCGGGTTGATCACGATGCCGTGCGTGTCGTGACGCGCGGCGTGCAGCCAGTCGATCAGCTGGTGCTCGGCATTCGACTGGCGAAAGTCGATTTCCAGCCCGAGCCCTTCCCCCGCCGTGCGGCAGCGCTGCTCGAGATCGGCGAGCGTTTCCGCGCCGTAGATATGGGGCTCGCGCGTGCCCAACAAATTCAGGTTCGGGCCGTTCAGCACCAGTACCTTGTGCTTGCTCATCGTGTTTCTGCTCCTGAAACAGGGGCGGACCACGATCGGCGCCGCCCCGAAGACATCGGAATTTGGCGCTAGTGTGCGCCCGTGCAAGCGGGCTGTCTTTCCGGGTTTTCGCTAATTTGTACCATCTAGTTAGTTTGTACAATACGGATGACTAGCCCAGTAAATTCGGGATATGGCGCCCGCGCCGAACTCAACGACTGGTTCATTCAGGGTCGGTTCGGCACGGTCGGTTAGACACGGTCGGTTAGACCGGCGTCATGCCCCGCTCATCCGCAGGAATCGCCCCATGCAGCGCTCGATCGCCACCGTGTCACTGTCCGGCACGCTCGCCGAGAAGCTCGCCGCCGTCCAGGCCGCGGGCTTCGACGGCGTCGAAATCTTCGAAAACGACCTCGTCTACTTCGACGGATCGCCGGCCGACGTCCGGCGCATGGCCGCCGATCTCGGCCTCGACATCGTGCTGTTCCAGCCGTTTCGCGACTTCGAGGGCGTGAGCGCGGCCCAGCTCGCGCGCAATCTCGACCGGATCAAGCGCAAGTTCGACGTGATGCATGCGCTCGGCACCGATCGCATCCTCGTCTGCAGCAGCGTGGCGGCCGATACGATCGCCGACGACGGGTTGCTCGTCGACCAGCTCGGCGTGCTCGCCGAAGCCGCGCGGCAGGCCGGCGTGGTGGCCGCGTACGAAGCGCTCGCGTGGGGCCGCGTCGTGAAGCGGTACGGCCACGCGTGGAAGCTCGTGAACGCGGTGAACAGCCCGCACCTCGGCCTCGCGCTCGACAGCTTCCACACGCTGTCGCTCGACGATTCGCCGGACGGGATCGCCGACATCCCCGGCGACCGGATCGCCTTCGTGCAGATCGCCGACGCGCCGAAGCTCGTGATGGACGTGATCGAATGGAGTCGCCACTACCGCTCGTTCCCCGGCCAGGGCGACTTCGACCTGGCGCGCTTCACTGCGCGCGTGATCGAGTCGGGCTATACGGGGCCGCTATCGCTGGAGATCTTCAACGATGGCTTCCGCGCGGCGCCGACCGCGCTCACGGCCGCCGACGGCCATCGCTCGCTGCTCTATCTGGAAGACCTGACGCGCGCGCGGCTCGCCCAGGAGGGCCGCGCGCCGGCCGCCAGCCAGCCGCTGTTCGCACCGCCCGCGCCGCCCGCGCACGTCGGGTTCCAGTTCATCGAATTCGCGGTCGACGCGCAGGCGGCGGCGACCGTCGGCGAATGGCTCGGCCGGATGCGCTTCCGGCTCGCCGGCCGGCATCGCTCGAAGGACGTGACGCTGTTCCAGCACGGCGCTGCATCGATCGTGCTGAACGCCGAGCGCGACTCGTTCGCCGATGCGTTCTTCCAGCAGCACGGGCTGTCGCTGTGCGCGTCGGCGTTCCGCGTCGACGACGCGAAAGTGGCGTTCGAACGCGCGGCAGGCTTCGGCTACGCGCCGTTCTCGGGCCAGGTCGGGCCGAACGAGCGCGTGCTGCCGAGCGTGAAGGCGCCGGACGGCAGCCTCGAATATTTCGTCGACGAAGCGCCGGATGCGCCGACGCTGTATGAATCGGACTTCGTGCTGACCGACATCGACGGCCCCACCGAAGTCGGCCCGCTGACGGGTATCGACCATGTGTGCCTCGCGCTGCCGGCCGACGCGCTCGACACGTGGATCCTGTTCTTCAAGACGGCGTTCGGCTTCGACGCCGAGCGCAGCTGGCTCGTGCCCGACCCGTACGGGCTGATGCGCAGCCGCGCGGTACGCAGCGCCGACGGCTCGGTGCGGATCGCGCTGAACGCGTCGGTCGACCGTCATACGGCCGTCGCCGAATCGCTCGACCGCTACCACGGCACCGGGCTGAACCACGTCGCGTTCCGCACGGACGACATCGTGAAGACGGTCGCCGCGTTCGCGGCCGACGGCGTCCCGTTCCTGCGCATTCCGGCCAACTACTACGACGATCTCGCCGCGCGCTATGCGCTACCGGACGAACTGATCGACACGCTGAGCGCGCATCACCTGCTCTACGACCGCGACGAGGACGGCGGCGAATTCCTGCATGCGTATACGGAACTGGTCGACAACCGCTTCTCGCTCGAGATCGTCGAGCGGCGCGGCGGGTATGACGGCTACGGCGCGGCGAACGCGGCCGTGCGGCTCGCCGCGCAAGCGCAGCGGCGGAAATAAGGATGAGAGAAGTTCGGGGCCGGAGCGCGCTCGCGATTCGGCGATCGATTGGACCGCGCGATCTCGCCGCGCGCCATCGTCGCACATCGGGCAGCCAGGTACCGGCCTGCGCGGTCGGCCGCGGCCATGCCGGAACCCGCGCGCCGCCCGCCGTTACATCCCGTAACCCGTACCGCGGTGCAGCATTGCGCCGCCCGCCCCGGTTTTAAGAATCGCTTAAGTCTTCGACGGCACCATCCGCAACCAGTACCCGATGGTTATCTCGAAAAGGAGGAAAGCGATGAGCGCCGTAGAAGCACCCGCGGGCCGCCCGGCCGCGCCCCCTGCAAAGAAGACGATGCTGCGCCGCCTGCTCAGTCATCATGAAATCGCGACGTTGCTCGTGCTGCTGCATGCACCGATCGGCGCGAACGCCAAACCCGAATTGCCCGCGCTGCAGGAAGCCGGCCTCGTCGAAATGGTCAAGCTCGACCCCGATACGAGCCCGAGCTTCCGGCTGACCGAAGACGGCACGGCCGTCCTGAAAGGGCTCGGCTACCGCTGAGCCAGCGCTTCACCCTTTCCCGTTTCCCCGCCTTACCCCGCCTTACCCCGATCCCTGTGACGCGCCGGCCGCCCCGGCGAGTCGCGTCACCCTGCCCGCTCCTGCAGCATCAACCGGTATTCCGTCGGCGTCACGCCGACCGTCGCCTTGAACTGGCGCGTGAACGCGCTGTGATCCGTATAGCCGCATAGCGCGGCGACGTCGGTCACCTTGTCGTGCGTGACGAGCAGCGCGGTGGCCGCGTCGAGCCGCGTCTTCAGCAGCACCTGGCGCGGCGTCAGGTGGAACACCTTGTGGAAGTAGCGTTCGAGCTGCGCGACCGACATCCCGGCCATCTGCGCGAGCTGCTTCAGGTTCAGCGGCTGCACGTAATGATCCTGGATGTGCTGGACCACGTCGGCGAGCCGGCTGTACGCCGGGTGCGATCCCTCGTGCGCCTTCAGGTCGCGCGAGATGCCGGCGAGGCCGACCACCCGGCCCGCGGCGTCGCGCAGCGGCTCCTTGCAGGTCAGGCACCAGCCCGGCTGGCGGCCCGGATACAGGTGCAGCTCGAGCTGATCCATCAACTGCTGGCCGGCGTTGATCGTCGCCATGTCCTGCTCGAAATAGCTGCGGCCGAAGCGGCGCGGAAACACCTCGTCGGCCGTCTTGCCGAGCAGGTCGCGCTTGTCCTTGTAGCCGCAGCGCATCGCCAGCGTGCGATTGACGATCGCATAGCGGCCGCTCGCATCCTTCACGAAAAACGCGACGTCCGGCAGCGCATCGAACACCGGTTCAAGCAGGCGAAAATGCGCGAGCATCGCGCCGAAATCGGCGTTGTCGGGCTGGTAGCACAACGTATCGGACAGGCTCATGGGCGGTACGGCAAGCAAGGTCGTCATCCCGGCAACCGCGAAGCGAGTGGCAGATGGCGTCGATTATAGGAGCGCCCCTTCGATCGCGTTGCATCGAATGCGGGGCGGACAAGACTGTGGCCGGCGGCATCGCACGCCGCCGATCGGCTCCATCGGTGGGCGACGCTGGTTGTGTACGCAACTAATGCGCATATGGTGTGCGGGCTAGCGACCGTTCCGCCCTCTCCGTAACCGGCGCAGCGCATCGACACGCCGGCACCACGCACCCGAATCCCGTCATCGTAAAAATGCCGACGACCCGCGTCTTGGCGGGTTTGCGCACTCGTCATGACGATTTCGGCATATATCAGGGTAATCGACGATATGCCGATATCGTCGCCGGCCGCGCATCGAACGCGCAAGACGCACGCATTTTCGCTAACTAGACTTCGCTTCACGGTCACGAGACGACCTCCCGGTGCTGCCACAATCGGCACGCACGGGTCACCGCATCCGCTGTCGCGTACGCCGATTCCGGCACAACGCGCGTGGCACGCGGCGAGCACGCATGGCCTGCGCATCGGCCTGCCGACCGAACCGTCTCGCCCGGTTTACCGGCGCCGCCCGCATGCGCGCGGCGCCCCAACCACGCCATCAAGGGGAAGTGAAAGTGAAGCTGAAGGTATCGCACGTCGCGCTGGCCGCCGCCTGCGCACTGTCGGGCGCGCACGCCGTCGCCGCCGACGTCGTCAAGATCGGTTTCGCCGCACCGCTGACCGGCCCGCAGTCGAATTACGGCACGGACATGCAGAAGGGCGTGCAGCTCGCGATCGCCGATTTCAACGCGACGCATCCGACGATCGGCGGCAAGCCCGTCACGTTCCAGCTCGACGCGCAGGACGACCAGGCCGACCCGCGCACCGGCACGACCGTCGCGCAGCGGCTGATCGACGACAACGTGCGCGGGATCATCGGCCACTTCAACTCGGGCACCAGCATTCCCGCGTCCGACCTGTACGATCGCGCGGGGCTGCCGCAGATCTCGATGGCGACGTCGCCGCAATACACGGCGCGCGGCTACAAGACGACCTACCGGTTGCTGACGAGCGACGCGCAGGCGGGCCGCATCGTCGGCACGTACGCGGTGAAGACGCTGCGCTTCAAGCGCATCGCGATCATCGACGACCGCACGGCCTACGGCCAGGGCATCGCCGACGAATTCGCGAAGGCCGTCGAAGCGGCCGGCGGCACGATCGTCAAGCGCGACTTCACGAACGACAAGGCGCTCGATTTCTCCGCGATCCTGACCAACCTGAAGGGCGTGAATCCGGACGCGGTCTTCTACGGCGGCGGCGACGCGCAATCGTCGCCGATGATCCGCAAGATGCGCCAACTCGGGATGAAGTCGGCGTTCGTGACGGGCGAGATGTCGCGCTCGCCGACGTTCCTGAAGGTCGGCGGCGACGCGGCCGAAGGCGCGATCGTCTACATGGGCGGGCTGCCGAAGGAAAAGATGCCGGGCTTCTCCGGCTACGCCGCACGCTACAAGGCGCGCTTCAACGAAGACGTGATCACGTACTCGCCGTATTCGTACGACGGCACGATCGCGCTGCTCAGCGCGATGAAGGACGCGAACTCGACCGATCCGAAGGTGTACACGCCGTATCTCGGCAAGGTGTCGATCAAGGGCGTGTCGGCGCCCAGCATCGCGTACGACGCGAAGGGCGACCTGAAGGATGCGCCGGTGACGATCTACAAGGTCGAGCGCGGCGCGTTCAAGCCGGTCGACACGATCGCCGGCAACTGATAACCGATACGCGGCCCCTGCCCCGCGCGGCGCGCCCGCGGCTCACCGGCCGCCCGCGCCGCGCGCTTCGGCTGCATGGTCCGAAGCCGCTCCCGGCGCGCGCCCGCGCGCGGGCATTTCGCGCTCCTGTAGAATCCCCCCACCCGCTTTGACGCTTCGTCTCCGCCGTGCCCCATCCCGGTGCGGCGGCGCGTGTTGCGTGCCTCACCCGGCACGCGGCGCGCTTCGACGACGCAAGCCGCGCCTTGTCAGTCCATGCCGAAAAGCGGGCCCTGGAGACGCAGCACCGACAACACCATTCGAAAAACGATCGTCCTGACCATGCAAGCTTCCGAATTGAGCGGCGTGCCTCGCGCCGCCGAACGCGCGCTCACGCGCAGCGACTACAAGACCCTTGGCCTCGCCGCACTCGGCGGCGCCCTCGAGTTCTACGACTTCATCATCTTCGTGTTCTTCGCGCCGGCGATAGGGCAGCTCTTCTTCCCGCACGACATTCCGGACTGGCTGCGCCAGCTGCAGACGTTCGGCATCTTCGCGGCCGGCTATCTCGCGCGCCCGCTCGGCGGCGTGATCATGGCGCACTTCGGCGACCTGTTCGGCCGCAAGCGGATGTTCACGCTGAGCGTGCTGATGATGTCGGTGCCGACGCTGCTGATGGGCCTGCTGCCGACCTACGACACGATCGGCATCCTCGCGCCGGTGTTGCTGCTGCTGTTCCGCGTGCTGCAAGGCGCGGCGGTCGGCGGCGAAGTGCCGGGCGCGTGGGTGTTCGTGTCCGAGCACGTGCCGTCGCGCCACATCGGCTATGCGTGCGGCACGCTGACCGCGGGCCTCACGGCCGGCATCCTGCTCGGCTCGCTCGTCGCGGCCGGCATCAACAGCCGTTACTCCGCGGCCGAAGTCGGCGCGTTCGCATGGCGCATCCCGTTCCTGCTCGGCGGCGTGTTCGGGCTGTTCTCCGTGTACCTGCGCCGCTGGCTGCATGAAACGCCGGTGTTCGCCGAAATGAAGGCGAAAAAGGCGCTCGCGGCCGAGATTCCGCTGAAGGCGGTGCTGCGCGACCACGGCCGCGCGGTGATCGTGTCGATGCTGCTCACGTGGATGCTGTCGGCCGCGATCGTCGTCGTGATCCTGATGACGCCCGCGCTGCTGCAGAAGCAGTTCCACCTGGCGCCCGCGACCACGCTGTTCGCGAACAGCATCGCGACGCTGTGCCTGACGGCCGGCTGCATCACCGCCGGTTCGCTCGCGGGCCGGATCGGTGCGAAGCGCGTGCTGGGCATCGGCGGCATCGGGCTGGCCGCGTGCTACTACCTGCTGTTCGTGCAGGTCGCGGCCGATGCGTCGAGGCTGCCGCTCTACTACGGGATCGCGGGCTTCATGGTCGGCACGATCGGCGCGGTGCCGTTCGTGATGGTCAGGAGCTTCCCGGCCGTCGTGCGCTTCTCGGGCATCTCGTTCTCGTACAACGTCGCGTACGCGATCTTCGGCGGGCTCACGCCGGTGATCGTGTCGCTGATGATGAAGTCGAATCCGCTCGCGCCGGTCGTGTACGTCGCGGCGATCTGCGTGCTCGGCGCGATCGCCGTGCAGTTCTCGAAGGATGCGAAGGACGTGAAGGACGCACGCTGAACGTCGGCGCGCACGCGCCGGCCGGATGAACGAAGGGCCGAATCCCGCGGCGTGCGGGATTCGGCCCTTTTGTGTTGCGTCGGCGTCGCGACGACTACCCAAGTGTGCTCAGTTCAACGCAGCACGCCGTACGACGAATTCGGCCGGCGCAGCGCGTCGATGCTCGCGCCGCCGGCGCCGGTGACGAACAGCAGCAGGAACCCGCCGGCGATCGCGACGTTCTTCCAGAAGTGAATCACCATGTCGTGCTGGACGGCGGCGTTCGTCGCGTCCCAGAAATTGTGCCCGACCATCGCGGTCACGATCGTGTAGACCGCCATCAGCAATGCGAGCGGCCGGACCTTGTAGCCGACGATCAGCAGCAGGCCGCCGAGCCCCTCGATCGCGACGACGATCGGCGCGACGACCTGTTGATACGGCACGTTCATCCCGTGCAGATACGCGACGAAATCGCTGTAGCCGAGCAGCTTCATGATGCCGCCCCACAAGAACAACGCCGCCAGCGCCAGGCGTGCGAAAAAAATGACGCCGGAATCGACGGTACGCGTCATGCCTCTCTCCTCGTATGCAATTCGGCCGCCCGCGCCGGGCGCGCCCGGGCGGTTCGGCGCCGCGCGGCCCGGGAGGGCGCGCGGCAAATGGGCCAGCATAGAGGGTCTTTCCGCGGTGTCCAAGAAAAAGGTTGTAGCAAATCTTTACACTGCGGCGGCCGCGCCGGCGGCCCGGCGCGCTGAAAAACGCGTTTAGCCCGCGTCGCTCAACAGCACGCCTTTCTTGAAGATGAAGCAGCCGTAGCCGCGCGTTTCGCCGGTGACGATCACCGCATACGTCTGCTGCGCGCGCTCGTAGAACGCGAAACGCTCGACGCCGGTCAGCGGCACCGAGCGCCCTTCCGCGCGGTCGATTTCGGCCTGCACTTCGCGCTGCACGGGCGGCACCGCGGCCGCGTCGCCGACGACTTCCATCCGCCACGCGGGCGTGTCGACGAACGAGTCGAGCGGCAGCACCGACAGCACCGCGCGCACGACGCGCGCCGAATCGGCGCCGTCGACGCGCAGCGCGCGGCCGACCACCGTGTGCTCGGCGACGGATTCCGCCGGGAAGTTCGCGTCGCAGATCGCGATTTCGTCACCGTGGCCCATCGCGCGCAGCGTGTGCAGGATGTCGGCGTGCAGCAGCGGGTCGAGATTCTTCAGCATGTCGGTGGGTCTCCGGGGTGGGGAACGAATCGCATAACGTTACCCGATCCCGGCGGCCGTGGTGCATGCATCGTTCACGTCACGACGCCCCGGCCGGCATTTCGTCGATGAAACCCGTGACCGACGCGAGGCGGCCCGACGCGTCGACGATGCCGAAGTCCGAGCCCTTCACGATCGCCGCGCCGTCGGGCGACACGAGCGCCCACGAGAACCGCAGATGCTGGCCGAACGCGTCCACGTCGGTCGTGCGGCGAAAGCGGTACGCGGGGAAGCGTTGCTGCACGGCGGCGATCATCGTGTCGATGCCCGCGTGGCCGTCGCCGGCCATCAGCGAATCGCGATAGGCCGCGTCGCTTGCGTACGTCGCGTCGATCAGTTCGCGGCGGCGCGCGGCGTCGGATTCGTTCCACGCGTCGAAGTAGCGGTCGATCAGGTCGGCGTGAACGGACGAAGCGGATTGAGCGGTGTTCATGGCGAGGCTCCTTGTGTCGGTAGACGATGTCGCGGACGTTTCGGGTCCGCGTGCCGCTATCGTCGCCGGGGCCGCGCAAGCGGTCGATTACGCGCGAGGTAAGGAAATCGCGCCGACCATGCGCGGCACGCCTGCGCCGCCGAATCGGGAATACGCCGCCGCAAAGAAAACGGGCGCCCGAAGGCGCCCGCATCGTCTTGCCGCCACCACCGCGCGCGTCAGGCGTCAGGTCACCGGCGCCGGATTGAACAGCGTCAGCGCATTCGCGAGCTTCCATTGCTCGGCCCACGTGCGGCGCTTGCCGCTGGCGACGTCGAGCATCAGCCGGAACAGTTCCCAGCCCGTGTCCTCGATCGTTGCCGCACCGGTCGCGATCTGCCCCGCGTCGAGATCCATCAGGTCGTGCCAGCGGCGCGCGAGATCGCTGCGCGTCGCGACCTTGATCACCGGCACCTGCGCGAGCCCGTACGGCGTGCCGCGGCCAGTCGTGAAAATATGCAGGTTCATCCCCGCCGCGAGCTGCAGCGTGCCGCAGATGAAATCGCTCGCGGGCGTCGCCGCGTACAGCAGCCCCTTCTGCCGCGCGCGATCGCCGGGGCGCACGACGCCGGCGATCGGCGCGCTGCCCGACTTCACGATCGACCCCATCGCCTTCTCGACGATGTTCGACAGGCCGCCCTTCTTGTTGCCCGGCGTCGTGTTCGCGCTGCGGTCGACGCGGCCACGCTCCAGATAGCGGTCGTACCAGTCCATCTCGCGGATGATCTCGCGGGCCACCGCTTCGTTCGCCGCACGCGACGTGAGCTGCGCGACGCCGTCGCGCACTTCGGTCACTTCCGAGAACATGATCGTCGCGCCCGCGCGCACGAGCAGGTCGGCCGCGAAGCCGACGGCCGGGTTCGCGGTGAGCCCCGAGAACGCGTCGCTGCCGCCGCACTGCACGCCGACGACGAGGTCCGATGCCGGGCAAGTTTCGCGGCGCCGACGGTTCAACCGCTCGAGATGCGATTCGGCCATCTTCATGATCGAATCGATCATCGAATTGAAGCCGACGTGCGCGGCGTCCTGCAGGCACACGACGCCGCCGTTGCCGGTCGCGCCGTCGGCGGCCACCGGAATCGCGCCCGGCGGCAGCAGGCGCTCGGGCTGCAGCTTCTCGCAGCCGAGGCTCACGGTCATCACTTCGCCGCCGAAGTTCGGGTTCAGGCTGATGTTGCGCAGCGTGCGGATCGGGATGTCGGCGTCGGGCGCATCGATCGCGACGCCGCAGCCGTACGTATGTTCGAGCCCGACCACGTCGTCGACGTTCGGGTAGCGCGGCAGCAGCTCGTCCTTGATCCGCTTCACCGCGTGCTCGACGACGCCCGACACGCACTGCACGGTCGTCGTGATCGCGAGGATGTTGCGCGTGCCGACCGAGCCGTCCGCATTGCGAAAGCCCTCGAACGTATAGCCTTCGAGCGGCTCGAGCGGCGGCGCGGCACGCGTCGCGAGCGGCAGGTCGTCGAGCCCCGGCGGCTCGGGCATGCGCATCGTGCGCTCGTTGACCCAGCTGCCGCGCCGCAGGTCGGTCAGCGCATAGCCGATCACCACGTTGTAGCGAATGACCGGATCGCCGGTCGCGAGGTCGACGAGCGCGACCTTGTGCCCCTGCGGCACGCCTTCGCACAGCGTCAGCCCGTCGGCGAAGGTCGCGCCTTCGGACAAACCGCCGTCGTTGACGACGATCGCGACGTTGTCGTCCGGATGCACGCGGATGTAGAGAGGGGAAGCAGTCATCGGAATTCCTGGAAGCCTATCTGCGATATCGTTAGTCATCATACGACATTCAACCTCACTTGATGATGCTGCGTAAACCCTTATCCGGAAAGACCCTACCCCTGACCCGCCAGCAAACCGCTTGCGTCGCTCATTCATGCGTTGTACGATGACATACAACGACATCGCCAATTCGGCTCGTATGCCGTTTCCGACGAACCAGCACTCGCGCTAGACGGACGACCCAACCATGACTTCACCGCAAGAACTCAAACAAATCATCTCCCACGGCCTGCTGTCGTTTCCGCTGACGGATTTCGACGCCGACGGCAGCTTCCGTCCGACCACCTACGCCGAGCGCCTCGAATGGCTGGCGCCGTATGGCGCGAGCGCATTGTTCGCGGCCGGCGGCACCGGCGAATTCTTCTCGCTCACGCAGCGCGAGTATTCGGACGTGATCCGCGTCGCGACGGAAACCTGCAAGGGCAAGGTGCCGATCCTGGCCGGCGCGGGCGGCGCGACGCGCGTCGCGATCGAATATGCGCAGGAAGCCGAGCGCCTCGGCGCGAGCGGCGTGCTGCTGATGCCGCACTACCTGACCGAAGCGAGCCAGGAAGGGATCGCCGACCACGTCGAGCAGGTGTGCCGCGCGCTGAAGATCGGCGTCGTGGTGTACAACCGCGCGAATTCGAAGCTGAATGCGGACATGCTCGAGCGCCTCGCCGACCGTTGCCCGAACCTGATCGGCTTCAAGGACGGCGTCGGCGAAATCGAGAGCATGGTCACGATCCGCCGCCGTCTCGGCGATCGTTTCGCATACCTCGGCGGGCTGCCGACGGCTGAAGTCTATGCGGCCGCGTACAAGGCGCTCGGCGTGCCGGTGTACTCGTCGGCCGTGTTCAACTTCATCCCGAAGACGGCGATGGCATTCTACGAAGCGATCGCGAACGACGACCACGCGACGGTCGGCCGCCTGATCGACGAGTTCTTCCTGCCGTACCTGAAGATCCGCAATCGCCGCGCCGGCTACGCGGTCAGCATCGTGAAGGCGGGCGCGAAGCTCGTCGGCCACGACGCGGGCCCGGTGCGCGCGCCGCTCGTCGACCTGACCGACGAAGAAGCAGCCGAACTCGACGTGCTGATCAAGAAGATGGGCCCGCAGTAAGCCGGGTTCGCCGGCGGCGCAGGGCCTTCATCGGCACGGCGCGCCGGCTCCCGCAGTCCTCCCTATTCGTATCGCGCAATGGCCGCGTGGCTCGACGAGCCGGCGCGGCCATTGCATTACATCTGCGCGATCGCGCCGATGATCCGCTGCCGCACGCTCGCGAGCGTACGCTGCGTCTCGTCGATCCCCTTGCGGGCCGCGAGCGGCCGGCCGCGCGCCGGCGACTCGGCGCCCACGATCTGTTCCAGCACGTCGCGATCGACGACCGCATCGAAGAAGCGCCCGACGGTAAACATCGCGTACTGCTTCGCGGTCGCGAGATGCGTGTTGGCCTGCGTGAGCGCGTCGGCGCGCTCCGCGCCGTTCGGCCCGTCGATGCTGCGGCGATGCTTCAGCGCGAACACCACGGCCTCCATGTCGTACTTGAAGCGCTCGACGGCCCTGCCGAAGATCAACGAATGCGGATCGGAGCCCGCGACGGGCCGCCCCTGGTTGATCGTCACGTCGAATTCGCTGCCGCCCAGTTCGCGCTGCAGCGCGAACAGCGCGTCGGCCAGCACGCGCCCTTCGCTGGTTTCGCCGATCTGGGTACGGACCGATTTCGCGACGTCGCCGATCGTTTTCCACAACCCTGCCGCGAACAGGTGGTCGCCACGCTTGCTGATAGTCATCGGATGGTTCCTTGTTGGTCTTGTGATCTCTCAGGCTCGCCTGCGGGCCGGACGGCCCGAGGCTTCGCTACTGTAGGAGAAACGCGGGCAACAGGAAAGCCGACCTCTCGCCGCCCCGTCCGCGCATCAATATGATAACCACTTGATGTCATAATTGATGCATCGACTTTTCCCGGGAGCCGCCCATGCGCACCACCTTGTCCCTCGACGACGCACTGCTCGCAAAAGCGCAGCAATTGACCGGCGTCACCGAAAAGTCGGCGCTCGTGAGAGAAGCGCTGCGCGCATTGATCGCCCGCGAAAGCGCGCGACGACTCGCCCGCCTCGGCGGCACCGAGCCCGACCTTGAATCGGTTCCACGCCGCCCGTCGGAGCCCGCATGATCCTTGTCGACACTTCGGTCTGGATCGATCACTTGCGGGCCGGCGACGCGACGCTCACCGCATTGCTGGAAGCGGAGCGCGTGTTGATCCATCCGTTCATCGTCGGCGAGCTTGCCCTCCGTAGCATGCGCAATCGCGAGACCGTGCTGGATGCGCTGCGCGACCTTCCGGCCGCAACCGTTGCAACCGACGACGAGGTGCAGCGCATGATCGATGCCGTCCCGCTTCACGGGCTCGGCATCGGTTACGTCGATGCCCACCTGCTTGCGTCGGCCAGACTGACCGGCGACAGCAAGCTATGGACGCGCGACCGGCGCCTGCTGGCTGCAGCGGAACGCTTGCAACTCGTCGCCCGCCCCGCTCACTGACCGAGCGAAACCGGCACCAAAGCCCGCGCGGAATAAAAAAGCGGCGGGGCCCGTGGGCCCCGCCGCCGTGTTCCAACGTGCCGGGACGCATCCCTCCCGGGACAGTGCGTTCACCGGTTATGCCACGTCACTCCGCCTTGCCGTCCCGCAGCCGCGGAATCGCGAGCGGATTGCCTTCCCGCAGCCCTTCGGGCAGCAGGTCGTCCGGGAAGTCCTGATAACACACCGGCCGCAGGAAGCGCTCGATCGCGGTCGCGCCGACCGACGTGACGGCCGGGTTCGACGTCGCGGGGAACGGCCCGCCGTGCACCATCGCATCGCACACCTCGACGCCGGTCGGGTAACCGTTGACGAGCAGGCGGCCGGCCTTGCGCTCGAGGATCGGCAGCAGCCGGCGCGCGAGCGGCTTGTCGTCGGCGTCGATTTGCAGCGTGGCCGTCAACTGGCCTTCGAGCGCGTCGAGCACACGCGCGACTTCGTCGAGATCGCGGCAGCGCACGATCAGCGACGCCGGCCCGAACACCTCGTGGCTGAACGCCGGCTCGGCCAGGAACGCCTGCGCGCCCACTTCATACAGCGCGCCGCCCGCCTGGCAGTCGGTCTGCGCGGCCTCGCCCGCGCCGATTTCGCGCACGCCCGGCAATTCGGCCAGCTTGCCGCGGCCATTGCGGTACGCATCCGCGATGCCGTGCGTCAGCATTACGCCGGCGGGCTTCTTCGCGAGCGCCTGCGCGGCGACGGATTCGAAACGGTCGAGATCGGGGCCGTCGATCGCGAGCACGAGGCCCGGATTCGTACAGAACTGACCGACGCCGAGCGTCAGCGAATCGACGAAGCCCGTCGCGATCGCGTCGCCGCGCGCGGCCAGCGCGGCCGGGAACAGCACGACCGGGTTGATGCTGCTCATTTCCGCATAGACGGGAATCGGCTGCGGGCGCGCGTTCGCGTGCTGCACGAGCGCCATCCCGCCCTGCCGCGACCCGGTGAAACCGACCGCCTGGACCGCCGGATGGCTGACCAGCGCCGCGCCGATCACGCGGCCGGGGCCGACCAGCAGCGAGAACACGCCGGCCGGCATGCCGGTTTTCTCGACCGCGGCGCGGATCGCGCGGCCAACCAGTTCGGACGTGCCGAGGTGCGCTTCGTGCGCCTTCACGATCACCGGGCAGCCGGCCGCGAGCGCCGACGCGGTATCGCCGCCGGCCACCGAGAACGCGAGCGGGAAATTGCTCGCGCCAAATACGACGACGGGCCCGAGCGCGACTTTCTGCAGCCGCAGGTCCGAGCGCGGCAGCGGCGTGCGTGCCGGCTGCGCGGGATCGATCGACGCGGCGAGGAAGCGCCCGTCGCGCACGACGCGCGCGAACAACCGGAGCTGGCCGACGGTGCGGCCGCGCTCGCCCTGCAGCCGCGCGACGGGCAGGCCCGTTTCGGCGTGCGCGCGCTCGATCAGCGCGTCGCCGAGCGCGACGATCTCATCGGCGATCGCTTCGAGAAACGCCGCGCGGGCCGCGAGCGGCTGCGTACGGTACGCATCGAACGCGTCGCGTGCGAGTTCGCACGCGCGGTCGACGTCGGCCTGCGTCGCGACGCCGAACGCCGGGGCCTCGATCGGCGCGCCCTTCGTCGGGTCGAACGCGTGCAAGGTGCCTGCCGAGCCGGCCACCGCTTCGGCGCCGATCAGCATCTCTCCTGTCAGTTGCATGGGTGTGCTCCGTGGTTCGGGAATGGATGGCTCATTGTAACGCAACAGATACGATGTCTGCCGACGGCATTGCGTCATTCTCGCCGCCCGCGAGGGCGCGGACGATACACCGGCGTGGGTTGTCCGGCCAGTAAATCGCGACATTCCCATATTGTGACGCGGACTTCAAAGGGAAAACCCGAGGTTTCTGAATTCGTGCATTGTCAATACACTTTCGTCCATGTCATACGACGACGTACGTTTAAAATGCCCAATCCGTCCTCCCCTCGTGATCTTCCGCTCGACATCGCGCGCACCGCGCGCCGCACCGCGGTGCGTTACTGGATCCTGGCGATGCTGTTCGTCGTCACGACGCTCAACTATGCGGACCGCGCGACGTTGTCGATCACCGGCACGCCGATCCGCAAGGCGTTCGGCATCGACCCGGTGACGATGGGCTACATCTTCTCGGCGTTCAGCTGGGCGTACGTGCTCGCGCAACTGCCAAGCGGCTGGCTGCTCGACCGCTTCGGCGCGCGGCGCGTGTATGCGGCGAGCATCTTCCTGTGGTCGGCGTTCACGCTGCTGCAGAGCACGATCGGCCTCGGCGGCAGCGCCGCGTTCGCGGTCGCCGCGCTGTTCGCGATGCGCTTCGCGGTCGGCATCGCGGAGGCGCCCGCGTTCCCGGCGAACGCGAAGGTCGTCGCGAGCTGGTTTCCGACCGCCGAGCGCGGCACCGCGTCGGCGATCTTCAACGCCGCGCAGTACTTCGCGGCCGTGGTGTTCTCGCCGCTGATGGCCTGGCTCACGCATGCGTACGGCTGGCACCATGTGTACCTGTGGCTGGGCCTGGCCGGCATCGCGCTCGCGTTCCTGTGGCTGCGCGTCGTGAAGGACCCGGCCGACCATCCGGCCGTGAACCGCGCGGAACTCGATCATATCGAGCAGGGTGGCGGCCTCGTGCGGTCGACGGGCGGCGCGCGCGGCAGCGGCGGCGGCGCTTCCGAGGGCAGCCGCGTGGCCGGCTGGTACTACGTGCGCCAGTTGCTGTCGAACCGGATGCTGATTGGCGTGTACCTCGGCCAGTACTGCGTGAACGTGCTCACGTACTTCTTCCTCACGTGGTTCCCGATCTACCTCGTCCAGGCGCGCGGGATGTCGCTGCTGAAGGCCGGCTTCATGACGTCGCTGCCGGCGATCTGCGGGTTCCTCGGCGGCGTGCTCGGCGGGATGCTGTCGGACGCGCTGATCCGCCGCGGCGTATCGCTGACGCTCGCGCGCAAGATTCCGATCGTCGGCGGGATGCTGCTGTCGATGACGATCATCGGCTGCAACTACGTCGACAGCGAAGCGCTGGTCATCATGCTGATGGCCGTGTCGTTCTTCGGCAAGGGGATCGGCTCGCTCGGCTGGGCCGTCGTCGCGGATACCGCGCCGAAGGAAGCGATCGGCCTGTCGGGCAGCCTGTTCAACATGTTCGGCAACACGGCGGGCATCGTCGCGCCGATCGCGATCGGCTATCTCGTCGGCGCGAGCGGCTCGTTCAACGGCGCACTGGTGTTTGTCGGGCTGAATGCGCTCGTCACCGTGTTCAGCTATCTCGTGATCGTGAAGGACATCAAGCGCGTCGAACTGCGTCATCGCGACGCGTGAGGTTCGGCCTTTGAAAAACGGCGGCCGCCTTTTACGCGGCCGCCGCTTTTTTGCATCGGATCGGCGTCAGGTCGACCCATGCACGACGCTCAGCATGTCGTGCACGCCGGACGTCATCAGCGCGAGGAACGCGAGCAGGCCGACGTAGCAGAGCGCGTAGGTCGTTTTCGTCTCGATCGACGTCGCGTAATACATGCGGTTCTCCGGCGCGTCGGGATCGTAGCGCCACGCGCGCTTCAACTGCGGCAGCGCGAGGATCGCCATCACGATCAGCAGCGGGCTCGGCCGATACGCGAACAGCGCGATCAGCACCGGCACGCCCGCGAACCAGATGCGCGGCGACAGCACCGCGGTGATCCGCCCGCCGTCGAACGGCGACAGCGGAATCATGTTGAACAGGTTGAGAAAGAACCCCGTGTACGACAGCGCAAGCAGCAGGTTGCTGTCGGTGTGGCGCGCGGCCGCGTAGCAGGCCAGCGCGCCGAGCGTGCCGACGAACGGCCCGGCGAGCCCGACGTACGCTTCCGTTTCCGCGTCGTGCGGCATTTCCTTCAACTGGATCCATGCGCCGACGAACGGGATGAAGGTCGGCAGCCCGACGTCGAGCCCGCGCCGCTGCGCGGCGACGTAGTGGCCGGCTTCGTGCACCAGCAGCAACGCGACGAAGCCGGCCGCGAAACGCCAGCCGTAGAACAGCGCATAGACCGCGATCGACGCGAGCATCGTGCCCGCCGATACGAGCACCTTGCCGAGCTTCAGGCCGCCGAAGATCAGCAGCAGCAGCTTCGTCATTCCTTGCGCTCCGTGGCGGCTGTGGCGGATGCGTCGGCGACGGCCGGCACCGCGGCCGCCTTCGGCTTGCGCCCGAAGAAGCGCTTGAGCGCCGCGCCGCCGGCCAGCAGCGCAACCGCGCCGATCTTGAAGAACTTCACCGCGAACGCGCCGATCAGCGCGAGCAGGCCGAGCTTTTTCGCGCCGACGCCGACGATCAGCGCCGCGAGCCCGTACTCGGCGACGTGGTCGGTCGATTGGTTGAAGTCGGCATAGCGCTTGCCATCGTTGAAACGAATGTTCGACAGCAACTCGTCGGCCGACGCCTTGTACTTCGGCAGGTCGGCGAGCGTCGACGCCATCGTCAGCGACAGGTAGCCGTCGCGGCCGAGCACGAGCGTCCGGTAGTTCACGCCGTCGTTCGCGGCATTCGGCGCCGCGCCCTTGTCGCGAATGATCGCCGACCACACGAGCCGGTGCGTGGCCGCGTCGTAGGCGGGCGCCTTCGCCCAGCCGACCACCTCGGTTTCGGGCAGGCCGCGCTCCTTGCGCGCCGGGTTGCTTTCCTCGGTGCCGGCCTGCAGGCTTTTCAGCAGCTCGTCGGGTTTCCAGTCCTTCGCGTCGTCGTCGCGGATGTAGCCGCTCGGCTCGAACGACACGACCGAGATCCAGTCGGCGTCCGGATCGTCGGGCAGCACGAGGCCGACCAGTTTCGATTCGTCGATCGCGTTGCCCATCGAGCGCAGATAGCGGCCGGCTTCGGCGGCCGGCACGAACGATTCGCCGGCCTTCAGCTTCAGCACGGCTTCGTGTTTGACGTCGATGTCGGTCGGCCCCTTCACGACCGCTTCATTGGCGGCCGCGGCGGCGGCCCTCATTTCGACCTGCGCAGCTTCGGTCTGCGCGTGGCCGCTGGTCGCGGCGAGTGCGAGCATCGCCACGCAGGCGAGCCGGACGGCACGTTTTTTCATTGTTGGATTCCCCTGGAATGCCTTGTTGTCGATGTGCGCGGCGACCGGCCCATGCGTTGTGGTCGCGGGTCCGGCACCGCCTCTCAGGTGGCACGGGCGCTATGGTAACGCAGCTTCCAGCGGCTTCCGGCAACGGAATGCGGCTGTGAGACGGCGCCGCGCGTGCCGGCTGGCGGACCCGGCGACGCGCGCCGATCCGGAATGCTTACCTCGCAGGTAATGCCCGGCGTGCGCGGGATTGCCTATCATCCTCCCCATGAACTCGACCGCCGCCCTCCCATCGCCCCCTCCGTCCGCCGGCCGCGCGTCCGGCATCGGCCCGCTGCTGCGCACGTGGCGGCAACGCCGGCGCCTGAGCCAGATGGCGCTCGCGCTCGATGCGGAAGTCTCCGCGCGCCACCTGAGCTTCGTCGAATCGGGCCGCGCGCAGCCGAGCCGCGAGATGGTGCTGCATCTCGCCGAACGCCTCGACGTGCCGCTGCGCGAACGCAATGCGCTGCTCGTCGCGGCCGGCTTCGCGCCGCTGTTTCGCGAACGGCCGTTTTCGGACCCGCAACTGGATGCCGCGCGTCATGCGGTCGAAGCCGTGCTGCGCGGACACGAGCCTTATCCGGCGCTCGCGGTGGACCGCCACTGGACGCTGCTCGCGGCGAACCGGATGCTCGGCGCGCTGGTCGCGCAGGCCGATCCGGCGCTGCTGCAGCCGCCCGTCAACGTGCTGCGGCTGAGCCTGCATCCGGACGGTCTCGCGTCGCAGATCGTCAACTGGCACGAATGGCGCGCGCATATCCTGCATCGGCTGCAACGGCAAATCGATGCGAGCGGCGACCGCACGCTGCATGCGCTGCGCGACGAGCTCTCCGCGTATCCGGCGCCGGCCGGGCAGCCCGACGATTCGCACGCGCGCACCGATTTCGCGGATATCGCCGTGCCGCTGCGGCTACGCACAACGAGCGGCGAGCTGACGTTCTTCAGTACGACGACGGTGTTCGGCACGCCGGTCGACGTGACGCTGTCGGAACTCGCGATCGAGGCGTTCTTTCCGGCGAACCCGGAAACGGTGGAGGCGATGCGGGCGCTGGCGGACGCGTTGCCGGCGTAGTGACACGCCGACAACGCAGCGCGGCGCACGAATCCCGTCTTCAGGTGGACGACCGGCAAGCGAAGGCCGGTGCCGCCTTCGCGTGAGCACATGCAATCAGGCAGCGTCGCCGTCTCCTCTTCCTCGCCAGCGAGCGCGTGATCGTCGGCAACCCGGCTGCCCGGCGCCGGTGATCGCTCACTGCCTCATCACGCCCCTACTCAACGAATGTCTGCCGAAGCATAGCGTTCAGCCGCCGCGGCAAACATGCGCACGACCCGAACCCATCAAAATGCGTCGTCGCGATCCGGACTTCGGATTCGCGAAGTTTTGACACAGCCGTAACGGAAACAAGCAAGTCGCCGTAATCCGCGCCCTGCTCCCGTCGCGTCGAGACCGGCGAACGTTAAATTTCGTTAGTAGACCTTTCATTTTTACAGATCGAAAAACCGATACCTGTCACGAAAGAGACACGAACGAATCGATGCAACCGGGACGGCGAGCGGGGGCCATGCAAGCCACAACACGATTTTTACATCGAGCTCAGGAAAACAAATGAACACGCATCATCAAGGGTTGGGAAATTCCGTACAACGCGCACCGCGCAAATCGAAGGTCGCGCTTGCCGTCACGGTCAGCGCGGCCGTGGCAGCCTTCGCCGCTTCCGCGCCCGCGCGAGCCGACTATGTGCAGAACGGCACGTCGACCGAAACGGCCGCGGGCTGCGTCGGCAACATCGCCATTTCGGGCAGCAGCACGTATCCGGCCGCGGCAACCGGCTGCGACAACATCGCGATCGGCACGGCGGCCGTCGCGAATTCGGGCTCGTCGACCGGCGCCTATAGCGAGACCGTCGCGATCGGCCGCATGGCGGCCGCGACCGGTACGTTCGCGACGGCCGTCGGCGGAAACGCCGTGGCGACCGGCGACCAGGCGACGGCGATCGGAACGGCTTCGAGCGCAGTCGGCGGCCAGGCAACGGCGGTCGGTAACGGCGCGATCGCGACCGGCGGCACGGCGTCCGCCTTCGGCCAGGGTGCATTCGCAGTCGATCAGTCGATAGCCGTCGGGCAAAACGCGAGTGCCACCGCGACGTTCTCGACGGCCGTCGGCAAGGGCAGCATTGCAGCAGGCGGTACGGCTCTCGGCTTCCAGGCCAATGCCGGTGCGGCCGATGCGGTCGCGCTCGGTGTCGACAGCTCGGCATCCGCGACCGGCAGCGTCGCCATTGCCCGTGCGACGGCCTCCGCCGTGAACGCGGTCGCCATCGGCGAGGGGGCGAACGCCGCCGACGCGAACGCCGTCGCGCTGGGCTCGAACGCGACCACGCGCGCCTATACGACCGTCAACAGCGTGGCGCTCAACGGCGTAACCTACAGCGGCTTCGCGGGCACGCCGGTCGGTGTGGTCAGCGTCGGCAGCGCGGGTGCCGAGCGTCAGATCGTCAACGTCGCGGCTGGCGCCATCAGCGCGACCAGCACCGATGCGGTGAACGGCTCGCAGCTCTTCTCGATCGCCAATCAGGTGTCGACGCTGACGGCGGACCTGGCCAATCTCACGACGACCGTCGGCAAGATCTCGTCGAGCGTCCCGGGCGGCACGGTGACGAACCCGACCGACACCGCGATCGGCACGAATACGTCGGTCACCGCGACGAACGGCACCGCGGTCGGCAACGGCTCGAACGTCTCGGGCGACAACGGTACGGCTGTCGGCGTCAACTCCACGGTCACCGCAACGAACGGAACGGCCATTGGCACGAATTCGAAAGTCACGACGGCGAACGGAACGGCGATCGGCACGGGCTCGAACGTGTCCGGCACGGATTCGACCGCGATCGGCACGAACAGCCGGGCCACCGCGAACAATGCTGTGGCGCTGGGCGCGAATTCGGTTGCCGATCGGGACAACACGGTGTCGATCGGTTCGCCCGGGGCCGAGCGCCAGTTGACCAACGTGGCGGACGGCACCGCACCGACGGACGGCGTGAACGTGCGCCAGTTGAACGGTGCGATCAACTCCGTGCGCGAAGAAATGTCGAAGTACCGCAAGGACGCGAATGCGGGCACGGCGAGCGCGATCGCCATGGCGAACCTGCCGCAAGCCGTGCTGCCGGGCGAGAAGGTCGTCGCGCTCGGCGGCGGCACGTACGGCGGTCAAAGCGCGATGGCGGTCGGCTTGTCCGTCGCGACGGCGAAATGGCTCGTCAAGGGCTCGGTCACGACGGCGGTGTCGGGGCACGGCTCGTTCGGCGCGGGGGCGGGCGTCGGCTACCGCTGGTAATCGGCTTGCGACAGCGACGCGTCAGGGCGCTGCTCCTGACGTCGGGCGGCCCGCCATCGGCGCCACGGCGCAGGGGGCGGGCCGCCTTCACGTATAGAGCGACGCCTGCGGCAACGCCGCGGTCAGCGCGAACCGGCCCACGTCGCGCAGCCGGTAGTCGATCGGATCGTGCAGCGTATGCGTGCGCGCATTCCGCCAGAAGCGGTCGAGGCCGAGCGACGCGGCCGTCGCACGCGCGCCGCATGCGTCGAACAGCGCCTCGCCGTTGTCGAGCGCCGCGCGCTGCGCGACGATCTTCGCTTCCGATACCGCGAGCGCGACTTCAGCGCGTTCGTCCGCCGTCAGCGCATCCTGCCGCGCCCACGCGTGCTGCAACGCGTTGGCCGCGCGATCGGCCAGCGCCGCCGCGGCAATCGCGCGCACGCGCATGTCGCCGAAGCGCTGCAGCGTGTACGGATCGTCCTCGGCCCGCTCGACGCCCGAGTGAATCCAGGGGCGGCCATGCTGCCGCACGTAGTCGCGCGCCTCGGCCAGCGCGCCTTCCGCCAGACCGACGAACAGGTTCGTCAGCACGAGCTGCGACACGAGCGTGCGCAGCGTCGCGCGCGGCGTCGGCGCAGTCTCGGAGCGGTGCAGCACTTCGTCCGGCGCGAGCGTCACGCCGTCGAAGCGCACGCTGCCGCTATCGGTCTGACGCTGGCCGACCGGATCCCAGTCTTCGTTGACCGTGATGCCGGCCCGATCGGTCGGCACCACGCCGAACACGGTGCGGCCGATCGCCGGATCATGCGCGGACACCGTCATCCGCTGCGAGCCGCGCGTGCCGGAACAGAAACCTTTCACGCCGTCGAGCCGGTAGCCGCCGTCGGGCGTCGCCGTGGCGACGAGCCGCGTGTCGAGCGGATTGACCGCGTTGCCCCACCACCAGCGCCCGTCGACCGTGCCGCGCAGGTAGCGCTCGCGCTGCGCGGCGCTGCCCCACACGTCGACGCTTACTACCTGCAGGCACTGGAAGCCGACCAGATGCGCGAGCGCGCTGTCGACCCGCGCGACCTGCCGGATCACGTCGTAGATCGCGGGCCACGCCGCTTCCTGCCCGCCGAACGCACGCGGCACCGCGAGCGTCAGCAGGCCCGCGTCGGCGAGCCACTGCTTCTCCTGCGCCGCATGACCGCCGGCGCGGTCGCGCTCGGCGGCGCTCACGCGCAGCGCATCGATCGCGCGTGCCAGCGCGGCGCGGTCCAAAGCCGGTGTATCGGTATCCGGCGCCAGCGTCGCCGGGCCGCGTGGATCGTTCATGCGACAGCTTCCTGTTCAACGGTTTCGCCCGACAGCGGGACGAGGGCGCCAAGCCGGCGGCCGGTCAGCCGCGACAGGATCTCGCGCCGCCAGTCGTCGTAGATCGCACGATAGTCGGCGATATCCGCGCCGAACACCAGTGCGGTATGCGCGTACTCGTCGTGCAGATAGCCGTCGAGCCGCGCCTGGGTTTCCTCGTCGGCCGCGATCACGCGATCGATCAGCGCGTCGCGCTCGGCCACCGGCAGCGCCTGCAGCGTGTCGAACCACCACTGGACGATCTGCACGCGATGCCATTCCTCGTCCGGGCGAATCCGGTTCTCGCCGTGCTCGCGCATCGCGCTGTCGCCGATGCGGCCGGTCTTGCGCTGGATCCACAGCTTCGCGAGGATGTGCAGCTCGTAATGCCATTCGAACGCGAGAAAGCCCGCGACGTCGCGCACCGCGATATCGCCGATGCGCGCCCAGTGCGCGGCGACGAGGCGGTCGACTTCCGGCAGCGGGTCGCGCCCCGTGAGTTCGGTCACGCGCTCACGGCCAATCACCGCGTGCGCGCCGTCGTCGCCCAATTGGCGCGACAAGATCAACTGGAAATGCGGATCGTCGCGGAACAGCGTGTCGATCGCCTTCGCGACGACCTGCACGATGAACAGGTCGTGCGACGCCATCTTCGTGTAGTAGTCCGCGACGGCAGCCAGCTCGTCGCCGTTGCGCGGCTCGCGCGGCGGCGTCGCCACCTTGTCGGGGAAGTCCGGGCGATGGCGTCGCGCCACCTGCAGAAACAGCGCTTCCTCGAATTGTCCGTTCCATTCGCGCGGCGCGCCGATGGGCAAGGTCATGGTTTTTCTCTCAGGATCAGGAATGAAGCGAGCGGACGCTTGTGGCGTCGCTCAGGTTCGCCGGGTCACGCGTCGGACCAGGCGGTCGCCCGTGATTTGCACGGCCGAGACGAGCGCGATCAGGATCACGATCACGGTCGCCATGACGGTGGTGTCGAAACGTTGATAGCCGTAGCGGATCGCGAGATCGCCAAGGCCGCCCGCGCCGACGGCGCCCGCCATCGCGGTCGAGCCGATCAGCGCGACGACGGTGATCGTGAAGCCGCCGAGCATGCCGGGCAGCGCTTCGGGCAGCAGCACGTGCCATACGATGTGGCGGCGCTTCGCGCCCATCGCGAGCGCGGCCTCGATCAGCCCGCGATCGACTTCGCGCAGGCTCACTTCGGCGATCCGCGCGAAGAACGGGATCGCGGCGATCGACAGCGGCACGACGGCCGCCCACACGCCGATCGTCGTGCCGATCAGGATGCGCGTGAACGGCAGCAGCGCGACCAGCAGGATGATGAACGGCGTCGAGCGGAACACGTTGACGAGCGCGCCGAGCACCGCGTTCACGCCGCGCCGCGCGTAGATGCCGCCGGGCGCGGTGGTCACGAGGATCACCGCGAGCGGGATGCCGATCAGCGCGGCGATCGCGGCCGACGCGGCGACCATCGACAGCGTGTCGCGGATCGCGTCGAGCAGTTCGGGCCACCAGAGCTCAAACATAGCCGAGCACCTCCGCATGATTCGCATGACGGCGCGCACGTTCGAGCAGCGCGGCGACCGCGCCGCCGCGCGCGGCCGACGGGCCGGCGTCATCCGCACGCGGTGTCGCGGCGATCACGAGCCGCCCCTGCGCGTGTCCCTGGATGCTTTCGATGCCGCCGTGCAGGAACCGCACGGAGCCGCCGAGCGCCGCCGCGAGCGCGCCGACGTCCGGCTCGCCGCCGCTTTCGCCCGTATAGCGGACGTCGAGCACGATCTGCGCGCCGTCGGGCAGCGCGGCCTGCTCGGGCAGCGGCCGCACGCGCGCGGCCAGTTCGGCCGGCAGGTCGTGCTGCAGCGTGCTCAGCAGCGCGCGCGTCGCGCCATGGCGCGGATCGCCGAACACGCGCCACACCGGGCCCGTTTCGACGACTTCGCCCTGTTCGATCACCGCGACCGTGTCGCATACCGCGCGGATCACCTCCATCTCGTGCGTGATCAGCACGATCGTCAGCCCGAGACGACGGTTGATGTCCGCGAGCAGCGCGAGGATCGATTGCGTGGTTTCCGGATCGAGCGCCGACGTCGCTTCGTCGCACAGCAGCACCTCCGGATCGTGCACGAGCGCCCGCGCGATGCCGACGCGCTGCTTCTGCCCGCCCGACAGGCTCGCCGGGTACGCGTCGCGCTTCGCGGCGAGCCCGACGAGGTCGAGCAGCGCGTCGACCTTGCGCACGCGCTCGGCCTTCGGCACGCCGGCGATCTTCAGCGGCAGCGCGACGTTCTCGAACACCGTCTTCGCGGACAGCAGGTTGAAATGCTGGAACACCATGCCGGTGCGGCGCCGCAACGCGACGAGGCCATCCTCGTCGAGCGCGCCGACGTCGACGCCCTGCACGCGCACGCGGCCCGAGCTCGGCCGTTCGAGGCCGTTCAGGAGGCGCAGCAGCGTCGACTTGCCGGCGCCGCTGCGGCCGATGATGCCGAACACCTCGCCGCGCCGCACGTCGAGCGTCACGTCGCGCAGCGCGGCGGCCTGGCCGCGCGGCGTCGCGAACACCTTGCCGACCTGCTCCAGCGACACGGCCGCGCCGTCGGCCGGCACGGCCGTTTCGTCATGCGCGGTCGCACCGACGCCCGCGCCGGCGCGCACGGCCGATGCCTCGATGAAACCCAGCGTATCGAACAATTGCGTCATCGCTTCGCTCCGTCACGTTCAGGCATGCGCGGGATGCGCGGGTTCGGGTTCGGCTGCGGCCGCCGGCCGGTGCTGCGCGCCGGTGTGCCAGGCGGGCAGGCGCGGGCCGGCGCCGAACAGCTTCTCGCGCAGCGTCGACGCGGGATCGTAGTCTTCCTTGTAGACGCCGCGGTTCTGCAGCTCGGGCACGACCCAGTCGACGAAATCCTCGAACGACTCGGGCATCACGGTGCGCGTCAGGTTGAAGCCGTCGATGCCGGTCTCGTCGATCCACGCCTGCAGTTCGTCCGCGACCTGCGACGGCGAACCGACGATCGGCGCATAGCGGCCGCCGAGCGACATCTGTTCGAGCATCCGGCGCACGGTCCACGTGCCGGTCGTGCTCTTGCGCGAGATCGCATCGACGGCCGACTGGATCGAATCGGTCTTCACGTACGAGATCGGCTCGTCGAGGCCGTACTTCGCGAAATCGATGCCGGTCGAGCTCGCGAAATGCGCGAGGCCGGCTTCAGGGCTTGCGTAGCGCCGGTACTCGTCGAACTTCTCGCGGGCGAGCAATTCGGTCTCGGCCGTCACGACGCTCACGCCGGCGAAGATCTTGATCGACGCCGGGTCGCGCCCCTGCCGCGCGGCCGCCGCACGGATGTCGAGCGCCGCCGTGCGCGCCGCGGCCTTGCTCTGCCCGTTCACGAACACGCATTCCGCGTGACGGCCCGCGAACTCGACGCCGCGCGCGGACGAGCCGGCCTGGTACAGCACCGGCGTGCGTTGCAGCGACGGTTCGCTCAGATGGATCGCATCGATCGAATAGAACGGCCCGTCGTGCTTCACGCGCCGCACCTTGCCCGGCTGCGCGAACACGCGCGCCTGCGCGTCGCGGATCACCGCATCGTCGTCCCAGCTCTGTTCCCACAGCTTGTAGACGACGTCCATGTAGTCGTCGGCGCGCTCGTAGCGGTCGTCGTGGCCGATCTGCTGCGCGAGGCCCATCCCGCGCGCGGCGCTGTCGAGGTAGCCGGTGACGATGTTCCAGCCCACGCGCCCTTTCGTCAGATGATCGAGCGTCGACATGCGGCGCGCGAACAGGTACGGCGGCTCGTAGGTCAGGTTCGCGGTCACGCCGAAGCCGAGATGCCGCGTGACCTGCGCCATCGCGGGCACGAGCAGCAGCGGATCGTTGACGGGCACCTGCACCGATTCGCGCAGCGCGGCGTCAGGGCCGCCGCCGAACACGTCGTACACGCCGACGATGTCCGCGAGAAAGATCCCGTCGAACTTGCCGCGTTCGAGCGTCTTCGCGAGATCGGCCCAGTAGTCGAGATCGGTGTAATGCGCGGAGCGGTCGCGCGGATGCGTCCACAGCCCGTGGTTGATGTGCCCGACGCAGTTCATGTTGAACGCGTTGAGCAGGATCTTCTTGCGGTTCGCCGTCGTCATGCCGCCTCCGTCACCACGCGATCGCGTACAGCGAGCCGAACGCGTTGTCGAGCGCTTTGCGCACCGCCGGCGAGTGCTGGTAGATCGAGATGAACTTGCGGATGCGCGGATCGTTCGCGCTCTCGGGCCGCACGACCCACTGGATCGCGAAGTTCTTGTTCTCGGTGCCGTCGAACAGCAGCGCGCTGTTCGGGTCGGTCGTGCCGGCGAGCTTGATGAAGCTCGGGTAGCCCTGCGCGAGGTCGACGTCGTCGAGCGAACGCGCGAGTTGCGACGCTTCGAGCGGGATGATCTTCAGGTGCTTCGGATTGGCGACGATGTCGTGCGTCGTCGCGCGGTAGTCGGCGCCCGGCTTCAGCGTGATGAGCCCCGCGCGCTGCAGCAGCAACAGCCCGCGCCCGCCGTTGACCGGATCGTTCGCGATCGCGACGCGCGCGCCATCCTTCAGCTCGGCAAAGCTTTTCACCTTCTTCGAATAGAGGCCGATCTTCATGATCGTGCCGGGCGCGATCGAGATGAAGTTGTAGCCGCCCTGCTTCTTCGCGTTCTCGAGAAACGGGATGTGCTGGAAGTAGTTGACGTCGATGTCCTTGTTCGCGAGCGCCGCGTTCGGCGTATTCCAGTCGGTGAATTCGACGATCTTCACGTCGAGGCCCTGCTCCTTCGCCTCCTTCGCGGCGATCTTCAGCGCCTCGATCTGCGGGCTGGTCGAGATGCCGACCTTCAGCGGCGCGATGTCGGCGCGCGCGCCGTTCAGCAGCACGACGCCGAGCAGCGCGGCCGTCAGCAGGCGGGCGAGGCGGGCCACACGGCCGGCGGAAAAGCGGGCGGAAAACACGGGATGCAGCATGGGAACCACTCTCCTGTCCAAAGACGGTATCGACGGATGAGCGAAGCCGCGGCGAACGCGCGGGCGTTCTCCGGACAGTCGTCGTCACGTCGGAAAAAGATCAGCCGATGATAGAGAGCGGCGGGAAGGCGGTCTACGAAGCGATTGTGCGAAGAAAATCGCGCGCGGCGATATGGCGGGCGGTACGGCGGGCGGCTGGCAGGGCCGGGCGCCCGGGCCGCCGTCAGGCCGAAATCTCGGCCTCGCCGCCGCGGGAATTCCGAAATCTCGGCCAGCCCTTACGGAAAACTCTTTCCGCAGACGAAATAAATCCCTTATGAATCAATGGACTAAAAATATTCCGGCGCTTCGGAATTCTGGCATGGGGGTTGCGTAATAGACGGCACACGATGCCGCGAAGCAATGCAGGCATTCCAAACATCAGGAGACACGTCTTGCAGACCTCTATCCATACCCCGTCCCATCCCGAGCCGATTGCGGCAGCCGGTCCCGCCACGCGCGAACGCTTCTGGCCGGAAGGCTGGTGGAAGCTGATGGAGATTCGCATCGGCATCATTCCGCTGCCGGTCTACGTGATCCTGTTCGGGCTGATCGTCGGCTTCGCGGTGACGGGCAAGGTGCCCGGCGAAATCTCGATGGCGATCGCCGTGCTCGCGTTCTTCGGCTTCACCTGCGCGGAACTCGGCAAGCGCCTGCCGCTCTTGCGCAACATCGGCGCGGCCGCGATCTTCGCGACCTTCGTGCCGTCGGCGCTCACGTACTACCACGTGCTGCCGAAGCCGGTGCTGAACCTGACGGTCGAATTCACGAAATCGACCAACTTCCTGTACCTGTTCATCGCGTCGATCATCGTCGGCAGCATCCTGAGCATGGATCGCCGCGTGCTGATCCAGGGCTTCGTGAAGATCTTCATTCCGCTCGCGGCCGGCTCGGTCGCGGCCGCGATCGTCGGCACGGCGGTCGGCACCGCGCTCGGCCTCGGCGCGCGCCACACGCTGCTGTACATCGTCGTGCCGATCATGGCGGGCGGCGTCGGCGAAGGCGCGATTCCGCTGTCGATCGGCTATTCGGAACTGATGCACCTGCCGCAGGGCGAGATGTTCGCGATGGTGCTGCCGCCGGTGATGCTCGGCAGCCTGACCGCGATCATCCTGTCGGGTGCGCTCGACATGCTCGGCAAGCGCCTGCCGCATCTGACCGGCAACGGCCGCCTGCAAGTCGGCGAAAGCGGCGACATGGCGCCGCAAAGCGAAGAGATCCGCGGCCACGTCGACGTCACGCACATCGCGGGCGCCGGCATCACCGCGATCACGCTGTACCTCGTCGGCCTGATGGCGCACAAGCTGTTCGGCCTGCCCGCGCCGGTCGCGATGCTGTTCCTCGCGGTGCTGGTGAAGCTCGCGCGCGCGGTGTCGCCGCCGCTGCAGGAAGGCGCGTTCGTCGTCTACAAGTTCTTCTCGACCGCCGTCACGTATCCGCTGCTGTTCGCGATCGGCGTCGCGATGACGCCGTGGGACAAGCTGACCGCCGCGTTCACGATCGTCAACGTGGTCACGATCGTGTCGACCGTCGCGACGCTGATGGGCACCGGTTTCGTGGTCGGCCGCCTGCTGAAGATGTACCCTATCGACACCGCAATCGTGAACGCCTGCCACAGCGGGCAAGGCGGCACCGGCGACGTCGCGATCCTGACCGCCGCGAACCGGATGCAGTTGATGCCGTTCGCGCAGATCGCCACCCGCATCGGCGGCGCGATCGTCGTCACGGTGACGCTGATCCTGGTCGCGCACTTCGGATAACGCGCGGCCGCGCGCACCGTCGCGCCGGCTGCCTCGCACGCGCCGCCGCCGGCCTTGAGCCGGCGCGCGGCGCGCGTCGTTCCGGGCGGGCGATTGGGACGGCCGGTAGCGGACGGCCGGTGGCGGACGGCCGGTGGCGGACGGCCGGTGGCGGCTTCGATGAGGGCGAACGTGCAGAAAAGCTTCAAGGGAATCCCGTGGTGGGGCTGGGCATCGGCCGCGGTGCTGTACGTCGGCGTGGCCGGCGCGGCCGTCGATTTCGCATGGGAACGCGCGATCGACGCGCTCGAGGAAGCCGGCGCGCACCGGCTCGACCTGTACGCGTCGAGCCTGAAAAGCGAGCTCGGCCGCTTCGAGATCCTGCCCGGCCTGGTCGCGCGGCAGGACGGCGTGCGCGCGATGCTGAAAGCCGCGCCGAACGACGCACCCGCGCTCGTGCATGCGGTGAACACCTACCTCGAAGCCGTGAATCGCGACGCGGGCAGCGGCGCGGTCGACGTGATCGATCTGCAAGGCGACGTGATCGCCGCGAGCAACTGGAACGAGACGATCAGCTTCGTCGGCACCAACGTGTCGTACCGGCCGTACTTCAAGGACGCTCTCGCGCGCGGCAGCGGCCGCTTCTTCGGCATCGGCACCAACACCGGCGTGCCGGGCGTCTACTTCGCGAGCGCGGTGCGCAGCGACGGCGCGCCGATCGGCGTGGCCGCCGTGAAGATCAGCGTCGACCCGCTCGAATCGGCGTGGCGTGCGCCGGGCGTCGCCGCGCTGGTCGTCGACAGCAACGGCGTGGTCGTGATCTCGACCGAGCCCGCGTGGAAATTCGCCGCGCTGCGCCCGATCACCGCGCAGCAGCAGCGCGACATCCAGGCGTCGCGCCAGTACGCGGGCCGCACCGTCGACGCGCTGCCCTATCGCCGCATCGGCGACCGCAGCTCGGCCGCGTGGTTCGGCACCTTCCCCGATCCGCGCCACGCCGGCCGCACCACGCGCTATCTCGTGATGTCGCGCCCCGCGCCGCAGGGCGGCGATTCGTTGATGGTGCTGCTCGACATCGCGGGCGCGCGGCGCCAGCAGCAGACGGCTTTCGTGTTCGTCACCGGCGCGTTCCTGATCGTCGCGCTGCTGGTCGGCTATGCGATCCAGCGCCGCCGGGCGATCCTCGCGCGGCTGAGCGCGCAGGACGCGCTGCGTCGCGCGAACGACCGGCTCGAACTGACCGTCGCGCAGCGCACGGCCGCGCTGACGGCCGCGAACGAGCGGATGCAGCGCGAGATCGACGAACGCGAGCGCACCGAGCAGCGGCTACGCGATTCGCAGCAGGAAGTCGTGCACGCGGGCAAGCTCGCGGTGCTCGGGCAGATGGCCGCCGGCCTCACGCACGAGCTGAACCAGCCGCTCGTCGCGATCCGCACGCTCTGCGACAACGCGCGCACATTCTTCGAACGCGGCCAGCCGGCGCCGGCGCTCGCGAATCTCGAACGGGTCGGCAAGCTGGTCGACGGCATGGCCGTGCTCACCGGCGAACTGAAGACCTTCGCGCGCAAGCCCGACGTCGAGCGCGTCGCGGTGTCGCTGAACGAGGCCGTCGCGCATGCGCGGCTCATCTACGATGCGCGGATTCGCGACGAAGGCGTGCGGCTCGACGTGAACATCGCGCCCGGCACGACGGTCTCGGCCGAATCGAGCCAGTTGCAGCAGGTGATCGTGAACCTGCTCGGCAACGCGCTCGACGCGGTGCACGACGCGCCGGTGCGCCGCATCGTCATCGACGCGGCCGGCCCGGACGAGGATGGCCGCGTGCGCTTCACGGTGGCCGACAGCGGCGCCGGCATCGCGCCCGACGTGCTGCCGCACCTGTTCGAGCCATTCGTCACGACCAAACCGCGCGGCCAGGGCCTCGGGCTGGGCCTCGCGATCACGTCGCGCATCGTCGAGGCGTTCGGCGCGAAGATCGCCGCGACGAACCGCGACGAAGGCGGCGCGCAGTTCACCATTGAATTCGCGGCGGCGACGCCGCAACAAAGGACAGAGCATGGAAGATGAGATTCGCGTGCTGGTCGTCGAGGACGACGAGAACGTCCGGATCGGCGTCGAGCAGGCCGTCGCGCTCGCCGGGTTCCCGGTCGACGCGTTCGCGTCGGCCGCCGACGCACTCGCGCACGTCGCGCCCGGCGCGCCGGTGGTGATCGTGTCGGACGTGCGAATGCCGGGCATCGACGGGCTGCAGCTGCTCGACCGCGTGATGGCCATCGATGCGCAGATTCCGGTCGTGCTGATCAGCGGCCATGCGGACATCTCGACGGCCGTCGGCGCGATGCAGGTCGGCGCGTACGACTTCATCGAGAAACCGTTTTCGTCGGACGTGATCGCCGGCCGCGTCGCGCGCGCAATCGAGAAGCGCCGCCTGACGCTCGAGGTCCAAGGCTTGCGCGCCGCGTTGAACAACTGGCAGGGCATCGAGGCGTTCGTGCTCGGCAAGTCGCCCGCGATGGCCGACGTGCGCAAGAAGATCCTGCGCCTCGCCGATACGTCGGTGTCGGTGCTGATCACCGGCGAGACGGGCACCGGCAAGGAGCTGATCGCGCGCAGCCTGCACGACTTCGGCGGCCGGCGCGACGCGCACTTCGTCGCGCTGAATTGCGGCGGCCTGCCCGAGCAGATCTTCGAGAGCGAGCTGTTCGGCCACGAGGCCGGCGCGTTTACCGGCGCGATCAAGAAGCGCATCGGCAAGATCGAATGGGCCGATGGCGGCACGCTGTTCCTCGACGAGATCGAGACGATGCCGATCGCGCTGCAGATCAAGATGCTGCGCGTGCTGCAGGAGCGCGTGGTCGAGCGGCTCGGCGCGAACGACCTGATTCCGGTCGACTGCCGCGTGGTGGCCGCGTCGAAGGCCGATCTCGCCGAACTCGCGGCCGACGGGCGTTTCCGTGCGGACTTGCTGTATCGCCTCAACGTCGCGCAGATCGAGCTGCCGCCGCTGCGCGAGCGGCGCGAGGACGTGCCGCTGCTGTTCGAGCATTTCGTGCTCGCGGCCGCGCGGCGCTTCGGGCAGCCGGCGCCGGTCGTCACCGCCGCGCAGGTGTCCGAACTGATGACGCACGCGTGGCCCGGCAACGTGCGCGAACTGCAGAACGTGGCCGACCGCTTCGTGCTCGGGCTGACCGGCGACAGCCTGCTGTCGTCCGGCGGCACGCCGACGGCCGGCAGCACGCTCGCGGAGCAGCTCGCGTATTTCGAGCGGATGCTGATCGAGGACATGCTGCGGCGTCACAACGGCAACGTCGCGGACGCGAGCGAGGCGCTCGGCATGCCGAAGAAAACGCTCTATCACAAGCTGCGCAACCTGCGGATTCCCGCGCGCGGCGACGCGGCGGCCGACGGCGGCGAATGACGCGCACGAGGACACGCACAACAGCATGGATCGCATCGACATCACCGAGCACGGCCGCATCGCCGGCCACCTGATCCGCGGCGTCACGCGCGCGCGGAAAACCTTCCGCCCGAGCGACTGGCCCGAGCGGCTCGCGGGCGTCATCACGCTGTTCGTCGGCGAACGGCGGCCCGGCTATCCGTGCGCGCTGTCGCGGCTCGCGATGCCGGTCGTCGACGGCGGCGTCAAATGCCTGTTCGTGTCCGACGAATTGCGCGCCGCGTGTGCGGATGCGTTCGAGTTCGCGATGCAGTTCGCGGCCGATAATGATTTGCCGGTCGAGCTTCAGCGCGTGCCGGCGTTGACGGTGCGCTGACGCGCCACCCTCCCTTTCTCAATGCAAAGGCGCGTGCGCGCAGGCGGCCGCACGCCCCTTTCGGTGCAGCAATCAATCGTCAGATGATTGAAGGTTTCGATGCATGACCACGCTGCGACAGGGGTTTCCGGCGCAGTCATCAATAAAATTGATCGTGACGATGAAAATTATGCGTTTTCCTTGCAGGTCGCCGTGATGCATAGTTGCGTCGTGTTGACGCACCCTTGAGTCTTTCAGTCATGAACATGCGAATCGAGCCGTCCGTGCTCGCGAACCCCGACCTGCAATTTGCGACGCTTTCGTCAGGCATCAGCCTGCCGTATGTCGAGCGGGGCGGCGGTGCGCCGATGGTATTCGTGCACGGCTCGCTGTGCGACTACCGCTACTGGGATCCGCAACTCGCGGCGCTGTCGGCCCATTACCGCTGCATCGCGCCGAGCCTGAGCCACTACTGGCCGGCCGTCGAAGCGGGCATCCAGGACGAGTTCGGCTGGCAGAACCACGTCGACGAACTCGCCGAATTCATCGACGCGCTCGATCTCGGCCCCGTGCATCTGGTCGGCCATTCGCGCGGCGGCAGCGTCGCGTTCAACGTTGCGCGCCAGCATCCGCACCTCGTCGAATCGCTGACGCTCGCCGATCCGGGCGGCCCGCTCCAGCAGCCGGGCGTGCACGAAGCCGCGATGCCGGCCACCGCGATCGCACTGCGCACGAAGGCCGTGAACCTGATCGATCAAGGCGAAGTCGAAGCCGGCCTCGAGATGTTCGTCGATTCCGTGAGCCTGCCCGGTGCATGGAAGAAGAGCACGTCGCGCTTTCGTACGATGGCCATCGACAACGCGAGCACGCTGCCGAAGCAGCTGCGCGACCCGCTGCCCGCGTATTCGCAGCACACGGCCGGCGATATCGCATGCCGCACGCTGCTGATCGACGGCCAGCGCAGCCCGAAAATGTTCCGCCACAACGTCGACACGTTGTCGCAGTGGATCGGCCATGCGCAACGGCAGACGGTTGCCGGCGCATCGCACGGGATGAATGCGGCGAGCCCCGCGGTGTTCAACCGTTACGTGCACGAGTTCGTCGCCGCGTAACGCGAACGGGCGGCATGCGCGCCGCCCCGTCTTCCTCTCTCTTGCAGAAGCGAAACGACGCGGGCAGTCCGCCTCGTTCCGCATCCGTCTGCATCACGCACCCGACGCTGCCTTGCGCGTCACCGCATCTGGTAACCCGAACACGCTGTCGAACGCCCAGTTGTACGCGAACGTGAAGATCGGGAAGAACACGATCAGCACCGCGTCGTACAGGAACGCCTGCCATAACGACACGTCGAGCCACCACGCGATCAGCGGAATCAGGAACGTCACGAGCGCGACCTGGAACCCGATCGCATGCACGACACGCCGCCCGACGGTGCGCGTCGTTTCCGCACGCCGCCGCTCCCACGCCTCGAACCCGAGGTTGTACAGAAAATTGACGGTGACGCCCGTCGTCGAGATCATCACGCCGAGCAGCCCGCTCGTCGCCGCGCTCGCGCCGCTCAGCATGCCGAGCACCGACGACGCGACGAGGATGCCGAGCACCTCGAACATCACGACGTAAACTATGCGTCTCTTCCATCCTTGCATGACCGACCACCTTCGTTTCGAACCAGGTGGCGAGACTACAGCGGGCACTGCGTCCGCAAAAGTCAGGTCGTTTCAATTTTTCTGACAGGAGGCGGCCGACCATGCTGACCAGCGATCACATCGACATGCTGCTGACCGTCATCGACAAAGGCTCGTTCTCGGCGGCCGCGCGTGCGCTCGGCCGCACGCCGTCGGCGGTCAGCATGGCGATCGCGAACCTCGAGGCCGAACTCGACCTCGTGCTGTTCGATCGCGGCACGCGCGAGCCGACGCCGACCGCCGCGATGGCCGCGCTGCTGCCCGACGCGCGCTCGATCGCCGAACGGCTGCAAGCGCTGCGCGCGCATGCGCAGCATCTGTCGGAAGGCGTCGAGGACACGCTGCGGCTCGGTCTCGCGGCCGAGCTCGACGGCGCGCCCGTTGCGCGCGCGCTGACGTCCGTGGCCGCGAAGTATCCGGCGCTCGCGATCAGCATCGTCACCGCGCCGCAGGACGCGATCGTCGACGCCCTGCATCGCGGCGCCGTCGATCTCTGCGTCGCGTACGGCGGGCTCGATCTTCATCCGCAGGAACAGATCCACGCGCTGTGGACCGAGACGCTGATTGCCGTCGCCGCGCCCGGTCATCCGTCGATCGCCGAAGCCGCGCAGCCCGAGGCGATCGAGCGGTTGTCGGGGTTCCGGCAGATCGTGATCGCCGATCCCGGGCGACCGCTCACCGACGTGCGCCCGGTGATCGGCAACCGCACGTGGAAGGTGACCGACATGGCGACCGCGATCGCGCTCGTGAAGGCCGGGCATGGCTGGGCGAATTTTCCCGAATCGCTGATCGGCCGGCATGTCGCCGCCGGCGAGCTCACGCCGCTCGTGTTCGCGAACATCCGCAACGGGCTGCCGCTGCCCGTGTATCTGCGCCGGCCGAAGCACTCGGGGCTCGGCAAGGCGGCCGGCGAACTGGTGCGGGCGCTGCGGGCTGAAGGCCCCCTAGCTTGATCGGGCGTGCGGCGGGACACGGCCGCACGCTCCGCCCGCCGGTGCCGGGCGAGCTTGACCGTTAGTTGCGATATCAGCTCGACGCACCATGAAAAAACCCCGGTCACGCAGGCCTGAGCCTGCATGCCGGGGTTCTTCGATTCGCGGCCGACGGCCGGGCAACGAATTGCCCGAATCGCCCGCCGCTCACGCTCAGCGCGCAGCCACCTCCGCCTTGCTGGTCGCCGCGTCGCCAACCGCAGCCGGCGCCGGCCCCCACCCGCCGCCCAGCGCCCGGATCAGGTTGACCGTCGATACGGCCTGCGCCCCCGTCAACTGGTTCGCCTGCAACTGCGACTGCAACACCGACCGCTCGCTGTCGATCACGTCGAGATAGGCCACTTCGCCTTCCTGATACTGCGTACGCGACAACGTCGCCGCCCGACGCGACGCGTTGACGGCCGCATCCTGCGCGCGGATCTGATCATCGAGCAGACGCAGGTCCGCAAGATTGTCCTCGACCTCGCGGAACGCGACGAGCACCTGCTGCCGGTAGTTCGCAACCTGCTCGTCGTACTGCGCGCGCGCCTGCTGCACACCGGCAGCCCGCCGTCCGCCGTCGAACAGCGGCAACGTCAGCGCGGTGCCGGCGAACGGCCCGAGCAGGAACGTGCGGCTCGACCACAGGAACAGGTTGCCGAGCGTCGATGCTTCATACCCGAACGCCCCGGTGATATAGAGCTTCGGGAAGTACGCCGACTTCGCGAGCCCGATCCGCGCGTTCGCGGCCGCCATCGCGCGCTCGGCCGCCGACACGTCCGGACGCCGTTCGAGCAGCGCGGACGGCAGGCCCGGCGGAATCTTCACCGCGACCGGCACGATCGGCGTTTCCTTGAACGCGAAATCCGCCGGCGCCTTGCCGAGCAGAATGGCCAGCGCATGCTCGGACGCGGCACGCCGACGCGCGACGCCCACCGCATCGGCCTGCGCACTCGCCAACTCGTTCTTCGCGCGCGACACGTCGAGCTCGCTGATGTCGCCTTCGTTGAAGCGACGCTGCACGAGCTTCAGCGCCTGCTCGCGCAACTCCACCGTGCGGCGGTACAGATCCTGATCGGAATCGAGCTGGCGCAGTTCGAAGTAGTTCTGCGCGACGTCGGCCTGCAGCGCGAGCTGCACCGAGCGGAACAGTGCTTCGCTCTGCGCCTGGTCGGCGCGCGACGCCTCGACGTTGCGGCCGACGCGGCCGAACAGGTCGGCTTCGTACGACACCGTGCCCTGCGCGCGCCACAGCGTCGCGTTGGTCGGGCCGGTGCCCTGCGGCTGGAACTGCGACGCCGACGACAGCCCTTCGCGCGTCGGCCCGAACCCGGCGCCGATCTGCGGGAACCATTGCGAGCGCGCGGAACGGGTCGCCGCACGCGCTTCCTCGACCCGCGCGGCCGCGGCCTTCAGGTTCTGGTTCGCGGCGAGCGCCTGCGTCTCGAGCGAATCGAGCACCGGGTCGCCGAACACCTTCCACCATTCGCCGCGATGTTCGTTGTCCGACGGCTCGGCCGTCTTCCACGTGCCGGCCTGCTCGCCCGCGGCGAGGGTCGGCGCTTCCTTGAACGCGGCCGGCGCCGCCGCGTCCGGACGCTGGTAGTCGGGGCCCACCGCGCACGCGGCGAGCAGCGTCGCGAGCAGGGTGCTCGCGGCCGCCACCTTCGCGAAGCGCATCAGGCCGTTCGTGTTGTGCAAGTTATTCATTTTCTGGTCCTCAAGCATCGGGCGCCGGCACGCCGTACCCCGTCGAATCCTTGCCGGCGACGTGGATCTTGCCGCCCGCGAGCGTACGCAGCACGACGTAGAACACCGGCGTCAGCATCAGCCCGAACAGCGTCACGCCGAGCATCCCGAAGAACACCGCGACACCCATCGCATGGCGCATTTCCGAACCGGCGCCGGTCGACGTGACGAGCGGCACCACGCCCATGATGAAGGCGATCGACGTCATCAGGATCGGGCGCAGCCGCAGCCGGCTCGCCTCGATCGCGGCCTCGAGCGGCGTCCTGCCGTCGTGTTCGAGCTCGCGCGCGAATTCGACGATGAGGATCGCGTTCTTCGCGGACAGCCCCACCAGCACCATCAGGCCGATCTGCGTGAAGATGTTGTTGTCGCCCTGCGTGAGCCACACGCCCGTCAGCGCCGACAGAATGCTCATCGGCACGATCAGGATCACCGCGAGCGGCAGCGTCAGGCTTTCATACAGCGCGGCGAGCACGAGGAACACGAGCAGCACGCTGATCGGGAACACATACATCGCCGAATCGCCCGCGAGGATCTGCTGGTACGTGAGGTCGGTCCATTCGAACCGCACGCCGCGCGGCAGCGTCTCGTGCGCGATGCGCTCGACCGCGGCCTGTGCCTGCCCCGACGAGAAGCCGGGCGCCGGGCCGCCGTTGATGTCGGCCGCCGTGTAGCCGTTGTAGCGCACGACCATTTCCGGGCCGAACGTCGGCGTCACCGTGACGAGCGACGACAGCGGCACCATCTCGCCCTTGTCGTTGCGCGTCTTCAGTTGCAGGATGTCGTCCGCGCGCTGGCGGAACGGCGCATCGGCCTGCACACGCACCTGGTACACGCGACCGAAGCGGTTGAAGTCGTTCACGTACAGCGAACCGAGATACACCTGCATCGTGTTGAACACGTCGGTCACCGGCACGCCGAGCTGCTTCGCCTTCACGCGGTCGAGATCGACGTTGAGCTGCGGCACGTTGATCTGGTAGCTCGTGAACAGCGGGCCAAGTTCGGGCGCCTGCTGCGCGCGCTTGATGAAGTCGTTGGTCGCATCCGACAGCTTCGCGTAACCGACCGCGCCGCGATCCTCGATCTGCATCTTGAACCCGCCGAGCGTACCGAGGCCGAGCACCGGCGGCGGCGGGAACACCGCGACGAACGAATCCTTCATCGCGCTGTACTTCTGGTTCAGCGCCCCGGCGATCGCGCCGGCCGACAGCGCCTTGCCGTGCCGTTCCGAGAACGGCTTCAGCGTGACGAACACGATGCCCGCGCTCGAGCTGTTCGTGAAGCCGTTCACCGACAACCCCGGGAACGCGACCGCGCTCTCGACGCCCGGCTGCTTCAGCGCGATCGAGCCCATGTCGCGGATCACCTTCTCGGTGCGGTCGAGCGATGCACCGTTCGGCAGCTGCGCGAACGCGATCAGGTATTCCTTGTCCTGCGCGGGCACGAAGCCGCCCGGCACGACCTTCGACACGAGCACGGTCGCGCCCACCAGCACGAGGTACACGCCGAGCATCAGCGTCTTGCGCGACAGCACGCCGCGCACGCCGCGGCCGTAGTTCTCCGCGCCGCGATGGAACACCTTGTTGAAGCCGCGGAAGAAGCCGCCGAGCACGCGGTTCATCACGCGCGTGAGCCAGTCCTCCTTGTCGCCGTGCCCCTTCAGCAGGATCGCGGACAGCGCCGGCGACAGCGTCAGCGAGTTGAACGCCGAGATCACCGTCGAGATCGCGATGGTCATCGCGAACTGCTTGTAGAACTGGCCGGTCAGGCCCGACATGAACGCGAGCGGCACGAACACGGCGACCAGCGTCAGCGCGATCGCGATGATCGGCCCGCTCACTTCCTGCATCGCCTTGTAGGTCGCCTGCCGCGCGTTCATCCCGCCTTCGATGTTGCGCTCGACGTTCTCGACGACGACGATCGCATCGTCGACCACGATCCCGATCGCGAGCACCATCCCGAACAGCGACAACGCGTTGATCGAATACCCGAACGCGAGCAGCAGCGAGAACGTGCCGATGATCGACACCGGCACCGCGATCAGCGGGATCAGCGACGCGCGCCAGGTCTGCAGGAACACGATCACGACGATCACGACCAGCGCGATCGCTTCGAGCAGCGTGTGCACGACGGCTTTGATCGACGAGCGCACGAACTGCGTCGGGTCATAGACGATCTTGTAGTCGACGCCCGCCGGCATGTCCTGCTTCAGCTCGGCCATCGTCTTGCGTACTTCGTCCGAAATCTGCAGCGAGTTCGCGCCTGGCGACTGGTTGATCGCCATCGCGACGGCCGGCTTGTTGTCGAGCAGCGAGCGCAGCCCGTATTCGGATGCGTCGAGCCCGATCCGCGCGATGTCGCGCAGGTGCGTGACGCCGCCGTCCGGCGTCGTCTTCACGACGATGTCGCCGAATTCGTCTTCCGTCTGCAGACGGCCGCGCGCGTTCACCGACAGCTGCAGCGGCGTGCCGGGCAGCGACGGCGATGCGCCGATCACGCCGGCCGCGACCTGCACGTTCTGCTCGCGGATCGACTGCACGACGTCCTCGGCCGACAGCCCGCGCTGCGCGACCTTCTGCGGATCGAGCCACACGCGCATCGCGTAGTCGCCCGAACCCCACAGCTGCACCTGGCCGACGCCCTGGATCCGCGACAGGCGATCCTTCACGTTGATCAGCGCGTAGTTGCGCAGGTAGGTCATGTCGTAGCGGTTGTCCGGCGAGATCAGGTGGACCACCATCGTCAGCGTCGGCGAGCTCTTCACCGTCGTGATGCCGAGCCGCTGCACGTCTTCCGGCAAACGCGGCAGCGCCTGGTTCACGCGGTTCTGCACGAGCTGCGTGGCCTTGTCCGGATCGGTGCCGAGCTTGAACGTGACGGTGATCGTCATGTTGCCGTCGCTGTTCGCCTGCGACTGCATGTAGAGCATGTCCTCGACGCCGTTGATCTGTTCTTCCAGCGGCGACGCGACCGTCTCGGCGATCACTTTCGGGTTCGCGCCCGGGTACTGCGCCTTCACGATCACGGAAGGCGGCACGACTTCCGGATATTCCGAAATCGGCAGCAGGAACATCGCGATCACCCCGCCGAGCAGGATGATCACTGATAGGACTCCTGCGAAGATCGGCCGGTCGATAAAGAATTTGGAAATGTTCATGGGTTGCTCTGTCTGGTTGAACGCGGATGCGAAGCGGCGCGCCGCTTACGAATCCGCCTTCGCCGGTGCGGCCGGCTTCGCGTTATCCGCGAGCGGCGCGGACGGCTCGTCGCCGCCCGTCATCGGGACCATGTGCGGCTTCACCTGCGCGCCGGGGCGCACGCGCTGCGTGCCGTTCACGACCACGCGATCGCCGGCGGCAAGGCCGCTCACGATCACGCGCCGGTTGCCGTGCTGCATCCCCGGCTGCACTTCGCGGTACGACACGCGGCCCTGCTGATCGACGACGAACACGAACTTCTTGTCCTGGTCGGTGTTGATCGCCGCGTCGTCGACGAGCAGCGCCTCGTGCGGCGCGCTGCCGCCCACCTTCACGCGTGCGTAGAGGCCCGGGACGAGCGTGCCGTCCGCGTTGTCGAAGCGTGCGCGCACGCGGATCGTGCCGGACGACGTGTCGAGCCGGTTGTCGACCGAATCGATCTCGCCGCTGCGCGAGTAGCCGGTTTCGTTCGCGAGGCCGAGCTCGACCGGCACCTTGCGGCCGCTGCGCGCGCCGTTGATGTATTGCAGATAGGTCTGCTCGTCCGCGTCGAACGACGCGTAGATCGGCGACACCGACACCAGCGTCGTCAGCGGCGCGGCCGATGCGCCGGCCGATACGACGTTGCCGAGCGTGATTTCCGCGCGCGACACGCGGCCCGATACCGGCGCCGTGATGCGCGTATAGCCGAGGTTGATGCGCGCCGTTTCCAGCGCGGCTTCGGCGGCCTTCAGGTTCGCGTTCGCTTCGCGCGCCGCGTTCTGCTTCTCGTCGTAGTCGCGCTTCGCGATCGCGTTGTCGCCGATCAGCCGCTGCGCGCGCTGCCAGTCGGTCTGCGCATAGCCGTTGCGTGCCTGCGCGGCCGCGAGCTGCGCGGCGGCGCGGTCGACTTCAGCCTGGTACGGGCGCGGGTCGATCACGAACAGCACGTCGCCCTTCTTCACGAGCGCGCCGTCCTTGAAGTTCACCGCGACGATCGTGCCCGACACCTGCGGGCGCACGTCGACTTTCTCGACCGCCTCGAGGCGGCCCGAATAGCTTTGCCAGTCGGTGACGGTCTGCGGCACGACGGTCGCGACGTCGACTTCGGGCAGCGGCGCCGCCGCTTTCTCGGGGGCGTTCGCGTTCACGCGCATCGCGCCGAACGTGCCGAGGCCGACGACGGCGAGCGTGACGATCGCCGCGGTCGCGATTCGGGAGCGGGAGGTGCGTAGGATGGCCATGTGGATCTCCGGTAAGCGTGGATTGGTTCTGGTTATTCGGAACGATTCGGCTGGCGCGCCTGGAAGCGGCACTGAAAGAAGCGCACGGCTTCCTCGAATGCGGCTTCGTGCGTGGCGAGCGCGGCGTGCGTGATGTCCGGATAGCGAATCACCTGCGTGAGCACGCCCGACGAGATCAGGCAGCCCGCATATTTCTCCGCCTCGACGTGCAGCACGTCGTTCTGCGCGGTGACGACGAGCGTCGGCGGCAGCCCCGCGAGGCGCACCGACTCGATCGGCGCCGCGTACGGGTGCATGCGCTGCGCCGCCTGCGGCAGATATGCGCGATAACAGGCCGCGCATTCGCGCGCGGTGATGTCGGACGCGAGGCGCTCGGCGTCGCCGATGCGCGTCATGCTCGGATCGAGCATCGGCCCGAACAGCGCCTGCGCAGCGATCGACACTTCGCCGCGGTCGCGGGCGATGAAGGCCAGGCAGTTCGCGAGCTGGCCGCCCGCGTCGTGCCCGGCCACGCCGATCTTTTTCGGGTTGCCGCCGAACGCGCGGGCGCGCGTCGCGGCCCACACGGCGGCGCGATACGCATCCTCCGGCGCGGCCGGAAAAGGAAAGGCCGGCGCGAGCGAATAATCGACCGACACTACGAGAGCTGGTAAGCGTTCTGCTAAAAAGCGCGCGGCGAAATCCGCGTCTTCGAGCGAACCGCGGACGAAGCCGCCGCCGTGAAAATAAAGCACTACTGGCAGCCCGGTCTTGTCCGGACGGCGGTAGAGGCGCAGCACGATGTCCTGCGCGTAGCCGGGAATTTCCACTTCGGCAACCGTCAGCGCCGCGCCCGCTATGGCTTGAGCGGGCAGCGCGGCTTTCAGGAATTTGCTGAATTCAGAAGCGTCCATGACGATGCAGCGTCCATTTCGAGATGGAACGAATTCTGAGTCCGGCAGACATTGGGATAAATGCCTATAATCCGGCAACACAATTCAACGCCCCCGAACAATCCGAGGCTGCGTTTACCCACGAGGTAGCGCAGCCTTCTTGTTCCGGCGGCAAATTAAATTGCGGAGGTTGTGATGGACCGGCTTCAGGCCATGCAGGTGTTTACTCGCGTCGTCGATACAAGCAGCTTCACCAAGGCAGCAGAAACGCTCGGCTTGCCGCGGGCGTCCGTCACGACGATCATCCAGAATCTCGAAGCCTTCCTCGGCGTGCGGCTGATGCACCGGACCACGCGCCGGCTGTCGCTCACGCCGGACGGCGCCGCGTACTACGAACGATGCGTGCGAATCCTCGCGGACGTCGAGGAAACCGAAGCAAGCTTCCAGGCCAACAACCGGAAGCCGCACGGAAAGTTGCGTATCGACATGCCGGGCTCGATCGGGCGGCTGCTCGTGATTCCGTCGCTGTGCGAATTCCATACGCGCTATCCGGACATCGACCTGCAACTCGGCCTGTCCGACCGGCCGGTCGACCTGCTGCAGGAAGGCGTCGACTGCGTGATCCGCGTCGGCGCGCTGCAGGACTCGTCGCTCGTCGCGCGCCGCGTCGGCCTGTTCGAATGCGTGACGGTCGCGTCGCCCGACTATCTCGAGCACCACGGCGAGCCGCAGACGATCGACGACCTCAGCCAGCACAAGGCCGTCAACTACTTCTCGAGCCGCACGGGCCGCACGATCGACTGGACGTTCCTGATCGACGGCAAGGAAGTCGAGATGAAGATGGAGGGCATCGTGTCGGTGAACGACGCCGACGCGTACGTGACGTGCGGAATCGAGGGCTTCGGGCTGATCCAGCCGCCGCTGTTCATGGTGCTGCCGCACCTGCGCGAAGGCCGGCTCAAGGAGGTGCTGCCCGGCGTCAAGCCGCTGCCGATGCCGATCTCGGTCGTGTATCCGCACAGCCGCCATCTGTCGCCGAAGGTGCGCGTGTTCGTCGACTGGATTGCCGAAGTGTTCGACCGCTGCCCGCTGCTGAGCGGCAAGGGCAGCCTCGACGCGACGTGCAGCAAGCGGACGTTCGAGGAAGCCGAACGCGCGCCGGTGCTCGATACGCCGGTCATCAACGAGTGGGTTGCCTGAACGCGGCGCACCGCCGCGTCACTTCGCCCGCCAGTTGCGGATGAACGCGCCCACCTGCACGTGACGCGCGACGCGGCCGGGTCGCACCTCGTGCGCCAGCAACCGCGCGAACGCGTCGCGCTGCGTGTTCACATGCCGCGCGCAATGGCGATCGACCACCGCGATCTGGTGTTTCAGGAACGCGATCGTCTGCACGATGCCGTTGCGCACGCTCCCGTGACACAACGTCAGCAGTTGATATTCCGCGATCTGCATGCGTGCCAGTTGACGTCGGCGCTGAACCAGCGCCTGCACGTGCCCCAGTTGCGGATCGGACAGCGGCTCGACGAGGCGCCCGCCCGACGGATGCCGGTTCAGCGCATCCGCGAGCGCCGCCAGCACGCGTGCCCGCGCCCCTTTTCCGTCGAGCGGTAGCGTCGCCGAATCCGGGAGCCAGTCCCGCGCCTGTTGCGGCTTGACGATGGCGAGCGGCAATCGCAGCGCCTGAAGCGCACACGCCACTTCATGCTCGGCCCCGCCGGCCGACTCCAGCACGATGAGCGCCGGCGCCCACGCGACGATCCCATCGGCCAGCGACTCGATGCCGAACGTCTCGTTCCGGTAGCCGAAAATCACGCTCAGCGACGAAATACATATCTCGAGCGTCTCGTGCGCCACGCCGATACCCACGCACACGGGTGCGGGTGCCAGCCCCCGTCGATGCCGACCGGCCGTTCCATTGTTCATACGCATTTCCCCTCGCTACCGACCCGTATCGCGCCCGCTTGCCGGCAGGACCTTGGTCAGTTCCACGAAATGTCACACTACGGATGTAATATATTTGTATTGGAAACCGGTCCCATTCATGATGGTAATCGGCCCATAGCAAGTCAGCCCACCGACCGGCGATCGCGCTGTCGGTGACCGGCCTGCGAGGCGGGCGGGACGCACGGGGAAACATCAGCGTTACCGCACCGCCGGAACCCACATGCCGATTCATCGTTCATACGAGATCAGGAGTACTCATGTTGATTCGAATCGACAGGCGGCGCATCGATCGCGAACCGGCTTCGATCCTGACCGCGTATCCATGCCGGTTCACGGCCGACGCCGGACCACGTCTGTCCGGTCTCCGGATTGAAGTATTTCGCGCGACGCTTTCTTCCGGGCGTACCGCCGTCGTCCGAAAAAATCTCCTGCGGCGTGAAACCGAACTCTTCGATGCAACGTCGCACTTCGGTCAATACCGTCGCTGCAATGGCAAGACGCTCCCGCTCCAGCTGGGCCTCGAGCAGCGCCTTCTTTTCCACAAACGACTTGTAAATCAACATGCGCGCCCCCTGGATCGCTCATTCCTGTCGTGCGCCGGCCTGCTACCGGCACGACCAAGCGTAATCGAGCCATTCACGGACATTGACAACCTTTGTCAACAAAGAGACCCAACCTCGCGCCCCTTTCACAAACCAAAAAAAAATGATTAATACCACTAACTTAATGAATTCCACACGTTCAAAATCGTTGACAATTTTTCCGACGCATCGAGACGAATATCGCGGCAAATTACGTGCTGCCGATCGTCGGGTGCGTGAGCCGGATCTCCCTTTCCCGCCCGGACGCTCGACACGGCCCGATCGTTACGATCAACATCGAAGGAGTACGTAACATGAACGTTCTCTATCTCGAGGACGATCCCGCCTATGTGGAGTTGATCACGTCGATACTGGAAACGGCAGGCTATCGCGTGCATGCAGTCAGCAACGGAAATCAGGCGATTCGCCATCTGGAGAGTTCGGTGGTCGATCTGCTGATTCTCGACTGGCGGGTGCCCGGCATGTCCGGATTCGAAGTGCTCCAATGGACACGCGAGCGCATTGGGGGCCGTCTGCCGATCCTGTTCCTGACCCAACGCGCGCGCGACGATGAAGTCTTCTCCGCGATCAACGCGGGCGCCGACGACTACATGGTCAAGCCGATCAATCAGTTCGAGCTGCTGGCGCGCGCCAACGCGCTGCTCAGGCGCGCGTATCACGGCGGCGCCGGCCGGCACGACACGCTCAGGCTCGGCGGCTATCTGATCGACACGCGAACGCGAACCGTGCTGCTGCATGGCGCGCCGGTCAAGCTGACGCCGCGAGAATTCGATCTCGCCGTGCTGCTGTTTCGCAATCCCGGGCGGATCATGCCGCGCGACGCGCCGATTCGCTCGCTCTGGGGCCGCGACATGGCTGGCGTGTCGCGCAGCCTCGACACGCACATCTATCGGCTGCGGATGAAGCTCGCGCTGCAGCCGTCGAACGGCGTGCGCCTCAGCGCGGTCTATACGCTGGGCTACCGGCTCGAAGCGATCTGATTCGCCGTCCCATCATCGCGTACCGCAGCCGGCCGTTCCCGTCGACACGATGCGCGATGAACGGCGCGCGCCGCGGCATCCTGACACCGTACGCAATGGACTGTTGCTGAACACGCGCCGATCGTCGCGGCGCGTTCCGGCGGACCTGCCGTATCTCGCTGTCGGCGCCGCCGGGCAAGGCTGCGCGCATGTCCTCACTGCGTGTGCGGATTCCAATTGTTCCTGTACAGCGACAATTCAATTCGCGTCTGCCGCATTTATCGCGACGGAACGGACACCTAGAGTAAACCCTGTCGCGCACCTCGTTGCGCATCGAACAGATCCCGCCTGGCGGGACCGGAGTCAGCGCTCGGGCGCCAGCTCCGACATCTCTAGGAGTTACGCCATGAACCGCCGCCATCTTCTCTCGGCCCTCGCTCTCACACTTGCCGTGTCCGCACCGGCCTTTGCCGACTCGGGCACCCCGCACGCCGGCGACTACGCCAACACGTCGTGGTACTCGCAACACAACGGCCCGCGTACGCGCGCCGAAGTCAGCGCGGAAGTCGAGCAGGCACGCAAGGACGGCACGCTCGCGTACCTGCGCAAGGCGACCTCGTATCCGCAAGGGCTCGAACTCGCCGAAGGCCCGTATCGCCCGATGCCGGAAGGCAACCAGCTCGCCGGCGGGGGCCGGTAAACGCGCGACGCCGCGCAGCGGGTTGCCCCGTGCGCGGCGTCTCGAACGACCTTATCGACGACTTTGCTGAATCAGTGAGTTACAGGAGCACATGATGAACGATCAACTTCCTTCGCCGCTCGATCACTGGGACGACACCACGCCGGTGTGGACGCCGTTCCGTTCCGGGCCGCAATCGCATTAAGGCTCGCGTCGACGCGTCGCTGATACCGTCCTGCGGCGATCAACGACGCGGCACCCCATCACGCCATTCGCCCCAGTGCGTGACGATCTCCTGCACCAGCGGATTGCCGGCGCGATACAGGTTTTCGGTCGCGGGCGCGAAGCCGCCTTGATCCGCGTAGTTCAGCAGGTTGTCGGCGCTCGTCTGCCCCGCATACGGCCGGTCGAAGTCGGACCCCGTGCGCAGCACCGCCACGCGCGACAGGTCGACCCGCTTCACGCTCGCCGCGCGCTTGAGCGCTTCGAACGTCGCGTTGTCTTCCTGCGCGGTCATGCAGTAGGTGCCCTTGCCGTCCGTCAGGATCTTGGTCCACTGGCGCGCGCGCTCGCCGATCAGCGTGCCCGAGAACCACGTGTTGCCCGATGACGTGTCGCACTGGATCACCGTCGGCGGCCGGTTCGCCGGCGCATACGTGAACTTCGCGCGCGCGGCCTGCGCCTGTGCGCTGTCGGCGAGCACGACGTTGCGCGACAACGCATACGCGGCATCGGTCAACTGCGGGTTGAGCTGGAACACTTCGGTGCGATAGTCGAGCGGCGGCTTGTCGCTCGGGCTCTTCGTGTTGATGCCGAGGAAGCCGGTGTTCCACCCGGCCGGAATCTCGCGCGCATCGAGCTCCCACTGCAGACTGAAATCGACGAGGTATTTCGACCACGCGGCCGACCCGACCGTGCCCTGTGCAGGGTCGACGCCCGCGATGCCCGAGACCAGGAAATACGTGCGGCGCAGATCGAAGCGCTGCGAGAACGTGAGCGCCATGATCGTCGCCGACGCGTTCGCATAGCCCATGCCGGTCGTCACCACGCACACGTCCTGCTTGTTGCAGTGGACGGCCGGATAGTCGGGCGACAGGCCGGGCACGGCGATGTCGCGCCACGGGCCGAGCCGGTCGAGCCACGCCTGGCCTTCCGGGCCGAACATCGTGATGATCATGACCTTGACCGGGCGGCCATGCGAGCCGGTCTCGGCGAATGCGGCGTTGCCTGCGTCGTTGCCCTGATTGTCCTGCGCGATCGATGGCGCGGTCGCACAGGCGGCGAGCGAGAATGCAGCGGCGGAAAGAATGGAGCGAGTCAGCATCGGCGTTCCTTGTTTCGATGGTGTTGGGTGAGAACGGCTGTCGGAGACTGCGCGAGGGAGTATAGAACGGGCGTGCGCGATGCGGAACCCGACTACGAAACGACGGGTGGTGTTTCGTGCGAACGAACGCATGTTGCGTGATCGAAAATCGTACGTTCGCCGCGGCCTTTCAAACATCAGGAATGCTATCGGGTTCTTCGCCACGCGCGACGTCGGCCGTCTCTCGCCGCACTACACGCGCATCAACCCCGCGACGCCGTAACCGAGCACGACGAATGCGGCGACCACGTGGCTCGCCGCGAGCCACCCCGGCGATTTCACGAAGCGCCCGATCGCGCTGCCGCCGAACGCGAACACGAGCTGCCCCGCGAGGCTGCCCGCAAACACGCACGCTGCGCCGAGCAGCCAGTGCCGGTGCGCATGCCGTAGTTCGCGATCATCAGTGCGACGGGCCCGACCGACAGCGCGATCATCAGCCCGAACAGGAAGTCGTTCATCGGTCGTCGATGGCATCAATACCGTCGATGGAAGGCATCGATTCCAGCGACGTCGAAACGATCCGGCGTGTGAATCCGGAATCAGGCGACGTCGACGCGCGCAGGCCCGTCCACCATCTCGCCGATCACGGCCGCGCGGTCGAAACCGTCGGCGCGGAAGCAGGCGAGCACGTCGTCGACCGCTTCCGGTGCACACGCGACCAGCAGCCCGCCGGACGTCTGCGGATCGGTCAGCAGTGCCTGCGCGACGGGCGGCAGCCCGTCGGCGAGCCGCACGTCCGTGCCGTACGCGGCCCAGTTGCGGCCCGACGCGCCGGTGAACACGCCGTCGGCAACGAACGTCTCGACGCCCGCGAGCCACGGCAGCGACGCGTAGTGCACGCGCGCGGTGAGCTGCGCGCCGCGCGCCAGTTCGAGCGTATGGCCGAGCAGCCCGAAGCCGGTGACGTCGGTCAGCGCATGCACGCCCGGCAACGCGGCGAGTTCGGCGCCCGGCCGGTTGAGCTTCGTTGTAGTCGCGACCATTTGCGCGTAACCGTCGGCATCGAGCTGGTTCTTCTTCAGCGCGGCCGACAGCACGCCGACGCCGAGCGGCTTGCCGAGCACGAGCACGTCGCCCGCGCGCGCGGCCGCGTTGCGCTTCACGCGCGACGGATGCACGACGCCGATCGCCGCGAGCCCGTAGATCGGCTCGACCGAATCGATCGAATGGCCGCCGGCGACCGGAATGCCGGCCTCCGCGCACACCGATTCGCCGCCGCGCAGCACGGCCGCGATCGTCTCGTGCGGCAGTACGTTGATCGGCATGCCGACCAGCGCGAGTGCGAGGATCGGCTTGCCGCCCATCGCATAGACGTCGGACAGCGCATTGGTGGCCGCGATACGGCCGAAGTCGAACGGATCGTCGACGATCGGCATGAAGAAATCGGTGGTGGCGACGATCGCCTGCTCGTCGTTGAGCCGGTAGACGGCCGCGTCGTCGGACGTCTCGGTGCCGACCAGCAGATCGGGGAACAGCGCGGGCGGCGTCGCGCGCTTGAGCAGCTCGGACAGCACGCCCGGCGCGATCTTGCAGCCGCAGCCGCCCCCGTGCGACAGGCTCGTGAGGCGCGGAACGGCAGGCTGGGCTTGGGTGGCTTCGGTCATCGTCGGCATCCGGTGAATAACAACGTTCTATTATCGACAATTCGGCGCGAGCGCGCCCGATACGCACTCCACGTTGCGGAGAGAATCGCGCTTCGACCGGCCTTTGACGGAATCGCAACGCGTCGATATCGCTTGTGCTCACCCGTCAAGCCAGCGCAACGGCCCCGCCGAACGCCCGCTCGTCGATCGCCTCGGCAAGCGTCGCGAACGCGGTCGCGATCTCGTCTTCCGGCACGCACGCATAGCCGAGCAGCAATCCCGATGCAGCGCGCGAGCGATCCGCGTAATACCCGGACAGCGGCCGCACGACGATGTTGCGCTCGAGCGCCGCCTGCGCGACCGCGCGATCGTCGACGCCATCGGGCAATTGCGTGACCAGATGCAGCCCCGCGTCGCTGCCGAGCGCGTGCAGCGTATCGCCGTAGCGGCGCGCGACCGCGTCGAGCAGCACCTCGCGGCGTTGCCCGTACAGCGTGCGCATCTTGCGGATATGCGACACGAAATGCCCTTCCGCGATGAATTCGGCGAGCACCGCCTGCTGCAGCAACTGCCCTTCGCGATACAGCTCGGCGCTCGCGGTCGCGAAACTCTCCGCGAGCGGCTCCGGCGCGACCAGATAACCGACCCGCAGCCCCGGAAACAGCGTCTTGCCGAAACTGCCGACGTAGATCACCTGCCCGGCCGTGTCGAGGCCCTGCAGCGACGCGAGCGGCCGGCTCCCATAGCGGAATTCGCTGTCGTAGTCGTCCTCGATGATCCAGCAGCCGTGCTGGCGCGCGTATTCGAGCAGCATCCGCCGCCGCGCGAGGCTCATCACCATCCCGAGCGGATACTGGTGCGACGGCGTGACGAGCATCAGCTTCGGCGGCTCGGCCAGATCGGCCGCCGACGGCGCGATGCCTTCGTCGTCGACCGGAATCGGCCGCGTGGTCAGCCCCGACACGTTCAGCACGCTGCGCACGCCCCAGTAGCACGGATCTTCGGTCCAGATCGCGTCGCCCGGGTCGGTCAGCAGGCGCACCGCGAGGTCGATCGACTGGTGGATGCCGGTCGTGATCACGATCTGCTCGGGCGTGCAGCGCACCGAGCGCGACGTGCGCAGGTAGTCGGCCAGCGCCTCGCGCAGCAGCGCGAGCCCGCCGCCGGGCGCGTAGGTCAGCAGGTCCGGGCGCAGGCGGCGCCAGTACTTGTTGTGCAGCCGCGTCCACACGCGCGCCGGAAAGCGCGACACATCGGGCACGCCCGGCATGAACGCGCCGCCCTGGCGCTTCGACACGCCGGCGCCTTCGACGAGCCGCGTGCCGCGCGCGGACAGCCGCCGCGCGGACGGCGTCGCGACGGCCGGGCCGGCCGCCGCGTCGGACGGCGCGCCGACGATCTCGTCCGGCGCGCTGTCGGCGACGAAGGTGCCGCGGCCCGTCGCCGAGTTCACATAGCCTTCAAGCGCAAGCTGTTCGTAAACCTGCGTGACCGTGTTGCGCGCGATCCCGAGCTCGGCGGCCAGCAGTCGCGACGACGGCACGCGCGTGCCGGCCGGCAGTTCGCGCGACAGGATCGCCTGTTGCAGCAGGCGATGCAGCTGCCGGTAGATCGGCTGTTCGCCGCCGCGCACGAGGCGCTGCGCCAGCCAGTCCGACAACACGCTTGCGCGCATGATTGGCTCCTGAATATTTATTGAAATGGCTCTGATTGCCAGAGCCAAATGTGATTATAGTCGCCTCCATGGGCTGCCCAGGCGCCCGATTTCCTACCCACCGGACAGAACATCAAGGAGATGACCGTGAAGAATGCCGACCTGCAGGCCCGCAAGAACGCCGCCACCCCGCGCGGCGTCGGCGTGATGTGCGATTTCTACGCAGCCCGCGCCGAGAACGCGGAGCTGTGGGACGTCGAAGGCCGCCGCTTCATCGATTTCGCCGCCGGCATCGCGGTGCTGAACACGGGCCACCGCCACCCGAAGATCGTCAAGGCGATCGCCGATCAGCTGAACCACTTCACGCACACCGCCTACCAGATCGTCCCGTACGCGTCGTACGTCGAGCTGGCCGAGAAGATCAACGAGCGCGCGCCGGGCGACTTCCCGAAGAAGACCGCGTTCTTCACGACCGGCGCCGAAGCCGTCGAGAACGCGATCAAGATCGCGCGTGCGGCCACCGGCCGTCCGGGCGTGATCGCGTTCTCGGGCGGTTTCCACGGCCGCACGATGATGGGCATGGCGCTGACCGGCAAGGTCGCGCCGTACAAGCTGAACTTCGGCCCGTTCCCGGGCGACGTGTTCCACGCGCCGTACCCGAACGCCGTGCACGGCGTGACGACCGCCGATTCGATCAAGGCGATCGAGATGCTGTTCAAGGCCGACATCGATCCGAAGCGCGTCGCCGCGATCATCTTCGAACCGGTCCAGGGCGAAGGCGGCTTCAACCCGGCGCCGGCCGAATTCGTGCGCGCGCTGCGCAAGATCTGTAACGAACACGGCATCCTGCTGATCGCCGACGAAGTGCAGACGGGCTTCGCGCGTACCGGCAAGCTGTTCGCGATGCAGCACTACGACGTGCTGGCCGACCTGATCACGATGGCGAAGAGCCTCGCGGGCGGCATGCCGCTGTCGGGCGTCGTCGGCCGTGCGGACGTGATGGACGCAGCGGCTCCCGGCGGCCTCGGCGGCACCTACGCGGGCAACCCGCTGGCCGTCGCATCGGCGCACGCGGTGCTCGAGATCATCGACGAAGAGAAGCTGTGCGAGCGCGCGACGCAGCTCGGCGACGTGCTGAAGGCGAAGCTGAACGCGCTGCAGGCCGACGTGCCGCAGATCGCCGACGTGCGCGGCCCGGGCGCGATGATCGCGGTCGAATTCCTGAAGCCGGGTTCGGGCGAGCCGGATGCCGAATTCACGAAGCGCGTGCAGACGCGTGCGCTCGAGCGCGGGCTGCTGCTGCTCGTGTGCGGCGTGTACTCGAACGTCGTGCGCTTCCTGTTCCCGCTGACGATCCCGCAAGCCGTGTTCGACGAAGCGCTCGTGATCCTCGAGGAAGTGCTGAAGGAAACGGTCGGCGTGCCGGCCTGAGTGCCCGTCCGCTTCCACTGAATGCGCCGCCGCCGTCGTGAAGACGGCGGCGGCCGTTTTCATCCGTCCTTTTCATAGCAGGCGATTCATATGAGCACTGTTCAGGAAACCCTGGCACTGAAAGATCCGTCGCTGTTCCGCCAGCAGGCGTACATCAACGGCGAATGGCAAGGCGCAACGAACGGCGAGTCGTTCGAGGTCCGCAACCCGGCGACCGGCGGCCTGCTCGGCACCGTGCCGGCGATGGGCACGGCCGAGACGCGTCACGCGATCGAAGCCGCGAACGCCGCCTGGCCCGCGTGGCGCAAGAAGACCGCGAAGGAGCGCGCGACGATCCTGCGCAAGTGGCACGACCTGATGATGGAAAACGCCGACGACCTCGCGCTGATCCTGACGACCGAGCAAGGCAAGTCGCTCGCCGAAGCGAAGGGCGAGATCGGCTATGCGGCGTCGTTCCTCGAGTGGTTCGCGGAAGAAGGCAAGCGCGTGTACGGCGACACGATCCCGACGCCGGCGAGCGACAAGCGCATCGTCGTGACGAAGGAAGCGATCGGCGTGTGCGCGGCGATCACACCGTGGAATTTCCCGGCGGCGATGATCACGCGCAAGGTCGGCCCGGCGCTCGCCGCAGGCTGCCCGATCGTCGTGAAGCCGGCCGAAGCGACGCCGTTCTCGGCGCTCGCGATGGCCGTGCTGGCCGAGCGCGCGGGCGTGCCGGCCGGCGTGTTCAGCGTCGTCACGGGCGACCCGAAGGCGATCGGCGGCGAACTGACGTCGAACCCGATCGTGCGCAAGCTGTCGTTCACCGGCTCGACGCCGGTCGGCCGCCTGCTGATGTCGCAATGCGCGGCGACGGTCAAGAAGGTGTCGCTGGAGCTCGGCGGCAACGCGCCGTTCATCGTGTTCGACGACGCCGATCTCGATGCGGCCGTGCAGGGCGCGATCGCGTCGAAGTACCGCAACAGCGGCCAGACGTGCGTGTGCACGAACCGCTTCTACGTGCACGAAGCCGTGTACGACCCGTTCGCGCAGAAGCTCGCGGCGGCCGTCGGCCAGCTGAAGGTCGGCCGCGGCACGGAGCCGGGCGTCACGCAGGGCCCGCTGATCAACGAAGCGGCCGTGCTGAAGGTCGAGGCGCACATCGAGGACGCGCTCGCGAAGGGTGCGACCGTCGTGACGGGCGGCAAGCGCCATGCGCTCGGCCACGGCTTCTTCGAGCCGACCGTGCTGACGGGCGTCACGCCGGCGATGAAGGTCGCGAAGGAAGAGACGTTCGGGCCGCTCGCGCCGCTGTTCAAGTTCGGCAGCGACGACGAGGTGATCCGCCTCGCGAACGACACCGAGTTCGGCTTGGCCGCGTACTTCTACAGCCGCGACATCGGCCGCGTGTGGAAGGTGGCCGAAGCGCTCGAATACGCGATGGTCGGCGTGAACACGGGCCTGATCTCGAACGAAGTCGCGCCGTTCGGCGGCGTCAAGCAGTCGGGCCTCGGCCGCGAAGGCTCGCACTACGGCATCGATGACTACGTCGTGATCAAGTACCTCTGCCTCGCCGTCTGACGGTTCGGGGCCTGCCGCCTCGGCGACAGGCCCTGGCCGCCCGGCCGGAACCGGGCGGCCCGACGCGGGCCGGTATCCCTCTCCGCCGTGCCCGCGTCACCTTCCCCTCCCGCGATCAGCGGAACACGTTCACCGCCTCGACCAACCGCGTCGCCTGCTGCTTCAGGCTTTCCGACGCCGCCGTGCTCTGCTCGACGAGCGCCGCGTTCTGCTGCGTGATGTTGTCCAGATGCACGACTGCCTGGTCGACCTGCGCGACGCCCGTGCTCTGCTCGGCCGTCGACGAGCTGATCTCCGCAATGAGGTCCGACACGCGCTTCACCTGCGTGACGATGTCCTCCATCGTCTTGCCCGCGCCATCGACGATCCGCGCGCCCGACTCGACCCGCTCGACGCTCGCGCCGATCAGCGTCTTGATCTCCTTCGCCGCGTTCGCGCTGCGCTGCGCGAGCGCGCGCACTTCGCCGGCGACCACCGCGAAGCCTCGCCCCTGATCGCCCGCGCGCGCCGCCTCGACGGCCGCGTTCAACGCGAGAATGTTGGTCTGGAACGCGATGCCGTCGATCACGCCGATGATGTCCGCGATCTTGCGCGAGCTGTCGGTGATGTCGTTCATCGTCGCGACGACTTCGTTCACCGCCTGCCCGCCGCGCCCGGCCGCCTCGCTCGCGGAAACGGACAACTGATTCGCCTGCAGCGCCGTCTCCGCATTGCTCGACACGGTGGCCGTCATCTCGGCCATCGACGCGGCCGTCTGCTGCACGCTCGTCGACGCTTGCTCGGTGCGCGCGCTCAGATCGTTGTTGCCTTGCGCGATCTCGTTGCTCGCGCGCTGCACGTTCAACACCTGTTCGCTGACGTCGTCGACGAGCCAGCGGAACATCAACCCGAGCTGGTTGATCGTGCGCAGCGTCATGCCGATCTCGTCGACCCGGTTCATCCGCACGCCGCTGCGGCTCTCGCCGGTCGCCACGCGCAACGCCTCGTCGCGCAGTTGCCCCAGCGGCCGCACGATCTGCGCATCGAGCCACAGCCCGGCCGCCGCCGTCACGCCGACCGCCGCACCGGCAAACGCCGCGAACGCGCCGCCGGTCAACCCGGCCGCCCAGCCGGCGCCGACGACAGCCGGCGCGAGGACGCACAGCGTCGACACTAGCCGGGCCCGCACCGACATCGTCTGGAACAGCGACGCGACGCGCATCGCGCCCGTGCGCACGATCAATCCCTTGTGGAACCGGCGGCTGCCGGCCTTGCCTTCGCGGAAATCGCGATACAGCGCCTCGGCGGCCGCGATCTCGTCGCGTGTCGCCTTCGTGCGCACCGACATGTAGCCCTTCGGCTGCCCGTTGCGCATCACCGGAATCGCGTTCGCGCGCACCCAGTAGTGATCGCCGTTCTTGCGGCGGTTCTTCACGAGCGCGGTCCACGGCTCGCCGCCCTTGAGCGTCGCCCACATGTCGGCGAACGCTTCCTTCGGCATGTCCGGATGCCGTACCACGTTGTGCGGCTGGCCCTCGATCTCCTCGGGAGAAAAACCGCTGACCTGGATGAACGCCGCGTTCGCGTACGTGATGTGGCTGTCGACGTCGGTCGTCGACATCAGCGTCGCATCATCGGCAAATTCGAATTCGCGTTGCGTGACAGGCTGGTTGTTGCGCATGGTGTGGAGCTCCGGGTGACGGATCTTGCGTCCGTTCGTCGATTGATTCGAGACTCCACGCATGGCGATCGATTCGCCCGCGTGTGAGTCGACTCCTGCGCTTTCGGCAAATTCCGCCAAAACATGATGCCGTACTCGGGTAAATATGCATTAAAGATGCATGATCGTGTTTTTGCCGAATGATTTGTTTATGGATAAACCAGAATGCGTGGCCGGACAACGGCCTGACGGCCATTCGCCCGATCGTTCGACGTGATGCGTTCGGCCCGATTTAGCGCGTAACGATAAAGTCGTAAATACGAATATTTCGCGTTTGGCGTCATTCGATTGAATTCGCCAATCCGAACATGTATCGTGCGCGACATGCCGGATTCATTGATCGAATCCGCACGTCGCGCACGCTTGCAACCCTCACCTGAACACGTTCACCGCATCGACGAGCCGCGTCGCCTGCTGCTTCAGGCTTTCCGACGCCGCCGTGCTCTGCTCGACGAGCGCCGCGTTCTGCTGCGTGATGTTGTCCAGGTGGACGACTGCCTGGTCGACCTGCGCGACGCCGGTGCTCTGCTCGGCCGTCGACGAGCTGATCTCCGCGATCAGGTCCGACACGCGCTTCACCTGCGTGACGATGTCCTCCATCGTCTTGCCCGCGCCGTCGACGATCCGCGCACCCGACTCGACGCGCTCGACGCTCGCGCCGATCAGCGTCTTGATTTCCTTCGCCGCGTTCGCGCTGCGCTGCGCGAGCGCGCGCACTTCGCCGGCCACCACCGCGAAACCGCGCCCCTGTTCGCCCGCACGCGCGGCCTCGACCGCCGCGTTCAGCGCGAGGATGTTGGTCTGGAACGCGATGCCGTCGATCACGCCGATGATGTCCGCGATCCTGCGCGAGCTGTCGGTGATCTCTCTCATCGTCGCGACGACCTCGCTCACCGCCTGCCCGCCGCGCTCGGCCGCGCCGCTCGCGGAAACGGACAGCTGATTCGCCTGCAGCGCCGTCTCCGCGTTGCTCGATACGGTCGCCGTCATCTCGGCCATCGACGCGGCCGTCTGCTGCACGCTCGACGCGGCCTGTTCGGTGCGCGCGCTCAGGTCGCTGTTGCCTTGCGCGATCTCGTTGCTCGCGCGCTGCACGTTGTGCACCTGCTCGCTGACGTCGTCGACGAGCCAGCGGAACATCAGCCCGAGCTGGTTGATCGTGCGCAGCGTCATGCCGATCTCGTCGACGCGGTTCATCCGTACGCCGCGCCGGCTCTCGCCGGTCGCGACGTTCAGCGCCTGCTCGTGCAGCCGCTTCAGCGGTTGCACGATCTGCGCGTCGAGCCACCAGCCTGCCGCGACCGCCACGCCGGCCGTCACGCCGGCAAACGCCGCGAGCCCGCCGCCGGTGAGCCCGCAGGCCCATCCCGCGCCGACGACGGCCGGCGCCAGCACGCACAGTGCCGCATGAACGCGCGCACGCACCGACATCGTCTGCGGCAGCGACGCGACTCGCAGCAGCCCGGTGCGGATCACGAGCCCCTTGTGGAACCGGCGCCGGCCGGCCTTGCCGTCGCGAAACGCGCGATACAGCGCGTCCGCGGCAGTACTCTCGTCGTGCGGCGCCTTCGTGCGCACCGACATATAGCCCTGCGGCGCGCCGTTGCGCATCACCGGAATCGCGTTCGCGCGCACCCAGTAGTGGTCGCCGTTCTTGCGGCGGTTCTTCACGAGCGCGGTCCACGGCTCGCCGCGCCGCAGCGTCGCCCACATGTCGGCGAACGCCTCCTTCGGCATGTCCGGGTGACGGACCACGTTGTGCGGCTGGCCGACGAGCTCCTCGGTCGAGAAGCCGCTCACTTGCGCGAACGTCGTGTTGGCGTAGGTGATGATGCTGTCGGCATCGGTCGTCGACATCAGCGTGACGTCGTCGGGAAAATCGAATTCCTGTTGGGTAACGGGCTGGTTGTTGCGCATGCAAGGCTCCGAAAGGCGGATCTGTCGTCCGCGCCGCGCTGAAATCGCGCTCAGTAGCCGAAAAACGGTTGTTCGCTTTACGACACTCTCGTCCTTACTGTCGGCAATTCACCGGCAAACCTTAATTTCGATGCGAATAAAACGGGCAATCCGGCCATTACCATGATTCAGATCAAATAATCCGCCGATAATCCCCGCGCACGTTTATCTGTCGGTCACGAAGCGCCGAACGACATTGGCAATGCCGGCCGCTGTTGCGTGCAGCGAAACGATTGGCCTATCCTGCTCCATTCCACTGGAATTCGAATTCGATGAAAAAGGCATTGCATGAGCTGAATCGGCTGTCCTGGAATACCGCGACGGCCGCGCATGAGCGCCATCAACGCGATCAGGCCGCGTTTTTCCGGAATGGCGACGCCACGCGGTTTCCGGGACAACGCGAACCGGACGGCTATCGGATGGCGCCGCCCGACCGCATGCCGCGCCTGCCGCCGACGAGTACGATCGCCGCGCACCGGAGGGCCGCATGACGCGCCGCACCGCCGCCGAACGCGACGCGCTGTCGGCCCGCCCGCTTGCGCGCGACGACGTACCGCTCGTATGGACCATCGACCGGCGCGAAATCATCGAATACCTGTACGTGCTGCGCGACGGCACGCTGCATCTCGTGCCCGAGTTCTACGACGTGGCCGGCTGGCCCGACGGCGAAGCCGATCACTACACGCCGATCCTGCTCGACTGCCACGACCGCGGCGGCTGGTTTCTCGGCAGGTTCGACGGCGCGCGGCTGGTCGCGGCGGCGGTCGTCGACAGCCGGCGGCTCGGCCCGCAACGCGACATGCTGCAGCTGAAGTTCCTGCACGTGAGCCACGACTGGCGCGGCTGCGGGCTCGGCGAACAGCTCTACCGCACGGCCCGCGCGCAGGCGCGTGCAATGGGCGCCGAGCGGCTGTACGTATCGGCCACGCCGTCGCAGCGCACGATCGACTTCTACCTGCGGCTCGGCTTCACGGTCAGCGCGTCGCCCGATCCCGAGCTTTACGCGCTCGAGCCCGACGACATTCATCTGGAAGGGCCGATGGCCTGACGGCTGGCGCGCGGATGGCGGCGCGCGCTTCAGGCAACTGTCGCGGGCCGGTGGTTAACGACGAAGGGCGGCGCGAGATGTCTCGTGCCGCCCTTCGTAGGGGAAACAGCGCAGCAGCAAAGCGGCGCGTATCCGGCCGCTTCACCGCATCACGCCGCTCACACGCGTTCGATCGCGATCGCGATGCCCTGGCCGACGCCGATGCACATCGTGCACAGCGCAAAGCGGCCGTTCGTACGATGCAACTGGTACATCGCGGTCGTCACGAGGCGCGCACCCGATGCGCCGAGCGGGTGGCCGAGCGCGATCGCGCCGCCGTTCGGGTTCACGCGCGGATCGTCGTCGGCGACGCCGAGCATGCGCAGCACCGCAAGACCTTGCGACGCAAATGCCTCGTTCAGCTCGATCACGTCGAACTGGTCGATCGTCATCCCGAGTCGGGCGAGCAGCTTCTGCGTGGCCGGCGCGGGGCCGATACCCATCACGCGCGGCGCGACGCCGGCCGTCGCGATCCCCAGCACGCGGGCGCGCGGCGTCAGGCCGAAGCGCTTCGCGGTTGCCTCGTTCGCGAGCAGCAACGCGGCGGCGCCGTCGTTCACGCCCGACGCGTTGCCGGCCGTGACCGAGCCGTCCGGGCGCACGACGCCCTTCAGCTTCGCGAGCGTCTCGAGCGACGTTTCGCGCGGATGCTCGTCGCGCGACACGACCAGCGGATCGCCCTTCTTCTGCGCAATCGTGACCGACACGATTTCTTCGGCGAGCGTGCCGTCCTGCTGCGCGCGTGCGGCCTTCTGCTGGCTGCGCAGCGCGAACAGGTCCTGATCCGCGCGGCTGACGTTGTAGTCGACCGCGACGTTCTCGGCGGTCTCCGGCATCGAATCGACGCCATGCAGCTGTTTCATCAGCGGATTGACGAAGCGCCAGCCGATCGTCGTGTCGTAGATGTCGGCCTGGCGCGCGAACGCGCTCGCGGCCTTGCCCATCACGAACGGCGCGCGCGTCATGCTCTCGACGCCGCCCGCGACCATCAGCGCGGCTTCGCCCGACTTGATCGCGCGCGCGGCCACGCCGACCGCATCCATCCCCGACCCGCACAGGCGATTGATCGTCGAACCCGGCACGCCTTCCGGCAAGCCCGCGAGCAGCGCCGACATGCGCGCGACGTTGCGATTGTCCTCGCCGGCCTGGTTCGCGCAGCCGTAGATCACGTCGTCGATCGCCGTCCAGTCGACGTCGCGGTTGCGCTCGACGAGCGCCTTGAGCGGCACCGCGCCCAGATCGTCGGCGCGCACGCCGGACAGTGCACCGCCGTAACGCCCGATCGGCGTACGGATCGCATCACACAGAAAAGCTTCGGTCATCAGTGTCTCCGGTCCCACGGAAGGCTGGGAAATGAACAGGGCGCGCCCCTTGCATTGCCCGCCGGGATGCGCTTAAATGTTCTATATACGAACATAAGATCGTGTATCGAACGTTCAACGCATCATAGGGAGTGCGGGGACGACCTGTCAAGCGCGCGGTCCGCCGGGCGGTTGGCGTGTCAGGCCCCATGCGCTATCTTCTCGGCTGCACGACAAACCAACCGTTCATGACAACCGAAGACATCCAGAAACCCGGCGACTCCTATGTGCAGTCGTTCGCGCGCGGCCTCGCGGTGATCCGCGCGTTCGACGCGACGCGCCCGGAGCAGACGCTCACCGAGGTCGCGTCGGCCACCGGCCTCACGCGCGCGGGCGCACGCCGGATCCTGCTCACGCTGCAGACGCTCGGCTACGTCGAGGCCGACGGCCGGCTGTTCCGGCTCACGCCGAAGATCCTCGAGCTCGGCTTCGCGTATCTCACGTCGATGCCGTTCTGGAATCTCGCCGATCCGGTAATGGAGCAGTTGTCCGCGCAGATCCACGAAAGCTGCTCGGCCGCGGTGCTCGATCGCACCGAGATCGTCTACGTGCTGCGCGTGCCGACCCGCAAGATCATGACGATCAACCTGTCGATCGGCAGCCGGCTGCCCGCGTACTGCACGTCGATGGGCCGCGTGCTGCTGTCCGCGCTCGACGACGCGGCGCTCGACGAAACGCTCGCGCAGAGCGGCATCCGCGCGCACACGCCGCGCACGATCACCGACCTCGGCGAGCTGAAGGCGGCGATCGCTCAGGCGCGCCAGCAGGGCTGGGCCGTGGTCGACCAGGAACTCGAAGTGGGGCTGATGTCGCTGTCCGCGCCGATCCGCAACCGGCGCGGGCAGATCATCGCCGCGATGAACATCAGCGGCAACGCGCAGCGGCATACCGCGAAGCAGATGGTGAAGGAGTTTCTCGGGCCGCTGCAGCAGGCCGCGCAGACGGTGTCGGAACTGGTCGCGCGGCGCGGGTGAGCGGTTACTTCGCTCGCGGGACCGGCACGACGGTCATTCGCGGATCGCGCGGATAAAAAGACGGGCGGCATGGGCCGCCCGCTCAACTCTCTGACTCTGCTTGCAACGTCCTTCTCACGGAACACGGAGCGCGCTCCGCATCAATCAATTTAGGGATGCGGCCACGCCCGGTCAATTTGACGAGAACGAAATTGCGGGGCACCACTCGGACACGCGCCCGTCCCGCCGCTCACGCGCCCAGCAGCATCCCCTTGCGCACCGGCACCGTGCCCGTCACGCGGCCGAGCGGCGCGCCGGCCGTCACGAAGCGGATCGCGCGGCGCATGTAGAACACGCCGTCGGTCGCGCTCGAGATCGTCGTGACCGCATCCGTCAGCGGATCGACGATGTCGAACAGCGGATCGCCCGCACGGATCGTCGCGCCGATCGCCGCACGGTGCACGAGAATCCCGCTCACCGGCGCGTAGAACTGCTCGCTGCCCGCGAGCGGCGTGGCCGGCGCGGCCAGCGGCGGCAGCGGCGCGGGTTCGCCGCGCACCGCGCCGCGCCACACCAGATAGTCGACGAGCGCGTCGGCGTCGCGTTGCGCATATTCGTACGTCACGTCGCGCTGGCCGCGGCACTCGACCGTCACGGCCACCGTGCCGGCCGCCATCGGCGTACCGGCCGGCAAAAGCGCACTCAACCGCGACCACAGCAGGTGATGCGCATCGTCGAACGCGTGCCCGCCCGAGTCCTCGGCGAGCAGCGACACCTGTGCACCGAGATAACGCGCGAGCGGCTCGACGTCCGGCCACGCGCTATCGCTCGTGTACACGTGCATCACCGCTTCAAGCGAGCAATGCAGGTCGATCACGACGTCGGCGTCGTGCGACAGCTTCAGCAGCGCAAGCTGCAGCGCATCGAATTCGGTGCGCGGCGCGATTTCCGCGAGCGCCGCCCCGACGCATTCGCGCACGATCGCGCGATTGTGCGCGCCGTCGTCGCCGAGCCGGTCACGCGCGCTCGCGGCGATCTCCGCGAGCGGCAGGAAGCCGCGATTGAAGTTGCGGCCGCTCGCGAGGTCGAAACGGCCGATGAACTGCCCGAGCAGATGATGATTGAGGCCGATCGGGTTCGATACCGGCACGAGCACGATTTCGGCCGCGAGCCGGCCTTCGGCGTCGAGCTGCGCGAGGCGCTGCTTGAGCACGAACGCCGCGAGCATCGCGGGCGTCTCGTCCGCGTGCAGCGCGGCCTGCAGATAGATCTTGCGGCCGCTGTCGGCCGGCCCGAAATGAAAGCTCGTCAGCGTGCGCTGCGTGCCGATCGACGGCGACAGGAGCGGCGTAGTGCGAATCTGCATCGATGGTCTCGAACGAAATGAAAACGAAGAAGCGGGTGAAACGTCGAGGTCGCCCGGCGTTCAGTCGCCGTACGGGTTGAAATCGAAATACTGCTTCGCGATCCGCTCGTACGTACCGTCCTTCAGCATCGACGCGATCGCGCCGTCGATCGACGCCTTCAGCGCGGTATCCGACTGCCGCATGCCGATGCCGACGCCGCGATCGCCCATGTCGAGCGGCGCGCCGACGAACGCGAAACCCTTGCCGCGCGGCTGGCGCAGGAACCCGTAATCGGCTTCCACGGTGCCGAGCAGCGCCGCGTCGAGGCGGCCGTTGACGAGATCGGCGAACACGTCGTCCTGGCTCTTGTACGGCACCACGCCGACGCCGGCCGGCGCCCAGTGCGCGAGCGCCCACGATTCGAACTGCGTGCCCGACTGCACGCCGACGCGCTTGCCGGCCAGCGACGCCGCCGTGCCGTCGAGCCCGCTGCCGGGCCGCGCGACGAGCCGCGACTTGAAACGGAACAGCTTCGACGAGAACAGGATCTGCTTCTCGCGCTTCGCGGTGATCGCCATCGACGACAGGATCGCGTCGATCTTGCGCGCCTGCAGCGCGGGAATCATCCCGGAGAATTCGAGCTCGACCCACTGGCAGCGCAACTGCGCGCGGCGGCAGATTTCGTTGCCGAGATCGACGTCGAAGCCCTTCAGGCTGCCGTCGGGCGCTTTCGCATCCATCGGCGGATAGGTCGGGTCGATGCCGAGCCGCACCACGTGCGCGTCGAGCGCGTACGCGGACGTGGCGGCCAGGCCAAGGCACAGGGAAACGAGCGGGACGAGGAAACGTTTCATGGTCGACGATGGGCAGGAAGCGAGGCAAACGGCATGAGCCGGACTGCCTGCGATCGTAGAAGCGCGGGGCCCACGCCGGAACCATCGGCTGACTTATCATGATCGGTATTTCCGATCACCGGCTTCGCTGCTTCCCATGGCGTTCACGCTGTCCCAGCTCCGCATCTTCCAGGCCGTCGTCGAGCACGGCAGCCTGCGCGCGGCCGCCCGCGCGCTCGACCTCGCGCAAAGCGGCGTCACGCAGCAACTGCAGGGCCTCGAGGCGACGCTCGGCGCGACGCTGTTCACGCGGACCAATCGCGGGATCGTGCCGACGGCCGTCGGCCAGCGGCTGCTCGCGCGCTCCGGTTCGATCCTCGGCGAATGCGAGCAGGTCGAGCGGGAAATCCGTCAGTTGAGCGGCGCCTACGAAGGCACCGTCACGCTCGGCCTCGTGACCGAGCCGCTGATCGACGCGTTCGCGCCCGTGCTGACCGCGTTCCGCGCGCGCTTCGACAAGGTGGACGTGCACCTGCGCACCGGCACGTCGCGGATGATGATCGGCTGGCTGCGCGAAAGCGCGGTCGATTTCGCGATCGCGCTGGTCGCGAAGCAGACCGACACGACCGATCTCGCGGTCACGCCGCTGCGCACGTCGGCGCCGGTGGTCGTGTGCCGCAACGGGCACCCGGCGATGCACGCGCAATCGCTCGCCGAGCTGGCCGACTATGGATGGGTGTCGACGCGCTCGCCGAACCTGAGCGCCGATCCGGTCGTCAACCGGCTGCTCGCGTACTTCGACGCGCACGGCCAGCCGCCGCCGAGGATTCTCGCGACCGTCGAAGGGATGTTCGAGACGCTGCAGATCGTCACGCAGACCGATTCCCTCGCGCTCGAAACCGAGGCGATCACGCGGCACGGGCCGTTCGCCGGCGCGCTTGCGAAAGTACCCGTATGCGAACGGGCCGACGCGCAGGACGTCTGCCTGCTGCAACGCGCGGCCGTGCCGCTGACGCCGGCCGCGCAGGAACTTGCGACGATGCTCGCGTCGTATCTGAGGGTGGTGCGCGGGCGGTAAGCACACACGGCCGCGCCGCGCATCGCGTGCCGGGTCAGTCCAGCGATTCCCGCGCCGTCTCGCGCAGCATCGCGACCGCGATCAGCGACAGCACCACGCATGCGGCCACGTAGCCGGCCGGCGCGAGCTTGCTGCCGGTCGTCTTCACGAGCCAGGTCGCGATCAACTGCGCGGTGCCGCCGAAGATCGTCACCGCGAGCGCATACGCGATCGAGATGCCCGTCGCGCGCACGTGGCGCGGCAGCGACTCGCACATCAACGCCATTTCCGATGCCGAGCCGAGCGAATAGAACAGCAGCATCAGCGCGGTCAGCGGCAGGATCACCGACAGCGTCGGATGATGGTTCATCAGCCAGAACGCCGGGAACAGCAGCGCGACCAGCACGCCGCGGCCGACGAAGATCGGCAGGCGGCGGCTGCCGAGTTTGTCCGACAGCCAGCCGAACAGCGGGCACGTGACCAGCATCACGCAGCCCGACGCGACGCCGACGAACATCGACAGCTTCATCGGCAGGCCGAGCGTATGGATCGCGTAGGTCGGCATGTAGAACGTCAGGATGTAGGTCGACACCGTGCCGCCCATCACCGTGAGCATCAGCAGCACCACCGTGCGCGTGTGCTTCGAGAACAGCTCGTGCAGCACGCCGCGCTCGATCCCGTGATGGCGGTCGCCGGGCGCGTCGTCCGCGAGCCGGCGACGCAGAACCATTCCGACCGGCGCGATCAGCACGCCGACGAGGAACGGCAGCCGCCAGCCCCAGCCTTCGAGCGCGTCCTTCGTCATCGTGTTCGACAGCAGCGCCGCGAAGCCCGAGCCCATCAGCGCGGCGCCGCCCTGCGTCGCGAGCTGCCAGCTCGCGCGGAATCCGCGGCGCGACGTGCCGCCCTGTTCGAGCAGCGTCGACGTCGCCGCGCCGAATTCGCCGCCCTGCGAGAAGCCCTGCAGCAACCGCGCGAACACGACGAGCAACGGCGCGGCCACGCCGACCTGCGCATAGGTCGGCGCGATCGCGATCAGGCCGGTGCCGAGCGCCATCAGCATGATCGTCAGGTTCAGCGCGGCCTTGCGCCCCTTGCGGTCCGCGTACACGCCGAGCACGACGCTGCCGAGCGGCCGCGTGAAGAAGCCGGCGGCGAACGTCGCGACCGACAGCAGCAGCGACGTGGTCGGGTCGCTCGACGGGAAGAACAGCTTGCCGATCAGCACCGCGAAGAAGCCGTACACGGTGAAATCGAAGAATTCCAGCCAGTTGCCGATCACGGCCGCTGCGATCGCGCCGCGCCGCGTGACGGCAGGCGTGTCGGCTTCGGCCACGCCCGCCGACGCCGGGTGCAGCGCGAGATGGTCTTTCTGCATCGCTATCCTCTCCTGTCAATGCGGCCGGAAGCGCCGACCGCGCGCCGCCGCCGCGATCACTGCCCGAGGTAACGCTCGACGAGGCGCGTCCAGAACGCCGCGCCGATCGGCAGGTTGCGATCGTTGAAGTCGTATTTCGGGTTGTGCACCATGCAGCCGTCCTCGCCTTCGCCGTTGCCGAGCCGCACGAACGAGCCCGGCCGCTGCTGCAGCATGAACGCGAAATCCTCGCTGCCCATCAGCAGGTCGGTCTGCTCGACCACGTGCGCATCGCCGACGAGTTCGCGCGCGACCTGCGCGGCGAAATCCGTTTCGGCATCCGTATTGACGACGACCGGATAGCCTTCGATGTACTCGACGTTCGCGCTCGCGCCGTAGCTCGCGGCCTGCGTTTGCGCCAGCTCGGTGATGCGGCGCTTGAGCAGCGCGCGCACTTCCGGGCTGAACGAACGCACGCTGAGTTCGAGGCGCGCGCCGTTCGGAATCACGTTGTTCGCGGTGCCGGCGTGCATCGAGCCGACCGTGACGACCGCCGGCTGCGACGGGTCGACGTTGCGCGCGACGATCGTCTGCAACGCCATCACGATGCTCGCGGCGACGACGACCGGATCGACCGTCAGGTGCGGCCGCGCCGCGTGGCCGCCGACGCCCTCGATCGTGATGATCGCCTTGTCGCCGGCCGACATGAACGGGCCGCGGCGCGTGAGGAACACGCCGGGCGCCGCGCCCGGATGGTTGTGCATGCCGAACACCGCATCGCACGGGAAGCGCTCGAACAAGCCGTCGTCGATCATCTTCTTCGCGCCGCTGTCGACGCCGTGCTCTTCCGCCGGCTGGAAATACAGGTGGACGGTGCCCGAGAAGTTGCGCGTCTTCGCGAGATGCTGCGCGGCGCCGAGCAGCATCGTCGTGTGGCCGTCGTGGCCGCACGCGTGCATCTTGCCGTGCGTGCCGCTCGCATACGGCAGGCCGGTCGCCTCGACGATCGGCAACGCATCCATGTCGGCGCGAATGCCGATGCTGCGCGTGCCGTCGCCCACCCGCAGCGTGCCGACCACACCCGTCTTGCCGACCCCGCGCGTCACCTGCCAGCCCCATTGCTCGAGCTTGTCGGCGACGAGCGCGGCCGTGTCGTGCTCTTCGTACGCGAGTTCGGGGTGGTGATGGATGTGGTGACGGATCTCGCGCAGCCCGCCGGCGGCGGGCATCAGATCCTCGACTTCGGTGAATCGGGTATCGGTGGTCATCAAGGGGCTCCTGCGTTTATCTGCGCACGCCGGTGGCGCGTGCGGGAAAGCGAGCCACTATATCCAGCCGATATCGGTTCAATAAGATGCGGAATTTTTCACCGTGATAAGGTTTTTTAATCAGGGTTAATACGGACGGATCGGACCCGCAGCCGCGCAACCCGCTTCTTCGCCCGCATCACGCGGCCGCCGTTCTTTACGCATGCGTCGAGCGCGGCCGGTCGTTCGTCCGCATCGCATGTCCGGCGAACATCGACTGTGAATCGATGTCCTCACCGCGCGATTCGCGCGACGCGATCACCGCGACGAACGCGGGAAGCGCCATCAGCATCGCGTAACCCGCGACGAAGATCGCCGAGCCCGTATAGCTCACGAGCAGCGTGCCGACGATCGGGGCGATCGACCCGCCGAGCACCGATGCGAGCTGATAGCTGGTCGACAGTGCGGTAAAGCGCACCCGCGTCGGAAACAGTTCGGCCATGTACGCGGCCATCGGTCCGAGAATGATGCCGTGGCAGGCCAGGCACGCGATCAACGCGAGTTGCAGATGCGCATAATCGCTGCCCGGCGACAACGTGAACAACGAACAACCGGCGACCGCCGCGCCGAGCAAGCCGGCGATCAGCACCGGGCGCCGTCCGACCCGGTCCGACACGTGCGCGGCGATCAGGATGACGACGACCTCGATCGCCGACGCCCACATCAGCGCGGACAGCGCCTGCGGCCGGCTGAAGTGCAGATAGCCGGTCGCGAGTCCGAGCGCGAACGTCGAGAACAGATACAGGAACGTGTTTTCCGCGGCCTTCACGAAGAACGCACGCGCCATCTGCCGCCAGTTGCCCGCACACGTTTCGCGCAGCGACGCGCGCTCGACCGTCCGATGCGCGGCGGCCAGCTCGGCGAATGCCGCCGATTCCTCGACGCGCCGGCGCGTCCAGAAACCGACGATCACGAGCAGCGCGGAGATGAAGAACGGAATCCGCCACGCCCAGTCGACGAATGCGGCATCGCCGTAGAACCGCTGCACCAGCCCGATCACGAACGCGGTCAGCACGTTCGCGAGCGGGCCGGCGAACATCGTGAAGCTGGTCCAGAAGCCGCGCTGCGCGGCGGGCATCGATTCGGCGATCATCAGGATCGCCCCGGTCGCTTCGCCGCCGACCGCGATCCCCTGCACGATCCGCAGCAGCACGAGCAGCAGCGGCGCCGCGATGCCGATCGACGCATAGGTCGGCAGCAGGCCGACACAGAACGTGCTGATGCCCATCATCAGCAGACTGACGACGAGCGTCTTGCGGCGGCCGATGCGGTCGCCGATCATCCCGAACACGATGCCGCCGAGCGGCCGCGCGACGAAGCCGACCGCGAACGTCGCGAGCGCGAGCAGTGTGGCCGCGAGTGGATTGCCGACGACGAAGAACTGCTTGTCGAACACGAGCACCGCGCACGCGGCGAACGCGAAGAAGTCGTACCACTCGAGCGTGGTGCCGACGGTGCAGGCGAACATCAGGTTGGCACGCTTTTTCATCGCGCATGTCTCCGGTCTTTTTTGTGGTTTATGGGGGGCGAGCGGCGCTCGCGGCGCCACCGCGCGTTCAAAGTTCGAGAACGAGCCGCTCGCCACCGCACGCGCGCGAACAGCAGGCCATCATGCGGTCGTGCGCGTCGCGCTCCGCGCGCGTGAGCACGCTGTCGCGATGATCGACTCGACCGGCCAGCACGCGGACTTCGCACGAGCCGCACAGCCCTTCTCGGCAGTCGCTCTGCACGTCGATGTTCGCGTGCTGCAACGCGTCGAGCACGGTCTGGTTCGCCGAGACCGTCAGCGTGATGCCCGAATCCTTCAGTTCGACTTCGAACGGCCGCTCCTTCGACGGATCCAGCGCCGCCTTCGTCGACACGAAATGCTCGACTCGCAGCGCATCGCGCGGCCAGTGCGCGCAGCTCGCTTCGAGTGCGTCGAGCATCCGCGCGGGGCCGCACGCGTAGATGTGCGTGTCGTCGGCCGGCTGCGCGAACAGCGCGCGAAAGTCGTTACGCGAGCCTTCTTCCGACACGTATACGTGCAGACGCTCCCCATGCAGCGCGGCGAGCGTGCCGAGCATCGCCATCGACGCACGTCGCGAGCCGCTGTAGTGGATTTCGTAATCGATGCCGCGCGCCTTCGCTTCGCGCGCCATCGCACTGATCGGCGTAATGCCGATGCCGCCCGCGACGAAGATGGCCTTGTCGACGTCGGCTGCGAAGCGGAAGTGATTGCGCGCGCCGCGAATCTTCAGCCCATCGCCGGCGCGCAGGTTCGCATGCACCCACGCCGATCCGCCGCGGCTCTGCGCTTCGTGCAGTACCGCGATCTCGTACACGTCGCGCTCGTCCGGGTCGCCGCACAGCGAATACTGGCGCGTGATGCCGGTATCGCCGCAGATCACGTCGATGTGCGAGCCGGGCGTCCAGCGCGGCAGCGGGCGGCCGTCGGCGGACACGAGCCGGATGTGGGCGATGCGATCCGCGCACATCGACACGCGTTCGACCGTGACCGCGCGGCTCACCGCGTGCGACGGCGGCTCGCCGATGCGCACCGCCGCGCGCGGGTGCAGCACCGACGGGTCGCGGCGCTCGGGATTCAGCGCAGGATCCCATTCGACGTACAGATGCTCGGGGCCTCGGAACGACGTGTTCGGCACATACGTGAAGCGCTGCTCGGCGAGCTTCATGTGCGGCAGACGGCGCGTGAACTCGTCGAGGAAGACCTGCATCTCCATGCGCGCGAGATTCTTGCCCATGCACTGATGCGATCCATAGCCGAACGTCAGCTGATCGTTCGCGTTCTCGCGGCGGATGTCGAACAGGTCGGCGTCCGCGAAGCGCGCTTCGTCGTGATTCGCGGACGACGTGACGATCAGCAGCTTCGAGCCCGCCAGAATGTCGATGCCGCCGATCGTCACGTCCTTCGTCGCGAGCCGTCGCCATGCGGCGACCGAGCCGTTGTGGCGCAGGCACTCCTCGACCGCGTTCGGAATCAGCGACGGATCCTCGCAGATGTCGCGCCACGCGTCCGGATGCTGCAGCAGCAGTTTCATCGCGTTCGCCGTCGCGTTCGCGGTCGTCTCGTGCGCGGCGACGATGCCCGCCATCATCATCGAATGCAGATACGAATCGGTGATCACGTCCGGCAGTTCCTTCTGCTTGCGGATCCCGTACTGCATCCAGCCGGGCCCGGACGGATTCTCGCGCATCTTGTCGAGCACCTTGCCCGCGAACTGCCAGAACTTGCCGACCGCATGCGCGACCGCGACCTGCTCCTCCGGTTTCGGGCGCCCCCACGTGTTGATCGTGTGCGCGATCGAGTATTCGCGCAGCGTGTCCATGTCCTCCTCGGGCACGCCGAGAAAGTGCAGCGCGACGGTGAGCGGCACTTCCCACAGCATCTGGTCGACCAGATCCGCTCGACCGTCGTCGATGAAACGGTCCACGTATTCGCGCGCGAGCCGGCGCACCATCGGTTCGTGATGCCTCAGCGCGTCGGGCGTGAACGGGTCGAGCAGCGCGCGGCGGCGCGGCATGTGCGCGGGCTCGTCCTCGTTGACGAGCGTGCGGTTCAGCGCAAAGCCGTACGACGCGAGCACCGCGTTCGCCTCGGGGCCGGTGGGCGTGATCTTCTCCAACGCGATCGACGGGCTGAACGTGAGGGTGTCGCGAAAGATCGCCTTGATGTCGTCGTAGCGCGTGACGACCCAGTAGCCGAGTCTGGGGCTGTAGAACACCGGCTCCTGCTCGCGCGCCCAGCGCACGTACTCGGGCGGGTCCTGCTGGTAGCCGTCGTCGAACGGATCGAACGCGGCTGCGGCGGCGCTCACCGGACAGCCGTTCGGTGCGCTCGCCGCGGCCGGCGCAGGATGAAACGGACATTTCGACGATGACGCGTGGCGGTCCGTGACGGACATGATTCGCTCCCGTGCTATGATTTTGCGTAAATCTAATACGCAATGCGTAATCAAGCGACTGGGGTAAACCTTGGCGGCCGGGCGCCGCCGGTCGTCCGGCTAGAATCCGGCTTATGGAAAAGATCGCCAGAACGAAGAAGACCGCGGCCGCCGAGCGCGACCGCAGGCAACGCGTCCAGTCCGCGTCGACCGGCCTGCTCGTGCTGAAGGAACTCGCCGCGTGCGGCGGCCGCGCCACGCTGACCGCGCTCGCCGCGCGGCTCGACGAGAATCCCGCGAAGGTTCACCGCTATCTGGCGAGCCTGATGGAGGAAGCGTTCATCACGCAGGAGCGCGCCACCCAGCAATACGTGCTCGGGCCCCAGTGCATCTCGATCGGGCTCGCAGCGATCCGGATGGCCGACCCGATACGGCTCGCCGAACCGTCGCTCGTGCGCGTGCGCGAGCGCCTGGAGGTAACGTGCTTCGTCGCGATCATGGGCAACCGCGGGCCGACGATCATGCGCTTCGAAGAGCCCGGCTTGCCGGTCACGGTCAATGTTCGCGCCGGCTCGGTGATGTCGTTGCTATGGTCCGCAACCGGGCGGCTGTTCCTCGCGCTGCTCGACGAGCCGCGTGTGCGACAGCTGGCGGAAGACGAACTCGCATCGGCGCCGGCCGAGCTGCGCGCGCAGCTCGATCGACGCGATCCGGTCGGTCAATTGCAGCGCGAGATTCGCGCGGCCGGCCTCGCGACCGTCCGCGACACGAACCTGAAGGGCATCAGCGCCGTGTCGGCGCCGCTATTCGATGCGAACGGACATATGTGTGCGGCGATCACCGCGTTGGGCGCGACCGGCGGCTTCGACGCATCGATCGACGGGCCGGTCGCGACGGCACTGCGCCACGAGGCCGCGCTGATCAGCGGCGAGCTCGGGTACCGGGCCGATCCCGACAGCCGGTAGTGCGTCCGCGTATCGGCGCGGACGCGGGCTTCCTGCCCGCGATCCACCGCGCCGTTACGCCACGGCCGGAAAATCGAGCGTCGTATCGTTCACGCGATTGACGAGGTTCGTGAACGTGATCGACGCGATGGCGAGATTGATCTCGATGAGCTGGCGTTCCGTATAGCCCGCTGCGCGCACCGCATCGACGACCGCAACGGGGACCGTGCCGTGCGTGCCGACGAGCGTACGAACATACGCGACCAGCGCGTCCCGCGCGGCGTCGCCGGTTGCCGCGCCCGCGCGCACCTGCTTCATCTGATCGCTTGTCAGGCCTGCCAGCTTGCCCATCAGCGTGTGAGCGGCGACGCAGTAATCACATCCCGCGTATTCGCTGACCGCCAGCTTGATCGCTTCGATATCGGCCTTGCCGAGCGTGCTCGCCGCGACCGCCGCATCGAACGCCAGCGCCGCGCCGAGCGCTTCGGGGCTTTGCGTGCCGATGGTGGCGTATGCGTTGGGCACCTTGCCGACGGCCTTCTTGATCTTCGCGAACACTTCAGCGGCCGCGCCGGTTGCCTCTTCAGGGCGAATGGTGGTGAGACGGGACATGATCGACTCCTTGCTTCGTGGTTGAACGGTTAGCCATGTCGTATGGCATGGGAGTCAGTGTAGGGATGCGTGACGTTTTCTTTAATGCCATACTGCCGCAACTCCATGCTCAAACGTCTCATATGGAAATGCTCGACCGATTGCTGTCGATGATGCCGGTCACCGGGCGGCTTGACGTGCGGTGCCACTTCGGGTCGCCGTGGCGCATCGACCATCCCGAGTCGAGCGAGTGGGAACTCCCCTATCACATCCTGTTGCGCGGCGAGGCCGTCGTCGAGTGCGAGACGGACGGAGAAGACGAACCGACGCTGCGGATGAAGGCCGGCGACATCGTCGTGTTTCCGTCCGGCAGCGCCCATCGGCTGCACGACGGCAGCGGCGAGGCGCCGCGCGCGGCGCGCGAGCGGCACCGAAACGGCCTGACCGTTGCGACGAACGGCAGCACCAATGCGAACACCGATGTGCTGTGCGGGCGCTTCGTGCTGCCTGCCGTCCCGCAGCAGTTGCTGCGCGACCATCTGCCGCGACGTCTGATCGTGAGCAGCGTAACCGCGGGCGACGAACAGACGCGCGACGCCGCGTTTGCAGCCACGCGGCTCGCGCGGCTCATCGACTTGATGCGCGAGGAAGCGCTGGAGCAACGCGCCGGCAGTGCCGCGGTCGTGGATCATCTGTCCGGCGCGCTGTTCGCGTTGACCCTGCGCAGTGCGTCCGAGGCAGGCCACGCGCCGCGCGGGCTGCTTGCACTGGCACAACGTCATCGGCTGCAGCCGGCGCTCGCAGCGATGTTCGACGAGCCCGAAAAGCCCTGGACGCTGGCCCAGCTGGCCGAGCGCTGCCACATGTCGCGCGCGACGTTCGCACGCCACTTCGACGAGGCGATCAGCCGCTCGGCAACCGATGTCCTGACTGAAATCCGCATGGCGCTTGCCGGGCGCAAGCTCGCGCAAACGACGATGTCCGTCGCCGAAATCGGCGAATCGGTCGGCTATCGATCCGAGGCCGCGTTCCAACGGGTGTTCAAACGGCAGGTGGGCATGACGCCGGCGAAGTGGCGCATCCGATCGTCGAGCATCGCGGAGCCGGACACGCGTTCATCCTGACACGCGATGCGCGTGAGGCCACGTTCATTTCACCCGGATATCTTTCATACATGGACAGGCTCCAGGCCATGACCACCTTCGTCACGGTGGTCGAGACGGAAGGGTTCGCATCGGCGGCGCGCAAGCTGAACGTCTCGCCGTCGGTGATCAGCCGCGTGATGACGGAACTCGAGGAATATCTCGGCGTGCGGCTGTTGACGCGGACGACGCGCGTGGTCCGCATCACCGATGCGGGCGCGTCGTTTTACGAGGACTGCCGGCGCATTCTGGCGGACATCGACGCGGCCGAGCTTTCCGCCACCGGCACCGGCAATACGCCACGCGGCCAGCTCACCGTCACGGCGCCTGTACTGTTCGGCAAGAGCTACGTGACGCCGATCGCGCTCGAGTATCTGCAGCAGCATCCTTCCGTCAATCTCAACTGCTGGTTTCTGGACCGCGTCGTCAATCTCGTCGATGAAGGCGCCGACGTGGCCGTGCGCATCGGCGAGTTGCCGAACTCGTCGCTGCAGGCGATCTCGGTCGGCAAGGTACGCCGCGTGCTGTGCGCGTCTCCCGCTTATCTGGACGCGCACGGCACGCCGCAGCGTCCGGACGATCTCGCGGCTCACGTCACGATTCAGGCGACGGGCATCACGCCGGCGCCCGAATGGCGCTTCCGCGCGCGGGACAAGACGCTCACCGTCCCCATCCAGCCGCGCCTGCTGACCACGACGAACGATTCCGCGATCGCCGCGGCAACGGCCGGCCTCGGCATCGTGCGCCTGCTGTCCTATCAGGTGGTCGACGAACTCGCGCAAGGCACGCTGTGCGTGCTGCTGGCCGAGCACGAACTTGCGCCGCTCCCGGTTCACGTCGTGCATCGGGAGGGCCGGCACGCGAACCGGAAAGCGCGCGCGTTCATCGATCTCTGCGTCGAAAGGCTGAGGGCCCAAGCGCCGATGTGGTCTGCCTAGGGCGTGTTCACGCCCTAGCAGGCACCGGCGAGTCGGCACGCGTAGCGAGCATCGCGCGCCGTAGGCAAGCAGGCCTTACGGACCGAGATCGCTGAGGCCCGGATGATCGTCGGGCCTGCGCCCGAGCGGCCAGAAGAACTTGCGATCGGCCTCGGCGATCGGCAGATCGTTGATGCACGCATGGCGGTGGTGCATGAGGCTATCGTCGCCGAATTCCCAGTTCTCGTTGCCGTACGAGCGATACCCGTTCTGCGCGTCGTCATGCCACTCGTAGGCGAAGCGCACGGCGATCCGGTTGCCGCCGTACGCCCACAGCTCCTTCATGAGCCGGTAGTCGAGTTCGCGCTGCCATTTGCGTGTGAGCAGCGCAACGATCGCCGGACGGCCCGTCACGAATTCGGCGCGGTTGCGCCACACGCTGTCGACGCTGTACGCGAGCGAAACCTGCTCCGGATTGCGCGTGTTCCACCCGTCTTCCGCAAGCCGCACTTTCTCGATCGCCGTGTCCAGCGAGAACGGTGGAACCGGCGGGCGGGCAACGTTGACGTCTTTCATGGTCAAACTCCTTTCGTCGGGAATCGTCGCCGTGCGACGAGGGTTCTGAATCACACGTCGAGCAGCAGACGATCGCCGCCGCCCGATTCGCGATGCGCGGGCACCGCGCAGCAGATCAGCGCTTCGTCGTCCGGTACCTTGAATTCCGGCGCGACCGGATACGTCACCGCGCCTTCGACGATCCGCGTGCGGCAAGTGCCGCAACTGCCTCCGCGACACCCGTATTCCGGCGTCAGTCCGCGCGCCTCGGCCAGGTCCAGCAGCGAGCCGCTGCCCGGCTGCCAGCGCGCTTCCTTGCCCGACTTGACGAACGCGACGGGTGTCGGCGTATCCGCCGGCGCACGCAGTGGGGCACTCGCGTCCGAATCGGCTCGACGCTTGAGCCCGGAAGGGCCGAACGACTCCGCGTGGATTCGATGGTCCGCCACGTTCAGGTCGCGGAGCGCGTCATAGACCGCTTGCATGAAGCCCGACGGTCCGCACAGGTAAAAGTCGTAGTCGTCGAACGGCAGCGTCGCGCGCAGCAGGTTCGCATCGATGCGGCCGACGACGTCGAATTCGTCGCCCTCGCGCGCGCCGGTCGCGTCCGACAGCACGCGCACCACGTTCACCGCGCCGTTCGCCGCCGACGCGAGCTGGCCGATCTCGTCGCCGAACGCGCGCTCCTTCACGGAGCGTGCCGCGTGAAAGAACCAGGTCTTGCGCGTGCCGCGCTTGCGCGCGCCTTCGTAGACGATGTGACGCAACATCGCCAGCATCGGCGTCACGCCGACACCGGCCGCCAGCAATACGGCGGGACGGCGCTCGAGCGCATCGATCGTGAATTGCCCGGCGGGCGCTCGCACTTCGATGCGGTCACCGACCTGCACCCCGTCATGCAGATGCGACGACACGCGCCCTTCCCGCTTCACGCTGATGCGATACACACCGTCCGACGGCGCGCTCGACAACGTATAGGTGCGGATGAGCGGATCGCCGCCCTCCGACAGATTCACGCGAATCGGCACGTGCTGGCCCGCCAGGTGCGGCACCAAGCCGGCACCGTCCGCAGGGTCGAGCTGGAACGAGCGAATCAGCGTGCTCTCGTCGGTGATTTTCGCGACCCTGAACGGACGCCACGCCCGTGCCAGTTCGGCGGCGCTCAGGCGGCGCGCGGCCTCGTCCCAGCTCCCCGTCATCAGCGAGTTGGGCGACCAGCCTTCCGCCCGGAACGTCCAGCGCAACGGCAATGCGCCGGCGCGATAAACGACGCGGCGCGGCTTGAAGCGCCACAGTCGCTCCGCGCCCTGAAATGCGGCGATCTCCGGTGAATCGAGGTCGACTTCGGCTTCGCCGGTCATCTGCAACACGTCGCCGGTTTCGAAGTCGGCGAACACGATGCCCGCGCGCGGATTGACCCGAAAATTGCCCAGTGTCGCGAAGAACAGGTTGCCGGCGAAATCCGGGATCGTCAGCACGCCGTCGTCGCCGATGCGCACGAACCCCGCCTTGCCGCCGCGATGCGAAACGTCGACCTGACGCTCGGCGCCGTCGCCGACGTAGGACGCAACGAACAGCGTGTCGGCAGCCGCGATGATCGCGCGGGCGCGATCGTCGAGACGATCGCTTTCCTCCGGTGCGATTTCCGAGAACGTATCGGGTTCGCGTACGAACGCGAAATCGCGCAACTGGATGTATTGCGGGCAGTTGCCGAAGCTCTGCACGACGTCGAGATCGAATGCGCGCGGCTCGCCGCGACGGATCATGCCGTTCAGGCGATTGCGACGCCGCGTATGCAGTTCGATGCCGAGCAGGCCGATCGCCGCGCCGTCGTGCGTGCCACTGGCAGCCGGATCGTTCGGATCGAACACGGTGTCGATGCGCAGGCGCTTGTCGTTCGGCGACTGCATGAAGCCGGGCTGGCCGAATGCGAAGGTCGCCCATACGTCTGCGTCGTCGGCCACCGCACCGACGACGACGAAAGGCAACTGTGCGAAGAACGCGCGATGCTGGTCGGGCATGTGATCCCTGACGAAGCGCCGTCCCACGCTGTCCATCTTCTGCATCACGCCTGTTTTTTCCTGCAGCTCGAGTTCGCCCCGATGCCACGGCGAGTTCGCTTCATTCGATACCGTGCTCACGATGTGTCTCCTCGACGGAACCTGCACATGACGCTTTCAGCGCGCGTTGACGCGCCCGGCGTCGCCTCCGTCACCGCACGGGCGACGGGCCGACCTCGATCACGCAGCGGCCGCGAGCCCGACCGGCGTCTTCACGAACTCGACGAAACCCGGCAACGCTTCGATGCGGCGCAGCCACGCCGAGACGTTCGAATAGCCGGACAGGTCCACATTGCCTTCGGGTGCACGCGCAACGTAGCCGTACAACGCGACGTCGGCGATGGTCGGCTTCGGCCCGACGATGAAGTCGCGCCCCGCGAGTTCGGCGTCGATGAGCGCGAGGATGCGATGCGCGCGGGCGATCACTTCGTCGGCATTGAACTTCGCACCGAAGACCGTGATGAGCCGCGCGGCGGCCGGCCCGAATGCGATCTCGCCGGCCGCGACCGACAACCAGCGCTGCACGGCGGCTTCCTGCACGGGCGATTGCGGGAGGAAGTCGCTGTTGCCCGACGTGCGGGCGAGATACACGAGGATGGCATTCGAATCGGCGATCACGGTGTCCCCGTCGACCAGCACCGGCACCTGACCGAAGCGGTTCAGCGCCAGAAATTCAGGCGACTTGTGCGCGCCGGCGGCCAGGTCGACTTCGACCAGTTCATGCTCGATGCCGAGCAGCGAGATGAGCAGGCGGGCGCGGTGCGAGTGACCGGAAAGCGGATGAACGTAGAGCTTCACGACTGTGTCCTTTTGGAGGTGCGACGAGCAGGTCTCATCGCTTGAGGCAAGTCTAGAAACTCGGCGGTTGCGACAGAATCCCCGCTGAGGAGAATTGATCGTTCTCGTTTCGCGAATGGTCGGGCGAAAGCCGGCGTTGCGATGCGGACCCACGCGGCGTTTTGCGCGCCGGGCCGCCGGCGAAATCGATCGCGCCGGCACGCGACCCGGCTTGCGGGAGCGACGCGGTCGACGCGATCGACGCGCCGCCCGCGACAGCGGCCGCCCTTACTCGATCGCCTTGAGCGCCTCCAGTCCGGCCGGCAGCTTCGCGTCCGGAAACTGCGTGGACAGCGTGGCGTCCCGCCAGCGCGCCGCCTCTTCCGCGCGCTGCCGTTCCGCCTGCTCGCAGACGAACAGCGCATCGCCGCCGAGCAGCAGGCGCAGCGGCACGTCGTCGCGGCGCGACAGGTCGACGATCAACGCCGCGATCCGCGCGGGATCGCCGACCTCGTGGCCGCCATACGCACCGAGCAACTCGAGAATCTTGCCGACCGACGGCTGATAGTCGGGCAGCAGATCGTCGACGTCGCGCTTCGCCTGCGCGGCCCATTCGGTCCGCATCCCGCCCGGTTCGAGCGTGCACACGCGCACGCCGAACGGCGCGACTTCCTTCGCGAGCACGTCGCTGAATCCGCCGACCGCCCACTTCGCGGCCTGATACGCGGACAACCCGGGCGTCGACGTGCGCCCGCCGACCGACGATACCTGGAAGATGCGCCCCGCGCGTTGTGCGCGCATCGTCGGCAGCACCGCGCGCGTGAGATTGATCACGCCGAACAGGTTCGTTTCGATCTGGTCGCGGAACACGTCGGCGCCCATCTGCTCGAACGGCGCCGTATGGCCGTAGCCCGCGTTGTTCACCAGCACGTCGATGCGGCCGAATGCGGCGCGTGCCGCCGAGACGGCCTGCTCTGCCGCCGCTTCGTCGGTGACGTCGAGCGCGACCGGCAGCAACCGGTCGCCATACCGTTCGGCCAGATCGGCCAGTTGCGCCGGGTCGCGTGCGCCGGCCACCAGTCGGTCGCCCGCCGCCAGCACGGCTTCCGAAATCGCGCGTCCCAGGCCGCGTGCGGCCCCTGTTACCAACCAGACTTTCGACATTTTCCACTCCTTGATCGTGGTGAAACGATGAAAATGAATGATTACTCACTCATTAATATGGACGATAAACCGATCCTTCATGACCCGCATCGCCCTGCCTGAAACTCCGTGCCGGCCGTCGCGGCACGCGCCGCCCGACGGCCGTGCCTGACTCACACCGCGTGCAACACGGCCCACAACGCGCGAAAGCCGGCTTCCTGGTACGCATCGGCGCGCACCGGATCGCGTGCGATCGATTCCATCGCCGTTTCCGCAATCGACGTAAACAACGCCGAGCAGAACGCATGCGCTTCGTCGCGGTTCAGCGCGCCCGACGCGGCGACCTGTTCGCGCAGCAGCGCACGGATCGCGCCGAAGCCTTCGGCGCCGGCCGCGCGATGCGGGTCGTCGATGCGCCCGCTCACGCCGAGCTGCTGCAGCGCGCGCCGGCCGTCCGGATTCGCGACGCCCCACGACACATAGCCGTTCCACGCATGCCGTACCGCCTGCTCGGCCGGCGCGTGTTCCGGAAACCCGGTCATCATCGCTTCGCGCATGTCGGCCTTCAGGCTCACGTACAGCGCGTTCAGCAACGCATCCTTGGTGTCGAAATAGGTGAACACCGTGCCTTCCGCCACGCCGGCCAGCCGCGCGATGCGCGCGGTCGTCGCGGTCGCGCCGTCCTCGGCGAGCGCGCGCGCGGCCGCGGCGAGGATGGCTTCGTGCTTGTCGGGACTGCGCGGTCGGGCCACGTTCGATTCCTTTAATGAGTGAGCGCTCAATCATAATCGAGCCATCAACGAGAACGCAAGCCCTGTTACATCCGGGGGAACGCACACGCAAACCATCAAAACGGTGCACTATTGCGTTTTGCCGTACCGGCGCCGGCCATCCGGCGCCCGATTGCCCTCGACGTTCGTTTCACGTTCACCGTTTCAAACCGCGAACCTCCCATGACGAATCAGCCTTCCCAGACGGCGGCCGACCGGCCCGTCGACATGATCATCTTCGGCGGCGGCGGCGACCTGGCCGCCCGCAAGCTGTTGCCCGCGCTGTACATGGCGCACCTGCACTGCAATCTTCCGCCCGAGACGCGCATCATCGCCGTCGGCCGCCGCGACTGGGGCATCGACGGCTATCGCAAGTTCATGGACGAGCAGTCGCGCCCGTTCATCGACGAGAAGGCGTTCGACGCCGACGCGTGGAGCCGCTTCCTCGACCTGTTCAAGTACGTGCTGATCGACGTGAACGCGCCGGACGACTACCTGCGGCTCGCCGAAGCGGCGCGTGGCGACGCGATCCGCGTGTTCTACCTGTCGACGTCGCCGGAGCTGTTCACGACGATCTGCGACAACCTGTCGGCCGCGCACCTCGTCGACGCGCACTCGCGCGTCGTCCTCGAAAAGCCGCTGGGCCACGATCTCGCGTCCGCGAAGGCGATCAATAACGCGGTCGGCAAGCACTTCGAAGAATCGCAGATCTACCGGATCGACCACTATCTCGGCAAGGAAACCGTGCAGAACCTGATGGTGCTGCGCTTCGGCAACCCGATCTTCGGGCCGCTGTGGCAGGCGCCGAACATCCGCAGCGTGCAGATCACGGTCGCGGAAACGGTCGGCGTCGGCAGCCGTGCGGGCTTCTACGACCATACCGGCGCGCTGCGCGACATGGTGCAGAACCACCTGCTGCAGTTGCTGTGCATCGTCGCGATGGAGCCGCCCGTGTCGCTCGACCCGGACGCGGTGCGCGACGAGAAGCTGAAGGTGCTGCGCTCGCTGCGGCCGATGTCGCTGTCGGACGTCGCGCGCGACACGGTGCGCGGCCAGTACACGGCCGGCGCGGTCGACGGGCAGCCGGTCAAGGGCTATCTCGAGGAAGACAACGTGCCGGCGGACAGCCGTGCGGAAACCTTCGTCGCGCTGCGCGCGCACATCAACAACTGGCGCTGGGCGAACGTGCCGTTCTTCCTGCGCACCGGCAAGCGGCTGCAGCGCCGCCAGTCGGAAATCGTGATCGAGTTCGCGGACATGCCGTTCTCGATCATCCCGACCGGCCCGCGCAATTACGGCAACCGTCTCGTGATCCAGCTTCAGCCGGAAGAGTCGATCCAGTTGCAGATGCTCGCGAAAGAGCCGGGCAGCGGAATGAACATGGTGCCGGTGAGCCTGAACCTCGACCTGCAGCAGGCGATTCCGGAACGGCGCGCGGAAGCGTACGAACGGCTGCTGATCGACGTGATCCGCGGCCGCCTCACGCACTTCATGCGCCGCGACGAACTCGAAGCCGCCTGGTCGTGGGTCGAGCCGATCCTCGACGGCTGGAAGCAGCTCGGCGACCGGCCGCGCCTGTACACGGCCGGCACGTTCGGGCCCGCGGCTTCGTCGGCGCTGCTCGCGCGCGACGGAATGTCCTGGGCCGAAGAGGCGTAATCGCCGCACGACGGCGTGCCGCCGCGCGGCACGCCGAACTCGGAAAGGCAGCGCCGCGTCGCTACTGCGACTCCATCCACGCGGCCTTGCGCCGCGCCGGCGCATCGCCGCCGCTGCCACCGCCCAGCACCTCGATCAGGTAGTCGACGAACGACGCGATCCGCGACGAGATCGCGGTATTGCGGTAGTACACCGCGTGAATCGGCTGCCTGACGTCGAGCGTCTGGCGCGCAAGCACCTGCACCAGCCGCCCCGCTTCGCGATCCTGCGCGGTCACGAAATCCGACAGGCACACGACCCCCGTGCCCGCCAGCGCGAGCTGCCGCAGCGTCTCGCCGCTCGACGACCAGACGTCGGGCTCGATGCGGCAGGGCTCGCCGTCCGCGCCAAGGATCGGCCATACGTTCAACGATTCGGGCTGCGTGAAGCCGAGCAGCGTGTGCTTCGGCAGATCCTCGACCTTGCGCGGCTGCCCGTGCGCTTCGATGTAGTCGGGGCTGGCGAGGATGCGCACCCGGCTGTTGCCGATCCGCCGGCTGTGCAGCGTCGAATCCTTCAGCCGGCCGATCCGGATCGCGACGTCGGTGCGCCGCTCCAGCAGGTCGATGATGCCCTCGTTGCTGTTCAGCTCCAGCTCGACCTTCGGGAAGCGCTCGCGGTAGCCGCGCACGAGCGGCACGATCACGTGCAGCATGAACGGCGTCGCGGCGTCGACGCGCAGGCGCCCGGACGGCATCTCGCGCCGCGCGAGCATCTGCTCTTCCGCGTTCTCGACCGATTCGATGATCGCGCGCGCATCCTGCAGGAACGCGCGCCCTTCCTCGGTCAGTTCGAGCCGGCGCGTGGTCCGGCGCAGCAGCGTGGTCTTCAGCTTTTCCTCGAGCCGCGCGAGCGTGCGGCTCGTCGCCGACACGGTGAGGTCGAGCTGCTGGGCGGCGGCCGTGATCGAACCGGTGTCGACCACGGCGGCAAAGGCCTGGAGTTCGTCGAGAGTGATCTTCATTGTTGATTTGAAATCAAAACAATTTGGTTTATAGACCAGTTTTTTCGCAAAAGTAAAGCCGGCACACTGCGATCCATTCCTACTGAAACCCGGATCCCGTCATGCCACTCGCGTTGCTTGCGCTGACCATCAGCGCCTTTGCCATCGGCACCACCGAATTCGTGATCGTCGGGCTGATCCCGACGATCGGCGCCGACCTCGGCGTCAGCCTGCCGTCCGCCGGCCTGCTCGTCAGCCTGTACGCGCTGAGCGTGGCCATCGGCGCGCCGCTCCTCACCGCGCTCACCGGCCGCGTGCCGCGCAAGGCGCTGCTCGCCGGGCTGATGGCGCTCTTCACCGTCGGCAACCTCGTCGCGTGGCAGGCGCCGGGCTACGAATCGCTGATCGTCGCGCGCGTGCTCACCGGCCTCGCGCACGGCGTGTTCTTCTCGGTCGGCTCGATCATCGCGACCACGCTCGTGCCGAAGGACAAGGCCGCCAGCGCGATCGCGACGATGTTCAGCGGGATGACCGTCGCGTTCGTCGCCGGCATTCCGCTCGGCACCTTCATCGGCCAGCACTTCGGCTGGCGCGCGACGTTCCTGATCGTCGCGCTGTTCGGCCTCGTCGCGTTCCTCGGCGCGGTCGCGTTCGTGCCGCGCGGGCTGCCGCAGACGCCGCCCGCGCCGCTCGCCCGCCAGCTGCGCGTGCTGGCCCAGCCGCGCCTGCTCCTCGTCTATGCGATGACGGCGGTCGGCTACGGCGGCTCGCTGATCGCGTTCACGTACATGGCGCCGCTGCTCGAACAGATCGCCGGCTTCACGCCGTCGCAGGTCAGCCTCGTGCTCGTCGGCTACGGCGTGTCGGTCGCGGTCGGCAACGTGTGGGGCGGCAAGCTCGCGGACGCCGTCGGCCCCGTGAAGGCGCTCAAGCGGATCTTCCTGCTGCTCGCGATCGTGCTGCTCGCGCTGACCTTCACGATCCACGTGAAATGGCTCGCGGTGCTGACGATGCTCGCGTGGGGCGCCGTGGCGTTCGGCAACGTGCCGGGGCTGCAGGTGTACGTCGTCAAGCAGGCGCGCCACTTCGCGCCGGACGCCACCGACGTCGCGTCGGGCTTCAACATCGCCGCCTTCAACCTCGGCGTGGCCGGCGGGTCGTCGCTCGGCGGCCTGATCGTCGCGAACGTCGGCCTCGGCCACACGCCGTGGATCGCCGCCGTCGTCACGCTCGGCGCGTTTGCGCTCACCGCGCTGAGCGGCCGTCTCGACAGCCGTCAGGGCCTGCCGGAACGCACGGCCGAACCCGTCGAACTCGCCCATTGAACGTCATCCTTTTGCAGGAGCCACCCGCATGAACGCATCGACCCAACGTCCGCCGTTCGCCGGCAAGACTTTCGAAGTCCGTTACGACGGCCTCACCGCGCTCAACGCGTACGACGAAGACGGCCTCCACATGCGCTACGAGATCACCGAAGGCCCGTACGCGGGCGCGAAGGGTGAAGTGGCCTATACGTGGCAGCCCATCGCCGACGACACCTACGCGATCTCGTGGCAGGAAGCCGATCGCGCCACCGTCGTGCATATCGACGACTTCGCCGCGGGCACGTCGCGCTCGTTCTTCACCGCGCCGTCGCTCGATTTCTACCGGCTCGACGGCAGCCTGCGCGCGATCTGAACGGAGCCCGACCATGTCCACTTCACTCGACACGCTCGCCGCCGGCGGCTTCAGCATCGGCATCGAACTGCCGCTCGACAACGACTGGACCCCGTCCGGCAACGCGAAACGCCGGCATGACGGCCGCCACCCCGGCGTGCCCGACCTCGACATCCACGCGGAGCTCGCGCAACTGGCCGACACGCTCGGCTTTCGCGCGCTCTGGGTGCGCGACGTGCCGGTGTACGACCCGTCGTTCGGCGATGCCGCGCAGGTGTTCGAAACGTTCTCGTATCTCGGCTACCTCGCCGGAATCACGCACGACATCCTGCTCGGCACCGCGGCCGTCGTGCTGCCGCTGCGCGAACCGCTGCTGACGCTGAAATCGGCCGCGACGATCCAGGAACTGAGCGGCGGTCGCCTGCTGCTCGGCGTCGCGAGCGGCGACCGGCCGGTCGAATATCCGCTGTTCGGCCGCGACTTCGCCACGCGCGGCGAGAACTTCCGCGACCAGATCGCGCTGCTGCGCGACGGCGCGCGCGGACACTTGCCGCCCGGCCTGGAAGTGCTGCCCGCCGCCCGTTCGCCGGTGCCGCTGCTCGTCGCGGGCCTCGCACAGCAGACGCCTGCGTGGATCGGCGAACACATGGACGGCTGCCTCGCGTATCCGGGCACGCCGGCCGATCACCTGCAGCGCGCCGCGAACTGGCACGCAGTGGCCGGCGACAAGCCGTACGTGAGCTTCATCCATCTCGACCTCGCGGAAGATCCGCACGAACCGCTGCAGCGGCACCGCTTCGGCGCCCGCGCGGGGCGCATCGCGCTGACGGAAGAACTCGCGGCGATGCGCGACGCGGGCGTGCAGCACATCGGCCTGCATTTCCGCCGCAACCGGCGGCCGCTCGACGAGACGATGGCCGAAATCGCATCGGACGTGCTGCCCGCGTTCCATCCGAACACGACGCCGCAGACGCGCGCCGCATAAGCGGCGACCACGGTCCGGACGCCCATGGCGCGACCTATATTTGACTTCAAATCAAATATTTTTGACTGATGAACGCGTTTATCTCATCAGTCTCACGCGCCAGAATGACTTCCATACCGCAATCGTTCCCCCTCTTTCAGGAGCACATGATGAGCAAGATTCCCGCATTCGGCCTCGGTACGTTCCGCCTGCAAGGCCAGGTCGTCATCGACTCGGTCCGCAACGGCCTCGAAGTCGGCTACCGCGCGATCGACACCGCGCAGATCTACGGCAACGAAGCAGAAGTCGGCGAAGCGATCGCCGCGTCGGGCGTGCGCCGCGAAGACCTGTTCCTCACGACGAAGATCTGGGTCGACAACTACGCGCCGGAAAAACTGGCGGCCAGCCTCGAGGAAAGCCTGCGCAAGCTGCGCACCGACGTCGTCGACCTGACGCTGATCCACTGGCCGGCGCCGGGCAACGGCGTGTCGATCGACGCGTTCATGACCGCGCTGGCGGACGCGAAGGCGAAGGGCCTCACGCGCCAGATCGGCATCTCGAACTTCAACATCGAACTGACGAAGGAAGCGATCGCGGCCGTCGGCAAGGACGCGATCGCGACGAACCAGATCGAACTGAGCCCGTACCTGCAGAACCGCAAGCTGGTCGAGTTCCTGAACGCCGAAGGCATTCACGTGACGTCGTACATGACGCTCGCGTACGGCAAGGTGCTCGGCGACCCGGTGCTCGGCGCGATCGCGCAGCGTCACGACGCGACGCCGGCCCAGGTCGCGCTCGCCTGGGCGCTGCAGCTCGGCTACTCGGTGATTCCGTCGTCGACCAAGCGCGAGAACCTCGCGAGCAACCTGCTCGCGCAGACGCTGCGCCTGACCGGCGAAGACATGGCGCAGATCGCCGCGCTCGAGCGCAACGGCCGCGAAGTCGACCCGGACGGCCTCGCGCCGAAGTGGGACTGAGCACACGCCGCCTTCATCCGACATGACCCGTCCGCGGCCCGCCGGCCGCGGCACCGACAGGAATCCACCATGACCCAGGACCCGCTTTTCCAACCGCTGCGACTCGGCGCGCTGACGCTGCCGAACCGCATCGTGATGCCGCCGATGACGCGCTCGCGCGCCAGCCAGCCCGGCGACGAAGCCAACGAACTGATGGCCGCGTATTACGCGCAGCGCGCGAGTGCGGGCCTGATCGTCAGCGAAGGCACCTACATCGCGCCGCTCGGCAAGGGCTACGCATGGACGCCCGGCATCCACACGCCGTCGCAGGTCGCCGGCTGGCGCAAGGTGACGGACGCCGTGCATGCCGCGCACGGCCGCATCTTCGCGCAGCTGTGGCACGTCGGCCGGCTGAGCCACACGAGCCTGCTCGGCGGCGCGCAACCCGTGTCGTCGTCGCCGCTCCAGGCGAAGGGCGTGAACGTGTTCATCGCCGGCGAGGACGGCAGCACGCCGGGCTTCGTGCAGGCGTCCGAGCCGCGCGCGCTGTCGATCGACGAGATCCACGAGATCGTCGACCAGTACCGCACCGCCGCCCGCCACGCGATCGAAGCCGGCTTCGACGGCGTCGAGCTGCACGGCGCGAACGGCTATCTCGTGAACCAGTTCATCGATTCGAACGCGAACACGCGCACCGACGCATACGGCGGCTCGCTGGAGAACCGGCTGCGCTTCCTGCGCGAAGTCACGCAGGCGCTGATCGACGGGACCGGCGACGCATCGCGCGTCGGCATCCGCCTCGCGCCGCTGACCACGCTGAACGGCTGCGTCGACGACGATCCGGAAACGACCTACCTCGCCGCCGCGAAGCTGCTCGGCGAACTCGGCGTCGGCTACCTGCACATCGCGGAAGCCGACTGGGACGACGCGCCGCTGATGCCGGTCGCCTTCAAGCAGCAACTGCGTGCCGCGTTCCCGGGCGTGCTGATCTATGCCGGCGCATACACCGCCGAGCGCGCGCGCGAGGCGATCGCCGCCGGCTGGGCCGACCTCGTCGCATTCGGCCGCCCGTTCGTCGCGAATCCCGACTTGCCCGAGCGGCTGCGCACCGGCGCCGCGCTCGCGCCGCACGACCGCAACACGCTGTTCGGCGGCGGCGCCCACGGCCTGACCGACTACCCGACGCTCGCGCAAGCCGCGGCATAACGATCGACAGGAGTCTCGAATGAAAGCGACGCTCGCCCGGCTCGCGCTCGCCGCGATCCTGCCGTTCGCGGCCGCGCAAGCGGCCCACGCCGCCCCGTCCGAGGCGGCGGCGGCCGGCTGGTATCCGTCCGTCTATGGCGCCGATGACGAAATCGGCGCGGCCAACCTGCTGACGCCCGACGTCGTCAAGCAGGCGGTCGGCCTCGTGAAAGCCGGCAAGACCTATCCGCTGGCCGTGCCGGTGGACAAGAACCTGCCGGCGTACCGCCACCGCAGCTTCCGGCTGTACAACGTGCAGGTCGGCCAGCAGGCCGGCAAGAGCCTCGGCCCGAACAAGTTCACGTTCAACGACGAACTCGTCAACGCATGGACCGGCGTCGGCACGCAGTTGAACGGCATCGGCCACATCGGCATCGACAACGTGTACTACAACGGCAACCGCGCGGCCGATTTCGTGACCGTCGACGGCGTGAAGAAGCTCGGCGTCGAGAAGGTGCCGCCGATCGTCACGCGCGGCGTCGTGCTCGACATGACCGCCCACTACGGCAAGCCGATCGTGCCGGGCGGCACCGAGTTCACGGTCGCCGATATCCAGGCCGTGCTGAAGAAGCAGCGGCTGACGCTGCGCAAGGGCGACGTCGTGCTGTTCAACACCGGCTGGCTCGAACTGGTCGGCAAGGACGACAAGCAGTTCCTCGCCGTCGAGCCCGGCATCGGCATGGAAGCCGCGAAGTGGCTGGCCGATCAGGGGATCGTCGCGTTCGGCGGCGACACGTGGGCGTCGGAGGTCTATCCGAATCCGCATACGCAGGACGAATTCCCGGTCAACCAGTACATGCTCGCGAAGCGCGGCATCTACAACCTGGAGCTGGTCGACAGCCGCGCGCTGGTGCGCGACAAGGCATGGGAATTCCTGTTCGTGCTCGGCCAGCCGCTGTACGTCGGCTCCACGCAGGTCAATATCAACCCGGTCGCGATCCGCTGATCGCGCATCCGCCCTCCGGCAATCGCGGCGACTATCGCCGCGATTGTCATTTCCGAGTTGCGGCCTGGGCGATCGGCGTCTAACGTTGACGGGATCGACGCCATACGACCGTCACCCGACCTGAAAGGACGCCCCGTCATGCCAAGCCGCTCCCCGACACGCGACATGCTGCTGGCCCTTGCGGCCGGTTTTTCCCTCGCGGCCTTTACCGCGCCTTCGCACGCCAACGAGGCTGCCGGCCTCACGGCGCCAGCGCCGGCCACGCCGGTGCTGACGACCACCGCGAGCGGCTTGCAGGTCTACACGTGCGAATACGATGCCGAACACCGGCTCGCGTGGACATTCCAGCACCCCGAAGCGCTGCTGTTCGATGCCGGCGGCACGCTCGTCGTCCGGCACGGCGCGGGACCGTCGTGGGAAGCGCTCGACGGCAGCCGCATTACCGGCAGGAAGCTCGCGGAAGTGCCGAGCGCCAGCCCGGCCAGCATTCCGCAACTGCTGCTCGCGGCGACGCCGGCCGCAACCGGCACGCTCGCCGGCGTGCGCTTCGTGCAGCGGCTCGACACGGCGGGCGGCACGCCGCCGGCCGCGACGTGCACGACCGAGCATGCGGTCGGCCGCTTCCCGTACTTCGCGCGCTATGTGTTCCTGAAGTGACGCGCACGGCGTCGCAGCGACGGGGATCATCCCGTCACCTTTCGCCCCGCTTCCGCTTAATCAGTTTTCCTATATTTGATGCGGGGACGCGTGAAATCGTCGACACCCTCGCTCCGTCCGGTCAGCGCAGCCGCATCGACAATTCGACGTCGCCGCCGAACGGCACCGACAGGTAGCCGTGTTCCGGCGCGCGCACGTAAGCAAGATAGTCGGGGCTGTATTCCGCGTTGTCGGCCACGACGAACGCGCCCGCCCTGAGCCGCGGCTCGACCAGCGCGAGTATCTCCGGATACAGCGCCTTCGCCCCGTCGAGCAGCAGCAGGTCGACCGAATCCGGAAGATCGGCGGCCAGCGTGCGCAGCGCATCGCCTTCGCGAATCTCCACGAGATCGGCCAAGCCGGCCGCCGCCAGGTTGGCCTGCGCGCGCACGACCTTCGACGGCTCGAACTCGCTCGTGATCAGCCGGCCGCCGCCGTTGTCGCGCAGCGCGGCCGCGAGATGCAGCGTCGAGATGCCGAACGACGTGCCGAATTCGACGATTGCCTTCGCGCCGCCGCTGCGCGCGAGCATGTACAGCAGCATACCCGTCTCGCGCGACACGGGAAGCGGGTAGTCCTTCAGGCGCGCATACAGATCGGCGTAGTCCGTCTTGCTGCGCATCAGCCGCGCTTGCTCGTCGCGCGACACGTTGGCGAAGGCCGGGCTCGTCGCGGGCGACGACGCGTCGGCTTCGTCGAACAGGCGCGCCAGCAGCGAAGCCAGCGGGTCGAGCATCAGGGTGGTCATGCGATATCTCCGTATCGGGTTGAGTGCGTCAGTGCACCCGACTAGAATATGACGAACTATTCAGGTTTTACTATTCGCATTGGCAAACCGCTCATGACCGACCGCCGAAACGCCCCGATCGCCACGCGCAAGCAGCCTCGGCAGGCGCGCTCGACCCGCCTCGTCGAGGACGTCCTGCAGGCGGCTATTCAGGTTTTGGCGAGCGAAGGCGCGCAGCGCTTCACGATGGCGCGCGTCGCCGAGCGGGCCGGCGTGAGCGTCGGCTCGCTGTACCAGTACTTCCCGAACAAGGCGTCCGTGCTGTTCCGGCTCCAGCACGACGAGTGGCGGCAGACGCACGACATGCTGTGCGCAATCCTGCAGGACACGCAGAAGACGCCGCCCGAGCGGCTGCGCACTGCCGTCCACGCGTTCATCCGTTCGGAATGCGACGAGGCGCCGATGCGGACCGCGCTCGACGATGCCGCTCCGCTCTATCGCGACGCCCCCGAGGCGCAGGACGTGAAGGCCGAGGGCAACCGGGCGTTCAGCGCGTTCATCCGCGAAGCGCTGCCCGACGTGCCCGACGCCACGCATGCGCTCGCGTGCGAGCTGATCCTGACGACGCTCACGACGGGCGGCAAGGCATTCTCCGAAACCGCGCGCACGCCCGCGGAAATCGACGCGTACTCGAACGCGATGGCCGACATGTTCTGCGCGTATCTCGCGCATCTCGCGCGCAGTTGAAGCCCGCATCGGGACGGAAACCATGCACGCGCGCCGGCCTCCCGGGCCACCTTGAAAGCCATTCGTAACGTCCAATGCCCCCCGCCCGCCGACCCTGCATTCAAATAGTCGCCTTAACGGATTCGAACTAGGCGTATACACGCGTGTCGGCGCGACGGAGCCCCGTTGCACGCCGATATAAGCGCTGCGACATGCGCTGCATGCTCTTCCCCCGATGGGACGTGATGAGCCGCTCGCCTAACCTTCGCTACGGCAAAGCACACGTGACGGGGTCGACCACACCATGCGTCGTCCGACGCGACACCCTCGCGATCGTTTCGATTCGCCCGTCACGACACGCACCGCACGTCATGCGTCCCCGCGACGTTGCCGATCAATCCAACCAGATACGAGACACCCTGACGACGGTTCGCTGCGAGCCGTTTCAGCATGCTGATAAAGGAGCAAGCTCATGAGTGATACCCCGGTGCAGCCGACGGTCGGCGTCGGCGCGGAAGAAACCGGCTTGGGCGCCAACGGCGCCATCGACCGGTACTTCGGCATTTCGTCGCGCGGCAGCACGCAACGCCGCGAGATCATTGCCGGCGTGACCACCTTCCTCGCGATGGTCTATTCCGTGTTCGTCGTGCCCGGCATGTTCGGCAAGGCCGGCTTCGACACGAGCGCCGTGTTCGTCGCGGTCTGTCTCACCACCGCGTTCGGCTCGCTGCTGATGGGCCTGTGGGCGAAGCTGCCGATCGCGATCGGCTGCGCGATCTCGCTGACCGCGTTCACCGCGTTCGGGCTCGTGCTCGGCAAGGGGCTGCCTCCGACGGTCGCGCTCGGCGCGGTGTTCCTGATGGGTCTCGTGTTCACCGGCATCTCGATCACCGGCGTGCGTTCGTGGATTCTGCGCAACCTGCCCGCGGGCGTCGCCCACGGCACGGGGATCGGCATCGGGCTGTTCCTGCTGCTGATCGCGTCGAACGACGTGGGCCTCGTGATCAAGAACCCGGGCGCCGGCCTGCCGGTGTCGCTCGGCCAGATCACCGCGTTCCCGGTCATCATGTCGGTCGTCGGGCTCGCCGCGATCTTCGGCCTCGAAAAACGTCGCGTGCCGGGCGGCATCCTGCTCGTCGTGATCGCGATCTCGGTATTCGGGCTGATCTTCGATCCGGGCGTGAAATACCGCGGCATCTTCGCGCTGCCGTCGCTGAGCGCACCGGGCCACGCGTCGCTGATCGGCGCGATGGACATCAAGGGCGCGCTGTCGATGGCCGTGCTGCCGAGCGTGCTCGCGCTGGTGATGACCGCCGTGTTCGACGCGACCGGCACGATCCGCGCGGTCGCGGGCCAGGCCGGCCAGCTCGACGCGAACGGCCGCATCATCAACGGCGGCCGCGCGCTGACCGCCGATTCGATCAGCTCGATCTTCTCCGGCTTCCTCGGCGGCGCGCCGGCGGCGGCCTACATCGAGTCGAGCGTCGGCGTGGCCGCCGGCGCGAAGACGGGCCTCGCGGCCGCGGTGGTCGGCCTGCTGTTCCTCGTCGTGATGTTCTTCTCGCCGCTCGCTGGCCTCGTGCCGTCGTATGCGACCGCGCCCGCGCTGATGTACGTCGGGCTGCTGATGCTCGGCAGCGTGAGCAAGCTGCACATGGACGACATGGTCGACGCGATGTCCGGCCTCGTGTGCGCGGTGTTCATCGTGCTGACCGCGAACATCGTGACGGGCATCATGCTCGGCTTCTCGACGCTCGTGATCGGCCGCGTCGCCAGCGGCGAATTCCGCAAGCTCAACGTCGGCACCGTGCTGATCGCGGCCGTGCTCGTCACGTTCTATCTCGGCGGCTGGGCGATCTGAGCGCGACACATGCGCGACGTCGCCTGCAGAAGGGCGGCGCGCATCGGGACGATACCGTCTCCTCCACCATCGTCGTTGATGGCCTCGAGCCTGGGAACGCGAGTTTCCAGGCTTTTTTTATCGGTGCGACGCAGCGCGACGCACGGCGCGAAAACGTCGCGGCGCTCATTCGCGCGCGGTGCTACGATCGCGTTTTGCCCCTTCAGGAGTCGCGATGAACCCACTTGGCATCGTCTCCGAATCGACCACCCGGGCCTCGGCGCGCAAGCCGCCGTTCATTCCGTCGTTCGGCTTCCACGAAGTGCATGAATCGCAGCCGATCGACGCGCCGCCCGCATCCATCATCGATGTCGTCGCCTCGCTCGACATGCGCGCCGATCCCGTCATCGACACGCTGCTGACGATGCGAGAATTCCCGGCAGCCGTCGTCGGCGCGCTGCGCCACGCGCCGGCCCGCCCCGAACGCGCGCGTTTCGGCTTCGACACGTTCACGCCGCTCCATCGCGACGACACGTCGCTGTCGCTCGGCCTCGTCGGACGCTTCTGGCGCCCGACGCCCGACGTGCGCGCCGTCGCCGATGCCGACGCGTTCGTCCGGCACGACGACCCGCGCGACGCGAAGCTGGTGCTCCGGTTCGAGGTCGTCGGGCTCGCGTCGGGCGCGCACATCCTGCGCACCGAAACCTTCGTCCATTGCCCGAGCGCGCGCACGCGCTGGTTGTTCACGCCGTACTGGCTCGCGATCCGAGTGGGCAGCGGCTGGATCCGGCGCCGCACGCTGGCAGCGGTCGAGATGGCGCTCGCCTGAACGCGCCACGTCAGAACGGCTTGATCACTGCCAGCCCGACGACGAGCGCCATCCCGACGATCACCGCGCCCGCCGCGTGCCCGAGCCACGGCGCCGGCACGACGACGAGATCGTCGCGCGCCATGCGCCGCAGCGTGCCGGCCAGGATCCCGTGCAGCACCGACAGCGCGACGACGAGCGCGAGCTTCACCGACAGCCACGCGGCGCCGAACCAGTGACCGCTCAGCGCGAGCGCGATGCCGGCGATCCAGACGATCGCGAGCGCGGGCGCCGTCACCGTGCGATCCCAGCGCCGCACCGCGCGATGCACGGCGAGGTTCGCGATCCGGACCGCGACGGACGACAACAACAACCCGCCGACGAACGTGACGACGGCCGCCAGATGCGCCGCCTTCAGCACCAGATAGATCATTGCGCGTGCCGCCTGCGCGCGATCCAGCCGGCGCTCGCGAGCCCCGCGAACGGCACGACGGCCGACAGCACGAGCCGCGCGACCTCGCCCTTGCTCCACAGCCCGCTCGATGCGGTGACGACTACCGCCCACACGTACATCGCGAACGCGATGCCGTGAACCGGGCCCATGATCGACACCGCGACCGGGTAGCCGGCCAGATGCTTGAGCGGCACGGCCACGCAGACCAGCGCGACGAGCGTGGTCGCCTCCAGCAGCGACAGGTATTGCAGGTTCCGCAACGCGTTGCGATCGTCTTGTTTCATCGGCAGGGCTCCAGGTGGTCCGCCGCGATTGTCGCGTGTGGTGCCGGCCCGAGCCATTGGCTAGAATGACATCTTTCAACGGATTCTGGCCACGGCCGCAACGCCATGCACACGGTCGCCGTTCTTGCCTTGCCCGATGTCGTCCCGTTCGATCTGGGCGTCGCCTGCGACACGTTCGTGCGCGTGCGGGCCTCCCATGTCGAACAGGCGTACCGCGTACGCGTGTGCAGCGAACAGCCGCGCGTCGGCGGCGACCTGTTCGAGCTGCGCCCGCCGTTTCGCCTCGACGCGCTGGCCGACGCCGATACGATCATGGTGCCCGGCACGTCGGTGCCGCTCGCGCCGACGTCGCGCCGCGTGCTCGACGCGCTGCGCGCGGCGGCCACGCGCGGGCGCCGGATCGCGTCGATCTGCAGCGGCGCGTTCGTACTCGCGGAAGCCGGGCTGCTCGACGGCCTGCGCGCGACGACGCACTGGCTCGCGGCCGCCGAACTCGCGCGCCGCTATCCGACCGTCGACGTCGACCCGAACGTGCTGTTCGTCGACAACGGCCGGATCCTGACCTCGGCCGGCGCGGCGGCCGGCCTCGATCTGTGCCTGCACATGATCCAGGCCGACTACGGCGCGGCCGTCGCCGTCGACGCGGCCCGCAACGCGGTGGCGCCGCGCGTGCGCGAAGGCGGCCAGGCGCAGTTCATCGCGCCCGAATGGCCGGCCGGCGGCGACGGGCTGCACGACCTGATGGACTGGCTGCACGCGAACCTGCGCCAGCCGCTGACGCTCGACGCGATCGCGCGCAAGGCATCGACGAGCGTGCGCACGCTGACGCGGCGCTTCCAGGAGCAGACGGGCACGTCGCCGGGGCAATGGCTGCAGACCGCGCGCGTCAGGCATGCGCAGCAGTTGCTGGAGGTGACCGAACTGTCGATCGAACATGTGGCGACGGAAGCCGGGTTCGGCTCGGTCAGCGCGTTTCGCGAGCGCTTCTCGCGCATCGTCGGCACGTCGCCGCAGCGCTATCGGCAGGCGTTCCGCACACGCGCCGATGCGTGACCTTCATCGGGCTCGCCGCCTGAACCCGCCGCCCCCGTTCGCGCCAACCGGACCCGACCGATGACCCGCATCCGCAATCCCCTGAACATCGCGCAGCTCCAGGCGTTCGTCTCCGCCGCGCATCTGAAGAGCCTGCGCGCCGCCGCGCGCGAGCTCGGCGTCACGCAGCCGGCGATCACGCACACGATCCGCGAGCTCGAAACGGCGCTCAACGCGGAGCTGCTCGTGCGCAGCGTGCGCGGCGTCGAACTGACCGCCTGCGGCGAGGCGCTGCTGCCGCGCGCCGAGCAGTTGCTCGGCGACGTCCGCCGCACGGTCGAAGCCGTCGAACAGGTGAAAGGCGAGATGTCGGGCCGCGTCGCGGTCGGCACGATGCCGTCGATCGCGCTGACCGCGTTGCCGCACGCGGTGACGGCGTTTCGCCGGTCGATGCCGAACGTGAGCCTGCATCTGGAGGAAGTGACGGTGCCGGACGCGCTCGCGCAGTTGCGCAACGGCACGCTCGACATCGCTGCGATGCACCATGTGCCCGCGCTCGACCGCGATTTCACGCAATTGCCGCTGCTGTCGACCGAATTCACGATCGTGATGCGCGACGGCCACCCGCTCGCGCACGCGCGCCGGTTAGAGGAACTGCTCGACGCCGAGTGGATCGTCACCGTCGGCGCCGAGCAGTTTCCGCACAGCGTGATGGTCGGGATGTTCGAGGCGCACGGGCTGCCGCTGCCGAAACGTTTGCTGCGCTCGCCGATGTCGTTCGCGGTGACGCTCGGGCTCGTCGCGCGCTCGGACGTGATCGGCTGCTTCACGCGCCCGCTTGCCGCGATGGTCGCGCCGCTCGGCATCCGCACGGCCGAACTCGACGAAAGCATGCCGCGCTTCGACCTGTCGATCATCGCGCGGCGCGACCTGCTGCCCACGCCGGCCGTGTCGCACTTCGCCACCTGCCTGCAGCGCGCGGTCAACGAAACGCTCGGCTGAATCGTTCCTGTGTATGAAACGGCCGCGCGTCCGACGCGCCGCCGCCGGGCCCGGTATCGGGGCTTGTCCTAGGCGCCCCGCCGGTATTTTGTCTTGATAATCTTCCGCACGTCGCGCGCCCCCATCGGGCGGGCGAAACGGACTGTCCGACGCGAAGCCGCGGCGGGCCGAAGGCTTACGGCGCGGCACAACCGCGCACCCATCGAACAAAACGAGGAGTCACCGAGTGAAAAAGATTCTTGCGGCAGTGACCGTGGCCCTGCTCGCCGTATCGGCCGGCAGTGCATACGCGAAGGACTGGTCGACCGTGCGGTTCGGCGTCGACGCAAGCTACCCGCCTTTCGAATCGAAAGGCGCCGACGGCAAGGTCGTCGGCTTCGACGTGGATCTCGGCAACGAGATCTGCCGCCGCATCAACGCGAAGTGCGTGTGGATCGAAAACGACTTCGACGGGATGATCCCGGCGCTGAAAGCCCGCAAGTTCGACGGCGTGCTGTCGTCGATGTCGATGACGCCGGCGCGCGCCGAGCAGATCGCGTTCTCGTCGAAGCTGTTCAACACGCCGACGCGCCTCGTCACGAAGAAGGGCGCGAACCTGCAGCCGACGGCCGAATCGCTGAAGGGCAAGTCGGTCGGCGTCGAGCAGGGCACGATCCAGGAAACCTACGCGAAGACGTACTGGGCGTCGAAGGGCGTGAACGTCGTGCCTTACCAGAACCAGGACCAGGTCTACGCCGACCTGATCTCCGGCCGTCTGGACGGCGCGCTGCAGGACGCGGTGCAAGCCGAGATCGGCTTCCTGAAGACGCCGCGCGGCGCGAACTTCGACTTCGCCGGCAAGGACCTCGACGATCCGAAGACGCTCGGCAATGGCGCCGGTATCGGCCTGCGCAAGGAAGACACCGACCTGAAGACGAAGATCGACGGCGCGATCGCCGGCATGCGCAAGGACGGCACGTACGACAAGATCGCGAAGAAGTACTTCGATTTCGACGTCTACGGCAAGTAATCCGGCCGAACGACGCGCGATTCGGCGCGACGGGAACGGGCTCCGCGAGGAGCCCGTTTTTTTTGCGCGCGGCGCGGGCAGCGTTATTTTTTCTGCGCCAACCCGATGATTCTCAACGGAAAACAGAACGCTCCGGCACCGGTTTGATGGCGGCGAGGAAGGCAACGTACAATCGATCTTCCACGCACACGGATCATTCGCGGCTGCGCCGCACTCCCCTCATCATGCAAACGCAGACCCATCCGCTGATTTCCCCCGCCGTCGGCACCGAACGCCAGATCACCAGCTTCCACTACGGCCCGCGCGGCGGCAAGAAGGTCTACATCCAGTCGTCGCTGCACGCGGACGAGTTGCCCGGCATGCTGGTCGCCACGCTGCTGCGTCGCAAGATCGCCGCGCTGGAGACGGCCGGCAAGCTGCAAGGCGAAGTCGTCATCGTGCCCGTGCCCAATCCGATCGGCCTGTCGCAACACGTGTTCGGCGATCACCTCGGCCGCTTCGAGCTCGGCTCGATGCAGAACTTCAACCGCAATTTCCACGATCTCGCGGCGCTCGTGCTGCCGCATGTCGAAAGCCGCCTCACGAACGACGCGCAGCGCAATCTCGCCGTCGTACGCGCGGCGATGCGCGAAGCGCTCGATGAACAGAAGCCGCGCACCGAACTCGACTCGCAGCGTCTTGCGCTGCAGAAGCTGTCGTTCGACGCCGATATCGTGCTCGACCTGCATTGCGACAGCGATGCGGTGATGCACCTCTACACGAATCCCGATCTGTGGGCGGACGTCGAGCCGCTGGCGCGCTACCTCGATGCCAAGGCGTCGCTGCTCGCGCTGAATTCGGTCGGCAACCCGTTCGACGAAATCCACAGCTTCTGCTGGTCGGATCTGCGCAACCGCTTCGGCGACCGCTTCCCGATCCCGAACGGCGCGATTTCCGTCACGGTGGAACTGCGCAGCGAACGCGACGTGTCGTACGAGTTCGCGGAAAAGGACGCGCAGGCGATCGTCGACTACCTGACCGAGCGCGGCATCGTCGAAGGCACGCCGGCGCCGCTGCCGCCGCTCGCGCATCCGGCCACGCCGCTCGCGGGCACCGATCCGCTCGTCGCGCCGGTGTCGGGCGTGATCGTGTTCCGCACGCCGGTCGGCGCGATGATCGAGGCCGGCCAGGCCGTGGCCGACATCGTCGATCCGCTGACCGATCGCGTCGTCACGCTGAAGAGCAGCGTGTCGGGCGTGCTGTACGCGCGCCAGGTCGTGCGCTTCGCGACGGCCGGCATGGAAGTCGCGCGCATCGCCGGCGCGACCGCGATCCGTACCGGTTCGCTGCTGTCGGCCTGAGCCTGAGCGCGGCCCGCGCGCCGGGCCGCGGCGCGCATCGCACGCCATCGGCCGCATCAAACGAAATCGCCCGCTTGCGCGGGCGATTTGCTTTCCGGAGCCGGCGTCGGCAGCCGATGCTGCGCCGCCGCGCGCTGCGCGCGAAGGACGTTCAGAACGCCGGCACGATCGCGCCGCCAAACTTCTGGTCGATGAACTTGCGCACGTCGTCCGATTCATAGGCCGCGACGAGCTTCTTCACCCACGGCTTGTCCTTGTCCTGCGCGCGCACCGCGATCAGGTTCGCGTACGGCCCGCGCAGATCCTCGATCGCGATCGCATCCTTCACCGGCGTGAGCCCGGCCTTCACTGCGTAGTCGGTGTTGATCGACGCGGCGTCGAGGTCGGGCAGCGCGCGCGGCAGTTGCGCGGAATCAAGCTCGACGATCTTGATCTTCTTCGGGTTCTCGGCAATGTCGAGCGGCGTCGCGTTCACGCCGTTCGCGCCGACGCCCGGCTTCAGCTTGATCACCCCGTACTTCTGCAGCAGCAACAGCGCACGGTTGCCGTTCGACGGATCGTTCTGGATCCCGACCTTCGCGCCCGCCGGCAAATCCTTCAGCGACTTGAGCTTCGTCGAATAGAAGCCCATCGGCGCGGTATAGGTGAGCCCCACGTTGACGATCTTGTATCCGCGCTGCTTGATCTGGCTGTCGAGGAACGGCTGGTGCTGGAAACCGTTCGCGTCGAGATCGCCGGAATCGAGCGCCGCGTTCGGCTGCACGTAGTCGTTGAATTCGATGACCTTGATCGCGAGGCCTTCGCGCGCGGCGACTTTCGTCACCTCGGTCCAGATCTGCGCGTCGGGGCCGCTCATCGTGCCGATCTTCAGCGTTTGGGAGTCGGCGTGCGCGCCGGGCGCGGCGAATGCCAGCGCGGCGGCGAGTGCGCCGAGGCCGGTCAGAATCGAACGTCGCATGGGGTGTCCTCTTGTCCCGTGTCGTTTGTTGGAGGACGGATCGTGGCACGGGGCGCGGATGCGGCAAACCAAGCTTATTTCATGTGCATATTCCGGTTCGGAATCGAATCTCAGCCGAAATCGGTATAACCCCCGCTATACAACCCGGGCAGAATTCGGTGTCGCATCGGCACCACAGATTCGTCATATGACAGTCGCTGTCATATTCATTACGTGGCCCGCCGATAAAGTTGCGCCGGTCCGTGAAAGCGCTCCATAGAGAGCGCCGGAACCGCAACTGGACACGCCATTCATTCGCTCGGAGAATCCTTTGAACAAGAAACTGTTGACCATCGCCGCCCTCGCAGCAACGGCCGGCACGGCGCACGCACAAAGCAGCGTGACCCTGTACGGCGTCATCGATGCCGGTATCAGCTACGTGAACCACAGCAAGACCGCCAACGGCGGCAGCAGCAAGCTGTTCAAGTACGACGACGGCGTGGCCCAGGGCAGCCGTTGGGGCCTGCGCGGCACCGAAGACCTCGGTGGCGGCCTGAAGGCGATCTTCGTGCTCGAAAACGGCTTCAACAGCGGTAACGGCACGATCGGCCAAGGCGGCGCGATCTTCGGTCGCCAGGCTTACGTCGGCCTGAGCCAGGCGCAATACGGCACGGTCACGTTCGGCCGCCAGTACTCGTTCTCGACCGACATCCTCGGCTCGAACTACTCGACCGGCGGCAACACGGTCGCGGGTAACTACGCTTACCACGTGAACGACATCGACCAGCTGACGTCGAGCCGCATCAACAACGCGGTGAAGTTCCAGAGCGCGAACTACGCCGGCTTCACGTTCGGCGCGTTGTACGGCTTCTCGAACTCGACCGACTTCGCCGGCGCACCGTCGACGACGACGGGCACCACGACGACGGCCGGTTCGTCGCGCGCCTACAGCTTCGGCCTGAACTACGCGAACGGCCCGTTCTCGCTCGGCGCCGCGTACACGGACATCCGCTTCCCGAGCCAGTCGACGCCGGCCTTCTCGACGTCGATCGCGAACATCGCGCTGACGAACATCCGCGACCTGCGCACGTATGGCGTCGGCGGCCGCTATGTCTTCGGCCCGGCAACGGCATGGCTGCTGTGGACGCGCACGCAGTTCACCCCGATCGCGGCAGGCGCATCGGGCACGTTCTACAACGCATACGAAGCAGGCGTGAAGTATGCGTTCACGCCGGCGCTGTCGGCGGCAGCGGGCTACACGTACACGAACGCGACGCAAAGCGGCAGCTCGGCGCACTGGAACCAGGGCAACGTGGGCCTCGACTACGCACTGAGCAAGCGTACGGACGTGTACGGCCTGGTCATCTACCAGAAGGCATCGGGCAACAACGTGCAGGCGCAGATCGGTTCGAGCACGAGCTACTTCAACACGTCGGGCAACGGTTCGTCGAACCAGCTGGCTGCTCGCGTCGGTATCCGTCACAAGTTCTAAAGCATCCGCTTAACTGTCCGCGTCACGCGCGGATCAGGACGGCACGCAGCGCCCCGCTCCACGCGGGGCGCTTTTTTATGCGCTTTTAAGTTTCGCTTAATTCTGGGCTGAGACGATGCTCTCACCCCCCCTGTTGGCCGCCTGAGCATCGGCGGCTTTTTTTTTTGAGACTCCCTACGGCACCGCCATCAACTGCCCACAAGACAGGATCGGAGGCCACGATGATCGAAGATACCGTTTTCAGCCATCTGCACGCGATTCTGACGTGCCAACACTCGCTGCCGGTCCAGAGCTGCCGCGTCTCGGTGGAAATGCAGCGGCCATGGGGCCGTCCGTATCGTCTCGTCGAGTGGACGATGCATCTCGATGCACCCGCGCGGCGCCAGATCGTGCCGGCCGAATCGACCGACGAAGAGATCGCCGAGGTCGTCGCGTCGCACGTGCCGGGCCGGCTTTACGGCGACGGCCGGCTGCAGTTCTGAACGCGTTTCCATTCCACCCGCTTCCCGTCCGCCGGCCGCGCCGCACGCATCGTGCGGCAGTCGGTCTCGTTTGACGCGGCAACGAAACCTGCTACGCTGCGCGTTTTCGTCCACGTCACACACGATGGAAAACGCATTCAACGAACGTGGCGTCATGGTCACGCGCAACGGCCTGTCGGCCGCCGGGCAGGTATTCGCACTGCGTGACATCCGCCAGGTCGATGTCGTCAAGATTCCAAAGAACCGTCTCGTGCCGTCGCTGATCTCGCTGATCGGCGCGGCCGTCGCCGTCGCGGGCGGCATCGGCGCATCGAGCGCCGCGCTGGTGGTCGGCGTGATGCTCGTCGTCGTCGGCTATCTCGCGTGGGCCACGCAGGACATCACGTATCGGCTGATGGTCGAGATGCCCGACGGCAAGCGCGAAGCGCTGTCGAGCGTCGACGCCGCGTTCGTCGAACGCGTCGCGCAGGTCGTGCGCGATGCGCAGTCCGCCACCGCCGCCGGCTGATTCCACTCCATTCGTGCACGCTTCGATTCGCGCTTGCCGCACGCCCGCGGCGAGCGTCGGTGTGCGCGGCCTGCCCGTCGAATCGCGTGCCATGCGCCGCTCCACACGCATCTCGCCTCCACGGCGGACGCCAACCGCCTAGTATGGAAAGAGCGGCTCGCCGCCGCATCGTCCGAGGAGGCCAGCATGAACGCTCAATCGCTGTCCGGCATGCTTCGCGCGCAGGAACTGCTGATCGTGTCGATGATCCGCGCGCTTCCCCCTGACACACGTCGCGCGCTCGTCGAGCTCTACACCGAACAGATCGCGTTCGCCGAACAGGCAGGCATCGAAAGCCACAGCGATCGCGCGACGCACGACGCGTTCATCGCGCATGCGCGCAACCTGCTGATTCGCATCGAAGCGCTGGCTTAGCGCCTGTTTCTCTCAAATTTTGCGCCACGGCTCGCCCGAGCCGTGCATGCAAGTGCTCACTCGCATGAGCCGCTTTGCGTTCTTGTATTGATAACAATTCTCATTTACACTGACAAGGTTGTCAGTTGCCTTTCAAATCGCCGTTTGCCGCCTATCGCGCGCAAACGGGCCAGCCAGGTGAACGCGTCGCCCAGCCAGCCTTCGGGCTTGTTATCGTCAATGGGAGACCACCTGTGCATTGCTATACGCTGGCGCGGCGGCCGATCTGTGCCGCGCTGTTCGGCGCGTTCGGCCTGTCCGCTGCCCCGGCTCACGCCGATTCGTCGCCGCAAGGCGCCAACCCGCCTTCCGCCGTCCTGACCGCCGCCGCGTCCGCGCGCGGCGATGCGGCGCTGCTCGATCCCGTCACCGTCACGGCCACCCGCACCGCCACTGCGGCGAGCCGCACGGCGGCGTCCGTGTCGGTGATCACCGACGAGGATCTCGAAGAACGGCAGGTCACCAACATCAAGGACGCGCTGCGCTACGAGCCGGGCATCACGGTGCGCCGCACCGCGTACCGGCCGGGCAGCGCCGCGCTCGGCGGCGGCCGCGACGGCGATTCGAGCATCAACATCCGCGGCCTCGAAGGCAATCGCGTGCTGCTGATGGAAGACGGCATCCGCCTGCCGAACGCGTTTTCGTTCGGTCCGCTCGAAGCGGGCCGCGGCGACTACGCCGATCTCGACACGCTCAAGCGCATCGAGATCCTGCGCGGGCCGGCGTCGGCGCTGTACGGCAGCGACGGCCTGACCGGCGCGGTGAACTTCATCACGAAGGACCCGCGCGACCTGCTGTCGATCTACGGAAAGCCCTACTACTTCTCGTTCCGGCCGAGCTACGACTCGACCGACCGCAGCATCGGCGCGACCGTATCGGCCGCGGGCGGCAACGATCGCATCCAGGGGATGATCATCGCCGACGGCCGGCGCGGCCACGAGGTCGACACGCGCGGCAGCAACAATTCGGCGAGCACGCTGCGCACGACGTCGAACCCGCAGGACGTCTATTCGGAATCGCTGCTCGGCAAGCTCGTGCTGACGCCCACCGCGCGCGACACGATCAAGTTCACCGCCGAAACGGTGCAGCGGCGCGTGAGCACCGACGTGCTGTCGGCGATCAGCCCGCCGACCACGCTCGGCCTCACGACCTACGACCGGCTCGAGCGCAATCGCTTCAGCGTCGACTACGACTTCCGCGACGACGCGTTCCGCTGGTTCCAGACCGCGCACGTGCAGTTCTACTACCAGGACGCGAAGCAGGACCAGTACGCGTTCGAGACGCGCGGCCGGGCGGCTTCGCGTTCGCGCGACAACCAGTACAAGGAACGCACGTTCGGCGGCACCGCGTTCGCCGAAAGCGGCTTCGCGACCGGCCCGTTCGCACACAAGCTGCTCTACGGCGTGGACGGCAGCGTGTCGCGCGTGACGAACCTGCGCGACGGCACGGTGCCGGGCGTCGGCGAAGCGTTTCCGAACAAGGCGTTCCCCGACACCGACTACACGCTGTTCGGCGCGTTCGTGCAGGACCAGATCGGTTACGGCCGCCTGCTCGTCACGCCGGGCCTGCGCTTCGACACGTACCGGCTGAGTCCGACCGCAAACGATCCGCTGTTCACCGGCAAGGCCGTGTCGACGAGCGCGAACGAACTGTCGCCGCGCGTCGCCGTGCTCTACGAGATCACGCCCGCGGTCATTCCGTACGTGCAGTACGCGCATGGCTTCCGTGCGCCGACGCCCGATCAGGTGAACAGCAGCTTCTCGAACCCGGTGTACGGCTACACGTCGATCGGCAATCCGAACCTGAAGCCAGAAACCAGCGACACGTTCGAAGCCGGCCTGCGCGGCAAGGCCGGCACCGGCTACGGCGTCGTGCGCTACAGCGCGGCCGCGTTCACCGGCCGCTACCGCAACTTCATCTCGCGCACGACGATCGCCGGCAGCGGCCGGCCGGTCGACCCGTTCGTGTTCCAGTACGTGAACTTCGCCGACGCGCGCATCCACGGCCTCGAAGGCCGCGCCGAATGGGTGATGCCGAACGGCATCACGCTGAAGACGGCAATGGCGTTCACGAAGGGCTCGACGCAGGACAACGGCGCGGCCAGCCAGCCGCTCGACACGATCAATCCGTTCTCGGCCGTGTTCGGCGTGCGGTACGAACCGAGCGAACGCTGGTTCGTGCAGACCGACCTGCTGTTCCAGGCCGCCAAACGCGACAAGGACATCCCGGCGAACGCGTGCCCGGGGGCGAGAACGTCGTGCTTCGCGCCACCGTCTTCATTCGTCGTCGACCTGCACGGCGGCTACCGCTTCAACAAGCACGTGAGCGCGACGATCGGCATCCGCAACCTGTTCGACCGCAAGTACTGGAACTGGTCGGACGTGCGCGGCCTCGCGTCCGACGCGCAGGTGCTCGACGCGTATTCGTCGCCCGGCCGCACCGTCGCCGTCAGCATGAAAGTGGATTTCTGATGCGCGTCGCCCGCGCGCCCATCCCAACCGTTACTCGAAGGAGTCCGACATGATGCAATCCGCCCTTCCCGGTCAATCGGCCACGCCGGCCCGCGCGGCCGCCGCGCTGCGCGACGCGTTCGTCAAGCTCAAGACCGAGCGTCAGCTGCGCAACCGCGACGTCGCGCAGGCGCTCGGCGTCAGCGAAGGCGAGGCGCTCGCCGCGTTCGTCGGCGAGCACGTCGTGCGGCTCGACGCGCGCTTTCCGGCGATGTTCGAGGAAATGCCGCGCCTCGGCCGCGTGATGGCGCTGACGCGCAACGACACGGCCGTCCACGAAAAGGACGGCGAATACGCGCAGATGAGCCACGACGGCCCGGTCGGCCTCGCGCTCGGCGACATCGACCTGCGCATCTTCTATCGTCACTGGGTGTCGGCGTTCGCGGTGCGCGACGAGACTGCGCACGGCCCGCTGAAGAGCCTGCAGTTCTTCGATGCGCAGGGCCATGCGATCCACAAGGTCTATCTGCGCGCGCACAGCGATCACGCCGCGTACGACGCGTTCGTCGAACGCTGGCGCGCGCAGTCGCAGGAGCCGGGCCTCGAGGTCGCGCCCGCCGCGCCGAAAATGCCCGAGCGCGCCGATAGCGAGATCGACGTCGCGGGCTTTCGCGCCGCATGGGACGCGATGACCGATACGCACCAGTTCTTCGGCATCACGCAGCGCTTCGGCGTGAGCCGCATGCAGGCGCTGCGCCTCGCCGATCCGCACTACGCGTATCCGGTCGAAACCGCGCATGCGTTGCGCCACGTGCTCGAACACGCGGCGCAAAGCGGCCAGCCGATCATGGTGTTCGTCGGCAACGCGGGAATGATCCAGATCCATACGGGCCCCGTCGCGAACGTGCGCGAGGTCGGCGCGTGGATCAACGTCCTCGATCCGGGCTTCAACCTGCATGTCCGCGAGGACCTGATCGCCGCCGCATGGGTCGTGAAGAAGCCGACGAGCGACGGCATCGTCACGTCGCTCGAGCTGTTCGACCGGCAGGGCGACCACGTCGCGCTGCTGTTCGGCGAGCGCAAGCCCGGCAAGGTCGAGCGCGACGACTGGCGCGCGCTCGTCGCGACGCTGCCGGCGGCCGCACGCGGGGGCGCGCGGTGAGCGCGCGGCCGTTCGATCCGCGCCGCCGGTCGCTGCTGGCCGGTGCGGCGGCCGGTGCGCTCGCGGGCGCACTGCCCGCCGGCGTGCTCGCCCAGGTCGCTGCCGCCGCGCCGAAACGCGTGATCGTGATCGGCGGCGCGCTGGCGGAAACCGCGTTCGCGCTCGGCGGCGCCGAGACGCCGCGTTACCGGCTCGTCGGCGCCGACACGACGTGCACGTATCCCGACGCCGCGAAGCGCCTGCCGAAGGTCGGCTACCAGCGCGCGCTATCGGCCGAAGGGCTGCTGTCGCTGCGGCCCGATCTCGTGCTGGCCTCCGCGGAAGCCGGCCCGCCGACGGCGATCGCGCAGGTGAAAGGCGCCGGCGTCACGGTGACGACGTTCGACGAGCGCCACGACGTCGAATCGGTGCGCGCGAAGATCACCGGCGTCGCGCAGGCGCTCGACGTACGCGATGCCGGCACCCTGCTGCTGCAACGCTTCGATCGCGACTGGCAGGCCGCGCGCGACGCGGTCGCCGCGCGCGCGCCCGGCGGCGCGCAGCCGCCGCGCGTGCTGTTCGTGCTGAACCACACCGGCACCCAGGCGCTCGTCGCGGGCCAGCGCACGGCCGCCGACGCGATGATCCGCTACGCGGGCGCGCGCAACGCGATGCAGGGCTTCGAGCACTACAAGCCGCTGACGACCGAGGCGCTCGCGGCGGCCGCGCCCGACGTCGTGCTGATCTCCGACGAAGGGCTGGCGGCCGTCGGCGGCCACGCCGCGCTGCTCGCGACGCCCGGCTTCGGTGCGACGCCGGCCGGCCGCGCGCGGCGCGTCGTGTCGCTCGACGCACTGTTCCTGCTCGGCTTCGGCCCGCGCCTGCCGCTCGCCGTCACGACCCTGCATCGACGCCTGTCGAATGCGCTCGCCTGATTCCGGATCGACCCGATGCCCGCTCACGCTTCGCCCTTCAACGCGCCGTCGCCCGCCTCGCGCGCCGGCGCCGCCCGTGTTGGCACGTCGCGCCGCTTCGCGCCGTTCGTCCTCGCCGCGCTCGCCGTTCTGGTGGGCGCGATGGCCGTCGTCGCGCTGTGCGTCGGCGCGTACCGCATTCCGCTGGCGCAAGCCTGGGCCGCGCTGAGCGGCGACGCGGCCGCTCAGCAGGCGCGCGCGGTGCTGCTCGACATCCGCGCGCCGCGCGTCGTGCTCGCGCTGCTGGTCGGCGGCGGCTTCGGCGCGACCGGCGCCGCGATGCAGGCGCTGTTCCGCAACCCGCTCGCCGATCCGGGGCTCGTCGGCGTGTCGAGCGGCGCCGCGCTCGGCGCGACCACGCTGATCGTGCTCGGCCCCGCGCTCTTTGCCGCCCACGCGAGTGCGGTCGCACTGCCGGTCGCCGCGTTCGCGGGCGGCCTCGCGGTCGCGGCGCTCGTCTACCGGCTGGCCGCGTCGCGCGGCCGGCTCGCGCTGCCGCTGCTGCTGCTCGCCGGCATCGCGATCAATGCGCTGGCCGGCGCGGCGATCGGGCTGCTCACGTTCGTCGCCGACGACGCGCAGCTGCGCTCGCTGACCTTCTGGAGCCTCGGCAGCCTCGGCGGCGCGCAATGGTCGACGCTCGCGGCCGTCGCGCCGTGCGTGGCGCTCGGCTGCATGCTGCTCGTGCGCGAACGCGATGCGCTGAACGCGCTGCAGCTCGGCGAAACCGAAGCGCTGCATCTCGGCGTGCCCGTGCAGCGACTGAAGCGGCGCGTGCTCGTCGCGGTCGCGCTCGCGGTCGGCGCGCTCGTGTCGTGCGCGGGCATCATCGGCTTCATCGGGCTCGTCGCGCCGCATTGCATGCGCCTTGCGTGCGGCCCCGACCAGCGCATCGTGCTGCCCGGCGCCGCGTTGCTCGGCGCGTTGCTGACGCTCGCGGCCGACCTCGCCGCACGCACGGTCGCCGCGCCCGCCGACATTCCGCTCGGCGTGCTGACCGCGCTGCTCGGCGCGCCGTTCTTCCTCGCGCTGCTGTGGAAGAACCGCGGCGCGCTCGGCGGCTGATCCCTTCTTCACGACGACCATGCTGACTGCCCATCACCTCGACGTCACCCGTCGGCACGACACGATCCTGCGGAATCTGTCGCTGTCGATCGAACCCGGCCGCGTGACCGCGCTGCTCGGCCGCAACGGCGCGGGCAAGAGCACGCTGCTGAAAACCTTCGCCGGCGAGCTGACCGGCAGCGTCGCGCCGAACGGCGTGCGCGTGACGGGCGACGTCACGCTGAACGGCGAACCGCTCGCGCGCATCGATGCGCCGCGGCTCGCGCGCCTGCGCGCGGTGCTGCCGCAGGCCGCGCAGCCCGCGTTCCCGTTCAGCGTCGACGAAATCGTGCTGCTCGGCCGCTATCCGCATGCGCGGCGCAGCGGCGCCCGCCACGTCGTTGCGCACCGCGATCGCGACATCGCGTGGCGCGCGCTCGAACGCGCGGGGGCCGACGCACTCGTCGGCCGCGACGTCACGACGCTGTCGGGCGGCGAACTCGCGCGCGTGCAGTTCGCCCGCGTCCTCGCGCAGCTGTGGCCGGACCACGACGCGACGGAAACCGGCCCGCGCTACCTGCTGCTCGACGAACCGACCGCCGCGCTCGATCTCGCGCACCAGCACCGGCTGCTCGATACCGTACGCGCCGTCGCGCGCGAATGGCAGCTCGGCGTGCTCGCGATCGTCCACGATCCGAACCTCGCCGCGCGACATGCGGATACGATCGCGATGCTCGCCGACGGCACGATCGTCGCGCAGGGCACACCGCGCGACGTGATGACGCCGGCCCATATCGCGCGGTGCTATGGCTTCGCGGTGAAGAGGGTGGAAACCGGCGACGGGACGCCGCCGGTGATGGTGCCCGCGTAGCGCGGGCGTGTGTCGCATGATCGTAGCGTCGTGCGCTGCCGTCAGCGGCGGCGTTCGCTCGAGATCGTTCGTCTGCCCCTTTTCGAGGAAACCTCCGTGCCGCTTCCGATGACCCGCATCATCCTGTACGTCCGCGACGTCGCGTTGCTGAAGGCGTTCTACCAACGATATTTCGCACTGCCCGTCATCGGGAAATCGACGTCGAATGGGTCGTGCTCGACGCAGGCGCGATCGCACTCGCGCTGCATCGGGCCGGGCCGGCGTTCCGTGATGCGGCCGCATTCGCAAACACGAACGCGTACGCAACCACCAGCAACGTGAAACTCGTATTCAGGATCGACGCCGATCTCGACGCGCATCGCGACCGGCTCGCCCGAGATGGCGTGACCGTGCGCGATCCCAAGCGCTACGATGGCTTCCCGTTCCGAATGTATGACGGCGTCGATCCGGAAGGGAACGTCTTTCAGGTAATGCAGCCGGACTGAATGCCGGCACGGCAGGCATGAGCACGAACGCTCAATGCTCGACGTCCGCCGCGCCGAAGGTCCGCATCTTCCAGCCGAGCCGCACCGCGAGCATCCGCATCGAGAAGCCGGCCGCCAGCGCGACGAGCGTCGCGAATCCCGCATCGATGTCGACATGCTGCATCCCGACATACAGCGCGCCCGTGGCGAACGCGACGCTCGCATACAGTTCCTCGCGCAGGATCAGCGGCATCTCGTTGCAGAGTAAATCGCGCAGCATCCCGCCGCACACGCCCGTGATCGCGCCGGCCAGCACGACGATGATCGGCGCCGTGCCGGTCGATGCGCCGATGTCGCAGCCGATGATCGTGAACGCCGCAAGGCCGATCGCGTCGACGGTGACGAATAGCGTCTTCATCCGCGCGACGTGCCGCGCGGCCCATGACGCGACGGTCGCCGCGACGAGCGTGATCACCAGGTATTCGGGATGCGCGATCCAGCCGAGCGGATAGTGGCCGAGCAGCACGTCGCGCACGGTGCCGCCGCCGAGCGCCGTCACCGCGCCGACGAGCGCAAGCCCGAAGCGGTCCATCCCGCGCCGCATGCCCATCAGCGCCCCCGACATCGCTTCTGCGACGATCGCAATCAGATAGAGCGTATGCATCGCGCGCGTCAGTCGTCGGTCCGGAACAGGTCGAGCACGCGTTCGCGCTCGGCCGCATCGACGGCGGCCGGCATCGGTTCGTCGCGCTGGCCGTGGTCGGCCGATGCATCCGGCGCATCGACGGCCGCCGCGCCGCCGCACGCAAAGCGGCTGCGGATATACGCCGGCACGTCGGCCGTGCACGTGCCGCGCGTGTATTCGGCGTAGACGAAATCGCCGTCGACGAGCGCGACGTCCTGCGGCGGCGTCGCATCGACCGGCGTGCGCCCGTCGACGGCCGTCTTCATGTAGTCGAGCCAGACCGGCAGCGCAAGCGTCGCGCCGGTCGCGCGCCCCATCGGGCGCGGCGTGTCGTAGCCGAGCCACGCGACCGCGACGATGCCCGACGAATAGCCGGCGAACCATACGTCCTTCGACCCGTTCGACGTGCCCGTCTTGCCGGCCGCGTCGTCACGCCTGAGCGCGAGCGCGCCGCGCGCGGTGCCGGCACGCACGACGTCGCGCAGCATGCTGTCCATCACGAACGCATTGCGCGCCGACACGACCCGCTCGCCCGCCGGCACGGTCGCCTCGTACATCGCGCCGCCGTGACGCTGCTTCACCGACAGGATCAGGCGCGGCTCCATCCGCGTGCCGCCGTTCGCGAACACGCTGTATGCGCTCGCGAGTTCGAGCGGCGTCACGGCGCCCGCGCCGAGCGCGAGCGGCAGCGACGCCGGATTGCGATGCGCATCGAAGCCGAAACGCACCGCGTGCTGCTGCACGTAGCGCGCATCGGTGGCTTGCATCAGGCTGACCGCGACGAGGTTCTTCGAGCGCATGAGCCCTCTCCGCACCGGGATGAAACCCTCGTAGTTGTTCGCGAAATTGCGCGGACGCCACGGCCGCGCGCCGGTTTCCGCGTGTGTGAGCGTGCGCTGCGTATCGTCGACGAGCACGCCGGGGAAGTAGCCCTTCTCCAGCGCCGCCGAATAGACGAACGGCTTGAAGCTCGACCCCGGCTGCCGATACGCCTGCAGCGAATGGTCGAACACGTTGCGATTGAAATCTGCGCCGCCGACCAGCGCGAGCATGTCGCCGGTGGCCGCATCGAGCGACACGAGCGCGCCTTCGAGGCCGTTGCGCGCATCGCGTGTCGCGCGCGACTGGCGGCTCAGCGTGCGCTCGAGCGCGGCCTCGGCGGCGCGCTGGTCGCGCATCGAGATCGTCGTCGTCACGTCGAGGCCGAGCGTGTACGCGTCGTCATGAAACCGCTCGACCATCATCCGGCGCGCCCGCTCGGCGACGTACGGCGCCGCGATGATGCCTGGCGGCGGCGTGGTCGCCAGCGCGATCGGCGCGTCGACGGCCGCGCGATACGCCGCATCGTCGAGCTGGCCGAGCGCATGCATCCGGCCGAGCACGTAGTTGCGCCGCGCGGTCGCGCGCGCCGGATTGACGACCGGGTTGAACGCGGACGGCGCCTTCGGCAGCCCGGCGAGCACGGCCGCTTCGCCCGCGCTCAACGCGTCGAGCGGCTTGCCGAAGTACACGTGCGCGGCGGCCGCGAAGCCGTATGCGCGCTCGCCCAGATAGATCTCGTTCATGTACAGCTCGAGCAGCTTGTTCTTGCTGTATGCGCGTTCGAGCTTGGCCGCCATCAGGATCTCGGCGAGCTTGCGGCTCAGCACCTTGTCGCGCGTCAGGTAGAAGTTGCGCGCGACCTGCATCGTGATCGTGCTGCCGCCCTGCCCCGGCTGCCCGGTGACGACGTTCGCGAACGTTGCGCGCGCGAGGCCGCCGACATCGACCGGGCCGTGCTCGTAGAACTTTGCGTCCTCGGCCGCGAGCAGCGCGTGCCGCATCAGCGGCGGGATGCGTTCGAGCGGCACGAACTCGCGCCGCTCGACGCCGTATTCGGCCAGCAGGTCGCCGTCGCGCGAGAAGATCCGCAGCGGCAACGCGGGACGATAGACGGCCAGGTGCTCGACGGACGGCAGTTGCGTCCAGATGCGATCGATCGTCCAGGCGCCGATGCCCGCGCATGCGAGCGTCAGGCCGAGCAGCGCGCCCGCGAGCGTGCGCCATACGCGGCGGCGGCGCGGCGGTGTGGAGGGCGGCGCGGGCGGCGGAGGCGGATTGGCGGTGGGGTCGGTCATGTCGGGCTCCTTCTTCAGTGCCGCGACGGCCGGCGCGAGACACGCGCCGATCGGTCACGAAAGGCGCGCATTGTCGAAGGGATGGCATGAAACCGGAACATTCTTTAGCCAAAGTTTGGCTGGCTAAATTTTATTTAGGAAAGCGCTTTGGAGCCCGCTCGCCCCGTGTATGCGGGTTTGCGGCATTCGTCGCGACGAGCGCGCCGGGCGCGCGAGCCGGTTCGCTTGTACCATCGTCGGATGTTCGATCGATACCTCGACCTGTGGAGCCTCGTCCCCGACGGCGGCCCAATCCTGACCGCAAGCGGCGGCCTGCTGCCGGTCGTCTGGCATGCGCGGCCCGCGATGCTGAAAGTCGCCACTTGCGACGAAGAGCGGCGCGGAAATGCGCTAATGGCGTGGTGGAACGGGCAAGGCGCTGCGCAAGTGTGGCAGCACGACGGCGACGCGATCCTGCTCGAACGCGCGCAGCCGACGCCGACGCTCGCCGTGTTGTCGGCCGCGGGCCACGATGACGACACGATGCGCATCGCGTGCGACGTCGTCGCTCGGTTGCACGCGCATCGTGCGCCGCAGGTGCCGCAGGTCGTGCCGCTGCATGACTGGTTCTATGCGTTGCTGTCGAGCGATGCCGACAATGACGCGCTGCGCCGTTCGGCGGCGGTCGCTCGTCAGTTGCTGGCGGGGCCGTCGGTCGACGAAGTCGTGCTGCATGGCGACATTCACCATGACAACATGCTTCATTTCGGCGATCGCGGCTGGCACGCGATCGACCCGAAAGGGTTGCGCGGCGAGCGCGCGTTCGATTACGCGAATCTGTTCTGCAATCCTGCGCATGAGATCGCGGTCGATCCGGTGCGTTTCGAGCGGCGTGTCGTGGTCGTGGCCGATGCGGCGCGGCTCGAACGGGGACGGTTGTTGAAGTGGATACTCGCGTGGGCCGGGCTGTCGGCGGTGTGGTTGATGGAGGACGAGCAGCCGGCCGATACGCGGCTGCAGGTTGCGATGCTTGCGGCGGCTGCGCTCGGGCTGTAGCGATACGCATCGACCATGAAAACAGCCCATCGCGAATGTCTGCGGGGAAGCGGCGAAGACCACCGGACGGACGGTGCCGCACAGATAGACGCAAGCGCTGAACTCCGGGCTCGTTTGAAACCGCGGCCGTCCGATCGTGGAGTAGTATTCCCCGATATCGAGGTGATTACCCGGCCTCTACGGCGCACCGCCGACCCATCTACGTATAGTGGCAACGGCCGTGACGACGGCATTGATGGAAACGCATCATGTCAACCGAGTGGAAGCACCGCGTCCGACTGTTTATCCAGCGCTTCTGGCAGCCGACCAGCGCGTGCATGACCTGCATGCCCGGGAGCTGGGGAAACGTCATGAGCGTTACCCACTGGACTATCGCCTTTCATACGGGTCTGCTGACCGGGCTCCTGGCGATACTTCTGACTTTCACGCCCGTCTCGAAACTCTACGCGCATCGATACGGCAATGCGCTGATCGTTGGCGTCCTGACGACGTTGGGCGACGCCTACTCGCACACGAGTCATTACCGCATCCCCTATGTCGAGCACATCGTGACGGGTGCGATTTCAGGTCTCTTGGCGCTTGCGGCGTCATATCTCTTCGAAGACCGCGCGCGACGCCTTCGGGCGGTGTGGGCTCGGGTTGTCGGACAGCCTATCCGCTGACTGTCTGACCCTACGCTGAACGCGAAAAAAAACCCGCCGGCAAACACCGACGGGCTTTCATATCCGACCTGCGCCGTGCCTTCAGCGCGCCGGGTTCAGCGTCAGATTCATGTGACGGTTCACATCCTTGTACAGCAGATAACGGAACCGCCCAGGCCCGCCCGAATAGCATGCCTGCGGGCAGAACGCGCGCAGCCACATGAAGTCGCCGGCTTCCACCTCGACCCAGTCCTGGTTCAGCCGATAAACGGCCTTGCCTTCCAGCACGTACAGGCCGTGCTCCATCACGTGCGTTTCGGCGAACGGAATCACGCCGCCCGGCTCGAACGTCACGATGTTCACGTGCATGTCGTGACGCATGTCGCTCATGTCGACGAAGCGCGTCGTCACCCATGCGCCGTTGGTGCCCGGCATCGGAATCGGCTCGACGTCCTGCTCGTTCGTCACGAACGCGTCCGGCAGCGGAATGCCGTCGACCACTTGATAGTGCTTGCGGATCCAGTGAAAACGCACCGCGGCATCGCTGACGTTGTGCAGCGTCCAGTCCGCGCCCGGCGGAATGAATGCGTAACCACCCGGTTTCAGCGTGTGCTGCTTGCCCTGCAGCGTCAGCTCCGCTTCGCCTTCGACGACGAACAGCACGGCTTCGGCGTGCTTGTCCTGCTCGGGCTTGTCGCTGCCGCCGCCCGGATTCACTTCGACGATGTACTGCGAGAAGGTTTCCGCGAAACCCGACAGCGGGCGCGCGATCACCCACAGGCGCGTGTGGGTCCAGAACGGCAGCCAGCTCGTGACGATGTCGCGCATCACTCCCTTCGGGATCACCGCGTACGCCTCGGTGAACATCGCGCGATCGGTCAGCAGATCCGTCTGCGGCGGGTGGCCGCCATGCGGCGCGTAATACGTTGTCTTAGACATAGTGCATCCAGGCAATGGGTTGGTCCGGCCCCGGGCGCAAACGGCGTCGGGCGGTTCGCCTGCGCGTGAAACGCGCAGACGACGGCGGGACGTCGTTGCCGGGGTGGCTTGAAAGCGCATGCGCCTTCGGTCGGTCGGCCAGGCTTCGCATCGGGTCCGTCCGTCGAGCGGACGCGGCGGCCCGGATGGTCGGGCCGGCGGTCAGGCCGCGGCCCTCGCGATCATGCAGCGAGGCGCGGATGGCGGCACGGTTCGACTCGGTACGCGAGCATCGCCGACGATAGCGAAGTCGATCTCGATCGACCAATTAAATGTTGCGATGACATGCATTCGATTTCGCACTACCCACCGGCGCCCGCGATGCGCGGTGGGGAAGCGTTGCGGGGCGCGCCGGCTATCGGGGAAATCCTGACGGTTGCGAACGCTCGCGCGATGGGTCCGTGCACGACAACGCAGCATGCAAAGCGCCGGTCTCGATGCATCCCGTTACGCGGATCGAACGCAGTCGAAACGTGCGCGACAGCGGACCGCTGCGGCAGGGCCGCGAGATACGGTCAGGTCAGAACGAGCCGACGTGTCGAAGGAAAAGTGGACGGCATTCGACCGACCCTGCCCGCGCACATTCGGACGCGGCAACGGGTGTCGTCGAGAAACGGAGAAAACAGCGGAAGGAGAATTGCCGGCCCGTCGATCGGGCACATGGCAGCGGCTGATGAAGCCGGAGGAGAATCGCCGGCGTGGCCGGCGAAGCGGCCCGGCAGCGCGCCGGGCTGAGGCTCGCGTCGGGATGCCGACGCCGTCGGCGCGCCGGTGCGCGGGTCGCGCACCGGGCCGCGCCAGCGGCGATCAGTCCCAGTCGCGGTGGTGGCGATGCTTGCGGCGATGGTAGCCGCGGTCGCCGTGATCGCGATCGTACGAGCTGCGCGACATGTTGCCGCCGAGTGCCGCGCCGGCGCCGCCGCCGACGGCCGCGCCCAGCAGGCCGCCCGTGCGGCCGCCCATCGCGTTGCCTGCCGCGGTACCCGCGCCGCCGCCGAGGGCGCCGCCGATGATCGCGCCGGTGCGCTCGCGACGGTTCGACGTCACCGCGCCGCCGGCGCCGCCGCCGATCGCGCCGCCGATGACGGAGCCCGTGCTGCCGCCGACCGCGCCGCCGACCGCTGCGCCGGCAACCCCGCCGAGCGCGCCGCCGAGCGCGTTGTTCAAGTCACCGGCCATTGCCGGCAGTGCAGTCGCGCCGGTCAACGCGGCGACGACGAGAGCGGGGGCGATTTTCTTCCACATTCCCGTATTCTTCCTTGTTCGCAATTCTGGTTATCGAGGTCCGCTCGGTACGACGATCTGAATCGATCGACGTCGGGGCAGGCATTGTGCCGAACCGCGGACCAATTCATTTCAACGAGCTTGCGGCGAAGAATAGCACCGGTCCCGCATTCCTGCCGTGGACATTGTGGTAACAAGTTGTTTACGAATAACAGACGATAAACGCACCCGCCGAATCCGGCTGAAACCCTTGCCGGCATTGGCTTCGGCACGGTTCTGGCCCCGCATCGCGACAGGCCGGTGATGCAAGCGGCCGCACATTCGAGACACACGTGGCAACACATCTGCACATGCCGCGGCGTGGGCCTCCGAACGACGGTCAGGGAGAAGATGAAGAGGGTCAGTACACGCCGGGCAGCAACCGCCACGTCCGCGCGCAGTACGCGTCGTACTCGGCGCCGAATTGCGAACGCAGCAATGCCTCTTCCGAGCGGATCCGCGCGACGAGCGGCACGAGCGTCAGCACGACCAGCAGCACGCCGACGCCGGAGCGGAACGCCAGCGCCCAGCCGAACGAATTGACGACCAGGCCCAGATAGCTGGGATTGCGGATGCGGCTGTAGATGCCGCCGGTCACGAGCGTATGGCCCGGCTGGATCGCGACGAGCCCGCTGAAGCGCTTGCCGAGCACGAACACGGGCCACATCCGCAGCACGCCGCCCGCGAGGTACAGCGCGACGCCGATCCAGCGCACCGTGTCGCCGCCGAACGTCCAGACGTCGAGCCGGTCGGTCAGCGCGGGCAGGTACGCGAGCAGGAAGCCGCTCACCGCGAACGCCGCGAGCACCCAGCGGTTGTCGCGACGCTCGCGCTCGCCGCTGCTCAGGTTGCCTTCGGTGAACAGCGCGGTGACGGCCATCGCGAGCGTCGCGAGCGCGACGACGGTCAGCTGGGGATGCGAGAAGAATGCAGCGAACCCGCCGATGCCGAGCACGGCGAGCCCGAGATAGACGAGCGTGGACAGGCTCGACAGAACGATGACCTTGGGGGTGGCTGTCATGACGGCCTCGCGGGGATACGCATTCCTGTGAAGTATAGGAACCGCGCAGCCCGCGCGCCGTGCAGCACCGTGATGCGGCGCGCGAACGCGCGGGCATCGTCCGGCCAACGGCAGCCGACCGGGCCGGTATGGCCGCGGCCGGCGTGCTGCGACGGATCAGCGGATGTGGAAGTGGCCGCCGATGCCGACGGTGACGGGCGGCGCGTAATACGCGGGGGCATAGCCGTAGTAGGCCGGCGCGGGCGCGTAGCCGTACGGCGGCGCGACATAGCAGCCGGACAGGCCGCCGATCAGGGCAAGCGTGATGAGAAGTCTGGACATGGCTCGGTTCCCGGCGCGAAAGACGAACGGCATCTCGCGAAGACCGCGCCGCCGCGTGTCGCCGCACCACGCGACGGCCGGCACGAAGAGGCGATCCGCCCCTCCTGTCGCTCGATGAAACAATGCGCGGAGTCTAGCGCCGGGCCCGGCCGGCCGAGTTTCCCGGGCGGTTACACGTGTTACCTGGTGTGACCGCTGAAACAGGCTCTGGCGGCGCAGCGGCCGGCCGGTGGACGGCCGCCGCGCCGGGTGCGGACGGGTTGTTACACGAAGCGGGCACGAATGCGCTGCGCGAGCGCTTCGAGCGTCGCGGCGTCGGCGATGTCGCGCGCGTGCATCCGCAGCTCCGCGCCTTCCCAGCGCGGAATCACGTGGAAATGCACATGCGGGACCGTCTGGCCGGCTGCCGCGCCGTTGAACTGGCCGATGAACACGCCGTCCGGCTCGAGCGCCGCGCGCACCGCCGCCGCGACGCGCTGCGCCATGCGGATGCCGGCCGCGGCCGCGTCGCCGGACAGCTCGAAGATCTGCGCGGCCGGCTCCTTCGGGATCACGAGCACGTGACCGTCGGCCTGCGGCATCAGATCCATGATCGCGAGCGTCGCGTCGTCTTCGGCGACCTTCACGCACGGCAGTTCGCCGCGCAGGATTTTGGCGAACGGGTTGTTGTTGTCGTAGGACATGGCGTTTTCCGATCTCGATTGGACAGTGGGACTGGGACAGCAATGCCGGACGATTATCGGCCGACGGCCGGCCCGATATCAACTCGCGCGACGCGCGCCGAATCGTCGAGCAGGCGACAACGCGACTGCATGCGATCGTCGTCACGCGTCACGCGGCCGCGATTGCAACGCATCGCCCGAACCTGCGACACTGCCGGATCGTTGCCGGCCGGCACGCCACCGAGGACGCTCGCGCATGACGATCCCCCTCAAAAAGCTGATTCTGCGCGGTGTCGCGCTCGCCCTCGTGGCCGCTATCGGCTACACCGGCTACATGCTGTCCCGGCTCGCGCCGATCGCAACCGGCTATGCGGCCAAGGCGCTGTGCTCGGGCGTGTTCGTGTCGGGCCGCCCGGCCGCGTCCGTGATCGACGTCGACATCATGGCCGGCGTCCATCCGCTGCTGAAACTGGTACGCCCGTCGCTCGATCCCGACCATCATCGCGCGATGGCGACCTTCGCCGGCTTCGCCGAACGCGAAGCCGACTTCCGACCCGGGCTCGGCTGCACGCTCGCACTCGGGGCCCCGACCGGTGCGGCGGCCACCTTGCCGGCCGCGTTGCCGCCCCTCCCCGATCCGCCGGTCGCGCCGCCCGACCCACCCGCACCGGCCATGCCGCCCGCCGGCATCGACGCACGCAAGCTGCAGACCGCGCTCGACCGCGCGTTCGACGAACCCGATCCGGCGCGGCCGCGGCGCACGCGCGCGGTCGTCGTGATGTGGCGCGGCCAGGTGATCGCCGAACGCTATGCGCGCGGCTTCACGGCCGACACGCCGCTGCCCGGCTGGTCGATGACGAAAACCGTGACCGCCGCGCTGGTCGGCACGCTGGTCGCGCGGCACAAGCTGTCGCCGGACGCGTCGGCGCTGCTGCCCGAATGGCGCGGCCGCGGCGATCCGCGCGCGGCCATCACGCTCGACGCGCTGCTGCGGATGACGAGCGGCCTGCAATTCAACGAGGACTACGACGACCCGCTGTCCGACGTCGCGGTGATGCTGTTCACGCAGCCCGATACCGCGCGGTTCGCGTCGGCGAAGCCGCTTGCCGCGACGCCCGGCGCACAGTGGTCGTACTCGAGCGGCACGAGCGCGATCGTCGCGCGCGTGATGCGCGAAGCGCTGGGCGGCAGCGACGCCGACTACCTCGCGTTTCCGCGCCGCGCGCTGTTCGCGCCGCTCGGGATGCGCAGCGCGGTGTTCGAGCCCGATGCGTCCGGCACGCTCGTCAGCGCGTCGTACCTGTATGCGAGCGCACGCGACTGGGCGCGCTTCGGTCAGCTTCTGCTGCAGGACGGCGTGTGGAACGGGCAGCGGCTGCTGCCGGAAGGCTGGGTGCATTACCTGACGCGCGCGACGCCGCAGTCGACGCGGCAGGAATTCGGCGCGCAGCTGTGGGTGAAGGTGCCGGAGCCGTTCAACGATCCCGATCCGCATGCGCGCGCGATGCCGGTCGACGCGTTTCATGCGGTCGGCCATGAAGGTCAGTTCGTGAGCGTGGTGCCGAGCCGCGAGCTGGTGATCGTGCGGCTCGGGCTGTCGCGGCCGGAAGCCGCGTGGAATCACGAGGCGTTTCTCGCGCGCGTGCTCGACGCGGTGCCGGCCCCCGGTGCGTGACGACGGGCGCTTGCCCGCCGCACGCGCTACGGCGGCGGCCGTGACGACGCCGCCGCTTCACGCGCTATCCGCGCTGCATTACGGATTCGCGCTGCCGCCGTACTGCTTGAACCCTTCGCGCGTCGCGAGGCGTTCGATGTAGCGCGACACCGCCGGCAGGTCCGGATGCTCGAACGGCGTGCCGAACCAGCGGTTCACCGACAAACCGATCGGGATATCCGCGAGCGTGAACGTGTTGCCGGCCACGTACGCGCCGGTCTTGTCGAGCTGCGCGTTCAGCACGCGCATGTGCGTCGTCCAGCCCGCGATCGACCGTGCGATAGCGTCCGGATCCTGATGGTCGGGCGACTTGCGCACGAGGCCGAGGAATGCGCCGACCCACGAGCGGTTCAGGTCCGAGCCCTGCCAGTCGATCCACTGGTCGACGCGCGCACGCGCCTGCGGCTCGGCCGGATACAGCGCATCGCCGCCGTAGCGGTTCGCGAGGTAGCGGATGATCGTGTTCGATTCCCACAACACGAAATCGTCATCCTTGATGACGGGCACGAGCGCGTTCGGATTCAGCGCGAGATAGGCCGGATCGTGGGTCGTGCGGAAGCCCGCGCCCCAGTCTTCCTGTTCGAACGGCAGGTTCAGTTCGGTGCACAACCACAGCACCTTGCGGACGTTGATGGACGGAATCTTGCCGAGGACGTGCAGCATGCAGTCTCCTTGTGAGGTCGGGTGCGGAGCGTTCGGCGCGCACGGCACACGCCGAACGCGTTCACGCCGAATTTATACACGACCTCGCGGGAAACGGCAGACCGCGGGCGCGAAATCGGTGTGCGGCCGGTTCGTCAGGTCGCGCAGCGCGTGCTCGGCCGTCGGGAACCGGAACATGAATCCGTCCTGATGCAGCCGTGCCGGCACCACGCGCTGCCCGTCCAGCAGCAGCTCGGCCATCTCGCCCATCGCGGCGCGCAGCGGTGCGGCCGGCACGTGCAGGAACGCCGGACGGCGCAGCACCTTCGTCACGACCTGCACGAACGCGCGCTGGGTCAGCGGCACCGGTGCGACCGCGTTGTAGACGCCATGCATCACCGCATTGGACATCGCTCGCGCGACGATCCGCAGCACGTCGTCGCGGTGAATCCAGCTCATCACCTGCGCGCCGTCGCCGAATCGGCCGCCCAGCCCGACGTAATGCGGCAGCAGCATCGGGCGCAACGCGCCGCCCGGGCCGAACACGATGCCCAGCCGCAGCACCACCGCGCGCACGCCGTGGCGCTCGAGCGGTTGCACGGCCGCCTCCCACTGCTGGCACAGCTCGGACATGAAGCCGGCGCCGGTACTGCTGCCCTCGTCGAGCCGTTCGTCGCCCGGCCGCACGCCGTAGTAGCCGATCGCGGACGCCTGGATCCACGTGCGCGGCTTGACCTCGGCGGTTTCCACCCAGCGCATCAGCGCCTGCGTGACGCCGACGCGGCTGGCGAGCAGCAGCGCCCGCCGGCGCTTGCTCCAGCGTGCGCCCAGCACCGGCGCGCCGGCGAGATTGATCACCGTGTCGAAGCGCTCGTGCGGCTGCAGCTGCTCGACCGACGTCACGCTGCGCACGCGGCCTTGAAACAGGTAAGCCGCGCACAACGGATCGCGTGCCAGCAACGTGACCGTATGCCCGGCATCGAGCAACTGGTTCACGAGCGTTTCGCCGATGAAGCCGGTCCCGCCAGTAACGAGTACGTTGCCCGGCCGCTGCCGGGCGAACGGGTTGGCGGCCGGCGCGCGTGGCGCGATGCGGTATGCTGCGATCCCGTCGCGTACGCCCGACAGCGTCACGCCGACGGCGAACAGGCTGAGCAACCAGCCACGCCAGCCGACGTCGATCGCGTGCAGCGCGGTCGGTTCGTGCGCCCACACGGCGAGCTGCATCGCGACCATTCCGAACAGCGCGCCGCCGTTGACGGCCAGCAGCGTATGCAGCACGCGCTCGGTCGCCGGCAGCTTGCGGCTCTGGTCCTCGACGACGAAATCCCACAACGTCAGCACCACTTCGACGAGCACGACCGTCGCGAGCGCCGCGACCCACGCGCCGTGAAACGCGACGTTCGCGATCGACGCGAACACGAGGCCGTACAGCACGGATCGCACCGCATGAATCGCCAGCTCGAGCCGCGCGCGCGGGCTATGCGGCAGGTCCTGCGTGAGTTCGTGGTGATAAAGCGTGTCGAATGCGCCCATCGCGCCCTGCACGATCAGCAGGTTGAGCGCCCAGTCGAAAGCAGGCAACGTGTTCATGCGGTATCCCTCCTCCAAAGCCAGACGAGCGGCGGCGCCATCGCGACGAGTGCGGCAACGTCGATCGCCACGTGACTCCACACCTGCGCCTGCCACGACAACAGCATGTCCTGCGGCGCCCAGACCGACAGGCCGGCCAGCAGCCAGCCCCACACTTCCCGTTTCCGCAGCCGGTTGCCGAGATGGACGAGCGCGAGCATCCAGACCGACGCGCACTGCACCGTCGCGCCGAGCAGCGACATCCACCAGACCTGCTGGGCGCGCGCGGCTTCGGGCGCGGCTCCCGTCCAGAAATGCCACTCGATGTCGCGGTGATACGCGTCGAGCCAAGATGCGCCGGCGATCCACGGAGCGGCTGCGCCGACCAGCAGGTGCGCGATCGCGGCTGCGTACATCCAGCGCACGACGATGCGGCGCGGGGTGAGCGGACATCGCCCATCGAAGTGGAGAACCATTTCACTTGATCCCATGCTTCGCACTCCTGCTTGTTATTGCAAGCATCATGAATCGATCGATTGACTGCTGTCCCGCGTACGCCGCCGCTCCCGCGCGACGGCGACAGACTTACATCGGCTTGACCACCATCAGGAAATACACGGTCAGCATCGCGAAGAACGCCGGATAACCGAGCAGTTCCCAGCGCTTCGCATAGCGCCAGTAGCGCTCGGGCAACGCGGCATCGCCGTTCGCGTGCGCGAGCTTCGCCATCGATGCAAGTTCGAGCTGCAGCCACACGACCGGCAGCCAGCACACACCGGCGACCGCATACAGCACGATCGACGCGAGCAGCCACGGCGTATGCCACGGCCAGCCGGCCGTGTGCGCGAGCCACAGCCCGGATGCCGGCTGGAAGATCACGGCCGGCGTCGTGAACCACCAGTCCGCGCGCACGACGAGCCGCGACACGGCCGCGATCGCGGGCACCGACCGCGTGCGGTTCGCGAAGAACAGGTAGAACGCGGTGCCGAACCCCGTGCCGACCAGCAGCACCGAAGACAGGATATGAAGCGCCTTGATGACGAGATAGGTATTCATGCGTGTTCTTCTTCTGAATAGAGGATCAACAGGATGGCGAGGATCGGCACGTTCTTGAGCACGGGGCCGAACGGTTCGGCCAGCAGGCCCGGCATCGTGACCGCGATGACCGCCGAGTACGCGACGATCAGCGCCGCCTGCGCGGCCCACAGGCGCCGCGACGGCGCAACGACGGTCGCGATGCCGAACGCGAAATCCAGCGCGCTGGCCGCGTAAAGCGCAATCAGCGCGGGCAGGCCCGTCAGGTGCGCAGGCGCCAGCAGCGCGAGGCTCGCGTGCAGCGGATGGATGAACGCGCTCGCGATCGCCGTCCAGATCCACACGATCGCGAGCGCGCCCACCAGCACCGGGCGCCGCCACATCGCGAGCGCGTCGCGGCGCAATGCGCCGGCTTCCGCGCCGATGAAGCTGCCGAGGCCGCGCGGCGGCCGGCCCAGCACAGCCGTGACGGCCGTCGGGTCGCCGGTGTTGCCGCCGCGCAGCATCGCCCACGTGTCGCGCGTCAGCATCGCCCCCGGCAGCGTGCCGAGCAGTGCGGCCGCCGCGCCGACCAGCGGGCCCGGCAGCGTCACGCGGGCCGCCGGCGGAAATCCGAGCGCGGCGCGGTAGCCGGCCAGCATCTCGCGGTATTCGACTTCGTCGCTGCCGACCACGTCGATCACCCGGCTGTCGGCCGCCCGCGAATCGCCCGGCTGTACGACGAGCCGCGCCACGACTTCGGCGAGATCGTCGACATGCACCGGGCGCAGCCGTTGATGGCCGCCCGCCGGCAACATGTGCACGGGCAGGCTCGCGAGCATCCGGAAAAACCGCGCGGACGCGCCGGCCGCCCCGTAGACGAGCGCGGGGCGCACGATGCGGAAGTCGATCGGCAGCGTCTGAAGGAAACGGTCGGCTGCACGCTTGCTCGCGAAGTACCGCGTATCGCCGCGTTCGACGCCGAGCGCCGAGATCTGGATCACGCGCCGCACGCCGGCCAGGCAGCACGCGGTAAAGAGCGCGCACGGCGCGGCGCGATGCACGGCATCGAGCGTCGCGCCGCGTCGATCGGCCAGCATGCCGACCGCGTTGATCACCACGTCGACGCCCTTCAGCCGTGCGAGCCACGCTTGCGGATCGACGTCCTGCGCGAAGTCGATCGCGACGTCGTGCGGGCCGGCCGCGCGGCGCACGCCGCGCAACACGCGATGCCCGCCGGCTTCGAGCCGCGCGCACAGCGCCTGCCCGATGAAGCCGTTCGCGCCGCAGACGAGCACGGTCATGCCGCGTGCGCCGGTGCGATCGGGCGGGGAGGTAGACGGCAAGACTGCGTTCATGCTCATCCTATATTTACAGTTATTTCTGTACAGACAGAAATATCAACCCCGAAAAAAGCGGGCTGCGTGCCCGCTCCGCCGTTACCGCTTACTTCGACGGCTTGCGCCTGACCGTCTGGCTGATCTTCGCGCCGATGCCGAGCGCCTTCATCAGCGTATCGGGCTTGAGCCGCAGCATTTCGTCGGACCAGGTCGTGAGCGTCTCGACGAACTGCAGCGTGTCGCGAATGCGCTGCTCGGTCTCGCGGCTCTCGTTCGCGATGTCCGGATTCGTCAGGCAATCGCGCAGCACCGTGAGCGTCGGCTCGATCTCGCGCTGCCGTCGCCCTTCGACGATCAGCTTGAACAACTCCCAGATGTCGGTCGACGTCTCGAAGTGGTCGCGGCGATCGCCCAGCACGTGCACGACCTTCGCGAGCCGCCACGCCTGCAGCTCCTTCAGGCTCGTGCTGACGTTGGAGCGTGCGACGTTGAGCGTCTCGGCGATCTCGTCGGCCGCAACCGGCCGTCCGGCCAGGTAGAGCAGCGCGTGAATCTGCGACACAGTACGGTTGACGCCCCACCGCGAGCCCATTTCGCCCCAGTGGAGAATGAATCGTTCGGCAATCGGTGTGAGTTCCATGGTGGGGAATTTAGTTATTTCAGTTATTTCTGTCAAGAGAGAAATAACCGGGCGATCCGACGCCTGCCGTCCGTGCCCGCCCGCGATCGGCCGCTTCCTTTACAATGCGCGGGATTTTTCCGATTTCAGGCCGTCCCCGCCTTTCTGACTAGAGGTTCTCCCATGATCATCAAACCGCGCGTGCGTGGCTTCATCTGCGTGACGACTCATCCGGTCGGCTGCGAAGCCAACGTCAAGGAACAGATCGATTACGTGACTTCGCACGGCCCGATCGCCAACGGCCCGAAAAAGGTGCTCGTGATCGGCGCGTCGACCGGCTACGGCCTCGCCGCCCGGATCTCGGCCGCATTCGGCTCGGGCGCGGACACGCTCGGCGTGTTCTTCGAGCGCGCCGGCAGCGAAACGAAGCCCGGCACGGCCGGCTGGTACAACAGCGCCGCGTTCGAGAAATTCGCCGCCGAAAAGGGGCTGTATGCGCGCAGCATCAACGGCGACGCATTCTCCGACAAGGTCAAGCAGGTCACGATCGATACCATCAAGCAGGATCTCGGCAAGGTCGACCTGGTCGTCTACAGCCTCGCCGCGCCGCGCCGCACGCACCCGAAGACGGGCGAAACCATCAGCTCGACGCTCAAGCCGGTCGGCAAGGCCGTCACGTTCCGCGGGCTCGACACCGACAAGGAAGTGATCCGCGAAGTGTCGCTCGAGCCGGCGACGCAGGAAGAGATCGACGGCACCGTCGCGGTGATGGGCGGCGAGGACTGGCAGATGTGGATCGACGCGCTGGCCGACGCCGGCGTGCTGGCCGACGGCGCGAAGACCACCGCGTTCACGTACCTCGGCGAGCAGATCACGCACGACATCTACTGGAACGGCTCGATCGGCGAAGCGAAGAAGGATCTCGACAAGAAGGTGCTGTCGATCCGCGACAAGCTGGCCGCGCACGGCGGCGATGCGCGCGTGTCGGTGCTGAAGGCCGTCGTCACGCAGGCCAGCTCGGCGATCCCGATGATGCCGCTGTACCTGTCGCTGCTGTTCAAGGTGATGAAGGAAACGGGCACGCACGAAGGCTGCATCGAGCAGGTGTACGGGCTCCTGAAGGACAGCCTGTACGGCGCGACGCCGCACGTCGACGCAGAAGGCCGCCTGCGCGCGGACTACAAGGAGCTCGATCCGCAGGTGCAGGCGAAGGTCGTCGCGATGTGGGACAAGGTGACGAACGAGAACCTGTACGAGATGACCGACTTCGCGGGCTACAAGACCGAGTTCCTGCGCCTGTTCGGCTTCGAGATCGCCGGCGTCGACTATGACGCGGACGTGAACCCGGACGTGAAGATCCCGGGCATCATCGACACGACGGTCTGACGGGTCGATCCGCCGCCGCCGCGCTCTCGGCGCGGGGTGGCGGATTCGCACGACCGGCACCGTCAACGCGGCGCCGGTTCTTCCAGATAGACGCCCGACGACAGCGTGGCCTTCACCTGCCGCGTGAACTCGTCGGTCGACACTTCCTCCGCCCCTGCCTCGATGGCGTCGTACGCCTGGCGCACGACGTCGGCCGGCGTCGCTTTCGGCACGTCGAGGCCGGCCGTCAGGTCGGTATCGATGAAGCCGGCATGCAGCCCGATCACCCGCGTGCGCTGCTCGCGCAGCGAATGGCGCAGCCCGTTGGTCAGCGCCCATGCGGCCGATTTCGATACGCCGTAGGCCGACAGGATCGGCCGGTTCGTCCAGCTCGCGACCGACAGGATGTTCAGGATCGCGCCGCCGCCGTGGGCCGCGAGCGTTCCCGCGAATGCGCGCGACATCGCCAGCATCCCGAACACGTTGGTCTCCAGGTGTGCGCGCAATGCATCGACCGCGCCGTCGTCGGTCAGGCTGCCGAGCCGCGCGATGCCGGCGTTGTTGATCAGCAGCGTGACGTCCCGCGCCGCCTCGGCGGCCGCGGCGACCGCCGCCGGATCGGTCACGTCGAGCTTCACGGGCACGACGCCCGGCAGCGTCACGCTGGCCGGATCGCGTGCGCCCGCATAGACCTTGCGCGCACCCCGCTCGAGCGCCTGCTTCGCGAACTCGAGGCCAAGCCCGCGGTTCGCGCCCGTGATGAAAACGACTGCACCTTCGATCTTCATGACCCTTCCTTTCGGAGATTGAATCCCGTGCGCGCCGGTTCGCCACACGCCCGGAATCCGGTGAAAAACCACGCTGCCATCGCGTACCGAACCGTTGCACCGCCGGTGCCGCCAGCCGGGCCGTCCCGCCGCCCGCGCCTCGCCGCACCCTGGACGCCGACCGACTTCGATCCATGCTGCGCCGGGTTGCTTCGCTTCGTCCGCGAAGTCGGCTACACTTGAATCTCAATGTCGATCACCATCGTCTTTGCGAAGCATGGTGCCAGCGCGAGGTCGACACGTCAATGGTGATCACCATTGTGTTTTTCAATCGACGCAATTGCGGGAAAGAGGGAGGGATCGATGGGCGTCTCGAGACAACAGGCCGCGGAAAACCGCAACGCGATCGTCGCGGCCGCCGAGCGGCTGTTTCGCGTGCGCGGCGTCGAGGCCGTCGGGCTGACGGAACTGATGAAGGAAGCCGGCTTCACGCAGGGCGGCTTCTACAACCATTTCAAATCGAAACATGCGCTGGTCGCCGCGGTGATGGAGAAAGCCATGCAGGACCGCGCGGATTCGCCGAGTGCCGGCAGCGTCGCGAAGCAAGTGACAGCCTACCTGTCGACCGCGCATCGCGACAACGTCGAAGGCGGCTGCCCGCTGTCGGGGTTCGCGGGCGATGCGCCGCGGCTGACCGACGCGGCGCGCGCCTGCTACACGCGCGGCGTCGCCGGCTATCTCGACCGGCTGGAGCGGACGTTGGCCGCCGAAGGCTCGGCAGACGCGCGCCGCGACGCGCTCGCCGTCTTCAGCCAGATGATCGGCGCGCTCGTGCTGTCGCGCGCGATTGCCGGCACCGATCCGGCGCTGGCCGACGAGATTCTCGACGCGGGGCGGCGCACGCTCGTGGGGCAGCCGGACGATCCGACCGTGCCGGCGTAGCGGCATGGCGGGGCCGGTCGCGCGCGATCGTCATTGCCGTCATTCCCGCTATTCCACCACCCGCGCGGCGTCCCACAGCGGCTGCGCGCCGCGCGCCGCATTCCACGCGGCGAACTGCGTGCGCCAGGATTCGAACGGTTGCGCGAGCGGATGACGCGGATCGTCGCTGAGCGCATACGCCATTCCTTCGATCAGCCAACGCGGCTTCGTCACGACCGCGACGTTGCCGAGCACTTCCGCCTGCCGGTGATGGATCAGCTCGTGCGCGAGAAAGTAGGTCTGCCAGCCGCGCGGTGCGATCGCCACGCCGAAATCGCCGAGCGCCAGCGCTGCGCGCGAGCCGAGGCCGAACGCATCGGCGCACGCGCGCGTCGAGCAGAACACGACGCGCGGCGAAGCCCGGAACGCGCCGACGGCCGCGGCCGCGCGCGCGTAGCCGTCGCGATAGAGCTGCCGTGCGTCGTCGAGCTTCGCGGCATCGTCCGTGCAGATGTCGGCGCTCGGGCACGACACGCCGGGAATCAGCGCGGGCGCGATGACGCGCAGCGGCTTGACGAGCGCATACGCGGCAATCGGCAGCGCGACCAGCAGGCCCGTGAGGGCGAAAGCGACATGGGAGCGTTTCATCGAGGCAGCGGTTTGACGGATGCCGTTACGCGAGCTGCTTGTGGAAATACGTCGTCGCGCACAGCGCGCCGTCGGGCATCAGCGCGTAGTTCGGCACGATGCCGACGCGCTGCCAGCCGGCCCGTTCGTACAGCCGTTCGGCGTCGCCGCCCGTCACCGTGTCGAGCACGAGCACGGTCTTGCCGGCGTCGCGCGCGGCCGCTTCGGCCGCGGCCATCAGGCGCGCGGCGACGCCCTGCCGGCGCGCGTGCCGCGACACGAGCATCTTCGCGATGTCCGCGCGGTGCGGCTGGTTCTCGGGCTGCGCGGTCACGACCTGCACGGTGCCGACGATCCGCCCGGCCCCGTCCTCGGCGACGAGCAGGATGCGCTCGTCGTTCGCGACGCCTTCGGCCACGCGCGTCCAGAACGCGACGGCGGTCGCCCGCTCGATCGGCAGCATGAAGCTGACGGATGCGCCGCCTTCGACGCAATCGATCAGCACGTCGGCCAGCGCATCGACACAGGCCATCGCTTCGCTCGCGCCGACGCGACGGACGGTAACAGGTTCGGTCATGCCATCTCCGGTAATCAGGTAGTCAGGTGGGCCGCACGCGCGGGTTCGGCATGGGGCGGGATCGGAACGAACGCCGGCCGGGTGTCGAGGCGCGCACCACGGCGGCCCGCGACAGACGCCCGGCAACGCCGTGCCCGGTCGGCGCGCGTTACCGCCCCATCATCGTACGCGACGAAAATTGTCGTTGCACCGGCGTCGACATCGCCTACACTTAGCCGAATGGATAACCTTCCCCTCCACATCAGCGACGTGTTCCATGCGCTCGCCGATCCGACGCGCTGCGCGATCGTCAGCGCGCTCGGCCATGGCGAGCGGACCGTCTCCGCGCTGGCCGCGCCGTTCGACATGGCGCTGCCGTCGTTCATGAAGCATGTCGCCGTGCTCGAGCGCAGCGGCCTCGTGGAGACCCGGAAAACCGGCCGCTCGCGCACCTGCGCGCTGGTCGGCAGCCGGCTGACCGAGGCCGAGGCATGGCTCGCCGCGCAGCGCGCGCAGTGGGAAGCGCGATCCGATCGTCTCGTCGAATTCGTCGAACGCCGTCACCAGGAGGAGCAAGATGTCAGCCAGCCACGTCGACCCCGCTGAAGCCCACGATCTCGTCATCACGCGCACGCTGCGCGCACCACGCCACGCGCTGTGGCGCGCCTGGACCGACCCGGAACTGCTGAAGGAATGGTGGTGCCCGAAACCATGGACCACCGAGGTGCGCGCATTCGATCTGCGGCCGGGCGGCGCTTTCCATACGTTCATGCGCGGCCCCGACGGCGGCACGAGCGACAACCCCGGCTGCTTCCTCGACATCGTGCCGGAATCGCACATCGCGTTCACGTCGATGCTCGCGGGCGGCTGGCGGCCGCAGACGCCGTGGCTGGGCTTCACGGCGATCGTCACGATGGCCGACGACGACGCGGGCAGCCGCTACGAGGCGCGCGTGATGCATCCCGACGCCGCGACGCGCGAGCGCCACGAAGCGCTCGGCTTTTTCGAGGGCTGGAACACCTGCATCACGCAGCTCGACGCGTTCGCCGCCACCCTGCGCTGAACGCCGCTGCGCGTGCGGTCATTGCATGCCGCCGCGCTCGCGCCTAGGATTCCTGAAGGAAGCATGACGACACGTCGGGCGCCGGCGTGCACCGTCTCGCACGCTTCGCGGGAGGCGACATGTTGCACACGCACACGCACTCGACCCGGGTCAGCCGGCACCTGAACGCGCCGCGCGGGCGGGTCTACCGCGCGCTGCTCGACCCGCACGCGGTCGAGCAATGGAAAGTGCCCGACGGCATGACGTGCCGCGTGCACGCGTACGACACGCGCGAAGGCGGCGCGCTGCGCGTGTCGCTGAGCTACGACGCGCCGTCGGGCGGCGCCGGCAAGACGACCGCGCACACCGACACCTATCACGGCCGCTTCGTCACGCTCGTGCCCGACGAGCGGATCGTCGAGATCGATGTATTCGAAACCAACGACCCGATGCTGCGCGGCGCGATGACGATCACGATCACGCTGTCCGACGAGGCGGGCGGCACGCGCGTGGACGCGGTGCACGACGGCGTACCGCCCGGCGTGCCGGCCGCCGACAACGAGACCGGCTGGCAGATGGCGCTGGCGCGGCTCGCGGCGCTGGTGGAAGCCGGTTGACGCCGCGCATGCGCGTCAGCCGAGCCGGTACGCGCGCGTGACCGTGCCGCGAAACAGCGCGTCGCGCTCGTCCGCGCCGGCCTGCGCGGTCAGCCGCTTGAACGCGTTCCAGCCGTTCACGAACGAATACGAGCCCTTGTCGACCGGGAAATTGCCCTCGAACATGCAGCGCCCGGGACCGAACGCGTCGATGCAGGTCATCATCCACGGCTTCCACGCGTCGGCGAGCTGCGTCGACGACGGCGGCTTCGCGCCTTTCTCGAAATCGAACCCGTTGATGCGCATCCCGAGGCCGCCGACCTTCACGTACACGTTCGGCAATTGCGCGAGCGTGCGCATCGACGCCGACCAGCGCGCGAACACCTCCGGTCGCTTGTCCGCATAGCTGCCGATCCGCACGACGCCGCCGCAATGATTGACGATGATCCGCGTGTCGGGGTTCGCTTTCGCGAGTTCGAACAATTCGGGCAACTGCGGGAAGAACAGCCACGCGTCGTACGACAGCCCGAGCGGCGCGAGCTGCGCGACGCCGGCCCGGTACGCGGAATCGAGCAGCATCCCGCGCGGCACCGCCGACAGCGGATTGGCGAGCGTCGGATCGGCATCCCACGTGCTCAGGTGCCGCACGCCGCGAAACCGTCCGCGCCCGGCTTCGACATGCGCTTCCAGCACGTCGCGCACGCGTTCGCCGAGCCGCAGGTCCGCGTGACCGACGATGCCCTTCGCGACGGCCACCGGGCCGTGCTGCAGCGGCTCGGTCACGCCGGCGACATAGGCCGTCTCGCCCACCGGCTTCAGTTCGGCCGGGCCCGAATCGTGATAACGCGTCTGCGCCTGCATGTAGACGGACGCCTGGATGTTGTGACCCGAGCGCGCGTCCTGCAGATAGTCGTCGAGCAGGTAGATCCAGCCCGGCCGTTCATAGAAGTGATGATGCGCATCGATGATCGGCAGGTCGGGCTCGAGCGCGGGTTCGAGCGCCGACGCGAGCCAGTCGGGACGAACCGCGAGGTAGTTGCTTTGCGTCATGCGTGAAGCTCCATCATGGGCCGCCGTGTCGGCAAACGCAGGCAGCGCGAACGATGCGGCGGCCGCGCCGATCAACCGGCGCCGCGTGATCGAAAAAGTCATGTCATTCGCTCCGGTCGAATGCATACAGCGACAGCGTGAGCAGCGTCGTGATCGCCAGCACGATCGCGAGGCCGAGCATCCCGGCCGTGAAGGTGCCGAAGCTGTCCTTCAGGTAGCCGACGAGATAGGGGCCCGCGAAGCCACCGAGCGCGCCGATCGAATTGATCAGCGCCAGCCCGCCGGCCGCGGCCTGGCCGGACAGGAAGCGCGACGGCAGCGTGTAGAAGATCGTGCGGCCGGCAATCGTGCCGATCAGCGCGAGCGTGATGCCGACGAGCGCCGGCCCGAGCGTCAGGAAATGCGTCGACACGCCGAGCGCCACCGCGCCGATGAACAAGCCGATCGCCAGGTTCGCGATCGGGCCGCCGCGACGGTCCACCCGCTTCGCCCACCACAGCAGCGCAATCGTCGCGAAGAAGTAAGGCACCGCGGACAGCCAGCCGGTCTGCATCGTCGACATCCCGTGCGCCTTCAGCATTTGCGGCAACCAGATGCCGATCCCGTACGAGCCCATCGTGAAGCCGAACGAGATCAGCGCGAGCACGTACACGCGCACGTCGCGCAGCGCGACGCCGAAGCGCTTCTTGCGGCCGGCCGCCGCGCCGTCGCGCTCGAACGCGCGCTGCAGCGCGGCACGTTCGTCGTCCGACAGCCACGCGGCATTCGCCGGCGAATCGGACAGCAGCTTCAGCACAAGGAAACCAAGTGCGCACGCGGGCAGCCCTTCGACGATGAACATCCACTTCCAGCCGGCGAGCCCGAGCGTGCCGTCGAGCTGCAGCAGCCACGTCGACAGCGGGCCGCCGATCAGCGACGACAGCGGCGTCGACACGGTGAACCACGCGAGCACGCGCGTGCGGTAGCTCGCCGGAAACCACACGGCGAGGAAGAAGATCACGCCGGGAAAGAATCCAGCCTCGCCGATGCCGAGCAGCAGCCGGATTGCGTAGAAACTCGTCGGCCCGGTCGCGAGCGCGGTCGCGGCCGCCATCAGCCCCCACGTGATCATGATGCGGGCGAGCCAGCGACGTGCGCCGAAGCGGTACAGCGCGAGATTGCTCGGCACTTCGAACACGCAGTAGCCGGCAAACATGATCCCCGCGCCCCAGCCGAACTGCGTCGCCGTCAGCCCGAGATCGCGGTTCATCGTGAGCGCGGCGAACCCGACGCTCGTGCGATCCAGATAGTTGAAGAAGTACGCGAGCGCGAGCAGCGGGATGAAGCGCCACGCGGCCTTGCGCACCGCGCGTTGCTCGATCGACGCGTCGGTGTCGCGATCGGCGGCCAGCGCCGGGGAAGCGGATGTCATGGTTGTCTCCGTGGATGCGGCGATCCTCTGCCGCGCGGCGCGCGGCCGGGACGCCTTTGTTCGTTCGATGAATCGCGGCTGCGCTACGCGCTCGCCACTTCGTTCGCCGACGGCGCACCGCCCGGTCCGTCGCCGTGCACGGCGACGTCCGCGCCGTACCGCCCCGCGACGACGCCGGCATCGATCAGCGCACGCGCGTCGTCCGGCGTGTAGCCGAGCTCGCCGAGCAGCGCGCACGTGTCCTGGCCGAGCGCAGGCGGCGCCGAGCGCAGCCGCAGGCGTTCGCCCGCGAGCGTCAGCGGCAGCAGCGCGGTGCGCGTGTCGATCGGCCGCCCGGCGCTGCTCGCGTCGGCTGGCAGCGTCACGGCTTCGAGGCCGCCCGTGGCGAGCAGATGCGGATCGTCGAACAGGTCCTGCGGCTTCGTGATCGGCGCATACGGCAGGCCGGTCGATTCGAAGATCGCGCCGATCTCCGCGGCCGAGTACGGCGCGAGCCGCGAACGTAGTTCCGGCAACAGCCATTCGCGCGCCTGCACACGCAGGTTGTTGGTCGCGAGGCGCGGGTCGTCCTTCAGCGCGGCGAGGCCGAACGCATCGCAGAACAGCGCCCACTGCGTATCCGACACGACCGCCAGAAAAATCTGTTCGTCATCCTTGACGGAGAACACGTCGTAGACGGCCCACGCGGAAATCCGGCTCGGCATCGGCGACGCGGCCTGCCCCGTCACCGCGAACTGCATCATGTGCTGCGCGACGAGAAACACGTTGTTCTCGAACAGCGAACTCTGCACCTGCTGGCCGCGGCCCGTGCGCTCGCGCTGCGCGAGCGCGGCCATCGCGCCGATCGCGCCGAACATGCCGCCCATGATGTCGTTCACGCTCGCGCCCGCACGCAGCGGCCGCCCTTCGGGGCCCGTCATGTACGCGAGGCCGCCCATCATCTGCACGACCTCGTCGAGCGCGGTGCGATGCTCGTACGGCCCCGGCAGGAAGCCCTTGTGCGACACGTACACGAGCCGCGGATTCAGCGCGTCCAGCTGCGGGTAGCCGAGCCCGAGCCGGTCCATCGTGCCGCTCTTGAAGTTCTCGCTGAAGACGTCCGCCGTCGCGACGAGCCGCCGCACGATCTCCAGCCCGCGCGGATCCTTCACGTCGACCGCGACGCTCTTCTTGTTGCGGTTGAACATCCCGAAGAAGCCCGCGCCGGACCCGCGCAGCGCCCGCGTGCTGTCGCCCGCGATCGGCTCGATCTTGATCACTTCCGCGCCGAGATCCGCGAGCAGCATCCCGCACGTCGGGCCCATCACCATGTGCGTCATCTCGATCACGCGCACGCCTGCGTACGGCAGTGCGGAAGCCGGTTGCCGATCGTTCATCGTGCGACTCCCGCCACGCATCCTTCCGGCTGCGCGGCCGCGGGCACGCGGCCATCCGCATAGCGAAAGCCCTTCGGCAGCCCGGCGTCCGGCACGTGGCCGTACAGCGCGTCGGACGGCAGCGCCGCATGCAGGATCGCGCGCGCGGCGAGCAGTGCGTCGACGTCGACGCCCGTGTCGACGCCCATCGCCTCGAGCAGGAACACGAGATCCTCGGTGACGATGTTGCCGGTGGCGCCCGGCGCATACGGGCAGCCGCCCAGGCCGCCTTGGCTCGCGTCGATCGTCGTCACGCCCACGTCGAGCGCCGCGACGACGTTCGCGAGCCCCTGCCCGCGCGTGTTGTGGAAATGCGCGCCGCCGGCCCTGTCGCCGACTTCGCGTTGCAGCCGCGTGAACAGCCGGCGCACCTGCGCGGGATTCGCATAACCGCTGGTGTCGGACAGGCCGATTTCGTCGACGCCGCATTCGGCCATCGCGACGGCCATCGCGATCGTCTCGTCGTCGGAGACCGCGCCGGCAATCGTGCAACCGAACGCCACCGACACGCCGGCCTCGATCTGCACCGACGGAAACCGCGCGTCGCGCAGCGCGACGATCGCGCGCACCTCGTCGATCATCTGCGCGGGCGTCTTGCGGATGTTGGCCAGCGAATGCGCTTGCGTCACCGAGACCGGCAGCGTCAGCTTGTGCACGCCCGCGTCGAACGCACCCTCGGCGCCGCGCAGGTTCGGCGCGAGCGCGGCGACGTGCAGCCCGGGAATCGCGAGCGCGTGCGCGACGACTTCGCGCACGTCGGCCATCTGCGGCAACAGCGTGGCCGGCACAAACGACCCGACCTCGATCTCGCGCAGGCCGGCCGCGGCCAGCGCGGTGATCCAGCGCAGCTTGGCGGCCGTCGGCATCACGGTCTTGATGCTCTGCAGCCCGTCGCGCGGGCCGACCTCGCTGACCAACACCTTCGAGTTTTCTGAAACCTTCATTCGATATCCCATCGTTCTATCTGAAAGAACATAGTTCTGTTTGACAGAACTTTAAGCGTGTGTCGAATGGGCGATAAGCGGGGTATACCCGTGGAATCGCGTTTTTCTGGAACTTGAGTTCTGTCAGATAGAACGATATAGTCCGCCGACCATCATTCGAAGGAATCAGGCCGTGCCCAGGAATCCAGCAGATCACGCCGGCGACGCAGCCGATCCGGCGACGGAAGAGGCGTCCAGCGGCGTCGCGGTGCTCGACCGCGCGTTCGCGATCCTCCGTGCGTTCGGCCAGACCGACGACCGGCTGTCGCTCGCCGAGTTGTCGCGCCGCACCGGGCTGTACAAGAGCACGATCCTGCGTCTGCTCGCGGCGCTCGAGCATGGCGGCTTCATGCGCAAGCTCGACGACGGCCAGTACGCGATCGGGCACGAGCCGCAGCGGCTCGCCGCGCTGTACCAGCGTTCGTTCCGCGTCGGCCCGGTGGTCGAGCCGCTGCTCGAGACGCTGAGCCGCGAACTCGGGGAAACGGCATCGTTCTATGTGCGCCAGGGCGACGTGCGCTCCGTGCTGTATCGCGTCGAGCCCGCACGGGCGGTACGCGTGTCGATCCGCGTCGGCGAGGAGTTTCCGGTCGGCCAGGGCGCATCCGGGAAGGTGCTGCTGGCCTTCACCGACACGCAGGACGCCCGCTGGAACGACGTGCGCGAACAGCTGTGGGCCGCGTCGTACGGCGAGCGCGACCCGGAAACGGCGTCGGCTTCCGTGCCCGTGTTCGGCGCGGCCGGCGAATGCGTCGGTGCGCTAACGGTATCAGGCCCGAAGTCGCGGCTCGCCGCCGCGCCGGCGATGACGGCGGCGCTCGCGATGCTGCTGCCGCTCGCGCAAAAGGCGACCGTCGCACTCGGCGGCGCGGGCGCGCGCTACGACGCGCCGGCCGTGCGCGACAGTCTCGCGCGGCTCGCATCGTCGGCAGACGACGCCGCCCGGTCGTAGGGAGCCGGTTGCGCGCGGCACGCGATACGGCAGCGCGAAAGACGGCCGCATGCGACACTGGCCGCCGATGCGCGCAGCGCGCCGTTCTCAGGCGACGCACCATGCGTGCAACCGACCACCGGACCCGCCCGAGGAGACCCCCGCGATGAACGCCGCGCGCACCGCCAGCTGGTATTTCGATTTCGTTTCGCCGTTCGCCTATCTGCAGCAGGAACAGTTCGACCGGTTGCCGCCCGCCGCCGCGTTCGAGCCTCGGCCAATCGTGCTCGGCGCGCTGCTCGCGCACTGGGGCCAGAAAGCGCCGGCGGAAATCGCGGCCAAGCGCGTGTTCACCTATCGGCATGCGCAATACCGGGCGGACAAGCTGGGCATTGCGTTCCGGATGCCGCCCGCGCACCCGTTCAACCCGATCAAGCCGCTGCGTCTCGCGATCGCGATGGGCAGCTCGCGCGACGCGATCCGGCGGATCTTCCGGCATATCTGGCGCGACGGCCAGGACGTGTCGACGCCCGCAGGCTTCGCCGCGCTGTGCGAAGCGGTCGGCTTTCCGGAAGGCGTGACGGCCGTCGAGGCTCAGCCGGTCAAGGACGCGCTGCGCGCGAACACGGATCGCGCGATCGCCGAGAACGTGTTCGGCGTGCCGACCTTCGCGCTCGACGGCGACCTGTTCTGGGGCGAGGACGCGACCGACATGTTCGTCGACTGCGCGACGTCGCGCGCGTGGCTCGATTCGCCCGAAGTGCGCCGCATCAGCGCGCTGCCCGAAGGGATCCGGCGCGGCTGACGGCGAGCCGCCGCCACCGCGCCGCCCGCTTCAGCCGTCGCGCCCTTCGACGAGCGCCGGCACCGCCTCCCGCATCATCGCGGCGAACCGCACGAGCCGCGACGGATAGAACTGCGCATGCGGATAAGTCAGGTAGACGGGCAGCGCCGCGGCCTGCCATTCGGGCGCGAGGTGCACGAGATCGCCGCGCGCGAGATCGTCGGCCAGCATCCACGACGATCCGACGCACGCGCCGACGCCCAGCAGCGCCGCGCTGCGCAACGCATACAGGTTCGCGGTCGTGATGCGCGGGCGGATCGGAATGCGTCGCGTGTCTCCGGTGGTCGCATGCGTCAGCGCGAGTTCGGTGCGGTAGTACGTGCGCAACGCGAGCCACGGCAACGCGGCGAGCGCGTCCGGATCGGCCGGCACGTCGGCGCCGCTCAGCACGGACGGCGCGGCGACCACGAAGCGCGGCACCTTCGTCAGCCGGATCGCGACCACGCCCGGATCGGTCGGTTCGCCGACCTGGATCGCGCAATCGATGCCGCTGCCGACGAAATCGCGCACCTCGTCCTGCAGCAGCCACTCGACCGACACGCGCGGGTAGTCGCGCAGGAACTGCGCGAGCGGCGCAACGAAACGCTGCTGGCCGAACGCGTGCGGCACCGCGACGCGCAGCAGCCCGTCCGGCTCCTCCTGCGCGCCGCGCAAATCGGCCTCGAACGCCGCCCAGCTCGCCAGCAGCTCCTTCGCCTGCTTGAAGCACCGCTCGCCGTCGACGGTCAGCCGCATCGTATGGGTCGTGCGCTGCAGCAGCCGCATGCCGAGCGAATTTTCCAGCGCCCGCAGCCGCCGGCTGATGGTCGGCTGCGTCGTGTGCAACTGCACGGCGGCCGCCGACAGGCTGCCGGCCTCGACTATGCGCACGAAGGTTTCCATCAGCTCGAAACGATAGCCAGCGCCGTCCACCGGCACCGCCTGAATGCGCCGAGACCCGCCAGCAGCGGGAGAGGGAGAGGATTTTTCGGTCATTCGTCGAGCGTATAACAAATCTGCGCCGGGTGGCACTACCGTCGCCGGCCGCGTACCGCCACACTCGCGTCCATCCCATTCTTCAACCCAGGATGTACGCGATGTCCACCCCGACCCGTCTCGACGCCGCGCCCCGCACGGCGCACGCTCCGGCCCGTCCGGCCGCCCATTCGATGCCCGATCGCCGGCTCGTGCTGCTGCTCGCGGCCGCCGCCGGCCTCGGCGTCGCCCCGCTCTACTACGCGCAGCCGATGCTCGGCGCGCTCGCGCCCGATCTCGGCGCGTCGGCGCGGGCGATCGGCTTCGTGCCGACGCTCACGCAGCTCGGCTATGCGCTCGGCATCCTGCTGCTCGCGCCGCTCGGCGACCGCTTCGACCGGCGCCGCGTGATCGTGATCAAGGCCGCGGCGCTGGTCACCGCGTTGCTGCTGGCCGCCGTCGCGCCGTCGCTCGGGCTGCTGCTCGCGGCGAGCTTCGCGATCGGCCTCGCCGCGACGATGGCGCAGGACGTCGTGCCGGCCGCCGCGACGCTCGCGCACGACATGCATCGCGGCCGCATCGTCGGCACGGTGATGACCGGGTTGCTGCTCGGCATCCTGCTGTCGCGCGTCGTGGCCGGATTCGTCGCCGAGACGGCCGGCTGGCGCGCGATGTTCGCGCTCGCCGCCGCCAGCGTCGCCGCGATCGGCGCCGTGGCCGCACGCGGGTTGCCGCGCTTCGAGCCGACCACGCGGCTGCCGTATCGCGCGCTGATCGGCTCGCTCGGCGCGCTGTGGCGCGAGCATTCGGCACTGCGCCGCGCCGCCCTCGCGCAGGGGCTGCTGGCCGTCGGGTTCAGCGCGTTCTGGTCGACCCTCGCGGTGATGCTGCACGGCGCGCCGTTCCACCTCGGCAGCGCGGCCGCCGGCGCCTTCGGCCTCGCGGGCGCCGCCGGCGCGCTGGCCGCGCCGATCGCCGGGCGCCTGGCCGACCATCACGGCCCCGAGCGCGTGACGCGGATCGGGATCGGCATCGCAACGGTGTCGTTCGCGTCGATGGCCGCCGCGCCGCTGATGTCGCCGCATGCGCAGCTCGTGCTGCTCGCGGTCGCGACGATCGGCTTCGATCTCGGCGTGCAGGCCACGCTGATCGCGCACCAGTCGATCGTCTACCGGATCGATCCCGCGTCGCGCAGCCGCCTCAATGCGGTGCTGTTCGTCGGCATGTTCATCGGGATGGCGGCCGGCGCCGCGATCGGCAGTTTGTTGCTCGCGCAACTGGGCTGGAACGCGGTGACCGCGCTGGCCGTCGTGACGTCGCTGGCCGCGCTCGCCGTGCGGGTGTGGCGCAACTGAAGTCGGGCATCGCGTAACATCGGCGGGCAGGCCCACGGGGCTTGCCCGCTTTTTTTTATTTTTTGATCGGCGCGCGCATGACGCTGCGCCGCCCGGCAGATTCGCGCGGCTGTAACGCCGCAATCGTTCATCCGGCGCAAGGTCCGCGCCGACTGACCGAATTGTCCAGTTCACCCAAATATTTTTCCGGCGTCCGTGCACGCGCGCACGCAAACGTCGGACGATTCGTCCCTGCCGCACCACCCGGCGCGCTCCCATCCGGCCCCTCCACCGAACCCCGTTTTATCAGGGGAATCCCGGTATTTTTTCGCATTTTCTTCGAAATAACGGGTGACATACTTGCCCCCCGTTGCGCTCCGTGCGAGCGCGCTTTCCGATCCAGCCGGCCGCCTGTCATGCGCTGCGCGTTCGCCCGGGTCGCACAGGACATGAACAATTTCGACACGACGATCCAGGTCTTCCTCACTCACATGACGTTCGGCCCGTTGATGAATCACGCGATCCGCGTGATCGCCGGCCTCTACACGTTCAAGGGCTTCGTGCTCGTTCCGGTGCTGTGCTGGCTGTGGTTCCAGCGGGGCCCGAACCGCGAGCGGCAACGCGAGCTGGTCGTCGCCACTATCGCGAGCGGGCTCATCGCGCTCGCCGTCGGCCGCGTGCTCGCGCAAGTGCTGCCGTTCCGCGTGCGGCCGATCTACAACCCCGACCTGCACCTGCACTTTCCGTCGGCCGGACTGCGCGCGGCGACGCTGCAGACCTGGAGTTCGTTTCCGAGCGATCACGCGATGCTGTGGATGGCGATCGCAACCGGCATCTTCATCATCGCGCGCCGCGTCGGCATCGTCGCGCTGCTGTATTCGGTCGTGTTCATCTGCCTGCCGCGCGCGTATCTCGGCTTTCACTATCCGACCGACCTGATCGCCGGCGCCGCGATCGGCATCGCGATCGCGTGGCTGCTGACGCGCGACGCGATCCGCGCGCGCTTCGCCCCGCAGGTGCTGGAGATGATCCGGCGCTTCCCCGCGCCGGCCTATACGCTCGCGTTCCTGCTGTGCTTCGAGTTGATCACGCAGTTCGACGAACTGCTGACGCTCGCGCAGTCGGCCACGCGCACGATGTGACGGGCAGACGCGCGATGCTGCCGCTGCTGCTGTCGTTCCGTCGCCCCGGCGCGCGCTGCCGGCCATGCGCGGCCGCGGCGCGCCGTGCGACGGCCGCGCCCGTCAGTCGCGATCGGGCGCGCCGAGCGGAAAGAACGAACGATACGGCCGCGCCTCGTCGACCGCGCGCGCAAACGACGGCCGCACGAGCAGACGCTTGCGGTACGCGATCACGTTCGCGAACGCCGGATCGATCCGGTGCGTCCAGTCCGCATAGAACAGGAACGGCGCCGCGCCGCAATCGGCGAGGCTGAAACGGTCGCCGGCCGCCCATTCGCGATCGGCCATCGTCTTGTCGAGCCACGCATACGACGTGTCGAGCGTCGCGCGCGCGTCGGCCACCCCGCGCGCATCGCGCTCGGCTTCCGGCCGCAGCGCATCGAACACGACCTTCTGCTGCGGCGTCGCCACGTAGTTGTCGAAGAAGCGGTCCATCGTCCGCACCTCGAGCGCGGCGTGCGGATCGTCGGGCAGCAGGCGCATGGGGCCCGGATGGTTCAGGCCGAGATACTCGATGATGATCGACGCCTCGATCACCGTGCGGCCCGCATCGACGAGCACCGGGAAGCGCTTCAACGGCCACAGCCTGGTCAGTTCCTGCATCGGCTTCGGATCGTCGTGCGCGAGCACGCGATACTCGAACGGCGTGCCGTTCTCGTACAGCGCGGTCAGCACTTTCTGGCAGTAGGACGAAAACGGATGGGCGTAAAGCGTCGGCATCATCGTGGAGGCTCCTGGGGTTTCGGCGCCGCGTCAGGCGGCGCCGCATGATCGGATACCTTGACGACGCTCGGCGCCCGGCCGTTTCGACATCGGCCCGATATTTTTTCGACGGACCGCCTGGGCCCCTACGAGCGACCGTCCATCACGACGCGCCCTTCGGCACGCCAGCGCAGCATCCCGCCGCCAAGATTCGCGACCGCGTCGAAGCCGGCCTTCTTCAGGATCACCGTCGCCTGCGCGGAACGGCCGCCGGCCCGGCACACGGTCACGACCGGACGGTCGCGCGCGACTTCGCCGGTGCGCGCGGCCAGTTCGCCGAGCGGGATCGGCGTCGCGCCCGGCAGATGGCCGAGCGGGCCCGCGAACTCGTCCGGTTCGCGCACGTCGACGACCTGCACGGCCGGCAGATGATCCTCGAGCCATTGCGGATCGATTTCCCAGAAGCCGGCGAACGTGTAGACGAGCGGCGCCCAGTCGGCGGCCGCCTGCGCATCGGGCGCGTTCGCGGCGACGCCGCATTGCAGGTTCGCCGGCACCGCGACGTCGATCTGGCGCGGATGCGCGAGCCCGAGGTTGCGCATGTAGCCGGCGAAATCGTCTTCGCTGAGATCGCCGCCGAGGCGCGGGTTGAAGCGCCGCTCCTCGCCGACGCTCGTCACCGTGAGCCCGCGATAGTCGTGCGCGGGATACAACAGGCACGTGGCCGGCAGCGTGAAGAGCCGGCCGTGCACCGCGCGATACAGCGCGCGCGGGTCGCCCTGCTGGAAGTCGGTGCGGCCGGTGCCGCGGATCAGCAGGCAATCGCCGGTGAACGCCATCGATTCGTCGTCGAGCACGAGGCTGACGCAGCCGCTCGTGTGGCCGGGCGTCGCGCGCACCGTCAGGTAGCGCGGGCCGAACGCGCAGCGCTCGCCGTCGTTCAGGTAGCGGTCGGCGCCTTGCGCGCCGCTCGCGGCCGAGATCGCGATCGCGCTGCCCGTGCGCTGCTTCAGCAGCCACGCGCCCGTCACGTGATCGGCATGCACGTGCGTGTCGACGGTCGCGACGAGCCGCAGCCCGAGTTCGTCGAGCAGCGCAGCGTCGCGGCGCACCTGCTCGAACACGGGATCGATCAGCAGCGCTTCGCGCGATGCGGCGTCGGCGAGCAGATACGTGTACGTCGACGATTGCGGGTCGAAAAGTTGCCGGAAGATCATGGCTCGGTGCTCCGTTGTCGGTTGACCCCGGCTGCCAGGAAAAGGGCACGCCATGGCCGTATCGCCCGTACCGCGCGTCTTTAAAGCGTAGATCAAAACGTGTACCGCGGATGATGAGCGAATAGCGAATTCAAACCGTACTTGCACGACGATTCTGTAGATATATCGATGACGAGTACACGCGATCTGTGACGGACAGCTCTCACTCTAGCCCGGGGGACATACACCACGAGCCCTAGCTATAATCGCGTGGTTGCGCTTTAGCCGCGCCAGGACTGTCGGTGCAAAGAGACACATACTGAGAGAGACCATAATATGAAAAGAATCGCTGCAATCCTGCTCTGCATCGCTTTGGCAGCCCCTACGATCAGCCTTGCACGGGGTGGGCACTATGCCGGTGGTCACGGGTCATCCCATAAGGGAGGCAAGTACAAGAACGCTCGCACCGGAGACCATTACGAGCGCCGCCGCTGAGCCCGCCCATACTGGTCCGAAACAATGATTAACGATCACGTGATCCAAGTGATGGAGGTCCTCGGAAGAACGCCTCAAGGGATCACCGAACCATTCCTGTGTCGAGGCGACGATGGTGCGCTTTATTACGCAAAGGGCCGGGCTGCTGGCCGCAAGAGCTTGGTATCCGAATGGCTCGGAAGCTCACTCGCACGTGAATTCGGCCTCCCGATCGCGCCCTTCGCTGTCGGCGAGGTGGACGACGCGATCGTCCAGTTTGGAGCTCCTGAGCTAGCCGACCTGGGCGCCGGCTACGTGTTCCTCTCCCGACGGGCCGAAAGCGTAATGGAATTTACTTGGCTGAACATACAAGAAGTCCCGCTAGTTGTGCGGAGCGACGTCCTCATCTTCGACTACTGGGTGAGGAATCAGGACCGCATACTCACAGATCTCGGAGGCAATCCCAACCTGCTTTGGGACCCGACACGCAAGGAACTTGTCGTCATTGACTTCAATCAGGCGTTTGATACGGACTTCGATTGCGACACCTTCTTTTCGTCACATGCGTTCGCCGAATCGTGGGATCATGTCTTTGAGGACTTGATCGAGCGCCAACACTATGAAGATCGGCTTCATGCCGCCCTCGGCAAACTGGAGGGCATTTGCGATAGAATGCCCGATTCTTGGTGGTGGCTTGACGACGATCTTCCCCTCAATTTCAGCCAAGATGACGCACGTTCAATCCTGACGGAGTACCTGCCTGACTTCTGGAGTCGCCGATGAAACATGCTTGCAGATACACCATCGTGCGCTTCATGCCGTACCCAGAGACTGGCGAATTCGCAAACATCGGCATCGTTCTGATGAGTCCGACGGCCAAGTACGTCGGATACAAGCTGATTGAGCGCGTATCTCGGATCACCGCATTCTTTGAAGAGCTCGATGCAAACATTTTTCGTAAGGCACGAAAGGTGTACGCGACCGAGTTGGTCCGCATTGCACAATCGATCGAGCGAGCATTTGCGGAAGCAAGCATGGGGCCGAGTGCGGACTTCGCAAACTTCGCGTTCCGGGAACTCGTAAAACCGCGAGAAGGGTTGGTGATTGCTCAAGGTGACCGGGTAGTGATGACAGATGGGCCTCCCAGCGAAAAGCTCGAAGAACTTTTCGATCACTATGTCGGTAGATCGTTTGCGACGAAAGCGTATCAAGAGCGATTCGTTGAGAAGAGGATTCACCAAATCCTCCGAGCGGCAGATCTGACGGGCCTCTACCGGGAACGCACCTTAGGCAAGGACGATACCTACAAGGCACGCCTGCCCTTCGTTCGCGTCAACGCTGCCGGCGATGCCGTAAGAGCTATTAAGCCAATTTTCTTGGCCCATGACGATCCAACGCGGCTGTACGACCATGGTTGGGATTGGATTGGAAAAATCAGGAAACTGCGGCGCGATCAGACTCTAGTGGGTGATGTTCTCTTTGCCGCCGAAGCCCCGAAAGAAAGCTTCGGCCCACGGGCAGCGGCCTACGCAGAAATCAGCGAGCAACTGAAACTCAGCAATATTGCCTTGGCCCGTGAAACAGAACGCAGTCGTATTCTCGCGTTTGCGGGAGACACTCCCGACCTTGAGACCAGCGATTCTGACTAACCACTGTCAACTAGCCCCGCCCAGTGCGGGGCTTCTCATATGTCGAGACGTGGCTGGCGACGCCAAGCCGGGATCTCATGTCCGACCTTCTCTTGTCTAATACATGTCGATGACGATCGATCCGAAGCAGGCCGCCGCGCTGCTGGCCGTCGCCGACACCGGCAGCTTCGAGCAGGCGGCCGTGCGCCTGCACGTGACCGCGTCCGCCGTCACGCAGCGGGTCCGCGCGCTGGAAGCGAGCCTCGGCACGCCGCTCGTGCTGCGCACGCGGCCATGCCGCCCGACGGTGGCCGGGCAGCGCGTGCTGCAGCACCTGCGCCGCGTCGCGCTGCTGCAGGCCGACCTGCAAAGCACGCTCGCGGCCGACCGCGAATCGCCGATTTCCGTGACGATCGCACTCAACTCCGACAGCCTCGGCACATGGTTCCTGCCGGCGCTGACGTCGGTGCTCGCGGGCGAGCGGATCCTGTTCGAACTGATCGTCGAGGATCAGGATCACACGTTCGCGCTGCTCGAAAGCGGGATGGCGGTCGGCTGCGTGACGACCGAGCCGAAGCCGATGCGCGGCTGCATCGCGACGCCGCTCGGCACGATGCGCTACCGGCTGCTCGCGGCCGCCGCGTTCGCGGTGCGCTGGTTTCCGCGCGGGCTGAACCGCACGAGCGCGCGCCACGCGCCCGTCGTCGCGTATTCGCGGCGCGACACGCTCCAATCGTCATTCCTGAAGGAGAAGTTCGGCTTGCCCGAAGGCGCGTACCCGTGCCACTACGTGCCGGGCACGCATTCGCACTTCGCGGCGGTGCGGCACGGGCTCGGCTACGCGATGGTGCCGGAGCCGCTGATCGGCGCCGCGCCGCTCGATGCGCAGGGGCTCGTCGATCTCGCGCCCGCGCATCCGACCGACGTCACGCTGTACTGGCACGCGTGGACCGTGCAGTCGCCGACGATGGCGTCGCTGTCCGCGCGGGTGGTCGAAGCAGCGCGCAGGCTGCTCGCGCCGTTGCCGTAATGCGCCGGCGGGCGCGCGGGTGAGCGACGCTGCCGGCGCGGTACGCACGGCGACGAGAAAGTCGGCCGCGCCGCCTATACTTTTCCCATCGGCCTCGCGAACGCGCCGCGCGGCCGCTCATCCAGGTCCGGCCGTTCCCTTTCATGTGAGGAGAACATCATGTCCCGCCGCTATATCGATTGCCGCGAGTTTCCCAGCGCGACGCATTGCTCGGTCGCAATCTCCGCCGACTCCGACAACGAACTGCTGGAGGCCGCCGTTCAGCATGCGGTCTCGGTGCACCAGCACACCGACAGCGCCGAACTGCGCACGCAACTGAAATCGCTGTTTCACGACGGCACACCGCCCGCCGACATGCCGCGGCAAGCGTAATCCGCCGGCACGGCAGGGTCGCCGGCAACGCGCCGCGCGCGTCACTCCTCTGCGTCTTGCGTGATGCCACGCCGCGCCGGCCCGTCGCCGGCCGGCGCATTCCGCGTAACGCGTTATGCGCGACGCTGCGCGAAATACGCGCCGACCGCGCCGATAAAGGTGTCGATATCCGCGCGCGACACGTCGCAATGCGTGACGAAGCGCGACGCATACAGCATCTGCGTGAGGATCCCGCGTTCCTTCAGCCACGCCTCGAGCGGCGCGCAATCGGCTTCGGGGAATTGCGCGAACACCATGTTCGTCGCATGCGACAGCACCTTCACCGAATCGATGCGGGCGAGGCCGGCCGCGAGATGCGCGGCATTCGCGTGATCGTCCGCGAGCCGCTCGACGTTGTGATCGAGCGCATACAGGCACGCCGCCGCGAGAATGCCCGACTGCCGCATCCCGCCGCCCAGCACCTTGCGCCAGCGCTGCGCGCGCTCGACCAGCGCACGGCTGCCGACCAGCACCGAGCCGACCGGCGCACCGAGCCCTTTCGAGAAGCAGATCGACACGGTGTCGAACGGCGCACACAGCTCGGCGATCGGGCGCCCCGACGCGACGGCCGCGTTGCACACGCGCGCGCCGTCGAGGTGCGTGGAGAGCCCGCGGCTGCGCGCGAACGCGACGGCTTCCTGCACATAGCCTTCCGGCAACACCTGGCCGCTGATCGTGTTTTCGAGCGCGAGCAGGCGCGTGCGGGCAAAGTGATTGTCGAGCGGCTTGATCGCCGCGGCGATCTTCGCGAGCGGCAGCGTGCCGTCCGGCGCGTTCTCGATCGGTTGCGGCTGAATGCTGCCGAGCACGGCCGCGCCGCCGCCTTCGTACTTGTAGGTGTGCGCGAGCTGGCCGACGATGTACTCGTCGCCGCGCTCGCAATGCGACATCAGCGCGGCGAGGTTGCTCTGCGTGCCGCTCGGGAAGAACAGGCCGGCTTCCTTGCCGGCCCGCTCGGCCGTCACCGCCTGCAGGCGCAGGACGGTCGGGTCGTCACCCCAGACGTCGTCGCCGGTTTCGGCGGCGGTCATGGCGGCCAGCATCGCCTGGCTCGGACGTGTCACGGTATCGCTGCGTAAATCGATCATCGCTGTGCCCTGAGTAAACGCGAGCCGGAACCGATGCGCCCGGCCCTGCCGAAACGAGACTGAGAGTGTACGCAATTCGGGCGGCGCCTGCCGGCCGACGCCGCGCACCGCGATGCCGCACGCGCGACGTCGTTCCGATGACGCGACGCGCCATATTGCCGCACGTGCGGCAGGCCGCCACGCCGCGGCCGCATGCGCCGCGAACGGCCTTCTTGATACGAATCAACGATTTATCGCGAAACAACGCACGACGGGCTGGACATCTGCGACGAGTTGGCGCATTTCGCGGTGCAACATCGCAGCCCATACTCCAGCCAACCCCGACGCCCGTCCGCCGGGGGCCGCCGGCACCCGCCGGCGGGTATCGTCAGCCTCGGTCATCTGGTATGGACACCGCACTTTCGGCCCTCGATCTGGCCCGCCTGCAATTCGCGTTCACCGTCTCCTTTCACATCGTCTTCCCGGCGCTGAGCATCGGCCTCGCCAGCTTCATCGCCGTGCTCGAATATCGGTGGCTGAAGACCGGCAAGCAGTACTACAAAACCCTCTGCCTGTTCTGGTCGAAGATCTTCGCGGTCGCGTTCGGGATGGGCGTCGTGTCCGGCGTCGTGATGAGCTATCAGTTCGGCACCAACTGGTCGGGCTTCTCGAGCTTCGCCGGCGCCGTCACCGGCCCGCTGCTGATGTACGAGGTCATGACCGCGTTCTTCCTCGAAGCCGGCTTCCTCGGCATCATGCTGTTCGGCTGGAACCGCGTGAGCCCGCGCGCGCACTTCGGCGCGACGCTGATGGTCGCGATCGGCACGCTGATCTCGACGTTCTGGATCCTCGCGTCGAACAGCTGGATGCAGACGCCGCAGGGCTTCGAGATCGTCGACGGCCGCGTCGTGCCGACCGACTGGTTCGCGATCATCTTCAACCCGTCGTTCCCGTACCGCCTGTTCCACATGGCGATCGCCGCGTTCATCGTCGCCGCGCTGGTGGTGGCCGCGACGGGCGCGTGGCACCTGCTGAAGGGCCGCCGCGACAAGGGCGTGAAGAAGATGTTCTCGATGGCGCTGTGGCTGCTGCTGGTGCTCGCGCCGCTGCAGGCTGTGATCGGCGACCAGCACGGCATCAACACGCTGAAGCACCAGCCCGCGAAGATCGCCGCGATCGAAGGGCTGTGGGAAACCGAAAAGGGCGGCACCGCGCTCAACCTGTTCGGCATTCCGGACATGAAGGCGGAAACGACCCGCTACGCGGTGAAGGTGCCGCACCTCGGCAGCCTGATCCTCACGCACAGCTGGGACGGCGAGATCCGCGGGCTGAAGGACTTCCCGCCGGAAGACCGGCCGAATTCGACGGTCGTGTTCTGGAGCTTCCGGATCATGGTCGGCCTCGGCTTCGCGATGATCGGCCTCGCCGCGCTCGCCTGGCTGTTGCGCCGCCGCGGCCGCCTGTATGAATCGAAGTGGTTCCAGCGCTTCGCGCTCGTGATGGGCCCGACCGGTTTCGTGTCGCTGCTCGCGGGCTGGGTGACGACCGAAGCCGGCCGCCAGCCGTGGGTCGTGTATGGCGTGATGCGCACCGCGCAGGCCGTGTCGCCGCTGTCGGTGCAGCAGGTCAGCCTGTCGATGATGACGTTCGTGATCGTGTACTTCCTCGTGTTCGGCACCGGCGTGTACTACATGCTGAAGCTGATGAAGGCCGGCCCCGCACTGCCCGACGTCAAGCACGACGACAAACCCGATACGCGCCCCGATCACACCGCGCGCCGCCCGATGTCGGCCGTCGACGAACTGATCGAGACCGTCTGAGCCCACCCCATTCGCAAACGAGAAAACCTATGGACGTCACCGTAATCTGGGCCGCGATCATCGCATTGGGGCTTTTCATGTACGTCGTGCTCGACGGCTTCGACCTCGGCATCGGCATCGTCTTCCCGTTCTTCCCGGACGAGCAGGAACGCGACCTGATGATGAACACGGTCGCGCCCGTGTGGGACGGCAACGAGACGTGGCTCGTGCTCGGCGGCGCCGGGCTGTTCGCGGTGTTCCCGGTCGTCTATTCGACCGTGCTGTCGGCGCTGTACCTGCCGCTGATCTTCATGCTGGTGTGCCTGATCTTCCGCGGCGTGTCGTTCGAGATCCGCGCGAAGGCGCGGCGCACGAAGCAGCTGTGGGATCTCGCGTTCATCGGCGGCTCGGCCGGCGCGACGCTGTTCCAGGGGATCGCGCTCGGCGCGTTCCTGCAGGGCATCGACGTGAAGGACGGCGTGTACGCCGGCGGCGCGTTCGACTGGCTCACGCCGTTCAGCCTGCTGACGGGCCTCGGCCTGATCGCGACCTACGCGCTGCTCGGCTGCTGCTGGCTCGTCGCGAAGACCGAAGGCGACCTGCAGCGCCGCCTGCATCGCGTCGTGTGGCCGCTGACCGTCGTGCTGCTCGGCTTCATCGCGGTGATCAGCCTGTGGACGCCGCTGCAGGATCCGGCCATCGCGCAGCGCTGGTTCGATTCGGGGTTGTTCTGGCGCCTGCTGCCGGTGCCGTTCCTGGTGGCCGCGTGCGCGGCGTGGATGCGGCGCGCGGTGCGCGACCGGCACGACATGACGCCGTTCGTGCTCGCGCTGGCGCTGGTGCTGCTCGGCTACGTCGGCCTGCTCGTCACGCTGTTCCCGTATGCGATTCCGCAGACGATGACGATCTGGGAAGCGGCGGCGCCGCGTTCGAGCCAGACCTTCACGCTGGTCGGCGCAGCGGTTATCCTCCCGATCATCATCGCCTACACGACGATGGGCTATTGGGTATTCCGAGGCAAGGTGCGCCATGAAGACCAGCATTACTACCACCACTGATTCCACCGCCGGCCAGCCCGGCGCGCCGCGGCCGCGGATGCGCGGCTGGATGTGGTTCGTCGTTCTGTGGGCGGGCGGCGTGATCGGCGCCGTCACGCTCGGCTATGCGTTCAAGATCTTCATGAACCTGACGCTGTTTGCGGTGAAGTAGGCGGAGCGGCCGCCCGGGTCGAACGATGGACCGGGCGGCCGTTTTGTCGTGGATGGCTGCGGCTTCAGCCGGATGCATCAAGCCGAACAACGCATGAATCCGCCATTTAGGCAGAAATCCATACAAATCACATCGCCGATGTGAACGAAATATATAGATTTCTACCGAAATACGAACCACGCGGCTGAATCACCCCACCGCGCACTGCGCGTCTACCCCCGCCCGCGCAACGCCGCTTCGATCTTGCGATCGGTCTTGTACTGGCTCAGCGCATACACCGACCAGATCGCGGCCGGCAGCCAGCCGATGATCGTGAGTTGCAGGAGCAGGCAGATGATCCCGGCGATCGGGCGGCCGATCGTGAAGAACTGGAACCACGGGAGCAGCAGAGCAAGCAAAAGGCGCATGAACGATCCTCTCGGTACGTCGTTGAACGGGTGACACCCGGCCAATATGGCGGGTTGCGCGCCCCGTTTCAAGCCCGGCCACGACGCTCGTCGCGCGAAACCCCGTGCCGATCCCCCTCGCTACGCCGAATCGGCCAGCCACTGCGCGACGCGCGCGACGAGCCGATCTGCTTCGTCGAAGCACTCGACGCCCGCGACCTGCGGCGCACCGCAAATCGTGAACACCGGCTTGCCCCACTGCAACCCGAGCGCGATTTCGGACAGCGTGCCGAGCCCGCCGCCGACCGCGATCAGGCACACCGACGCACGTGCAACCAGCGCATTGCGCGTGATGCCGAGCCCGGTCGGCAGCGCGACGCTCAGGTACGGATTCGCCAGCGCGGCATCGTCTTCCGGCAACAGCCCGATCGCGCAGCCGCCGGCCGCGTGCGCACCGCGCGCGGCGGCCTCCATCACGCCCTGCTTGCCGCCGCCGACGAGCGCGACGCCCGTCGCCGCCACCGCGTGCGCGATCCGTTCCGCGACGCGCATCTGTTCATCCGTCGCGTCGCGCGGGCCGATCACGCCGACCGGCATCCGGTGCCGGTGCGTGCCGCGTTGCCGTTGCGCGAGTCGCGCGAGCGCGTCGCGCGCCGGTTCGGACCACACGCTTTCAATGACGCCGTTGCCGAACAAGGCCTTCCCCCAGTGCAAGAACGCAGGTACAGATGGCCGTCAGCACGATCGACAGCACGGCCGCCTGCGAGAAATCGGTTTGCCCGTCCGACAGCTTCAAATACATCAGCAGCGGCAGGATGTTGATCTGCGTGCCGGCCAGCGCGAGCGCCGTGCCGTACGTGCCGAGCGCGATCGCAGTCACGAGGCACCACGCGGACGCGACCGACGGCCACAGCTCGCGCCACGCGACGTCGAGCCATGCGCGCCACGGCCGCGCGCCGAGCGTCAGCGCCGCCTCGAGCGGCCGCCGGTCGAGATTCGCGAGCGTCGGGTAGATCATCAGCGCGACGCGCGGGATCAGGTAGTACGCATAGGCGACCGCGAGCCCCGGCATCGTGTAGATCGCGCCGCCGACCACGGTCGGATCGGCGCCCAGCGCGGCCAGCAGCGTGGTCACGAAGCCCGCGCGGCCGAATGCGAGGATGAACCCGTACGCGATCACCAGCCCGGAAAACGCCAGCGGCACGCCGAGCAGCGCGAGCGACCAGTGGCGACGGGCCGGCGACTGTCCGGCGAGCGCGAACGCGACCGGCACGCCGACGGCGACCGACAGCGTGCCGGCGCCCACCGCCAGCGCCAGCGAGCGCGCGATCGCATCGGCGACGAGCGGATCGCGCCACACCGCCGCGAACGCGCGGCCGCCGCCCGCGCATGCCGCATCGACGAGCGCGGCCAGCGGCAGCACGAAGCACACCGCGAGCAATGCGGCCGCGGGCAGCGCGCCGAAACGGCGCAGCACGCCGCGCTCGGGTAAGGAAGCCTGCATCCCGCGCCCCTTACTGGCCGAGCGTGGCCTGCGACCAGAACTGGTCGACCTCGGCCTTGCGCGCCGCCGCCTTCGCGACATCGAGCGGGCGCACCTGCGGCGCGTTCGGCAGCTTCGCCGCCACGTCCGCCGCGACCGGCGTGCCCGGCACCGCCGGACGCACATAGCCTTGCGCGAACAGCGCCTGGCCGACGTCGCTCATCACGAGGTTGAGCCAGAGCTGCGCGGCGGACGGATTCGGGCCGTTCTTCACGAGACTCATCGCATACGGCGCCGACACGCTGCCGTCCTGCGGAATCACGACGTCGGCCGCGTCGCCCATGCCGTCCGCGTACTTCGCCTTGAGGCCGTCGTTCTCGTAGCCGATCAGGATCGGAATCTCGCCCTTCACGAACTTCGCGTACGGCGTCGTGCCCTCCACGCGCAGCACGTTGCCGGCCTGCTTCAGCTTGCCGAAGAAGTCGGCGCCCGGCTTCGGGTTCTCGACGCTGCCGCCGTTCGCATACGCGGCCGCGAACACCGCGACCTGGCCCTGCCCGGTCGAGCGCGGGTCGAGATAGACCACCGCGTTGCGGTACTCGGGCTTCAGCAGGTCGGACCAGCGCTGCGGTACGTTCTTGACGAGCTTCCGGTTGACGAGGAACGCGATGTTCAGCGAATGCACGGCGAACCAGCGGGCGTCGGGCGCGCGGAACACGCCCGGCAGCTTGTCGAAGTTGACCGGCCGGAACGGCGCGACGACGTCCTTGCCGGCGGCATCGAGCGCCGACGCCGCGAAGTAGTACGCGGTATCGGCCTGCGGACGGCGGCGCGACTTGTCGAGCGCGACGACGGTCGCGGCCGAGCCGATGTCGTTGTACGTGATCTCGACCTTCGGGTAGCGCTTGCGGAATTCGGCGAACAGCGCCTTCCAGTTCGCCCATTCGGGGCCCGTGTCGAACGACACGACGAGCCCTTCGTCGGCCGCCTTCGCGTACAGCGCGTCCTCGCCCGGATACAGCGGCGCGGCCTGCGCCGCCGCGCAGGAAAGCGCCGCGAGCGCGCACAGCGCCAGCACGCGGGCGCGCATGGCCTTCACAAAAAGGGAGCCTGCAAGCATCGTGAATCTCCGTTGAACGAAAGAGGTCATTGCGCGGCCGGCGACGCCGGCAGCACGAGCAGATGGCGAGGGTCGATCGCGATGCTGCGCGAGGCGGGCTCGCGCCCTTCGCACAGCAGCACGTCGGCCGAGCCGTCCGGAATGAAGTCGTAGCGCTGCGTCGCGCCGAAATAGCGCACGTCCCCGCGACGGCCGTCGATGCGGTTCGCGCTGTGCCCCGGCGGATCGGCCTGCACGTGTTCGGGTCGCACCAGCACCTCGATCTCCGCGCCCGGCCGGTGCTCGCCCGTTTCCGCGCGCAGCGTCGCGAAACGCACGTCGACGGTGCCGTGCGCGAGCACACGGCCGCGCAGCAGCGTCGAATGCCCGACGAAGCGCGCGACCTGCGCGGTCGCCGGGCGCTCGTACAGGTCGCGCGGCGTGCCGGCCTGCAGCACGCGGCCGCCGTCGACGATCGCGACGCGGTCGGCCATGCTCAACGCTTCGTCCTGGTCGTGCGTGACGAACAGCGTCGTCGCGCCGCAGGCGCGCTGCAGTGCGCGGATCTCATCGCGCAACTGATGACGGATGCCGGCATCGAGCGCCGCCAGCGGCTCGTCGAGCAGCAGCAGCTTCGGTTCGATCACGAGCGCCCGCGCGAGCGCGACGCGTTGCTGCTGTCCGCCGGACAGCATCGCGATGCCGCGCGTCGCATGCGCGGACAACCCGACCCGCTCGAGCATGTCCAGCGCGCGCCGGCGCCGCACGTCGGCCGCGACGCCTCGCATCCGCAGCCCGTACGCGACGTTGTCGACGACCGACAGGTTCGGAAACAGCGCGTAGTGCTGGAACACCATCCCCACTTCGCGCCGCCACACGGGCACGCCGGCCACGTCGTCGCCGCCGATCGCGATGCGGCCGCGCCAGCCGTCGAGCAGCCCGGCCGCGAGCCGCAGCAGCGTGGATTTGCCGGACCCGCTGCGCCCCATCACCGCGAGCAGTTCGCCCTGCGCGGCCGACAGCGTGATGTCGTCGACGCCATGACGGGCGCCCGGATACTGAAAGCTGACGTGTTCGAATTCGAGGCTCATGGATGACTCACTTCAGACGTTGCACGGTACCGACGGAGACCAGCGTCGCGAGCACGGCAAGCACGAGCAGCACGACGGTGGCCGCGCACGCCATCCCCGTCGCGCCGTAGAACGCCTGCAGCAGCACGATCGGATAGTTCCGGTAGCGGAAGCCGGCGATCAGGTTCGAAATCTGGAATTCGCCGATCGACAGCGCGGCCACCATCACGAGGCCGGAGAACAGGCTGTGCCGCAGGTTCGGCAGCACGATCGTGACGAACTGGTGCAGCGGCGTCGCACCGAGCGTCGCCGCGCAGGCCTCGAGCCGCGCGAGGCCGAGGTGGCGCAGGTCGCCGAGCAGCGTCTGCAGCAGATACGGCAGCGTCAGCACCGCGTGGGCGGCGATCATCAGCGGCAACGTGCCGAGCCACGGCAACGTGTCGCCGCTGAAGATCGCGATGTAGCCGAAGCCGAGCGTCAGCGCCGGCACGGCGACCGGCATCAGCATCACGACGCGCGTCGCGAACCCGCCGCCGGCCTGCGCACGATGGTGGAGCGCATACGCGAGCGGCAGGCCGATCACCGCGTTGAGCGCGCAGCACGCGAGCGCCACCATGAAGCTCACGCCGAACGCGCGCGTGAAGCTCCGGTTCGCGGCCAGGTCGGCGAACCAGTGCCCGGTGACGCCGGTGGGCAGCAACGTGTTCGTCCACGATTCGCCCACCGCGCCGATCAGCAGCAGTGCGATCGGCAACAGCAGGTAGAGGCCGAACACCGCGAGCAGCGCCTGCAGCAGCAGGCGCCCGACGGGCGGCCGGGCCGGTTTGTTACGACGAATCGGAATACCGTCGGCGATGGCCGGGGCGGTTGACTCAGACATGAAGACACTCGCTGACGATCGGGAAAAACCTCGCGCAACGCCCGCCGGCCGGGCCCGCAGGCGTTGTCGAAGCCGGCGCAGTGTGCGGTTTCGACATGGCATCGTCATGAAAAAAACGTAAAAAGCCCGCATCGACCTGTGCAAGGACGGAACAGCTCGCGATGAAGCATCTGTATCCGAACGTGGCTGAGCTGCATGCCTTCGCCACGTCCGCGAAGTACCTGAATTTCTCGTACGCGGCGCGCGAACTGGGCCTGACGCCAAGCGCGGTCAGCCGGCAGATCGCGAACCTCGAGGCGCTGTTCGGCGTGAAGCTGTTCGTGCGCGAGGGGCGCGGCCTCGCGCTTACCCGTGCCGGTCAGGTCTATCACGCGCGCGTCGTCGGGCCGCTGCGCGAAATCGGCAACGCGTCGATCGAACTGCTGAGTGCCCGCGAGAACAGCGACCTGCTGACGATCGCCAGCGTGCCGACGTTTACGACGAAGTGGCTGTTGCCGCGCCTCACGCGCTTTCTCGCCGCCGCGCCGGGCGTCACGTTGAGTTTTCGCCGTCATCTCGCGCCCGGCGACGTGTTTCCGTTCGGGCTCGACGCGGCGATCCGCTACGGCGACGGTGGATGGGAGGGCGTGCGAAGCGACTATCTCGGCGGGCGGACCTTCGTGCCCGTCTGCTCGCGCGAATTCGCCGACCGGCATGCGCTGCGTGTGCCCGCCGACGCGGCGGCGGCGCCGCGCCTCGTGCACGAGCAGGCGGAGATCGCGTGGTCCACATGGGCGGAACGTCATCGCGCGGCGCAAATGAACGCGCTGGCGGGGCCGCGCTTCGAGCAGTATTCGGTGTTGATCCAGGCCGCACAGGCCGGACTCGGGATCGCACTCGTGCCGCGCTTCCTGATTCTCGACAATCTCGCGGCGGGCACGCTGGTCGAGCCGTTCGACGCGCCGGTCGACGTGGCCGCGCAGGGACACTACCTGTGCTACGCGCCGGAGCGCCTCGACACGAGCGATGCGTTGCGGCGCTTCAGGGAATGGATGCTGGACGAGGCCGGGCGCGCGTAAGGCGACGCGCACCGTCGCATGGCTGCGCGCGCCCCTAGCCCGACGGACACCGCCCCCGGCGGCATCCGGCCTGCAACGTCAACGCCCGATACCGAGCCCCGGCAGCACGCGCGTGTTCTCGGCCACGACCGCCTGCAGCAGGCGCGGATCGGCGCCGAGCAGCGCGAGGATCGTCGGCGCGACCTGCTTCGTGCCGACGAGATCGTTCACCGTGCGCGCACGACGAATGCCCGGATACGACACGAGCAGGCCGAGGTGGCTGTCGTCCGGCGCGTTGCCGCCGTGCTCCTCGTCCTTCTTCGTGCTCGACGTGTAGATCACGCCCGGATTCGGCTGGACGACGATGTCCGGCGCGCGACCGTTGGCCGGATCGCCGAAGCGGTCGGCCAGCGCCGCGCCGTACAGCACGTACGCCTGCGGGCCGTCCGCGCAGATCCCCGGCGCGTTGCAGCCGAAATTCGCCTTCAGCGCCTGCACGACGGCCGTGCGCTGGCCGCGGTCGCGCAGCCAGATCAGCCCGACGTCGTCCGTCTGCACGAAGCCCGTGCCGACCAGGCCCGATCCGTCGTTCAGGTTGCCCGTCGTCGTGTTGTTCTGGCCGAAGTTGCCGTTCGGGTCGATGAAGTCGTTCGCTTCGAGCAGCTTCGTCAGCGTGTCGCCGTTCTTCACGAGCTTCGTATGATCGCTCGGCGACTGGCCGTGCTTCGACGTGACGATCACGGCCGTCGACGTATACAGGTTCGCCTGCTTCAGCGCCGCGACGACGTGGCCGATCGCGTCGTCGACATACGTGATCGCATTCGCGACCTGCCCGTTCGGCGTGAAGTCGGCGTCGAGATAGCCGCCGCCCTTTGCGACCGGCGCCTTCTGCGCGACGCTCAGCGTCTGGAAGTTCGCGCCGAACAGCGTCGGCACCGGCGCGGTCTTCGTGCCGGTCGAATCGCGGCCGCCGATCTGGTTGATCAGCGCCTGCGCGTGCAGGTTGTCGAAGCGCGCGGTGTGCGAATACACGTCGGTGTAGGCGGTGTTCGTCGCCGGGTCGATCGAATTGATCTCGGTGCGCATCAGGTCGTCGACGCCGGTGCCCGACGGGCCGTTCAGCCAGTCGTAGCCCCACGCGTGCTTGTCGGCCCACGCGGTGCGCGCATTCGGCACGCCGGCCTTCACGGCCTCGAACACCGTGTTGGTCTTCACGTAGTTGTGCGGATAGACCGGCACGCACTGGCCGTTGACCTTCGCATGCGGGATTGCCTGCGGATTGAACGCGCCGCCGCCGTCGAGGTGCACGAGCGCACCGCCGTTCTGCGCGTCGATGCCGGTCGTCTCGTCGAACACGACGTTCCAGCCCTGCTTGCCCGAGCACGTCGTATCGCTCGGCGCGTACAGGTTGCGGTCGTACGACACGTCGTAGAACAGGCCGGCCGTCTTCGGCGAGCCGCCCGTCACCAGCGCGGCGAGGCCCGGGAATGAATCCGACAGCCCCGGCGTGTACGCATTCGCGTAGGTCACGCCGCTCTTCGCGAGCACCGCGATGTTCGGGCACGTATTCGCGCCGATGCAGCGCGCGAGATCCTGTTCGTGCAGCCCGTCGATGCTGAGCAGCAGCACGTGCTTCACGACGCGGCTCGCGCGGCCGTTGCCGTCCGGTTGCGCCGCATGCACGCCCGCGCCGACGAGCGCCAGCGCAGCCGCCACCATCACCGCCGTTTTCCGTTGCTTGATGAACCTGGAAATCATCACCCCACCTCACCGATTGATGTTGAACTACGTGACTTGCCATCAGGCGCGCAAAATATCGCCGGATCGTGCGGCGGTCGGATGAAGCGGGGCTTTCTGTTCTCTGTCAAACGTAACCAATCGCAAATGACACGAAGCGGTCGCCATGCGCGGCCGTCGCGTGCGCCGGGATTTTTTTTCGGGTTGGCCCGCGACTATTGGCGTGGCATAAAGGGTTTTCCCTGACCCGGAGCACGAGTATGTCGACCCTGGAAGCCCTCCGGTTCGTGCTGGACGATGCACGTACCCCCGAAATCATTCGCCATCACGTCGTCGACGCGCTGCAGTACGCGTTGCGCAACCACGGACCGGTGTTCACCACGAAGGAAGTCGAATGGCTGACGCAGTGGGACGACGCGCGTCTGCCGCTGGCCGCGAGGAAGGAGCTGGACAAGCGCGAGCCGGCCGTCGCCAGCCGCTGAAAAAAACCGCCGCGCCCGGCGGGTGCGGGCGCGGCGGCGGATCACGGATGGTGGTAACGCTTACTGCAGCCCGAAGTCGACGCGGGTCGTCGCGCCCTTGTCCGAGATGCCCTTCGCGTCGAGCTTCGGCGCGACGACGAACATGCGGCTCGAGTCGATCTTGCCGTCGAGATACTGGCGCACGGCCTGCGCGCGCTGCTGCGCGAGCGCCCGCAGCGCGTTGTCGTCGGCCGGCGCGTGATCGGCGAGCGCCTGCTTCATGTCCGCATCGGGCAGCGTCTTCTGCAGGCCGACGAGGTTGCGCGGCTTCTTGAAGTCGGCGGCCTTGTACGCGCGCGTCAGGTACTTCGAGTATTCGGCCTTGTCGACCTTCACCGACATCGGATCGACGCTCTCGCCCTGCCCGATCACGTCCTTCAGCTTCTGCTGGCGCACCAGCCGCTCGACGTACGCGTCGCGCAGCCCCGGCGTGTCCTGCGCCGGATCGACGCGGCCGATCAGGTCGAGGCGGATCGACGGCTTCTCGGTCAGCATCTTCACGACGGTGTCGAGCTTCTTCTGCTGCGCGTCGGTCAGCGCATACGAGCCCGGCGCGAACTCGACGTAGCCGAGATCCTCGCCGCCACCGCCGCCGAACGCATTCGCAAGCAGCGTGAACGGCGACGTGACCGCCTTCGCGATCAGGTTCAGCACCGCGTGCCAGATCAGCCCGCCGACGCTGAATTCCGGATTCGACAGCGAACCCGACACCGGCAGGTTCACGTCGATCTGGCCGCGCGTGTTCTTCAGCAGCGAGATCGCGAGCTTCACCGGCAGCTTCGTCGCGGTGTCGTTCTCGACGTGATCGCCGAACGTGAGCTGGTCGATGAAGATGTGGTTGTTCGCCGAAAGTTGGTCGTTCGCGAGCTGGTAGTGCAGGTCGACGTTGAGCTTGCCCTTCGTGATCGGATAGCCCGCGTACTTCGCCGAATACGGCGTCAGGTTGGTCAACTCGATGTCGTGCGCGGTGGCCGTGAGGTCGAGCGCCGGCTTCTCGATCAGCGGGTTCACCGTGCCCTTGATCGAGATCGGCCCGTTGCCCGCGAGGTTCGCGGCGACGTCGACCGGCGCGGACGTCGTCGAATCCGTGCCGAACGCACCGACCGTGCCCTTGATCGCGACGAGGTTCGCCGTGTAGTTCGGCTTGATGAAGTTGTCCGTGTACGTGACGCGGCCGTTCTGCAGCACCAGTTCGCCGAAGTGCATCCGCACCGGGTTCTGCGGCTGCGGCGCGGCCTTCACGACCACCGTCGCCGACGCGGCGGCCGGCACGGACGCCTGCTGCGCGGCTGCGGCCGAGGCGGCCTGCGCGGCGGCCGGCGGCGTCACGCCCGGCGACAGCGGCACCGGCTCGCCCTTGCTCGCGTCGCGCGTGAGCGACTGCGCGGGACCCGTCTCCTTCGCGACCACGTCCTTCAGGTTCAGCCGGCCCTGCGCGTCGAGCAGCACGCGACCGTAGAAGTTCGAGAACGTCACGCGCGCGGCGTCGACGTCGGTGCCCTTCTCGTCATAGTTCGCCTTCAGGTTCGACAGCGCGAGCGAGCGCCAGCCGGCGAACGGGTCGGACGTCGCCTTGTCGAGCATCCGCACGTCGACCAGCGCGACGTCGCCGCGGTAGGTCGCGCGCGGCGTGTCCTTCGCCTGCGCGAACGTCAGGTTGCCTTGCGCGTTGAGCAGCGCGCTCGCGATCGTCGCGTTCAGCGCGCTGCCAAAGTACGGCTCGAACGCGGCCGCGTCGAGGCGGTTGCCGTTGATCTTCAGGCCGAGCTTCAGCGGCTGCGCGGTCACGTCGCCCGTCACGTTCAGCGAGCCCTTGCGGTTCAGCGTCGCCTTCAGTTGCACGGGCAGCGGCTTCGTCAGGTCGTCGCTCACCTTCTGCACCGACAGGTCGAGCGGCTTGATCGCCAGCTTCACCGGGCGCGGCGTCGACAGGTCGGTGAAGTTCGCGGACGCGTCCTTCACGTTCAGCGCGTCGATCCGGTAGTGCCACGACGGCGCGGCGGCCTGCGCCTTGCGCGCGACCGTACGCGGCGGCACGGCCGCCTGCGCGGGCTCGCCCAGCGCCGCGAGATCGATCTTGCCGTCCTTCAGGCGCTTCACGTCGAGCGCGAGGCCAGTCGCGTCGACGCTCGCGATTTCCGCGGTGCGCGCGGCGACGTCGACCTTCGCGATCTTCGCGTTCGCGTCGGGCAGCACGATCGCGGGCGCCTTGTTGTCCGGCGCGGCGATCTTCAGCGATTTCAGGCTCACCGTGCTGTCCGCGACTTCCGCGGCGAGCGGCGTCTTGCCCCAGTCGGTTTTCGCGTTGACGGTCGCGCCGAGCGTGCCGTCGAGCACGCGCGCGCGCGTCGCCTCGCCGAGGTACGGCTGCAGCGCCGGCAGCGCGAGCGCGGCGACCGTCAGCTTCGTGTCGGCCTGCTTCACCGCGAGATTGAACGTGCCTTCGGCGTTCACGTCGCCGCCGCGCGACAGCGACGTCGACAGCGTGTATTTCGCCGGCGTCTTGCCCTGCAGCGTGAAGCCGTCGAGCGTCGCGGCGAGCTTCGTCAGCGACAGCGCGGTCGGCGTCGCCGGCACGCGGTCGTCGACGTTGATCGTGCCGCCGTCGATCGCGACGTGACGGATCGTCAGGTCGAGCGGCGGCGTTTCCTTCGCGGCGGCGCCTTCGGCCTTCGCACCGCTGGCGCCGCTGGCCGCGGCGACGGTCGCGCCGGACGCCGCGGACGCTCCGGAAACGGCGACGGCCGACGCGGCCGGCTTGCCGGCTTCGACCTTCGGCGCGGCGGCCGGTTGCGCGACGAGCTTCTCGACGTTCAGCACGCCCTGCTTGTCGCGCGACAGGTCGACCACCGGCTGGTCGAGCCGGATCTCGTCGAAGTGCATCGCGTTGCGCAGCGGTTCCAGCCCGGCCGCCGCGACGTGCACGCCGCGCGCGGCGAACAGCGGCGCGGACGCGCGGTCGGTCACCTTCGCGTCGTTCAGGTCGACGGTGCCCGACACGCGCAGCGCGGGCGTTTCGCCGCTCATCACGAAATTGACCGTGAGGTTGCTGCTCAGCAGCCCGCTCGTCACGGCCACCGGCAGCTTCGCCGGCACGTACGAGATCAGCTTCGGCACGTCGAGGCGGTCGAACTTCAGCACGATCTCCGATTCGCGCGACTGCGCGAACGGCTTGGTCCTGCCGTCGATCGAGATCGGGCTGCCGTCGAAGCGCGCGCGCAGCTTCGGCTCGACGAAGATGTCCGTCTTCGAGGCCAGCGTCGCGATGTACGGAATGCCGAGCGTCCAGTTGTCGACCACGTGCTTTTCGTTCAGCAGGCGATCGTCGAAATCGATCCGGCCGTCGTTGACCTGGATGTTCGACACCGAGAATTGCGTCGGCTTGCTATCGGGTGTCGGCGACGGCGACGAGAACTTCTCGATCAGGTCGGTGAAGTTGAAGCGCTGCGCGTCGTAGCGGACGACGTGAAAACGCGGCGAGTCGAGCCGGATCTCGTTGACGATCGGCGCGCCGCGAAACAGCGACGACCACGACGGCCTCACGACGAGCTTGCCGATGTCGATGAAGTCGCCCTGGCCGCCGCGCTCGCCGAGATGGATGCCGTCGGCTTCGAGGTTGAGCGTGTACGGGTTCAGCGCGATGCGCTGGATCGTGGCCGGCCGGTCGAGCTGCTTGCTCAACTGCTGTTCGGCGACATGGCGGATCAGCGGCGGCGCCGCGAAGAAGCCGAGCAGTCCAAACAAAACGACGAAGATCAGCAGGCCGATGCCGATACGCCGGGTCCGGTGCGAGCGTGCAACGCCACCGAGGGCATGGAGGGTCGAGGGTAGGGTTTCTTTGTCTGCGCTTGCCATGCTTGAATGCCTCGGGAATGGATGCCGGGCCGCACCGGACCAACCGGGCGGCCGCGCACGCTATCCCGAAAGTATAGGCTCAGGAGGTGACGGTACGGCGGTCGGGCGCCGCCGCGCCCGCCGGTCGGACAACGGCGGCGGCCAACCGTTCATTTCCGGACGACGACGGGCGGCATCCACGACCCGTCGCTCGCCTGCGGCTTCGGCGCGTACAGCCGCAACGCGAGCGCGAAATCGGTACGCGGCGCCGGCAGCCAGTTGGCCGCATGCGTGCCGCCCGGCGACGCCGATACGACGATGTCGATCGAGCCGTCGCGGTTGCGGCGCAGCCGGTCGCGATCGCCGAGCGAGCGCCGCGCCGATCCGACGTCGGGCAGCGCACCGTTGGTCGTGTACGGCGTGAGCGTCCAGAATGCGCGTACCGGCGGCAGCGCGCCCGGCGCGAAATGCAGCACGTAGCGGTTCGCGCCGTTCAGCGCATGACCGTCGCTATCGACGCGGGTGACCGCGAGCGTCTCGTCGTCGCGCGTCGCGGTGCCGAACTGCGTGAAGGCGGCGTACGCGCGCAGCGCGTAGTCCTGGCCGTACTTGCCGGCCGTATCGCCGATCCAGGTCCAGCCGTTCGCGTTCAGCAGGTTCGACGGCGGCGTCGCGAGCCGCGCGCGCGCCTCGGCCACGCCGGCCGTCGCGGCCGTGAGACGGTCGCCCGTCCACAGCACCGGATAGCCGGCCGTCACGCCGATGTCGCCGAGCGATTCCTGCGCGTGCGCATCGTCGGCCGGCGGCGGATTGTCCTGCAGCGCCCGCGCGAAGCGCGTGAAGAACGCCTTCGGATCAAGCGCGGCCACCTGCTCGGCCGGCGTGCCGCCGCCCACCGCTTCGGACGGCGCGCTGCCCGCGTGGACCGCGACCGACGCGCCGCGCTCGGCACCAGTGTAGACCGACAGCGGCACCACGCGGATCGCGCGCTGCAGTTTCTTCACGTTCGTCAGGTCGCGCCCGCCGCTCGTCTGCAGCCGCACTTCGAGCCACGCATTGGCGGACGGCACGTCGACGCGCACCACGCCCTTCGGCAGCGTGCCCTGCCATGCCTTCGCGGCGAAGGCAATCGTTTGCGATCGCCCGGCGCCACGCGTACCGCGTGCCGCGACGCTCGACGACGACCACAGCACGTTCGTCCACATGTCGAGTGCGCGTGCGTCCCAATAGCGGCCGCGCGTGTCGGGCAGCGTGACGATCACGGGTTCGGCGGCGACGTCGAGCCAGCCGGTCGAGTCGAGCGTGTCGACGCCCGGCAGCGGCGGATTGACCGCGCCGACAGGCGGCAGCGCCTGCGCGTGGCGCAGCGTGTTGAGCGGCGCCTGCCCCGGTTGCGCGCCGTCGCCGCCCGTCGCCGCTTCCTTCGCGACGTCCATCAGCACGAGCGGATACGCATAGATATAGGAGTCGGCGACTTCCGCGCGCATCCAGCCGGTCTTGCGCTGGATCGCATCCGGTTGCGACGCGCATCCTGCAAGCAACGCCGCAATGGCCAGCGACGCGCACGCGCGTCGCAGAGAAACTGATTCTCGCTGGTTTTCAATCATCGATTACTGGCCGAATATCGTTCTTTTCAGTCAACGCCTTGTTCGTCTCGCGAACGGCGAAGCAAGGCACCCCAGCGTGCCCGGATGACCGTTCGTGACGCTTCGTAACGGTGGGCGCTGATGTCAGGCCGGTATCATAGCGCCTAAGGGCATCCCCCAATATGCCGAATAACGGGTAAAACGCTAGCCGAACCGTCAACGATTCTGAAATATTTCATGGGATTCAGCAAAAATCTGGAACGGTTGGCAGGCGAAGATCGTCGGCGAGGATTGACAAATGGTGTCACTATTGACACCATAGGCTATGGCAAGCGAATGGAAGATCCTCGACCAAATGAGGCGCGAGCCCGCGAATGTGCGCTTCAACGATCTGTTCAAGATCTGCGAGGCCCACTTCGGAGCGGCCCGTCAATCCGGTTCCAGCCATGCTATTTTCAAGACACCGTGGCAAGGCGATCCTCGAGTGAATATCCAGAATGATCGCGGGAAGGCAAAGGCCTATCCGGTGCGGCAGGTTCTCGACGCGATCGATCGACTGAAGGAACAGAAATCATGAACCAAGACCACTTTACGTACCGCGTAACGTGGTCCCCGGAGGACGGGGAGCACGTCGGCCTCTGCGCGGAGTTCCCGTCTCTTTCGTGGCTCGATGCAACGCCCGAGGGCGCGCTGGTCGGTATTCGGCGGCTCGTCGCCGACGTCGTGCACGAGATGACGGCGAATGGCGAGACGGTGCCCGAGCCGATCGCCGACCGAACCTACAGCGGTGAATTCAAGGTCCGCATCCCGCCGCAGGCGCACCGCGCGCTGGTCATCCAGGCCGCCGAGCAGGGCGTCAGTCTCAATCGCCTCGCCAGCGCCAAGCTCTGCGCCTGAGCACGCACCCACCCGCCCCGGCCACGATCGCCCGGCTGTCCGTCCGGAAGCCGGGCGCTCGCTTTTTCCGCGTTGTGACACCCTGTGTGCATCGGCATGCGTCGCATCGTCGCCGACGCTTGACCTTACCATCATGGGAATGTTGATACTGGAACCATTCGCGGTACGAACCGCGCTTTTGGGAAATCCGACATGACTGAACCACTTGCCTCCGCGGCGCTGCAAACGATCGAACTGAGCGTCGACGGCATGCATTGCGGCGGCTGCACGGGCCGCGTGCAGCGCGCGCTGGCCGCCGTGCCGGGCGTCGTCGATGCGGCGGTCGATCTCGACACGCATGCGGCGACGGTCACGGCGCAGGACACCGTCGCGGCGGGCCAGCTCGTCGGCGCCGTCCGGGAGGCTGGCTATCGCGCGGCGGTGCGCGAAGCGGCCATCGAAGCCGGCGCGGCCACGCATTCGGCGCACGCGTCGCGCGACGAAACGCCGTCCGCGGCTTCCGGGCTTCCTCCCGCTGCTGCGACGATCGAACTCGACATCGACGGGATGACCTGCGCGTCTTGCGTGTCGCGCGTCGAAAAAGCGCTGGCGAAGGTGCCGGGCGTTACGCGAGCGTCAGTCAACCTGGCGACCGAACGCGCGACGGTCGATGCGTCGGCCGGTGTTTCGGCCACCCAGTTGGCGGACGCCGTGAGACAGGCCGGTTATGGTGCGACGCCAACTGCGTCGGACACCGTCGTCCCGGCCGCCGCCACTGCATTGCCCACCGCGCCCACAAGCATCGAACTCGACATCGACGGGATGACCTGCGCGTCATGCGTGTCGCGCGTGGAGAAGGCGCTCGCGAAGGTGCCGGGCGTCACGCGCGCGTCGGTCAACCTCGCGACCGAACGCGCGACCGTCGACGCGTCGAACGCCGTATCCGCCGCACAGCTCGTCGACGCGGTGAAGCAAGCCGGCTACGGCGCGACACCGGCAGCCGTCGCGGCTCCGCCCGCCACTTCCGCTGCCACGCCTGCTTCCACCGTCGTCGAACTCGACATCGGCGGCATGACCTGCGCGTCCTGCGCCGGCCGCGTCGAAAAAGCGCTGGCCGCCGTGCCGGGCGTCACGCGCGCGACGGTCAATCTCGCGACCGAACGTGCGTCGGTGCACGGCGCCGGCGCACTCGACGCCGCCACGCTGATCGCGGCGGTCACCACAGCCGGCTACCATGCATCGCTTCCGGCCGCGTCGCCCGCCGGCGCACCGGCCGGCGCCGACTTGCAACCGTCCGGCCCCGCGCAGGACCCGGACGCCCGCAAGCGCCGCGAAGCGATCCGCGAACGCAACCTCGTGATCGGGGCCGCCATGCTGAGCTCGCCGCTCGTCGCGCCGATGCTCGCCGCGCCGTTCGGCATCGACCTGATGCTGCCCGGCTGGCTCCAGCTCGTGCTCGCGTCGATCGTGCAGTTCGGCTTCGGCGCGCGCTTCTACCGCGCGGCCTGGCATGCGGTGAAGGCGCGCACCGGCAACATGGACCTGCTCGTCGCGCTCGGCACGTCGGCCGCGTACGGGCTGAGCCTGTGGATGCTGCTGCGCGATCCCGCGCATCCCGGCCATCTGTATTTCGAGGCGTCGGCCGTCATCGTCACGCTCGTGCGCTTCGGCAAGTGGCTCGAATCGCGCGCGAAGCGCCAGACCACCGAGGCGATCCGCGCGCTGAACGCGCTGCGGCCGGACCGCGCGCGCGTCGTCGAGGATGGCGTCGAACGCGACGTGCCGCTGTCGCAGGTGCGCGTCGGCACGCACGTGAGCATCCGGCCCGGCGAGCGCGTGCCCGTCGACGGCCGCATCGTGTCGGGCCGCTCGCACATCGACGAATCGCTGATCACCGGCGAAAGCCTGCCCGTGCCGAAAGACGACGGCGATGCGGTCACGGCCGGCTCGATCAACGGCGAAGGCGCGCTCGTCGTCGAAACCACCGCGATCGGCGCGGAGACGACGCTCGCGCGCATCATCCGCCTCGTCGAATCCGCGCAGGCCGAGAAGGCGCCGATCCAGCGCCTCGTCGATCGCGTCAGCGAGGTGTTCGTGCCGGCGATCCTCGGCATCGCCGTGCTGACGCTGGTCGGCTGGCTGATCGCCGGCGCGGGAATGGAAACCGCGATCCTCAACGCGGTCGCGGTGCTCGTGATCGCATGCCCGTGCGCGCTCGGTCTCGCGACGCCCGCCGCGATCATGGCCGGCACGGGCGTCGCGGCCCGGCACGGCGTGCTGATCAAGGACGCGCAGGCGCTCGAACTCGCGCAGCGCACGACCGTGATCGCGTTCGACAAGACCGGTACGCTGACCGAAGGCAAACCGTCCGTGACCGCGTTCGACGCCGTCGGCGTGCCGCGCGGCGAGGCGCTCGCGCTCGCGGCGGCCGTGCAGCGGCAGAGCGACCATCCGCTCGCGCGGGCCGTGGTAGCCGCGCATGAAGCGGACGTGGCCGCACAAGTCGGCGCGGCGGAGCCGGCCGTCGCGACCGATGCGCGCGCGGTGGCCGGGCGCGGCGTGGAAGCGCACGTCGGCGGGCAGCGGCTCGCGCTCGGCAGCACGCGCTGGCGCGACGAACTCGGCATCGCGGTGCCGCCGGCGCTCGACGCCCGCGCGGCGGAACTCGAGCGCGCCGGCAACACGATCTCGTGGCTGATGCGTGCCGACGCGCCGCGCGCGGTGCTCGCGCTGATCGCCTTCGGCGACACCGTGAAGCCGGGCGCCCGCGACGCGATCGCGGCACTGGCGGCGCGCGGCGTCGCGAGCGCACTCGTGACGGGCGACAACCGCGGCAGCGCGGCGGCCGTCGCGGCGGCGCTCGGCATCGGCGAAGTGCATGCGCAGGTGCTGCCCGACGACAAGGCGCGCGTCGTCGCCGAGCTGAAGCGCACGCACGGCGGGATCGTCGCGATGGTCGGCGACGGGATCAACGATGCGCCCGCGCTCGCCGCGGCGGACGTCGGCATCGCGATGGCGACCGGCACCGACGTCGCGATGCACACGGCCGGCATCACGCTGATGCGCGGCGACCCGGCGCTCGTCGCCGACGCGATCGACATCTCCAAACGCACGTACCGCAAGATCCAGCAGAACCTGTTCTGGGCGTTCGTCTACAACCTGGTCGGCGTGCCGCTCGCGGCGCTCGGCTTGCTGAACCCGGTGATCGCGGGCGCGGCGATGGCGTTTTCCAGCGTCAGCGTCGTGACCAACGCGTTGCTGCTGCGGAGATGGAAAGGCCGCGCGCGGTGAGCGGTGAGCGGTGAGCGGTGAGCGGTGAGCGGTGAGCGGTGAGCGGTGAGCGGTGAATGGCGGATGGCCGGATGGGCCGTTCGGCGGTCGACGCTCGACCAACAGGGAGGATAGGGACGCATGCCGACGTTGGCCGGCGACGCGGCGTGCCGAACCGGCCGCATGTGACGACGCATCGCCGGCCGGCGGATTCAGTCCGACACGACCGGTTTGATCAACGTCGTGGTGATCGGCACGAAGCCGCACGCGCGATACAGCGCGCGCGCCGCCGCGTTGTGATTGAACACCGACAGCCCGATCTCGGTGACGCCGTAGCGGCGCGCCTCGGCGTCGAGTGCGCCGAGCGCGCGCGTGGCCCAGCCCTGGCGGCGCCGGGACGGGACGATGTCGAGGTCGTAGATGAACAGCGTGCGGTTCGGCCCTTCGGGGACGATCGCGTACCAGAGGCCGCCCACCGTGTCGCCGCTGGCGCCGTCGATGAGCGTGACGAGGGTCTGGCCGGCGGTCAGCAGGCCGTCCGGCAGCAGCGTGTCGAAACAGGCGCGCGCACGATCGGCCGCGTCTTCGACAGCATTTTGTCCGGAGGAAACGAGATCGCTCGCGTAGCCGTCGATGGCTCGCGTGCGGTACGCGCGGAATTCGCCGGCCGTCATCGGCCGCATCTGCAACATGGCCCGGTCGCCGTGAACGGAAGCGGACTTCCAGTGTAGCGTGACAGTCGCACCGGCGCGCGATGCGGCGGTGGAGAACGGGCAGGCAGGTGCGGCGAACGCCGCGCCGAATCAGCGAATCAGCGAATCAGCGAATCAGCGAATCAGCGAATCAGCGAATCAGCGAATCAGCGAATCAGCGAATCAGCGACGGTACAGGACGATCGGCACGAGGTGCGCACGGCGCACGCGCTCGGCTTCCGCATGACGCGCAGCGTACGAGTACTCGGCGTCGAGCGGCAGGTGCGGGGAGACGAACAGGTCGTCGATTTTTTGCAGCAGGGCGAAGATGAAGCTCATGTGAGACTCCTGATAGACGTAGCTAGGGTTTTCCCTTGGATGACCTCCATTCTAAGGGTTTTCCCTTAACTCTGCCAGTGAGCTGCACCGGTTTGCCGCAGGCGCGCGACAGCCGATCGCCGGCGCGGAACGGCGATCCTTGCTGCGTCGGGCTTCCAGGATGGGGTCGAAACGATCAGCGCGCGCGGTGAGCCCGCTTCCCGACGGCCGCCTCGCGGTTCGCGTTGCGCTGAAGCCGGTCGACTTGCGACAGAAGCGCTTCGTGGTGCTCCTCGAGCGTCATCAGCGTGGCCTGCTGCGTCGACAGATCGGCCGCGAGGCGATCGATCCGCTGCTGCTTGGTGGCGACGTCCTGCTTCAGGTGCGCGATCTGGCGCGTTTGCAGTACCAGCGCGACGAGCCCCGCCAGCACGACGACAGCCAGCGCGAGCAGCAGGCGGTTCACGCGGCGCATCTCGCGATCGGCCGCGCGCGTCAGGCCGTCCACGTCGGACTGCAGCGCGGCGATCCGGTCGGTCAGCGGGCGCAGGTGCGTGTCCGGATCGAAGGCCGGCGTGGGCGGTTGCGTACGCTCCGATGAGGGCTTGGTCACGAACGATGCGGCGGAGCCCACCGGCTGCGTGACCGGCGACGGCGAAGCGTCGGGATGCCGGGTCGTGTCGCGGGGCTTCGTGGAATGCGGGGTGATCGCCGGTTCGGACGGCTCTGCCGGCGTCTGCGGCTCGACCCGTGCAGCGACGACCGGCGGCGGGTTCAAGTCAGCCGCTTCCGGCTTCGAATCGATGCGCGTCGGAACCGGTGCGGCCTGCGTCGCCGTCGCTTCGCTTGCGCCGGCAGCCGCCCGGCGCTTGCCGCCCGAAGACGAACGGCGTTCCTTCGCGGTATCACCGGAGGATTTCCCTTCGCGGGATTTGACGCCCGCCGCCTCGACGGCAGGCTTCGCGACTTCGCCGTCTGTCGCCTGCGATTCCGCCGCCTGCGCCGCCTCGCCATCGGCAGCTTGCAGTGTCGTGTTCGTCTTCGCCTTCGCGGCGCCATCGATCACCGGCACGTCGACCTGCGTGACGACGCGATCGCCGGCAGGCAAATCCGCTGCCTCCGTTGCACGATCCCCTGCAGATGTACCGTTGACGTTCGCGGCCAAACCGCCTTCAGGCGTCGAAACGACCACGGTCGCCACATCGAGCGTCGCCGCCCCTTCAGCTTCCGCCAGCCCCGCGGCAGCCGCATCCGCCGGCGGGCTGAATCCGTCCAGCGTGGCCTGTCGCCCGTCGTCGGCGCCGGCCGACTCATCGGCTCCCACGATCGCTTCATCGCGCACCGCAACCGGCATGCGTTCGCCGGGCTCGAGCACCGGATCGCCGAACAGGTCGAGCGTCCGTTCGTCGCGCGGCGCGTCGCCGGCCGCTGCGCTGCCGGATCGCGCCGTCGCCCTGGCGGACGTGCTGCCTGCGGCAGCGGCCGAGCGCTGGCGCGAACGGGCCGACGAACGGGCGGAACGGGAACGGGAGCGAGGCGTGGAAACGGATTCGGTCACGTCTGCCAGATTATCGTCCAGGGACATCCAGTGAAATCCTATTGTTCTTCAACAAATCAATAACTTGCGTCTTCAATCCATCCAATTTGCTCTGACTCCATCCAGCCTGTCCAGCCATCCCCGATGGGCTACGTGATGGGCCAAAAACCGATGCTAACCGACAAACAAGCCAAAGCGCTCAAACCAAGCGACAAACCCGTCTTCGACGGCAAAGTGACTGGACTGCTGCTCACTCCAACGAAATCGGGCTGCAAGTGGGCCTCGCCGTGTGACTGGCAAGCGACGCAGGCCTCGGCACGTACCCTGAAATCTCCATCGCTGAAGCGACGAACGTGCCGATCGGCAATCCCAGCTGGCAGGCAAAAAAGCATTCGGTTAGTCGCAAATATCCACGTATTTTCCATTACCGTTGTATCGACGATCACTCGCGGTCGCCGACCGCGAGCGCCCACGGTCCGTCGCGTGCGCACTTGCTTGACCGGCTCGCGGATCGCCAGCCCACACTAGCCCAACCTTGAAGCCTGCGGCCGGCACGTTGCTGCGCTACCGCTCGACCAGCGGCGCCGGAACGTGTAAATACGGAAACGTCGCGGGGATCGTGTCGACCGTCGTCTCGCACAGCATCGGCAAGCTCATGATTCGACACGCATAATCGTGCGCCGGCAATGTAGCCACATCGCCGAGCGTTACGCAACGATCGACCCTGTCGACCGATGCAACAGGCGCGTCAGCGCAGCTGGGCACACTAACCGTCAGCGTCGCCAGCCCGCGCCGCTTCAGCATCGGCAGATACCGCGCGAACTGCACGACATCGCCGAGCCCCTGTTCCGGCCAGACGATGAGCGACTTCCCGTCGAGCGTCTCGCCCCCGCCGCGGCGCAGGCAGGTCCGGCGTAACGTGATTCGATGCATCAGCGCCCCAATGCGACGAGAGTTGGTAGCGGCCTCGTAAAGCCGCAGCCCTCCTCGTACTGCCCCATCGCGAGCAGGAGCAGGGTTCAGGTTGAATATCGTCGGTACACGGCCAGGATCGAGCGTCAACGCACGTCTCAGACACGCGACGGCCTCGCTCAGGCGGCCGGCGTCATGCAGCAAGCGACCCAAGTTGTTCCCGGCTTCTGGTCGACGTGACGGGTGATGCTTCGCGAGTTCGATCGCCGGGACAGATGGGAAGCGATCTATCCGTCCACGAAGATCAACGATCTACTGGATAAAATTCTGCTCTATTCGCGGTACGTAGCCAGTCAAGTGCCAGCGGCCGTCGGGTTCGAGGCGGAAGCTCAGCTTCTCGAACATCGTGGCGCCGCTCGCCAGCGTCGTCGCGTAATCGACGTTCGCGTAGAGCCCGTCGGGCATCCCGCTTGCGTGCTCGTAGCGGATGCGCGCGACCTGCGCCCAGCCACGATGGCTGACCGCGCCGACCGACTGGCGTGCTTGCTGCATCTGCGCCGTGAACTGGTCCTGCTTGATGCGCGCCTTGAGGAAGGGTGCGGCGTCGGTCCATACCGCGCCGTACAGGCCTGAATCGAGCTGCTTGAATACCGCATCGGAATCGCGGAGCAGCGTGTCGGCCGATTCACTGGAAGATTGCGCGTGTGCGCCGATCGCGATCGATGCGGCGGCGCAGCCACTCAGCCATTTTGCGCGGGTAAGGGTCGGGCGTGGGTTCATTGTCGGGGTCCGGAAAGGTCTGCGCATTACGCGTCGCGATAGAGAACGGCGATTGCATCCGTATAGGCCGCGACGTTCTCGGGGTTGTAGATGCTGACCGAGTCGAGCACGTATTTCGATTTTCCGCGGTACTCGTCGAGGTTCGCGTCGTGCTCTGAAAATGCCTGCAAGAGTGCCCATCCCCCCTCCTGACAATTGAAGTCCGGATAGAAATACCCGGCCTTGCCGAGGAACGGCGAGTTGTGGATCAGCGGATAGTCGCCGTACAGCAACTCGTAATACAGGTAGTTCTGCGCGTTCTCCCACGTGTGCGACACCACCGCGTCGCCGTACGCGGCCATGAATTCGTACACCGCGTAGCGGCTTTCGAACGTCGTGATCCCGTGGTTCACGATGTCGAGGCTCTTCGCGAAGTGCACGAACGTCGGATGTTCCTTCAGGTGCAGCGTGTTGCATACGCGCACGAATTCGAGGAACGCCGGCTTCGCGCGATACGCTTCCTCGGTCACGAGCATCGGGATGATGCTGGTCTTCACCATGCAGATGTTCGGCTCGAACATCGTCACGCGCCACCGGGGCTTGCCGGGCTGATAGCCGAACGACAAACCGGCGCCGAGCGTCGCGCGCGCCTTGTCGAACAGCATCGGGTGCCAGATGTGCGGGACGATCGTGACCGGTGCGCGCAAGCCCGTCTGGTAGTAGTGCAGGCACGAGCGCTCGAATTCGGGAATCGTCCACACCGCGTCGTACGGCGCGCCCGAGAACAGGAAGCCCGACGGCTTGTCGAACATCGCGCGCTCGATGTCGATCACGTAGTCGTTGCCGACGCGCATCGTGACGACCTTGCCGCCGCGCTCGCGGAACGCGCGCAGGTAGTCCGCGCCGAATTGCGCGCTCATCTCGATCAGCACGTCGCAGCGCTCGAGCGCTTCGTCCATCGACAGCAGCGGCACGTTCCACTCGCCGAGCATCATCTGCGGATCGGCGACCTGTTCGCCGCCGTTGACCATCACGGCATCCGCGACGAGCGGCGACTGGCGCAGCAGCAGGATCAGCAGCAGGCAGTTCTGGAAAATGCCGTTTTCCCACAGCGACTGGCCGGCGCCGCGCACGAACAGCGACACGCCGACGACGAGGCGTCCGCGGGCGCGAGATACTGGTCTGGTGGTCGCCATTTCCGTTTATTCCTCCAGGTTGAACCGCTGGGCGCTTGGCGCTTGAGAATTCCGATATCGACCATTCACAAGTCGACTCCCGATTTCATCGAGCGTGCCAATTCCTGGCCATTGATTCGACCGAGCATGGCAAAACACCGAAGCAGTCGCACTGATGATGTATTGTGTGTTTCCGCCTGTTTTTCCATCGCGTCCGTCAGGTAACTGCGCATACTCGTTGCGATAGCGGAACGCCTGCCATACAACGCGCTTGCAAGTCCGGCCGAAAAGGCACGCCTCGCGTCGCCGTGTATCTTTCTGTCCATGTGCGGATCGATCACCGCATTGGCGATACGCTCGAATTGCTGCATCGAGCGCCCTACCGATCCACCTGCGGACTGCTCTGTCATTCTCAACCGGCTCGGCTTGCCAGTGTAGTAGCCTTGCACCCAGTGAGCCCCGGCCAGCGAGGCGGTGCGTAATGCGTCGGCGCTTTCTATTCCCTCCACCACCACCTGTGATGCCTGGTCTCGGGCACTAGTCACCAATTTCTTGAACTGCTCGAGATGTATCGCGTCGTATTCGCCCGTCGGTAACATTCGACCAGAAATCTTGATGATTTCGGGCGAAGAAATCACCGCGCGATTCTCCACGCTGAACCCGTCGCCAAAATCGTCCAGGGCGATACTGCAGCCGATACGCCGCAGGTGCTCGACAAATACTCGACCTGTTACGGGTGACAACTGCGTAGTTTCGGTAATCTCCACCACAAGACGAGACGCTATGTCCGGTCTGCCTTCAAGCAGCCGAAGAACCGATGCCCATCCTCCGATCTCATTCGCACTTTGCGCGGAAATATTGACGCCCAATCGAATGTTGAAGTTCGACTCCAGGAACTCGATGGCCATGCCAATGACATAGCGGTCCAGGAAGCGCATGAGTCCAAGCCGTTCCAGACTGGGAATAAACGCCGACGGATATGTGATCGGTTGATCGTCGGTGCCGCGAAGTCGCACCAGGCATTCGTGATACAAAACCCGTTCACCATCTTGTACGCTCAAGATCGGCTGAGCGCACAGCATCAATTGATCGCAAGCTGTCGCAGCCAGCACTACGGCGGCCGTTCTCAGGTCCGGCGTCCCGTAAGATCCTGTATCCCGTGCAAGGGCATATTGCACCATCGCCTTCGTGCAGTAGCTCATGTCGTCGTCATACACTCGGACGAAAAACGTGGCGTCCCGCGAACCTTGGCGAAAACCGGCACAGAAACCCGAGGCTCCGAAAAATCCTGTCGCCCCGCAGCCACGGGCCGGTGCGATGCATGAACGGCGATACACCGACGACGAAGCGCTCGCCCTCGCCGGGCGCTGGACGCACATGGGCGTCCGACACGCGTATGGGCCGGTTCATGCGGCCAGGCGCTCAACGAACGCGTCCAGGTTGGCGGGGTTGTCGATCGAGACCGATCGCAGCAACCGGTCAGCTTTCGCGCGATAGTCGTCAAGCCGCTCGTCGTGATGCAGCCACGCTTCGAGCAGCGCCTGGCTGCCCGCGACGGAATCGAAGTCGGGGTAGTAGTAGCCGGCATCTCCGAGCAGCGTCGAATTGTGGATCAGCGGATAGCCGCCATATAACACGTCGTAGTACAGGTAGTTCTGCGGATTTTCCCAATGGTGCGACACGACGGCATCCGCATGGCGCGCCATGAAGCCCGGCAGGTCGGTGCGCGGTTCGAACGTCGCCTTATGTCGGCGTACGAGATCTAGGCTGTTCGCGAAATGCACGAAGGTAGAATGTGCCTTCATGTGTATCGAATTGACGACGAACAGATGCTGCACGGCCTCGGGATGCGCGCGGTAGAACTCGTCGCAAACAAGCATCGGGTAATGGCAGGACTTCACAACTGAGATGTTTGGTTCGAGCGTCGCGAGACACCACGCGCGGCGACCGGGCCGATAGCCGAACGTCATTCCTTCGCTCGCCAGCGCGGCAATACGGCGATCGAGAAAGTACGGCGACCAAAGATGCGGAATCGTATGGACCGGCGCGCGCGTGAGCGTGCGCAGCAGCGGCACGTCGATCTTTTGCGATTTTTCGAGTACCCACACTTCGTCGAACTGCGTGCCGTTGAAGATGTGTCCCGAAGGCTTCTCGAAGATCGGCGTTTCGGCGAGGCCACTGTACGTATGGCCGACGTAGCACGCGACGAGCTTCGTGCCGAGCGCCTTCACGTGCCTGAGCCATTCGGCCGGCAGTTGTGCACCCATCTCGATCACGACGTCGAGCTCATGCGCGACGTCGACGGGTTTCACGAGCGGGATGTCGAGGCCGTCGAGGTCGAGACCGGCCGGCAGCGCGTTCGCGTCCCCGCCGTTCAGGAAATAGACGGGGCCGATGCGGTCCGAGTGCTTGAGCATCATCGCAAGGAACGCGATGTTCTGGTGAATGCCGTTTTCCCACAACGACTGGCCGTCGCGCGCAAACAGCGAGATGCCCACACCTGGGCGCAGCCTTTTGCGATTGTGGTTGAGGGAACATCCGAGCGGAGAATGCCTCATGGTTCCACCCGGAATGCGTGGCGTAGTTGAAAGCTATCCATAAAACGCCCCACTTGACGAGGCAAAATTATTAGCGGTTGAGCAGGGAAATCTCCGGGCGGATGCCGACAGGATCGGCATCCGCCCGGAGCTCAAATCAACGCTTTACCATTGATATGAGACGCCAGCGCCATAAGTGCTGGCGCTCCCGCTGATCCCTACCCCGATCTTCGCTTTCAGGTTGTCGCTGAAGCGAACGGATACCCCGAGCGCAGTCGCTGCATACCCTTGGTAACTCCCCCCTCCGATCCCCACCGCAATCGTCTTCCCGGGGTCGACTTCGGGAATCATGGTCAACGCGGTTGCCGCGGCGATCCCGGAGTAGGCACGACGTGCTACCTCATTGACGGTCGACTGGACACCCCACAACTGGTTCATGTTCGCTGCATCCGTTCCGTTGATGCCAGGCGCCACGTTCGTCAACCGACGCTCATTGCCGGGCGATCCGAACGACACCGTGTTGGGCTGCGAAGCCACCGAACCCGCACCGATTGCCACGGCATTCGAAGCGCTCGCGACACTGCCCTGTCCTACCGCAGTCGTATTGGCTCCCGAAGCAGTCGATCCCTGGCCCAATGCAGTCGAGTTGTCTCCTGTCGCGGCTGCGGCCTGACCATCCGCCTTCGAGTTAGCGCCCGAGGCGATCGCGCCCTGCCCCTCTGCAGTCGAGTTTTGCCCGGATGCAACCGCGCCTTCACCCACCGCGGTCGAGTTCGCTCCGGACGCGGATGCGCCTTGACCGACGGCCGTCGAGTTCGGTGCCGCGGTGGCCCCGGTGCCGATGGCGGTGCTACCGTCCGTCGTCTGGGTCTTGATCGACGTGAGGGGCGCCACTGCGGTTGAAAGCGATGCCAGGCTGTCGTTGGTTGTGGACAGTCCGGTCGAGAGCGACGTCACGTTACTGTCGGTCGTGCTCAATCCCGTCGACAACGAGGTAATACTGCTGTTTGTCGAGCTGAGGCCGGTCGACGTTGACGTCGACAGCGACGCGACACTGCTGTTGGTCGTGCTCAGGCCCGTCGACAGTGAGCTGACGCCGGTGGATGCGGATGTCGAGAGTGACGCCACGTTGCTGTTCGTCGTGCTCAGCCCCGTCGACAGCGACGCGACGCTGCTCCCGGTTGCGCTAAGGCCGGTCGACAGCGAGCCAATGCCCGTCGACGTGGACGTCGACAACGATGCCAGGTTGCTGTTGGTCGCACTCAATCCCGTCGACAGCGAGTTGACGGTTGTCGACGTCGAGGTCGACAACGACGTCACCGTGCTGTCCGTCGTGCTCAGGCCAGTCGACAACGAGCTGATACCCGTCGAGGCCGAGGTCGACAGCGACGTCACCGTGCTGTCCGTCGTGCTCAGGCCAGTCGACAACGAACTGATGCCCGTCGAGGTCGAGGTCGACAGCGACGTCACCGTGCTGTCCGTCGTGCTCAGGCCAGTTGACAACGAACTGATGCCCGTCGAGGTCGACGTCGACAGCGACGTCACCGTGCTGTCCGTCGTGCTCAGGCCAGTCGACAACGAGCTGATACCCGTCGAGGCCGAGGTCGACAGCGACGTCACCGTGCTGTCCGTCGTGCTCAGGCCAGTCGATAACGAGCTGATGCCCGTCGAGGCCGAGGTCGACAGCGACGTCACCGTGCTGTCCGTCGTGCTCAGGCCAGTCGACAACGAACTGATGCCCGTCGAGGTCGAGGTCGACAGCGACGTCACCGTGCTGTCCGTCGTGCTCAGGCCAGTCGACAACGAACTGATGCCCGTCGAGGTCGACGTCGACAGCGACGTCACCGTGCTGTCCGTCGTGCTCAGGCCAGTTGACAACGAACTGATGCCCGTCGAGGTCGAGGTCGACAGCGACGTCACCGTACTGTCCGTCGTGCTCAGGCCAGTCGACAACGAGCTGATGCCCGTCGAGGTCGACGTCGACAGCGACGTCACCGTGCTATCCGTCGTGCTCAGACCGGTCGACAACGAACTGATGCCCGTCGAGGTCGACGTCGACAGCGAGCTGATCGAGCTATTGGCCGACGACAGGCCCGTCGACGCGGAAGTCGACAGAGATGCCACCGTGCTATCGGTCGAGCTCAGGCCAGTCGACAGCGAGTTGATGCCGGTCGAAGTCGACGTGGACAGCGAGCTGATCGAGCTATTGGCCGACGACAAGCCGGTCGACGTCGAGGTCGACAGCGACGTCACGGTGCTGTCGGTCGAGCTCAGGCCGGTCGACAGCGAGTTGATGCCGGTCGAAGTCGACGTGGACAGCGACGTGATCGAGCTGTTGGCCGACGACAGGCCCGTCGACGTGGAGGTCGACAGCGATGCCACCGTGCTGTCGGTCGTGCTCAACCCGGTCGACAACGAGCTGATGCCCGTCGAGGTCGACGTCGACAGCGAGCTGATCGAGCTATTGGCCGACGACAGGCCCGTCGACGCGGAAGTCGACAGAGATGCCACCGTGCTATCGGTCGAGCTCAGGCCAGTCGACAGCGAGTTGATGCCGGTCGAAGTCGACGTGGACAGCGAGCTGATCGAGCTATTGGCCGACGACAAGCCGGTCGACGTCGAGGTCGACAGCGACGTCACGGTGCTGTCGGTCGAGCTCAGGCCGGTCGACAGCGAGTTGATGCCGGTCGAAGTCGACGTGGACAGCGACGTGATCGAGCTGTTGGCCGACGACAGGCCCGTCGACGTGGAGGTCGACAGCGATGCCACCGTGCTGTCGGTCGTGCTCAACCCGGTCGACAACGAGCTGATGCCCGTCGAGGTCGACGTCGACAGCGACGTCACCGTGCTGTCGGTCGTGCTCAACCCGGTCGACAACGAGCTGATGCCCGTCGAGGTCGACGTCGACAACGACGTGATCGAGCTGGTCGCCGACGAAAGGCCCGTTGACGCTGATGTCGACAGTGAACTCAACTGACTGTAGTTCACCGCGTCGGTTGGATTCACGCCTGCGGCGACGTTAGTCAATGTGACCGGCGTAGTCGCGCCGACACTACCCAACGTCACCGACGTATGCGCTGCGTTGTCATACTGCACAGAATTTGCTACGCCCGTCGACAGCGACGCTACCGAGCTATTCGTCGCGCTCAGACCCGTCGACAGCGACGTCACCGAGCTATTGGTCGAGCTCAGACCCGTCGACAACGAGGTCACGCCGCTTTGAGCCGTGCTGATCCCCGTCGACGCCGACGTCGACAGCGAGGTCACCGTGCTATTCGTCGTGCTCAGACCCGTCGACAACGACGTCACTCCGCTTTGAGCCGTACTGATCCCCGTCGACGCCGACGTCGACAGCGACGTCACCGAGCTATTCGTCGAGCTTAGACCCGTCGACAACGAGGTCACGCCGCTTTGAGCCGTGCTGATCCCCGTCGAGGCCGACGTCGACAGCGAGGTTAACGAGCTATTCGTCGCGCTCAGGCCCGTCGACAACGACGTCACGCCGCTTTGAGCCGTGCTGATCCCCGTCGACGCCGACGTCGACAGCGAGGTCACCGTGCTATTCGTCGCGCTCAGACCCGTCGACAACGAAGTAACGCCGCTTTGAGCCGTGCTGATCCCCGTCGACGCCGACGTCGACAGCGAGGCCACCGAGCTATTCGTCGTGCTCAGCCCCGTCGACAACGAGGTCACGCCGCTTTGAGCCGTGCTGATCCCCGTCGAGGCCGACGTCGACAGCGAGGTCACCGTGCTATTCGTCGCGCTCAGGCCCGTCGACAACGACGTCACTCCGCTTTGAGCCGTACTGATCCCCGTCGACGCCGACGTCGACAGCGAGGTCACCGAGCTATTGGTCGAGCTCAGACCCGTCGACAACGAGGTCACGCCGCTTTGAGCCGTGCTGATCCCCGTCGAGGCCGACGTCGACAGCGAGGTCACCGTGCTATTCGTCGAGCTCAGACCGGTCGACAACGAAGTGACGCCACTTTGCGCGGTGCTGATCCCGGTGGAAGCCGACGTCGACAGCGACGCGACCGAGCTATTCGTCGAACTCAGGCCCGTCGACAACGACGTCACTCCGCTTTGAGCCGTGCTGATCCCGGTCGAGGCCGACGTCGACAGCGAGGTCACCGTGCTATTCGTCGTGCTCAGACCCGTCGACAACGAGGTCACTCCGCTTTGCGCGGTACTGATCCCCGTCGACGCCGACGTCGACAGCGAGGTCACCGTGCTATTCGTCGTGCTCAGACCCGTCGACAACGAGGTCACTCCGCTTTGAGCCGTACTGATCCCCGTCGACGCCGACGTCGACAGCGAGGTCACCGAGCTATTGGTCGAGCTCAGACCCGTCGACAACGAGGTCACGCCGCTTTGAGCCGTGCTGATCCCCGTCGACGCCGACGTCGACAGCGAGGTCACCGTGCTATTCGTCGCGCTCAGGCCCGTCGACAACGACGTCACTCCGCTTTGAGCCGTGCTGATCCCCGTCGACGCCGACGTCGACAGCGAGGTCACCGTGCTATTCGTCGCGCTCAGGCCCGTCGACAACGACGTCACTCCGCTTTGAGCCGTGCTGATCCCCGTCGACGCCGACGTCGACAGCGAGGTCACCGTGCTTTTGGTCGAACTCAGACTTGTCGACAACGAAGTGACGCCGCTTTGCGCGGTGCTGATCCCGGTGGAGGTTGACGTCGACAGCGAAGTCACGGAACTGTTGGTTGAACTGAGTCCCGTCGAGAGCGACGCAATTGAACTGCTTGCGGATACAGCACCAGCAGCCGCAGTAGACAGGCTTGTCACGCTCGAAGCGACGGCAGTAATCGCTTGATTCGTCGCATAAAGCTCCGATCCGTTAATCGCGTCAGTGCTAGTGGACGATATCTGCCCTGCACCAACATTGGTGATGACTCTTTCGTCACCAGGGGAACCCACGCTAACGATCCCATAGGCGCTTATCCCGGCAAAAGTATATTGGACACCATTAATTGTCGTGCCCAGCGCTGGGGTAGCCATACCATCGGCTATCGACCCATACCCTAAAGCCACAGAGTTAACAGCATTAGCTGTAGCTCCATAACCAATTGCAGTGGCGCCTTGAGATGTCGCAGTAGCATGCGCACCAATTGCCGTGGCGTTCGCTGCGCTGGCAAACGTGAACGCACCAAGCGCTGTCGCATATAGACCCGAAGCGGTAGTGTCCCAGCCGATGGCAACTGCCGGCCCCATTGTCCCAAGTACGCTCGAACCCGAGTTCGCTGTAGCAGCTGAACCAATTGCAATATCCCCAGCGGTAGATGCATTGGTTACCCCATTATTACCACCAATTGCGATCGCACCTGTCTGAGCGGCCGCTCCGAGGCCAGCCGAATATTGCGCCAGAACAGTATGTGGGCACGCAATCAGTGCAACGGCCATCAGCGCAACTACGCTCCTCTTGTTCGGCTTTCCGCGAGCCGAGTCGTTTTCTGAGGCGGCCACCCAGGCGCCAAGCGCCTCGTTCCAAATTGTCCTGTAATTCTTGTTCATTTAGATCCCCGTCGATATCGAGCCGCGACTTCCGTCACAGACATCTTCCGCATAAATCTGACAAATTAAAAAATTGTCGACCTTTCAACGGCGAGCTAAATGCCAAACCCACTCACCGGCTAGCGTCGATTTTCCAATTGACCGCCCGGCCCAGGGCTGAACAATTTTCACGAAAATGCACCAATCCGGTGAATATGTGTCAAGGTTCGTCAGATCGAATATCGCCTGCCGTTTAATTTATTGGCGCTCGATGGCAACAAACGACCGCTCCAAAATGACTGACCATACGTCACGCCAACCCCGCCTTTTCTCCGGGTGGCAGTAGCTCTGTCTGATGTTTTCAAATTTTTTTCGCGTCCACGAGGCCCGCAAAAATTCAAAAAGCACGGCACGGCGAAGCGTGACAATATTTCAGAAAGACAGACATCCATGGACGAACATCTGATCGCACGGAGTAGTCAATGAGCGAGTATGCGCACCTGCTATATCCGGCCGCACTGATAGCAGTGGCGTCCGGGTGAATTTAGAGAATGCCCCGCCACCTCTCGCCATTGCTTGAGGAAGCGTCAGCCGTGTAGATAATTTGCTTCCACCTTTCTAGGACACGTCAATGCAGACCTATCAAAATTATCTCGATTTGAAGAAGCGGCTCGATCACGAACTTGAGATTGAGAAATTGAAAATGATTGACGCCGTGATATCAGAGATCAGGATGTGCGTGAAATTGTTCAACTTGACCGCACGCGACGTATTCCCCCCTGAACATCAACGCCAGCGAAAAAGAAGGGCCAAATACTACGATCCGGTGTCCGGATGCACGTGGTCAGGAGTCGGTCGCGAGCCGCACTGGATTAAAGGGAAAAACCGGAAAGAATTTTTGCTGAGCCCGGTCGCGCACGATGAGACTCAGAGAAGCCTCCGCTCCGGTGAGTTATTGTCGCCCCTTCAAATGGGTCGCGATCACACGTTACTAGATTAGCATTTCAGAAATGCACTTGATCCTGAAACACATCAGATTAACTCAGAATCAGAACCACACCTCAACCGAAGGTGGTTGATTTTCACCACACAAAGGTGAAATATTCGCTTCACACGAACGATATATGAAGATTTTGTTTTTGGACGAGCGAGCAGTATATGGTGATCTCGCGCGCCTCCTCTGTCAGCAACGCGAAAATGATGTGGTCGCCGTCAAGAACGGCGCCCAGGCTGTGCGCGCCCTTCAACAAGCGATGTTCGATCTCGTTATCTTGGAATTGACTGTGCCGGCCATGCCGGGGCTCGACCTCATCCGCTGGGTTCGGCATAACCTCGGCAAGCAAATTCCCGTCTTGGCTTTGTCCGGCGTATTGTCGGACTGTTCCACCGCGGATGTACTCAACGCTGGCGCAGATGACTGGATCCGCATGCCGATGAGCAAAGAAGATTTTATCGCCAGAGTGAATGCTGTAATCCGACGCACGAACATCTCTGAAGAATCAGATGACTCCGTCTTGGTCGGAAATTACCTGGTTCCACGCGGCGGTCGAAATATCTTCGTCAACAACGAGCCAGTTAAAGTGACAAGGAAGGAGTTCGAGATCATCGCCACGCTTTTCAGAAATGTCGGGCGCGTCGTTCCCCGCGACCACCTAATAACGTTTGTCTGGGGAGACGCAGGCGACACGTCCTCGCGCTCGCTTGACACCCATATCTATCGCGTGAAAAACAAGCTGCGACTGAATGGGGAGCATGGCCTCCGGCTGCAGTCGGTGTACACCTTCGGATATAGACTCGAGAAGGTTTAAGCAGCACGCCCAGTCATGAGCCCGTTGCATCGTCTACTTCCCGGGCTGCGCATGGCGGAATGCGGCGCTCGTTGGCGGACGGAGCCGCCGGACTCTGCGATCGATGCAACTATTGAAAGGTCCTGTCTTCCGTGGCGACCGGAGCCCGGCGCGTCACGCCACGCAAAAGGATGAAGAGTATCGTCGCCCCAATCAGATCGAAGGCTCCAAATGCTCCAAAGAGAAGCCCATATCCAAACCGGTCGGCAGTCGAACCCAACAGCAACGAAAATCCAAGACCTCCAATCGAGGCCACCATACCGGCCAGTCCCGCTGCAGTACCTACCTCATCCGGTTCGAAGACGTCTGCACACAGCGTATTGAGAAGTACGGAGATCATCTGATGTGCAAAACCACCCATGCAGAACAGAACGATTGCTTGAAGCGGCGTAGCGACTAGCCCAATACACGCGGGCCCGAACATCAAAACGGCTCCGAGCGCTACGCCGGCGACGCGCGATCCGATTAGCCGCACGTGAAAGCGGTTGATCAGGAAAGGCGACAAGTATCCGCCGAAAAGGCCACCCAGGTCGGCTGCGAGAAAGGGTAGCCATGCAAACAGTGCAATCTGCTTCAGGTCCATGTGCCGTTCCGTTGCCAGATACAGCGGCACCCAGAAAATCAGGGTCTGCCAGACGGGCTCGGCAAAGAAGCGCGCCTGGGCTATTGCCCAAAAACGGCGCATTCCAAGCACCTTCCATATGCGCCGGATTCCTTCATGCCACTCGGTGCGGACTGACATTCGCTTACCGGGAGGCTCGACGTGTTTCGTCTTGGCCAGCCCCTGGTATTGCCCTGGCGAGCGGTAGACAAAATACCAAATTGCCGACCATACGAAACCCAGCGCGCCGGTAATGGTGAACGCGCTTTGCCAGCCATACTCGCGAGACAGGAACACGACGACCAGCGGTGCAAAAAGTGAGCCGAGTGATGTGCCAGCGTTGAAATAACCGACCGCAACCGATTTTTCGTGATCTGGAAACCATTCGGCAACGATTTTCATCCCGGCGGGAATCGCGACAGCATCGGCGGCGCCTTTTACCGCACGCAGTGCAGCCAGCGATAGCCATCCACCGGCCACGCCGTGCAAGATACCCGCAAATGACGAGATGCCTACGAATATGGCAACGCCAATCCGCAAGCCGATCAAGTCTATGACCAGCCCGCATATCGGTTGCATGACTAAATAGCCCGCCTGAAATGCACCGACCACGTATGCGTATTGCTGCGTACTCATGTTCAAAATGAACTTGAGTTCCGGCGCCATCACCCCAAGCGCGTTGCGGGACAGATAATCGATGATGGTACCGAGGCAGCCGAGCGCCACGACCCACCAGCGCAGGCTGTAGGCTTGTTTCATAAATTTTCCGTACAGGCGGCCTACGGGGCGGAAGGTGTGTCGTTCCCGACCGGGAGCAGGATTTCGACGTGATATCTCGCCGTGGCGATCATCGGCTTCCTTTGATCAACTGGGATGGTGACGCAGCCCATCGGCGTTTGAAAGCGGTCGAGAAATGGCTCATATTGTTGAATCCGCATGCCAGCGCTACGTCGGTTACGCTCCCGTGCCCCTGAAGCAACAGATTCTTCGCACGCTCGAGGCGAGCTTCCATCACATATTGATGTGGTGGTAAACCGGTGTACTTTCCGAACAGGCGCATGAAACCATACAAATTTGACTCGAAGCCCGCGGCACTAGCGATCTCTCGGACTCGAAGCGTTGAATCCAGCCCAGCGTGAATGAATTGCAATGCCCGGTCCATAATCGCATCCGCGAGCCCCATGTTGCACTCCCATGTGGTATTTCGGGCCAGCGCCGTGAAGCGGTAAAGCGCCGAGAGCGCCAACCACTCGGCATGTTCGACGCCAGTAGGCGTGCCCGATGACGCGTCCCGCACGATCTCGTCAATGAGTTGCACCAGTATGCGATCGTGGATACCCGCAAACCACCCATGGAGCGGGATCGGCATCCGGCCGGAGGTACCCTGAAGCCAATCGATATTGATAATGAGATGGCTTTGCTCGAGGTTGACGCCCCATCGATAATTCAACGCCGCATTAGGTGGACCATACGCCACACTGCTATCTGAAGCGTCGGCGTGCTGCCAGCGGCCGAATCGATTAAGGCTCTCAACCCGCTCGTGAGGCTTTCGATACAAGCAAAGAAGCAGGTTCGATTCGAATCGCAAATCCCGGACTTCCCCCTCTTCGCGGATCTGATAGTTATGCACTTGAATCCCATCCCACGGTGACGCCACTGGTGCGCTTTTCCATGTATCTGGTAGCGCTGTCAGGATGCGACCCTCTGAGGGAGAGGCGTTGGAACACGGAAACTGCGTGGCCGGATTGGCGTCCATGATCGGATCAAAAGTGGCATGCAATGTTGCAATAATTGGAACATGTTTCGACCATAAAGGCGAGTATTGATTCGCAGTGCGAAGGCCCGGCCTCGAGGGAAGCGAGGATCGACAGGGATTCGCAGTAGTTTGGTCAACAGCAACGCGTGAAATGCATCCCGGACTGCAGCCTCTTGCCAGTCCCGCGGCAGCAGCCAGCAACTCACGCACGAGCCACATCCCATTTTGGCAGGAAGATCGCGCCAGCGAATGCAGGTCTTCAGCACGAACAGAATGCCCGTCAGCGCTGCGCGATTCAGCACGGGCTTGCGACGCGGATACTTGAACCGACGGGGACTTGGCCGGTGGTAGAAGTGGCTCGATCAGGTTCCACAACGCGTCGTCAATGATCCGTCTGCCCATCTCCTTGATCCGGCTGTCGCGACGGCTCAGGGCTAACAGGTCGAGAGAAACGTTGACAGTAGCTACGCGTCGACGTTGCAGCCAAGGCAACACCGTGGTTCGCGAATGCGCCTTCCGGGGCGCATCGCTACAAGATACGGTGGATACCGTTGTACTGAACTCTCACCCATCAACGGAGCAACGTCATGCGACCGAGGATTTTTTTTGTCCGCGATGCTATTCACCTCAACGGCATTAGGGTTCATCCCGGCGAGAGCCAGCGCGGAGCCGTTCACGATCACGGTCGATGACCTCCATCGCGGGCACTTTACGAACGAACACGTGTACGGAGGTTTCGGCTGTCACGGTCAGAACGTTTCGCCGCGCATTTCGTGGGCTCACGTTCCGCGCGGCACGAAGAGCATCGTCGTGACGATCTTCGATCCCGATGCGCCGACCGGGGGGCTCGGCTGGACCCACTGGGAAATCGTCAATATTCCACCTTCGGCGTCGTCGATCGAAAAAGGCGCTTCCGGCAATCCGAAGCTCATGCCGAGCGGCGCTGTCGAGACATTGACGGATTTTGGCGAATCCGGATACGGTGGGCCCTGCCCGCCTCAGGGGGCGTCGCATCGATATGTCGTGACGGCGTCCGCCCTGAACGTGGCAAAAATCGACGTGGCGCCGGCGGCAAGTCCCGCAGTCGTCGCTTATCAGATGCACGGGAAAATCATCGCTCAGGCAAAGTACGTTGCCAGATATCATCGCGTCTCCACTACCGATTGACGGTTGGATTACGCCAACGACATTCCACCAGCGACGTCCAGGTTGCCGTCGCGCTCGACGGCATCAACCAACGCCCCGGACCGACGACTCCCTCCGCCCAGCGCATTCGTGCTGACAGGCCTGCTATTCGTCGCCCCCCAGCCCGTTCCCGCCGTCGAACCGCGTGACGCCCGGCAGCGCGCGCAGCTTGTCGCAGATCGCCTTGTATTCGCCTTCCGACACCCGCGCGAGCGCGATGCGCACCTCGTCCTGCTCGCCCGTGTCGTCGGCACGCTGCACGATGAACTGCTTCACGCGCGCACTGTCGGGGCCGAGCGCCGCGTGCAGCGAATCGAACGTCAGCGTGCCGCTCGCCACCGTCAACGCGAGCTGGCGCCGCTGGCGCACCGTGAAATAGCGCCGCTCCAGCGGCTTGATGCCGGCCAGGATGATCAAAATGATGATCGTCGCCGAAATCGCCGCGACATAGAGCCCGCCGCCCACCGCGAGGCCGATCGCGGCGACCGACCACAGGCTCGCGGCCGTCGTCAGCCCGCGCACGATCTCGCCGCGCAGCAGGATCGAGCCCGCGCCGAGGAAGCCGATGCCCGACACGACCTGCGCGGCGATCCGCGACGGATCGAGCACGACGTGGTCGCTGGTGCCGAGCACGTCGGCGAAACCGAACGCCGACACGATCATGATCAGCGTCGAGCCGACGCACACCAGCATGTGCGTGCGCAGGCCGGCCGCCCACGACAGGCGCTCGCGCTCGAAGCCGATGACGCTCCCGAGCGCCGCCGCGAGAACGAGCCGCATCACGAGTTCCAGGTTGCTGAGCATCCGATTTATCTCCTTTTTTTGGTGCCGGCCGCGCGGAATGTTTTATCCTTGGCCCCGGCCGCGCCGATTCTCCGGGCCGCCGACACGTTTCGATCCAAGCGCTCAACCCCGCCATGCCCGTTTCCGACTCCGCTTCCGCCCAGGCCGCCCAACTGCGCCACCATTTCGCGCACGTCGTCTTGCCGATCTGGCGGGGTTCAGGGTTCGACCCGGCATTGCAACTGCCGTTCGAGGCCGTCGATCCGGCCACCCATGCGCCGCTGCCCGTGACCCGTTATCGCGCAATGGCGTGCGCCCGGCAACTGTTCGTGTTCGCGCAGGCCGGCGACACCGCGCACGCGGCCACGCTGTTCGACGCGCTGTGCCGGCACTTTCGCGACGCGCGCCACGGCGGCTGGATCTACAGCGTCGACGCGCAGGGCGCGCCGCTCGATACGACCAAGGATCTCTATACGCACGCGTTCATCGTGTTCGCGTGCGCCGCATGGCATGCGGCGTCGGGCGACGCCGCTGCGCGCACGGTGGCCGAAACCACCGCCGCGCTGATCCAGGACCGCTTCGCGCCGCGCCACGGCGACGCGTTGCTCGATGCCGCGCGCCACGCCGATTTCTCGTCATCCGGCAGCGGCGCGCTGCAGAATCCGCTGATGCACCTGACCGAAGCGTGGCTCGCGGCCGCCGATGCGTTCGGCGACCCGGCGTTCGACGATGCGCTCGCGCGCACCGCGCAGGCCGTCGAGCGCACGTTCGTCGACGCGGCGACCGGCTGCGTGGCCGAACTGCCGCTCGGGGCGGCCGACAACCGTTTCGAGCCCGGCCATCAGTTCGAGTGGTTCTATCTGGTCGACGCGGCCGGTGCGCGGCTCGCGCAGACCGGGCTCCCCGCCGCGCTGTCGCGCGCGTTCGCGTTCGCCGAGCAATACGGCGTCGATCCGCAGACGGGCGGCGTGTGCGCGGCGCTCGACGCGCAAGGCGCGTGCATCGACGGCACGCAGCGGATCTGGGCGCAGACCGAATACCTGCGCGCACTCGCGACGCACGGCGGCACGCCGGCCTCCGCGCCGCTCGCACGCCAGATCGAGCGGTTCGCCGCGCGCTTCCTGCATCCGCGCGGCTGGTTCGAGTGCAAGACGGCCGACGGGCAGGTGTCGCGCGCCGACATGCCGTCGACGACGCCCTACCACCTCGCGACCGCCTACGCGGCGCTGCCGGCCGGTTCGTAACCCGTCGCAGCGAACGACGGCGCCGCGCGATCGCCGCGTGCGGCGCGCCCGTCGCCCAGTTCGAACACCGACACCGCCTGCATCAGGTGCGCGGTCTGGTCGTTCAGCGACGCGGCCGCCGCCGCGACTTCCTCGACCAGCGCGGCGTTCTGCTGCGTCAGCTGATCCATCTGCGTGACGGCCTGGTTCACCTGCTCGATCCCGACGCTCTGCTCGACCGACGCCGCCGTGATCTCCGACATCGTCTGCACGACGCGCGTGATCGACGCCGACACCGTGCGCATCGCGTCGCCGGCGCGCTCGACGAGCGCCGCGCCGCCGTTGATCTGCGCGACCGAATCCTCGATCAGCGCCTTGATCTCCTTCGCCGACTGCGCGCTGCGCTGCGCGAGCGAGCGCACTTCGCCCGCGACCACCGCGAAGCCGCGCCCCTGTTCGCCGGCCCGCGCGGCCTCGACCGCCGCGTTCAGCGCGAGGATGTTGGTCTGGAACGCGATGCCGTCGATCACCGAGATGATCTCCGCGATGCGCCCCGAGCTCTGCGCGATGCCGCGCATCCGGTCGATCACGCTGTCGACCACGCCGCCGCCGTGGCTCGTCGCTTCGAGCGCCGCGTCGGCCAGCGCGCTCGCCGCGCGGGCGCTGTCGGTGTTCTGGCGGACAGTCGCGGTCAGTTCCTCCATGCTCGCGGCGGTTTCCTCGAGCGACGCGGCCTGCGTGCCCGTGCGCGCCGACAGGTCGGCGTTGCCGCCCGCGATCTCGCCGGCGCCGAGATGGATCGCGTCGGACGCCTGGCGCACCGTGCGCACGGTGCCCGCGATGCTCGTCTGCATCGTGGCGAGGCCGCGCAGCATCCGGTCGATCTCGAACACGCCGCCCGCCTGCACGGCTTCGTCGAGACGGCCCTGCGCGATCCGCTCGAAATGGCGGCCGGCCTGCTCCAGCGGCGCGACGACCGCGCGCCGCGCGGCCGCGTAGATCGCGACGCTCGCCGCGAGCATCGCCACCAGCAGCACGATGCCGACCGACTTGAACCACAGCATGCCGCCGTCGATGGTGTCGAGCGCCGCGCGGCTCGACGTGCCGCCGTAGTCGGTAAAGCGATGCAGTTCGGCGATGTACGCGTCCTGGAAGCCCTGGGTCGGCTGGTCGAGGAACGCCTGGATGTTGTCGGCGTCGAGGAACTGCACGAGTTCGCCCAGCGCGCCGCGCAGCGCGCGATAACGCTCGGTGAGCGCCGCGACGCGCGTGCGGTTGGTGTCGTCGACCGGCTGCGCGGCCGTCAGCGCCGCGAACGCCTTGTCCGCTTCCGCGAGCGACGCGCCCGCATGGCGGATGATGTCTTCGGGTTTCGGGCCGCCGCGCACCATCCGCGTGCCGGCCCGCGACAGGTTGATGCGCGCGTCGAGCAGTTGCTCGGTCGCGCGGCTGGCCGCGTCGACCTGCGAGATCGCGACGTTCGACAGATCGTCGACGCCGCGGCGCGTCGACGCGAGCGTCCAGAAGCCGAGCGCTTCGATCGCGAACAGGAAGAGGCAGAACACGGTCAACACGCCGAGCAGACCCGACGCGAGCTTGATTTTTCCGAACATGGGGGAATTCCTGAAGAGCGGACGATGAGGCGATGCCCCGGCATTAGCGGCATTTCTTCGTCGGACTTTAGGCGGAATGGCCGCCAATGCAGGCGAATCGCCCGCAAACGCGGAGATCTTGCGTATTCGGCACAATAATCGCGTCGCATCGCGCCGGGATTTGCACGAAACGCGGACGAATTTCCTTGCTTATCCGGAGCCCCCTTCCTAGAGTTCAGCGCAAGCGGGCACTCATTTCCAAGGACGTTCAATGACCGACATCACGGACCACGCGCGCGGCGCATTGCGCGCGCAGCCGTTCAGCATGCTGCTGGGCACGCAGCTGATGCATATCGGCGACAACGAAGTGTCGCTGTGTCTGCCGGTGCGCGAGGAATTGCGGCAGCAGCACGGTTTCGTGCACGGCGGCGTCATCAGCTATCTCGCGGACAACGCGCTGACGTTCGCCGGCGCGCTCGTGCTCGGCCCGCGCGTGATCACCGCCGAATACAAGATCAACTACCTGCGGCCGGCCGTGAACGGCACGCTCGTCGCCCGCGCGAAGCTCGTCTACGCGGGCCGGCACCAGGCGACCTGCCAGTGCCACGTGTTCGTCATCGACGGCGACCACGAACGGCTCGTCGCGATCGCGCAAGGCACGATCAACCGCGTCGGCGACGGCAAGATGCCGGATGCGCCGGCGGAAACGGCGTGAGTTGCCGAGGCCGAGCGTTGATGCCGCGCTAGCGTTTCATCGCAGCCAGATAAACCGCATCACGCTCGCGGCGGCCCACCGCGACCACCAGCACGATGACTTCCGCGTCGCGCACTTCGTAGACGAGGCGATAGCCGACACCACGCAGCTTGATCTTGTCGCGATCCGGGTGGCCATGCAATTTGGCTGACGGGATGCGGGGATGCTCCAGCCGCTCCGCGAGCCTGGCCTTGAATTGATCGCGCACGGTGCGATCGAGCTTCTTCCACTCCTTCAATGCAGGTTCGAGAAAGGCGAGTTCAAAGGTCATTCAGCTTGACCTTGACGACCTTCTCCTTGGCGCGCGAATCGGCCAACGCATTGTCTTCGATGTCTTCCAAACGTTCGACCATCGCCTCCCACGTCTTCGCGGGAATGCAGTAGAACGCGGGTTCGTTGTGATTCAGGATCGCGACCGGAAAACCTTCGCCTGCGGCAACGGTTCCCATCGGATTCCGCTTCAGCTCCGAGACGCTCGCCGTCACGCTCGCCAGAATGGTGTGGGGCATGTCTGCTCCTTTTTCGATCGAGCGTCGATTGCACTTCATTTGATACTAAATTTAGCATCAAAATTAGTTCTCGGATGCGCTGGGCACTCGACCGTCGAGGAGCGGAAGCAGCCTCCTGAAAGACGGCCCTAGTCGGCGTCATCCCCCGCCAACGGCAAAAACCGCGGCGCCACCCGCGCCCGCACGTTCCCGTGCTCATCCGTCCGATAGATGCCGCGCGCCGCATTGTGCGGATGCACGGCCGCGTCGGCCACGCTCAGCACCGGCGCAAAACACGCGTCGGTGCCTTCGAGCAGCGCGCGCCAGTGCGCGGACGGCTGTTGCGCGAACACCTCAGCGAAACGCGCCTTCAGCGCGGGCCAGCGCGCCCGGTCGTACTGCGACGCGGGATCGACGTCGGTCAGCCCGAGCCGTTCGACCAGCAGCGCATAGAACGGCGGTTCCAGCGCGCCGATCGTCACGCATTCGCCGTCCGCGCAGCGATACACGTCGTAGAACGGCGCGTCGTGGAACAGGCTCGGCTGCGCGCCGTCGAGCAGCCCGTTCGCGCGTGCCCACAGCGCGAGCGAACCAAGCATCGACACGATGTCGACGATCGCGCCATCGACCACGCGCCCCGGCCTGCCGCCGCGCACGTCGAGCAACGCACAGACGATCCCGAACGCGAGCCCGAGCGCGCCGCCCGCATCGCCGACGACGGTCGGCGGCACGCCCGGCCGGCCGTCGCGCGGCGCGGACAGCGACAGCAGCCCGGTCAGCGCGACGTAGTTCAGGTCGTGCCCCGCCGCGGCCGCGAGCGGGCCGTGCTGGCCCCAGCCCGTCATGCGCCCGTAGACCAACTTCGGATGGCGGCGCGCGCAAACGTCGGGCCCGAGGCCGAGCCGCTCCATCACGCCGGGCCGCAAGCCCTCGATCAGCGCATCGGCTTGCGCGATCAGGTCGAGCGCGGCGTCACGCCCGGCTGGCGCCTTCAGGTCGAGTTCGACGATCGTCTTGCCTTCGCGCAGCAGGTCGCCGTCGCGGGCCCGCAGCGCGTCCGGCGCACTGGTGCGGCCGGACGGGCGCGCGACCAGCGTGATGCGCGCGCCCATGCCGGCAAGCATCCAGCCCGCGAGCGGACCGGGGCCGAGACCTTCGAATTCGATGACGTGGATGCCGGAAAGCGGCGCGTTTAATGGCATGGCGGCCTCGCTGAAATGCAGTCGGGACAGGAGCGGCGAAACGTCCCGATTCTATGTGAATGCCTGCGCGCGCCGGTTTCGCGCGGTTAGGACCTGTTCACGCGAATAACGGGCTTGCGCTGGCCTCACGAATGAATTTCTCCAAACAGCGGAATGTTCCCTAGCCGACCACGTCGCACGCACGCTCGGCGAGCGCCGCCCGCATCGCGCGCACGATCGCGTCCCGATGCGGGTCGATCCGCTCGACGGGCCCGGCCACGCCCATCGCCAGCGGCAGCCCGTTCCAGCCGTCCGCGATCACCATCGAAATCATCGCGGCGCCCTGCGTGACGGTATGCGCCGAATACGAATAGCCGAGCCGGCGGGTCTGTTCGACCTTGTCGAGCACGACGTCCTCGTCGATCGTCCTGCCCGACTTCCCGATCCGGCGGATGCTGCGCGACACGAGCCGGCGGATCGTGCTGTCCGGCTGGAGGCTCAGCAGCGCCCAGCCAAGGCCCGACATGCAGATCTCGCGACGCGTGCCGATCGGCGCATAGAACTGCACCGGAATCGAATGCGAGCCTTCGACCGCATCGATGTACTGCACGTACAGGTCGCTCTGCACCGCGACCACGACCGCCTCGTGCGTGCGCGCCGCCAGCCGCTTCGCGACGGCATGCCAGTGCCGACGGCTGCCGGCCGCCGAATCGACCAGCGCTTCGCCGAGATTGACGAGCCGCGCGGTGGGCGCATACGCGTGGGTCGAGTCGTCGTATGCGAGGTAGCCGAGCGTCTTCATGCTGGTCAGCAGCGCCGCCGCGCTCGATCCCGGATACCCGCACCGCGTGGCGATCTCGCGCACGCTCAGCGGCCGCTGCAAGGTGCTGAAGAGTTCCAGCACCTCGAACACGCGCGCTGCGCTCTTGACCACGTTTCCGCTCATCCCGCCTTCTCCGCAGAGACCGGCACGGGCCTTCCACGTATGTGGAACGGAATTTCCCGCCGCCGACCGTCGTGACGATACTAGGCTTCGGGCCGCGGCGTGAAGTCCCGCGGCACCGAATACACGGAGACACCATGGCAGCTTTTTTGAACCGTGAACGGCAGGGCGCGATCCTGACCGTCACGATGAACCGTCCCGACACCCGCAACGCCATTTCGGACACCGATGCGATCGACGCGCTGACCGAATGCTGCGACGAAGCGAACCGCGACGAATCGATCCGCGTGCTGGTCCTGACCGGCGCCGGCACGACGTTCTCGTCGGGCGGCAACGTGAAGACGATGCGCACGTTCATGGAATCGGGCCCGCACGACCCTGCCGCGATCCGGACCGGCTATCGGCGCGGCATCCAGCGGCTCGCGCACGCGTTCCTGCATCTCGAAGTGCCGGCCATCGCGGCAGTCAACGGCCCTGCCATCGGCGCCGGCACCGACCTCGCGTGCATGTGCGACATCCGCATCGCCGCCGACAGCGCGCGCTTCGCGGAGAGTTTCATCGCGCTCGGCCTCGTGCCGGGCGACGGCGGCGCGTGGTTCCTGCCGCAGATCGTCGGCGCCGCGGTCGCCGCGGAAATGTCGTTCACCGGCGATGCGCTGGACGCGCAGGCCGCGCTGCGCTGCGGGCTCGTGTCGCGCGTCGTGCCCGACGGTGACCTCCTCGCGCATGCGCAGGAACTGGCCGGCCGCATCGCCCGTCATTCGGGCACCGCGTTGCGCCTGACCAAGCGGCTGCTGCGCGAAGGCCGCCACGCGAGCCTCGACACGCTGCTCGACCTGTCGGCGTCGTACCAGGCGTTCGCGCACGCCAGCCCCGAGCATCGCGCGGCGGTCACCGCGCTGTTCGCCTCGCGCGGCTGAACCCGCGACGCATCGCGGCCGTGCAGCCGACGCATGCCGGCCTGCCGGCCCGTCGAATCCACATCGAAGGAGACATCGTCATGACCAGCAGCAACGAAGGCGCACTTGCAGGCGTGCGCGTGGTGGACCTGAGCCGCGTCTACGCGGGGCCGTTCTGCGCGCAGACGCTCGCCGACCATGGCGCGGACGTCATCAAGATCGAACCGCCGCAGGGCGACGAAACGCGCGACTGGGGGCCCGCGATGCCGAACGGCATCTCCAGCTACTACTGGGGGCTCAACCGCAACAAGCGCAATCTCGCGCTCGACCTGTCGCATCCCGACGGACGCGACGTGCTGTTGCGCGTGCTCGAAACGGCCGACGTGTTGATCGACAACTTCAAGCAGGGCACGCTCGAACGCTGGGGCATCGACTACGAACACTGCCTGCGCGCACGCTTTCCGCGCCTCGTCCACTGCTCGATTTCCGGCTACGGCACCGACGGCCCGCTCGCGCGGTTTCCGGGCTACGACGCGGTCGCGCAGGGCCTCGCCGGCTTCATGTCGATCAACGGCGAGCCGGGCGGCATGCCGCTCAAGGTGCCGTTTCCGGTCGTCGATCATGCGGCCGGCCTGAGCGCCGTCTCCACCATCCTGGTCGCGCTGGTCGAGCGGACGCGCTCCGGCCTCGGACAGCACGTCGACATCGACCTGTTCAGCACCGCGCTGTCGATGCTGCATCCGGTCAGCACGAGCTGGATGGCGACCGGCGACGTGCCCGTCGCGACCGGCAACGTGTACGGCGCGATCGCGCCGTACGGCGTCTATCCGTGCAAGGACAAGCCGGTCGCGACCGGCGCCGGCAACAACCGCACGTTCGCGCGGCTCGTCGAGGCGCTCGGCGTGCCCGAACTGGCGCGCGATCCGCGCTTCGCGACCAATGCGCAGCGCGTCGCGCATCGCGAAGCGCTCGACACGCTGCTCGGCCAGCTGACCGCCGAACTGCAGGCGGACGAGGTCGTCGAGCGGCTGATGCACGCCGGCGTCGCGACGGGGCCGGTGAACACTGTGGCCGATGCGTTCGGCCATCCGCAGGCGGCGCGCAACGCGATGTTCGTCGATACCGATACGTACACCGGCGCGGGCATTCCCGCCAAACTGTCCCGCACGCCCGGCTCGATACGCCGGCCGCCCCAACCGTTTGCCGCCGACACCGACGCCGTGCTCGACGCGTTCGGGATCGACGCGGCGCGCCGCGACGCGCTGCGGCAGGCCGGCGTGCTGCACGACACGCGGGCGGACGTGGCCGGGAGCGCGTCATGACCACCCAGCGCTTTTCTTCACCGGCGGGCGACGATGCCCCGTCTATCCTGCGCGACGACGCCGACGGCATCGCGTGGCTGACGATCCATCGCCCACACGTCGCCAATGCGCTGTCCGCCGACGCGATCCGCCGCCTGTGCGACGCGCTCGTCACGCTCGACGACAACCCGTCGATTCGCGTCGTCGTGATCCGCGGCGCGGGCGAACGCGCATTCAGCGCGGGCGTCGATCTCGGCGACCCCGAGATCCGCGGAATGCAGCCGATGCGTGGGCTCGCACGCAACGTGCACGAGCTGATCCTGGAGCTGCGCAAGCCGACCATCGCGGCCATCAACGGCTACGCGATCGGCGGCGGCTGCGAAATCGCGCTCGCGTGCGACCTGCGGATCGCCGCCGCTCACGCGACCTTCGCGCTGCCCGAAGCGCGGGTCGGCATGGGTGCGAACTTCGCGAGCGTGCTGCTGCCGCGCATGTTGCCGCGCGCGATCGCGATGGAGCTGCTGTTCACGGGCCGCCGCTTCGACGCAGACGAAGCGCAACGCGCCGGCCTGCTGAACCGCGTCGTGCCCGGCGCCGCACTCGACGACACCGTGCGCGAGCTGGCACAGACGATCGCCGCGAACGCACCGCTCACGATCCGCCGCATCAAGGAAACCGCGACGCGCAGCCAGGGGCTGCCGGTGGCCGCCGCGCTGCGGCTGGACGTCGGCCCCGACGTCTACGCGAGCGAGGACCGGATCGAGGGCGCCCGCGCGTTTCTCGAGAAGCGCAAGCCGGTGTTCAAGGGCCGCTGAGCCCGGCGCCGCACCGCAGCATCCGCGCGCACCGCTCCCAGAACGCGGGCGCGCCCAAAAAACATGGACGGAGACACCTTCATGCAACGGAAAGCATTCCTGGTCGGCGCGTGCGTGCTGTGCGCCACGCCGGCGCACGCGTCGTCGGTCACGCTGTACGGGATCGTCGACAGCTACGTCGAATTCGATCGCATCGGCAGTCTGTCGACCCTGCGGCAAAGCGGCGGCGGCGCGTCGACGAGCCGCTTCGGCCTGACGGGCGTCGAGGATCTCGGCGGCGGCACATCGACGAAATTCGTGCTGGAAAGCGGTTTCTCGCCAGCCGACGGATCGTTCCAGGGCGGCACGCTGTTCTACCGACAGGCCTATGTATCGCTGCAGAACACGCGCTACGGCGACCTGCGGCTCGGCCGGCAATACACGCCCGCGTTCTACGTCGTGTACGACGGCGATCCGTTCGGACTCAACGAGCGGATGTCGCCGCTCGCGCTGCTCGCAACGTCGACCGACACGATCACGAGCAACACGACCCCGCCGATTCCGCGCTTCAACCAGGCGGCGTCGTATCTGAGTCCCGACTGGAACGGCCTGCGCGTGATGGCCACGTACGGCTTTCCGACGCCGAACGCACTCTCGACGCAAGCCGGACGCAACTACGGCGCCGGGCTTCAGTACCGGATCGGCGGGCTCTACGTCGGCGCCGGCTTCCAGGGCGATACGTCGGCCGGCAACCTGGCGCCCGTCGTCTCCCCGTCGACGACCCGCCACTACGTGTTCGCGGCCAACTACGCGTTCGCGCGCGTCAAGCTGTACGCCGCGTTCCTGTATGGCGTCGGCACGGCGGCGCGCCTGCCCGCGTTCTCGACCGCGAGCGTCGGTGCGTCGATCAACGTCGGCGCGCTCGATCGCGTGCTCGTGTCGGTGGTGCGCCGCGACGTGAAGGGTTCGGCGAACGATGCGACCGCGCTCGGCGTCGGCTACGACCATCCGCTGTCGAAGCGGACATCGCTCTACGCACGCTATCTCTGCATGAAGAACGGCGGCGACGCCCGCAATACCGTCGTCGCCGGTCTGCCACCGCAACCGGGCGGCACCGAGCAGGTGTTTGCGCTCGGCGTCACTCACCGCTTCTGACGGAGTGCCCATGACCCCGACCCTTTCGATCCACCCGGCCGCCGTCGACGATGGCGCGACACAGGCACTCTACCGCCGAATCTCGCGCCGGCTGCTGCCGTTCCTGATCCTCTGCTACACGCTGTCGTTCATCGACCGGATCAACATCGGCTTCGCGCACGCACAGATGGCCGCCGAACTGCACTTCTCCGACGCCGTCTACGGGCTCGGCGCGGGCATTTTCTTCATCGGCTACATGGCGTTCGAGATTCCGAGCAACGCGTGGCTCGCGCGGATCGGCGCGCGCCGGACGATCGCCCGGATCATGGTGCTGTGGGGCCTCGGCTCGGCCGCGACGATGTTCGTCGCGACGCCCGCGCAGTTCTACGCGTGCCGCTTTCTGCTGGGCGTGTTCGAGGCCGGCTTCTTCCCCGGCATCCTGTTCTATCTCGGCGCGTGGTATCCGCCGCGGCAGCGCGCCAAGGCGTTCGCGCTGTTCATGACCGCGCTGTACCTCGCGGGGCTGATCGCCGGCCCCGTGTCGGGCGCGATCCTGTCGTACTTCGACGGCGTGGCCGGCCTGAGCGGCTGGCAATGGCTGTTCGTCGTCGAAGGGCTGCCGAGCAGCGCGCTCGGCCTCGTCGCGCTGCGCTTTCTCGACGACCGGCCGGACGACGCACGCTGGCTGTCTGACGCCGACAAGGCCGCGCTGCGCGCCGCGCACGCGCAGGCCGAAGCCGGTACGCCGGCCGCGAACGCAGCGCGACCGCTACTCGCACATCGCGATTTCTGGCTGCTGTGCGCGGCCAATTTCGCAATCGCGGCCGCCGGCTACGCGCTCGTGTTCTGGATGCCCGTGATCCTGCATCGCGGCGGCCTGCATGGCGCGATGCAGATCGGGCTGCTGTCCGCGCTGCCGTACCTGTGCGGCATCGTCGGCATGCTCGCGATGGGCTGGCGCACCGAGCGCCGGCGCGAATGGCGCAAGCACGGCGCCGTCGCGATGCTCGCGTGCGCGGCGGCCCTCGCCGGCCTCGCGAGCAGCGCCGGCACGTCGCACCTGATGATCGCGCTGTGCATCGCGGTCGCCACGCACGCCGCGGCGCTGCCCGCGTTCTGGGTGCTGCCGGGGCTCGCGCTGCCGAAGCGCTCGATGGCGGTCGCGATCGCGGCGATCACGATGACCGGCGCGATCGGCGGATTCGCGAGCCCGTTCCTGATGGGCGTGCTCAACACGGCCACCGGGTCGATGCGCGGCGGCCTCTATTTCAATGCCGCGCTGCTGGCGGCCGGCGCGTTCGCGTTGCTCGGCACGCTGCGCGCCCGCGCGGCGGCGCGCGCGAACGTCGGCTGACGGCACGCCTTCTTCCCCCCTGTACGGACCCACCCTCATGAATTTCGACCTCGAACTCGAACACCGGATGATCCGGGACCTCGTCGCACGTTTCGTGAAGGACGAACTGATTCCGCTCGAAGCGGCGGTGATGGCGCGCGAGGCCGACGGCCAGCGTTTCGGGCTGCTCGCCGACGAGCGCGCGCACCTCGACGAGCGCTCGCGGCAACTCGGCCTGTGGGGACTCGACGCGCCGCTCGACGTGGGCGGCTCGGACCTGCCGGCCGTCGCGATGGTCGGCGTGAACGAAGCGATCGGCACGACCGTGACCCCGTACATCCTGCCGCCCGACTCGCCGAACCTGCGGATGCTGTGCGATGCGGCCGATGCGGCGCAACGTGCGCGCTATCTCGACCCGTACGCACGCGGCGCCACGCGCGCGGCAATGGCGATCTCCGAGCCGGGCGCCGGCTCCGATCCGGGTGCGCTGTCGACGATGGCCGTGCGCGATGGCGACACCTGGGTGCTGAACGGCCGGAAGATCTGGATCAGCCACGCGGCCGAAGCCGACTGGACGATCGTGATGGCGCTGACCGATCGCAGCAAGGGCAAGCGCGGCGGCATGTCGGCGTTCATCGTCGAGCGCGACACGCCGGGCTTCGTCATCGAGCGCCGGATCCCGATGATCGGCGGCCTGTCGACCTACGAAATCGTGCTGGAAGACTGCCGCATTCCCGCCGCGCAATTGCTGGGCCGGGAAGGCGCCGGCTTCGCGCCGATGCAGGCCCGGCTCGCGAACCGGCGGCTGGAGATGGCCGCATGGTGCATCGGCCGCGCCGAGCGCGCGGTCGCGCTGCTGTGCGACCATGCGAAACAGCGCACGACCTTCGGCGTGCCGCTCGCGGAGCGCCAGGCGGTCCAGTGGTGGGTCGCCGACGCGCTCACGCAGATCCATGCGTGCCGCCTGATGACCTACGAAGCGGCCGCGCGCGTGGATGCCGGGCAGGATGCACGCACGCAGATCTCGATGGTCAAGGTGTTCGCGACCGAAATGGCGTCGACCGTCATCGATCATGCGATGCAGACGCTCGGCGCGATGGGCATGACGAAGGAAATGCCGTTGCAGCAGATGGCCAGCGAAGCGCGGCTGATGCGCATCTTCGAAGGCCCGACCGAGGTGCACCGTTGGGTCGTCGCGCGCAGCGTGCTCTGACCGCGGCGCACCGCCCACTTCCACGATGGAGCCCTGCGTTGAACACCCTGCCTCTCGTCGATCCCGAAATCCGCCCGCTGCTCGAGACCTGGCCGACCGTCACGCTCAGCGCCGACAACCTCGCACAGTCGCGCCAGCGCGTGCTGCCGCTGCCGCCGCCCGACCCGGCCGGCAGCACGCTCGAACGCCGCACGGTACCCGGTCCTGCCGGCGCGCCGGACGTCCCGGTCCTCGTCTATTTGCCCGACGGCCATGCGCGCCCGCTGCCGGCGATCGTCCACCTGCACGGCGGCGGCTACGTGCGCGGCGCGGCGAAGGAGCTCGAAGCGGTGCACCGGTCGCTCGTGACGCAGCTCGGCTGCGCGCTGATCTCGGTCGACTACCGTCTCGCGCCGGAAACCGTGTTTCCCGGTGCGATCGAGGACTGCTACGCGGCGCTCGGCTGGGTGTTCCGTCACGCCGACACGCTCGGCATCGACGCCGCGCGGATCGGCGCGGCGGGCGAAAGCGCGGGCGGCGGGCTCGCCGCCGCGCTGGCGCTGCTGGCCCGCGACCGCGGCGAATTCCCGCTCGCGTTCCAGCACCTGATCTATCCGATGCTCGACGATCGCACCTGCACGCGCACGCCGCATCCGCATGCCGGCGAATTTATCTGGCATGCGGCCAACAACCGGTTCGGCTGGACCGCGTTGCTCGGTCACGCGCCGGGCATCGACGGCGTGTCGCCGTACGCGGCCGCCGCGCGCGCCACGCGACTCGACGGCCTGCCGCCCACGTTCCTGTCGGTCGGCTCGCTCGACCTGTTCCTCGACGAAAATCTCGACTACGCGCAGCGCCTGCTGCGCGCGGGCGTGCCGACCGAGCTGCACGTGCTGCCCGGCGGCGTACACGGATTCGACCTCGTACCCGGCGCGCGGGTCTCGGAAACGGCGCGCCGCCTGAGCCACGACGCGCTGCGCCGCTTCCTGCACGGCTGACGAAAACGACGCGGGCGGCCGAAGCCGCCCGCATCCGCGTCGATCCCGACGACGACGCTCAGAACGCGTCGCCCGGCACCCGCACCCAGCCTTCCATCAGCACGCGCGCGCTGCGGCTCATGATCGCCTTCGTGACGGCCCATTCGCCGTTTTCGCGCCGCGCTTGCGCGCCGACGCGCAGCGTGCCCGACGGATGCCCGAAGCGCACCGCATTGCGTTCGCCGCCGCCCGCCGCGAGATTGACGAGCGTGCCCGGGATCGCCGCGGCCGTGCCGATCGCGACCGCCGCCGTGCCCATCATCGCGTGGTGCAGCTTGCCCATCGACATCGCGCGCACCAGCAGGTCGACGTCGCCCGCGTTCACGCGCTTGCCGCTCGACGCGACGTAGTCGGCCGGCTTCGCGACGAACGCGATCTTCGGCGTGTGCTGCCGCGTCGCGATTTCGTCGAGCGTGTCGATCAGGCCCATCCGCAGCGCGCCGTGCGCGCGGATCGTCTCGAATTTCTCGAGCGCCTTCGGGTCGCCGTTGATCGCGTCCTGCAATTCCGTGCCCGTATAGCCGATCGCTTCCGCGTCGACGAAGATCGTCGGGATCCCCGCGTTGATCATCGTCGCCTTCAGCGTGCCGATGCCCGGCACGGCCAGATCGTCGACGAGGTTGCCGGTCGGGAACATCGAGCCGCCCGCGCCTTCTTCCTCGGCGGCCGGGTCCATGAATTCGAGCTGCACTTCGGCGGCCGGGAACGTGACGCCGTCCAGTTCGAAGTCGCCCGTCTCCTGCACCGCGCCGTTCACGATCGGCACGTGCGCGACGATCGTCTTGCCGATGTTCGCCTGCCAGATCCGCACGGTCGCGACGCCGTCGCGCGGCACGCGCGCCGGATCGACGAGCCCGCCGCCAATCGCGAACGGGCCAACCGCCGCCGACAGGTTGCCGCAGTTGCCCGTCCAGTCGACGAACGCCTTGTCGATCGCGACCTGGCCGAACAGGTAGTCGACGTCATGACCGGGCCGCGTGCTCTTCGACACGATCACCGTCTTGCTGGTGGACGACGTCGCGCCGCCCATCCCGTCGATCTGCTTGCCGTACGGATCGGGGCTGCCGATCACGCGCAGCAGCAGCGCGTCGCGCGCGGCGCCCGGCGTCTGCGCGGCATCCGGCAGGTCCTGCAGCCGGAAGAACACGCCCTTGCTGGTGCCGCCGCGCATGTACGTGGCGGGAATCCTGATTTGAGGAATGTGAGCCATGTCTGTGTTCCCAATGTGCGCCGGTCAGGCGGCCTGCGACGATTCGAGGAAGTCCTGCGCGAAACGCTGCAGCACGCCACCCGCTTCGTAGATCGACACTTCCTCGGCCGTATCGAGCCGGCACGTCATCGGCACTTCCACGCGTTCGCCGTTCCTGCGGTGAATCACGAGCGTCAGGTCGGCGCGGGGCGTGCGCTCGCCGACCACGTCGAAGGTCTCGGTGCCGTCGATGCCGAGCGTCGTCCGGTTGGTGCCCGGCTTGAACTCGAGCGGCAGCACGCCCATCCCGATCAGGTTCGTGCGGTGAATCCGCTCGAAACCTTCGGCGGCGATCGCCTCGACGCCCGCGAGCCGCACGCCCTTCGCGGCCCAGTCGCGCGACGAGCCCTGGCCGTAGTCGGCGCCGGCCACGACGATCAGCGGCTGCTTGCGATTCATGTACGTCTCGATCGCTTCCCACATCCGCATGACCTCGCCTTCCGGCTCGACGCGCGCGAGCGAACCTTTCTTCACCGCGCCATCGACGACCGCCATCTCGTTGACGAGCGTCGGGTTCGCGAAGGTCGCACGCTGCGCGGTCAGGTGGTCGCCGCGGTGCGTCGCGTACGAGTTGAAGTCTTCTTCCGGCAGGCCCATCTTCGCGAGGTATTCGCCGGCCGCGCTATCCGGCAGGATCGCGTTCGACGGCGACAGGTGGTCGGTCGTGATGTTGTCGCCGAGCACCGCGAGCGGACGCATGCCCTTCAACGTGCGCTCGCCGGCCAGCGCGCCTTCCCAGTACGGCGGGCGGCGGATATACGTGCTCTGCGCACGCCAGTCGTACAGCGGCGCCGCGCGCTCGCCTGCGTCGGCGCTGCGCGCGAACATCGGCTCGTAGACCTTGCGGAACTGCTCGGGCTTCACGCTCGACGCGACGATCGCATCGATCTCCTCGTCGGTCGGCCAGATGTCCTTCAGCGTGACGGGCTTGCCGTCCTGATCGTGACCCAGCACGTCCTTCTCGATGTCGAAGCGGATCGTGCCGGCGATCGCGTAGGCGACCACGAGCGGCGGCGACGCGAGGAACGCCTGCTTCGCATACGGGTGAATGCGGCCGTCGAAGTTGCGGTTGCCGGACAGCACGGCGGTCGCGTACAGGTCACGCTCGACGATCTCCCGCTGGATCTTCGGATCGAGCGCGCCCGACATCCCGTTGCAGGTCGTGCATGCGAACGCGACGATGCCGAAGCCGAGCTTCTCGAGTTCCGGCAGCAGGCTCGCTTCTTCCAGATACAGCTCGACCGCCTTCGAGCCCGGCGCGAGCGAACTCTTGACCCATGGCTTGCGCGTCAGGCCCTTCGCGTTCGCGTTGCGGGCGAGCAAGGCCGCGGCAATCACGTTGCGCGGGTTGCTGGTGTTCGTGCAGCTCGTGATCGCGGCGATGATCACCGCGCCGTCGGGCATCTCGCCCGGCTTCTCTTCCCACTGACCGGCAATCCCGCGCGCGGCGAGATCGGACGTCGGCAGCCGCTTGTGCGGGTTCGACGGGCCGGCCATGTTGCGCACGACGCTCGACAGGTCGAACGTCAGCGTGCGCTCGTATTGCGCATTGGCGAGCGTATCGGCCCACAGGCCCGCCGCCTTCGCGTAGGTCTCGACCAGCTTCACCTGCTCGTCGCTGCGGCCGGTGAGGCGCAGATAGTCGGTCGTCTGGCCGTCGATGAAGAACATCGCGGCCGTCGCGCCGTATTCGGGCGCCATGTTCGAGATCGTCGCGCGATCGCCGAGCGTGAGGCTCGCCGCGCCAACGCCCCGGAACTCCAGGTACGCGCCGACCACCTTCTCCTTGCGCAGGAACTCGGTCAATGCGAGCACCACGTCGGTCGCGGTGATGCCGGGCTGGCGCTTGCCGGTCAACTCGACGCCGACGATGTCGGGCAGGCGCATCCACGACGCGCGGCCGAGCATCACGTTCTCGGCTTCGAGCCCGCCGACGCCGATCGCGATCACGCCGAGCGCATCGACGTGCGGCGTGTGGCTGTCGGTGCCGACGCAGGTGTCCGGGAACGCTACGCCATCCTGCACCTGGATCACCGGCGACATCTTCTCGAGGTTGATCTGGTGCATGATGCCGTTGCCCGGCGGGATGACGTCGACGTTCTCGAACGCCTTCTTCGTCCACTCGATGAAGTGGAAGCGATCCTCGTTGCGGCGATCCTCGATCGCGCGGTTCTTCGCGAATGCGTCCGGATCGAAGCCGCCGCATTCGACGGCGAGCGAGTGGTCGACGATCAGCTGGACGGGCACGACCGGGTTCACCTTCGCCGGGTCGCCGCCGCCGTCCGCGATCGCGTCGCGCAGGCCCGCGAGATCGACAAGCGCCGTCTGTCCGAGGATGTCGTGGCACACCACGCGCGCCGGGAACCACGGGAAATCGCGTTCGCGCTTGCGCTCGATGATCTGCTTCAGCGAATCGGCGAGGATCGCCGGATCGCAGCGGCGCACGAGGTTTTCGGCGAGCACGCGCGACGTGTACGGCAGCGTGTCGTACGCGCCGGGCGCGATCGCGTCGACCGCGGCACGCGCGTCGAAATAGTCCAGCGACGTGCCGGGCAGGGGTTTGCGGTTGGCGGTATTCATGATGTGGGGCGGAATTCGGGGTAAGACGTGCCGCGTGCGCCGGCCGCCCGCATCACGGGCGCCGGCGCATGCGGCGGACGATCAGCGCTTCTCGATCGGCACGAACTGCAGGTCTTCCGGACCGGTGTAGTTCGCGCTCGGGCGGATGATCTTGTTGTCGATGCGCTGCTCGATGATGTGCGCGCTCCAGCCCGACGTGCGCGAGATCACGAACAGCGGCGTGAACATCGCGGTCGGTACGCCCATCATGTGATACGACACCGCGCTGAACCAGTCGAGGTTCGGGAACATCTTCTTCGCGTCCCACATCACCGATTCCAGGCGCTCGGCGATGCTGTACAGCTTGGTGTCGCCCGCTTCCTTCGACAGCTTGTGCGCGACGCCCTTGATCACCTTGTTGCGCGGATCGGAGATCGTGTAGACCGGATGGCCGAAGCCGATCACGACTTCCTTGTTCTCGACGCGGCGGCGGATGTCGGCTTCGGCGTCGTCCGGCGAGCTGTAGCGGCTCTGGATCTCGTACGCGACTTCGTTCGCGCCGCCGTGCTTCGGCCCGCGCAGCGCGCCGATCGCGCCGGTGATCGCCGAGTAGATGTCCGAGCCCGTGCCCGCGATCACGCGACCGGTGAACGTCGACGCGTTGAATTCGTGCTCCGCGTACAGGATCAGCGACGTGTGCATCGCCTCGACCCACGACTTCGACGGCGTCTTGCCGTGCAACAGGTGCAGGAAGTGGCCGCCGATCGAGTCGTCGTCGGTTTCCGTCTCGATGCGCTTGCCGTTGTGCGAGAAGTGATACCAGTACAGCAGCATCGAACCGAGCGACGCCATCAGGCGGTCGGCGATGTCGCGCGCGCCCGGCAGGTTGTGGTCGTCCTTCTCCGGCAGCACGGTGCCGAGCACCGACACGCCGGTACGCATCACGTCCATCGGGTGAGCCGACGCCGGGATCTGTTCGAGCGCGGCCTTCAGCGCGCTCGGCAAGCCGCGCAGCGCGCGCAGCTTGGTCTTGTACGCGGCCAGTTCGGTCAGGTTCGGCAGCGTGCCGTGCACGAGCAGATGCGCGATTTCCTCGAATTCGCACGATTCGGCGACGTCGAGAATGTCGTAGCCGCGATAGTGGAGGTCGTTGCCGGTCTTGCCGACCGTGCACAGCGCCGTGTTGCCGGCCGTCACGCCCGACAGCGCCACCGACTTCTTCGGCTTGAATGCGCCTGCGGCGGCCGGTGCTGCTGCGTCTTTCGTCTCGCTCATGTTTTCCTTCTCCAATGGGTATCGGGGGGTGCGGGCCGCGTTACTTCTTGCCCTGCGCGAACAGTTCGTCGAGCTTGCGCTCGTATTCGTGATAGCCGAGGAAGTCGTACAGCTCGGCGCGCGTCTGCATCGTCGGCACGGCCGCCTTCTGCGTGCCGTCGCGGCGCAGCGTCTCGTAGAAGTTCAGCGCGGCCTTGTTCATCGCGCGATACGCGCCGCAGCAGTACAGCGCGATATCGACGTTCGCCTCGCGCAGCTCGTCGACCGTGAACAGCGGCGTCGAGCCGAATTCGGTCAGGTTCGCGAGGATCGGCACCTTCACGGCGGCCTTGAAGCGGCGGTAGTCGTCGAGCGTCTTCATCGCTTCCGGGAAGATCATGTCCGCGCCGGCTTCGACGTACGCGACCGCGCGCTCGATCGCCGAATCGATCCCTTCCGCGGCGGCCGCGTCGGTGCGCGCCATGATCACGAACTGGTCGTCGGTGCGCGCGTCGACCGCGGCCTTCACGCGATCGACCATTTCGTCGATCGGCACGACTTCCTTGCCCGGACGGTGGCCGCAGCGCTTCTGGCCGACCTGGTCCTCGAGGTGCACGGCCGCGACGCCGGCGTTGATGAACGAGCGGACCGTGCGCGCGATGTTGAACGCGCCGCCCCAGCCCGTGTCGATGTCGACCAGCAGCGGCAGGTCGGTCGCGTTGGTGATCCGGGTCGCGTCGATCAGCACGTCCTCCATCGTGCTGATGCCGAGGTCGGGAATGCCGAGCGAGTTCGCGGCGACGCCGCCACCCGACAGGTACACGGCCTTGAAGCCGACGGCCTGCGCCATCTTGGCCGCGTACGCGGTGATCGCGCCGACCACCTGCAGCGGCTGCTCGGCCGCGACTGCCGCGCGGAACTTCGCGCCGGCGCTCTGAAGATGCGTATTGCTCATGAACGGCCTCCTGATGGAATGCCCGATAACAGCAAGGACCGGGCCAGCTTGCGGAACGTCGCTAACTCACTGATTCTTAAGCGACCGCCGTGGGTGTGGTACCGCCCGGCGATTTCAATTTAGCGATTTCATGTTTCAAAAATGAAATCGCGCGCGCATAATCGGCCGTCATGGACCTCTCCTCGACCAAGCCCGTCGGCCCCGCCGACCGCACGGTGCGCCCGCGCATCTGGGCGATGGGTATCAGCCGGCTGCGCGAGCTGTTTCGCGAGATCGCCGGCGAATTCGACGAACGCGCGGACGTGCGCATCGTCACGCGCGCCTATGAAGATGCGCTGAGCGCGATCGCCGAGGCCGGCGCCGCGCGGCCCGACGTGATCGTCGCGGCCGGCTCAAACGGCGGCTTCCTGAAAACGCGCGCGCAGGTGCCGGTGGTGGTCGTGTCGCCGACCGGCTTCGACGTGATGCAGGCGCTCGCGCGCGCGCGGCGCGATGCGACGCGGATCGCGCTCGTCAGCGCCGGCGAGACGCCGCCCGAAGTGCGCCGCTTCGTCGCCGCGTACGGCCTCGACGTGCAGTTTGCGTCATATCAGTCCGCCCAGGAAGCGGAGGCCTGCGTGCACGACCTGCGCGATCGCGGCATCGAGACGATCGTCGGCCCGGGCCTCGTCACCGATCTCGCCGCCAGCGTCGGCATGGGCGCGGTATTCCTGTATTCGCATGCGTCGGTGCGCAGGGCCGTCGAGACGGCGCTCGAAGTCGCGTATGCGACGCACGCCGAGGCATTCCGCCGCCAGCGGCTCGACACGCTGCTGCAGCACCTGCGCGACGGCGTGGTCGCGCTCGACGCACACGGCCGCGTCGAAGCGATCAACGAACGGCTCGCATCGGCGTTCGGGGTCGAACCCGCGGCGGCCGTCGGTCGCGCGCTCGTCGACCTGCGGCCCGAGTTGCGCACGCTGCGCGGCGAGGACGGCGACGCGCTCGCGACCGTGCGCGGCGTGCGCTACGTCGTGCATCGCGGGCCGCTGGTCGATCGCGGCGTCACGTCGGGCAGCGTGCTGACGTTCCAGGAATCGCGCGCGGTAGAACGGCTCGATCGCGCGCTGCGCTCGCAGCCCACCACGCAGCAGTTCGCCGCGCGCTACGCGCTCGACGACGTGGTCGGCGCGTCGGCGCCGATGACGCGCGTGCGCGACCTCGTGCGCCGCTACGCGAAATCCGACGCGACCGTGCTCGTGCTCGGCGAAAGCGGCACCGGCAAGGAGATGATCGCGCAGAGCCTGCATGCGCTGTCCGCGCGGCGCAGCTATCCGTTCGTCGCGGTCAACTGCGGCGCGTTTCCGGAAGCGCTGCTCGAGAGCGAGCTGTTCGGTTATGAAGAAGGCGCGTTCACCGGCGCGCGGCGCGGCGGCAAGACCGGCCTGTTCGAGGCCGCGCACCGCGGCACGCTGTTTCTCGACGAAATCGGCGAGATGCCGCCGTCGCTGCAAAGCCGGCTGCTGCGTGTGCTGCAGGAGCGCGAGGTGATCCGCCTCGGCTCGACCGAGCCGATCCGCATCGACGTGCGCGTGATCGCCGCGACGCACCGGCCGCTGCTCGCGGCCGTCGAGGCCGGTACGTTCCGCGCGGATCTCTATTACCGGCTCAACATCCTGAACATCGGCCTGCCGCCGCTGCGCGAGCGCGCGGCCGACATCCCCGCGCTCGCGGCGACGCTGCTCGTGCAGGCCGCGCGGCGCGAGCCGCGTCTCGCCGACCGCATGCGCGACGCCGACGACGCGCTGCGCGTGCTCGCCGCGACGCAAGCGACGCTCGCGCGCTACCGCTGGCCCGGCAACGTGCGCGAACTGCAGAACGTGGTCGAGCGGATCGCGGTGGAGCTGGCCGAGGAAGTCGACGAAAACGATCCGGCCGCCGCGTGCGCGGCGCTCGCCCCTGGCGCGCTGCGAGTGATCGCGCCCGAGCTGTTCGCCGCGCCGCCCGATGCGGCCGGCGCCGGCGGCGACGAGGCACGGACGCTCCACGCGCGGCGCCGTCGCGCGGAAGCCGACGAGATCCGCGCGGTGCTCGACGCGTGCGGCGGCGACCGCGATCGCGCGTGCGCGATGCTCGGCATCAGCAAGACGACGCTGTGGCGGAAGTTGTCGGCGAAATAGGTTCCGTCCGCGCCGTCATTCGGCCTTGTGATAGTGGCGATACGCCTTCGCGCGATTGCCGCACGACGACATCGAGCACCAGCGTCGGCTGCCGTTCTTGCTGTCGTCGATGAACAGCCACTGGCATGCGTCGTTCGCACAGCGCTTGACCTTCGCGAGCCGCGCGCCGCCGAGCAGGTCGATCGCCGACCAGAGCACCGGGCTCAATAGGCGCGCGAGCGTCGCGCCCGACGCGTCGATCCTCCACGCATAGCGGCCGTCGACGCGCACCAGCGCAACGCGCGGCGATGCTTCCACCAGGAAGCCGCCGAGCAGCGCGAGATCCTCGGCCTGCGGCTCGCGCTGCTCCGCCTGCGCGTGAAAGAGCCGGTATAGCGCCTCGCGCAACGCGAGCGCCTGCGCGAGCATCGCGGGTTCGTCATTCTTCTTCAGGTTCAGGTATTGCTCACGACACGCGTCGGCCAGCCCGGCCGGTACGCCCGCCTGCTCGCGGCACCACGCGAACAGGTCGTCCATCGTGCCGAAGGTTTCCGTCGGTGGGTCGCTGCCGCGCCAATACAGCGTGTTCGCGAAATCGAGGCTCAACGTTTCGGGCGGCGCCGGGATCAGGCAGTCCGTTGTGACGGAAGGTTGCGTTTTGCTCATGACGCGATCGTATCTAACCACCATGCCGGTTGACAAGCGTCCGAGCGATTTCTAACATAACCGGCATGGTGGTTAAAAACTGGTTGGCCGCACCGATGCCGGTTCAATCCAAGGAGACACAGATGATCGATCGCTTTTCGTTCAGCGTTATCCACACCTCCACTGGCCGCAGGTACGACGACAGCACGCTCGGCGCGCTGCGCTACAAGCGGCTGGCATGGTGCCTGTAAGCAGGTTTGCCGCACTGACGTCCCCCTCAGTTCAAGGAGTCACAGATGATCGACCACCTTTCGTTCGGCGTTGCCCACATCGATCGCAGCCGCACCTTCTACGACAGCGCGCTCGGCGCACTCGGCTACAAGCGCCTGTATAGCGACGACGGCGCGCTCGGCTACGGCACGACCGAGCCCGAGCTGTGGTTGCAGCACGCGGCCCGGCCTGTCGTCGCCGATCCCGATTCCGGGCTGCACCTGTCGTTCAAGGCCGCGTCGCCGGTCGAGGTCGACGCGTTCTACCGCGCCGCGCTCGAGCACGGCGGCAAGGACAACGGCGGGCCCGGCAAGCGCGAGCACTACGGCCCCGGCTATTACGCGGCGTTCGTCGTCGACCCCGACGGCTATCGGCTCGAAGCGCACTGCGAACTCGACAACGTCGTGTGATCCGCTTCGTCCGGACACGCACGAGCGACAAGGGCCCGATTCCGCCTCGCGCGGAATCGGGCCCCTGGTTTTTGGCTACGTCGCCGTTCGCTGCGCGCGGGTAGCTGCATCCTCCGGCCGGTCCGCGCCGCGCACGCGCTTATTGTGCGTGGCGTGTGCTCTGCAACTGCTCGCCGAGTCCTTCGATCCCGAGGCGCACCGTTTGGCCGGCCTTCAGGTATATCGGCGATGGCTTGATCCCCATCCCGACGCCCGGCGGCGTACCGGTCGTGATCACGTCGCCCGGCTGCAGCGTCATGCAGGTCGACAGATACGCGATCAGCTGCGCGACGGTGAACACCATCGTGCGCGTATTGCCGTTCTGATAACGATGGCCGTCGACGTCGAGCCACAGGTCGAGACGCTGCGGATCGGGCACTTCGTCGCGCGTGACGAGCCACGGGCCGATCGGGCCGAACGTGTCGAAGCCCTTGCCCTTGTCCCACTGGCCGCCGCGCTCGATCTGCCATTCGCGCTCGGATACGTCGTTGACGACGCAGTAGCCCGCGACGTAATCGAGCGCGCGCGCTTCGTCGACGTCCTTGCACTTCGCGCCGATCACGACACCCAGTTCCACTTCCCAGTCGGTCTTGACCGAACCCTTCGGGATGTCGATGCCGTCGTTCGGGCCGCAGATCGAACTCGTCCACTTGCCGAACACGACCGGCTCCTTCGGCACCGGCATGCCGGCTTCGGCCGCGTGATCGGCATAGTTCAGGCCGATGCCGATGAATTTGCCGACCTGGCCGACGCATGCACCGATGCGCGGCTCGCCGGACACGAGCGGCAGCGTGGCCGGATCGATCGCGCGCAGCCGCGCGAGACCCGCGTCGGACAGCACATCGCCGGCAAGATCCGGCACCTGCGCGGACAGGTCGCGAATGCGGCCGGCTGCGTCGAGGATGCCGGGCTTTTCCTGGCCGGACGGGCCGTAGCGAAGCAGTTTCATCGTGCTTAACCTCTGTTGTCGAATGGGACAGGATACCGGCCGACGCGGCCTTTCGCAGCCACGCGCCGGACTGGTCGTCGATCGTCGATCGTCAATTGCACGCGTCGGCGCCGCGTGCGGCATGCCGTCGACGCGCGAGCGTCGCGCGGGCGCAGCGATCGTGGCGCCGTACTGCAGTACGGCACGCATCGAACGGGCGGCCGCCGGTCTGCGCATCGGCGACGACGGCCCGGCATCCGCGACGCGTGCCGGCCCATGCCGGCCGGCTGCACGCGCGGCCGCGCCGTCGCTGGCCCGCAAGCCTTTGTACCACCGGTCGCGCGCCGTGAAATGACACGCGACGGATACCGACTATTGGTGCGACTGCCGAAGCTGCTTCGCAACACGCGCCGCGCCCACGTCGATCGACCGGCCGTCATGCGCAGGCGCGCCTGCCATCGAGGCATGAATACTGGCTATTCGGGGTGCCCCTGTCATCGAAAACGTTTGCCCATCCGTTCTTGTCGGGTAATGATCGGTAAAAAGACGCTGCATTGCACACTGTATGTTTATTGCTAAGCTCGTACGGACGGCTTTCATTGCCATACGCGGAGCAGAACCGGCCAGCGTGCGTCGCCCACCGATCGACGGTAATCCCCCAACTTCACATCGACAATGCAGACAACCAACGACCCGCTTCCCGGCTGCGACGCACGGGAATCGATGGCCGCTCTTGATCGCTATCGCGCACCCGCGCTCGACAAGGGCCTCGACATTCTCGAACTCCTGTCCGAGCAGAAGGAAGGACTCACCCGCACCGAAATCACGAAGGAACTCGGCCGCAATGCGAGCGAAATCTACCGGATGCTCGAACGCCTCGTCGCGCGCCGCTACGTGATGCGTTCGACCGGCGGCGATCGCTACACGCTCAGCCTCAAGCTGTTCGCGCTTGCGCACCGGCATCCGCCGATGAACCGGCTGATCGCCGAGGCGCTGCCGCCGATGCAGCGCTTCGCCGATGCCGCCGAGCAGTCGTGCCACCTGTCCGTCTACGATCGCGGCAACCTGCTCGTGATCGCGCAAGTGGACGGGCCCGGCCCGTGGGGCGTGTCGGTCCGGCTCGGCTCGCGCGTCGGCCTCGCCGACACGGCGTCGGGGCGCATGATGCTGGCGTTCCAGAGCGCCGAGCAACGCGCGCACATGCTGGCCGAGCATCGCAAGGTGAAGGGCGAAGCGCCGCTGAACGAGCAGGAACTCGCGAACGCGTGCCAGTCGATCCGGCAGTCCGGCTATCTGCGCCAGGACAGCCGCCAGGCGTACGGCGTGACCGACCTGACCGTGCCGATCCTCGGGCCGGCCGGCCATGCGATCGCGGTGCTGACGTGCCCGTACATGCGCCGGATCGATGCGCACCTCGCGCCGTCCGTCGACGTGGTCGTCGACGCACTGCGCGGCACGGCCGCCCGTCTGTCGATGTGCCGCACGGAGACCTGCTGACACGCGCGGGTTCCAGGCAACGCGCACAGGCCGCGGCGCAGCGGCGCCGGTCCCGGTCCCGGTCCCGGTCCCGCATCCACGATGCCCGTGCGACGCCCGATGCGCGATGCCGCATCGGGCGCCCGCGGCGCTACGCTAGAATAGCGGCCCTCTCAAAAACTACGGCGGCCGGTTGTCGCGGCCGTCGTGTCCGATGGATGTCATGGCCAAACTTCTGAACGATCAAGAATTCCAGCGTTTCTCCGAACTTCAGCAGAAGCAGGCAAGCTTCACGATCACGCCCGAGGAAGCGGACGAGCTGCGCGATATCGTCGCGCGCGCGCAGAAGAAGCGCGACGATCGTGCCGCCGCGATGCAGGCGATCGAGAACTACATCGAGCAGTTCGGCATCACGCCTGACGAACTCTTCTCGCCCGAGCAGATCGGCGACGCGGCGCGCACCTACGGGCTCATCACGGCGACCAAGAAGGAACGCACGCTGCCGCCGTCGATCACGTTCAACGGCAAGCCGTACCAGTGGACCAAGACGCTTCCGGACGACGTGCGCGGCGCACTGTTCGACGCGTTCACGGCCGGCGAGTCGGTCAAGCGCTTCATCGCGATGCCGAAAGACACCGCGCGCTGTGCGCTGACGATCGCCCGCCTCGAGCGCGAAACCGGCGCGGTCTACGCCGATCCGCACCTCGAGGAACTCGCGATTTCGCGCGACCAGGTGAACGACGCGGCGTCGAAACTCGCTGCGTGAACGTGACCGCGGGCACGGTTCCTGCGTGCCCGCACCCGCGTGTCGCGCCGGCATGGGCCGGCGCCACGCCCACGGGAGCCGTGCGTTCGCATGCTCCCGTAAAAGCTCACCTCGGCATCCCGCAAGCACTCACCGCGGCCTCCCGAAACGTCTCACCCAAGGCCCCCTGAGACGCTCGCTGACGTCTCCCGAACGTCCTCACCGATCGCTCCCGCAAGGGCTCACCGACATGTCCCGAAAAGGCTCACCGGCCTCTCCCGCAGGTGCTCACCGGCCGTTCCCGGGAAGGCTCACCGAACGCTCCCGTATCGGCTCACCACGCTGTCCCGGAAAAGCTCACTCGCTGCTCCCGAAAAGTCTCACCTTGCTGATGGCCTTGAATTGGCGAGGCCGGAATACGGCCACGAACATGTACATGCACATCGCTCGAAACGGCTGCGGAAGGTGGCCATCGCAGCCCACTGCATGCGTCTCCGGACACCCTGCGTGCGGCGCGATATCGCCGCGATCGACAGATCCGACATGTTGGCAGACGTTTCACCGCAGAGATTGATTTGGAGTTATTTGCATTCCTGATTGAATTCGCAGCATGGCGGCACATTTCAGCATCGGCGCCATGCGCTGCCCTCGGCGTCGAACCACGGACCGACGCCTACGGCTGTAACTTCATCCTGAAACCCACGACGCCGGGCTCCTCGGTCGTCGACACCGCAAACCCGCACGCTTTCGCGAGCGAGATCATCGCCGAATTCTCGCGCAGCGCCTCGCCGACCATCCACGCGGTGCCGCGCGAGCGTGCGTAATCGATGATGCGAGTCATCAACAACCGGCCGAGCCCCTTGCCCTTTTGATCGGGTCGCACCGCGATCGCGAACTCCGCCGTCTCGTTGTCGGGATCGGCGACCGCACGCACCACCGCGAGCGTGTGGTCGCGCCCGGACACATCGGTGAACGACACGATGAACGCCATTTCGCGGTCGTAGTCGATCTGCGTCATGCGTGCCACCTGCGAATGATCGAAGCTGCGCACCGCGCCGAAGAAACGCATCCGCAGATCTTCCGGCGTCATCGCACCGAGCAGTTCGTTGTGGGCGGCCTCGTCCTCCGGACGGATCGGACGGATCGTCACCGTCTCGCCACGCCACTCGAGCGTCTGCTCGAGGTGTCGCGGATACGGCATGATCGCGAGCCGGCTGCGCCCCGAGGCAAGCGTGATGCGCGGCGCGATCACCCAGGCGCGGTCGGACAGCACGCGCAGCGTGACCGACATCGCGACGACTTCGCGCACGTCGCAGACGACCTGCGACAGGGCCGTCAGCGCGTCGAGCGTCGGCTCGACACGCGTGCTGCGCGCATACGGCGAGCGCTCCATCACCGCGCGGGCGAGCACCGTGTTCAGCGGCGGCAGGCCGTAGACGACAAACGGTGCCGATACGCCATCGGCCGGTGGCACGGCATAGCGAAACACCGGACCGAAGTTCGAATCGTCGTACATGTCGACCGCGATATCGACAACCTTCTTGCCGGCCGGTTCGTCGGGCTGCTCGCCCTGCAGACCGAAACGGGACAGCCAGTGCAGCGCGCCCTCGCCGGCCAGTTCATGCTGACCGGCTTCGACCAGCCGGCGCGCATCGGCCTGGGCGGACGCCACGCACTCGGCCGGCTGCAGCGGCGTGCCCTCCGGCGTCTGCATCAGCAACTGGCGCCCGAGGTTGTAGTCGACGAGACGCGCATACGCGCGTGCGAGCCGCTGCGGCGTCGTGTGCACCGGAATGCCGTTCGCGTGCAGCGCATCGCGCGTCGCCGCGTCGACCGCGCCGAAGAAACACGCGAGGATGCCGCGATGCGCGTACTGCCGCGAATCGATCAGCGTGCGCGCGACCGACTCGGCCGGCGCGCTGTGCGAAGTGGAATGAACGACGAACAGCGTGCCCGTCTGCGGAAACGGGGCGAGCGCCTTGATCGCCGCGGCAAAGTGCTCGGGGCGCGCATCGTCGCCCAGCGCGAGCGGATTGCCGGGCGCCGCGAGATGCGGCAGCGCGGCCGCGACGGCCGACGTTACCGCGGGCGACCAGTCGGTCAGCACGTCGCGCACGTCGGCCACCGCATCGACCGCCAGTTTCGCCACGCCCGCATCGCTCGTCACGAGCGTCGCCGCGCCCCGCGCGGTGACGCGGCCGACGCCGAGCGTCTCGATTTCGTCGAGCAGATCGTCGAGCGCATCGACGCGCACCATGCCCGCGCGCTGGAATGCCGCCGTGTACAGCGCGTCGCCGGGATCGGCACGGCCGGTGCGCAACGCGAGTACCGGCTTGTTGCGTGCGGCCGCCCGCGCCGCCGACATGAACTTGCGCGCCGCGCGCACGGTATCGAGTTCGAGCAGGATCGCGCGCGTGCCGGGATCGCTTGCCAGATAGTCGAGGACGTCGCCCGCATCGACATCGGCTTCACTACCGAGCGCGACGACGTGCGAAAAGCCGAGGCCGCGCGCATCGGCCCAGCCGAGCACCGCGTTCGTCAGCGCGTTCGATTGCGACACCCACGCGACGCCGCCCGATCGCGCCGTATAGGCAGGCGCGCCGAAATGCGCATGCCGCGCAGGCGACAACACGCCGAGGCTGCCGGGCCCGACGATACGGAGCACGAACGGCTTCGCCGCCTTCAGCGTGCGATCGACCGCGACGCGATCGGCATCGGTGCGCGCGTCGCCGACGATCACCGCGACGCGCGTGCCGAGTTCGCCGAGCTTGCGCACGATGCCGGCCCAGGTCGCGGGCGGCGTGCAGATCACGGCAACCGACGGCGGCGTGGGCAGCCGGTCGACATCGGAGACGACCGCATGCCCGTCGAGCTCGCGATATTTCGGATTGACCGGCCACACAGGCCCCTGGAACGCGCCGTCGAGCACACGCGACCACACCATCGCGCCGATACTGCCGGCGCGTGACGACGCGCCGACGACCGCAACGGACTTGGGCTGGAACAACGCATCGAGATGGCGAACGGTCACATCGGCTCCCTGCGGTGACGAAAGACGACACGATCGGCATGCGGCCGGGCAGGCCGTGCGCCGATCGACGCGAACCCCAAGCATAGGCGAACCGCTTGCGACTGCCTATATGCCGAACGGCCGACTATTCGACGGGTGTCAACGCCCGCACCATGGACCTGCAACACATACGGCCCGGCATCGTAGCGCCGCATGCACGAGGCACGCCACGCGGCACGACGCTGCAGCCGTTTTTTCAAAGGTGAGGATTTACAGGAGCCATGGTGAGTATCTTCGGGAATCGCACGACACACCGCATCCGCATGCGAAAGGTGATGAAAATCCGCGTGATGCATGCACCGCGAAAATCGCACATGCCAATGCGCATACATTGCGCCATTACGCGGTTGTTTACGGGAATTACCAGCAACATGCAGCCGGATCGCGGCGAATTCGCAAAACGGGATCTGTTAATTGCGCGGCATTGCACTTCAATTCGTCGGGGAAAATCGCGTGACGATTGCGCGAAAACAAAACGGTGCGAAGGCCGCATGGCCGTTCGCACCGTCAGTCGGCACACGAAAGGTGAGGATTTCCGGGAGTCAGTCCTTGATCAGGAAACGTCCGCGGTTCTTGCCGAGCCATGCCGGCGCCCGCCCGCGGCCACTCCACGTTTCGCCCGTCTTCGGGTTCAGGTACTTCGGCGGCAAGGTGCGCTTGGGCTTCGCGGCGGCATTGGCGGCGGCCGATCCTGCCGGGCGAAAACCGAGCTCTTCGGGCGTAATGTCGTATTCGTCGATTTTCGCGCGGATATGCGCAATCGCGTCGGCAATCGCCTTTTCACGTTCCTTGTCGATCTTTTGCTGAAGCCGTTCGAGCTGCGCGCTCAGTTGCCTGTAGGTCGCCATATGGATGGGACTCCATGAGTGTTATTCGTGAAAAACAAGTGACTCAAAGCAAACGGAAAAGCGCTTTGCCCGATCGTGTCTCCTCAGCCGGTCATTTCGGGATCAATAACCGCTTTTCTTCTTGCATGCGAAGAGAAGGTTTCGCACGGCGTCATCCGTGGATTGCTGGATCACGTCGAAATCCCCGTTGCACATGGCCCGGGCATTGTCCGTGCAATTGCTCCAGTCGCTGCCGGTGCATTGCACCTGAGTGGTCGGGCGCCCATCCGACGTGAACAGCGGAGCACCGCCGCCGCACCCGCCGAGCCCTGCAACCAGAGCCAACATCACGGCCGCCCGAGGCCACCGACAGACCGACGCAAGCATGTGTTTCATTATTCTTCCCGTCAACCTTTTTTTGAATGTCGCGAGTATGCCATGGGCTGCCCTTCGGCCGTCAGTCCGGCGCGCGGTCGGGTTGGCCGCGCGCCTTGTACGGCAAGCGCTTGCGCGGATCATCGGTGATGCGAACGAAAACCTGCTCGACGTCCGGAAGCGCCTCGAATTCGCGTTGCAGCGCGTGGCGATCGAGCGTCGTATCCGCGCATCCTTCGACGTAGATGAAACGTCGCTGCACGGTGATCCACAGGCTCGTGCCGCGCAGGCGATCGGAGCCGGCGAAGTGCGCCTTCGCCGCATCGGCGATCGACGCGTCATACATATACGAGTTCGGCTTCGTGCAGCGATGGGCGAGCCAGCAGGTCGTGCCGCGCTCGGCGCGGTAGTGCGCATCGTCCGTCATCTCGGCGCGCGTCATCCACGGGCCGAGCGGCAACGGGCATTCGGCGACGTCCTGCGACAGCGCGACGAACGGATCGTTGTACCAGTTGCGCCGCGCGTCGGGCGCGTCGGCATCGCCCGACTGCGCGAGCGCGGCACTCGCCAGCAACAGGGTCAACCACCCTGCGAAGCCGATCCGCTTCATCGTGACCTCCTGTTCGATGCGTTACATCGGGCCGCATCGGCGTCGCCGAACGGCCTAACGGCCAATACCGAGCGCGGCCAGTTTCTTGTACAGCGTCGCGCGGCCGATGCCGATGCGCGCAGCCGCTTCAATGACCTTGCCGTCACAAGCCGCCAGCGCATCGCTCAGGAACTGGCGCTCCCACGCCGCCAGTGCATCGGCATACGAAGCGGCCGGCGCCCCGGAGGCCGTCGACGCATCGCCCGCACGCTGCTCGGCCGGCACCGCGGCAACCCGCTGCGCCGGCGCCGCGCCGTCCGCCGAGATGCGCACCGGCCCGAGAAACGGCGCGAGCGCGCGCGCATCGATCACCGAACGGTCGGACAGCATCAGCGCGCGCTCGAGCGTATTGCGCAACTCGCGCACGTTGCCGGGCCACGGATACGCGCACAGCATCCGCAGCGCATCGTCGGTCAGCTCGCAGTGGGCGGCGCGCCCGTGCTGCGCGGCCAGTTCCTCGAGCGTCGCGTAGACGAGCGCCGCGATGTCGGATGCGCGTTCGCGCAGCGGCGGCGCATGGATCGTCAGCACGTTCAGCCGGTAATAGAGATCCGCGCGAAAACGTCCGGCCGCCACCAGCGCCGGCAGGTCGGCCGACGTGGCGGCGATGATGCGCACGTCCGCGCGCACGATCCGGTTCGAGCCGACCGGCTCGAACTCCTTGTCCTGCAGCACGCGCAGCAGCTTGCCCTGCAACGGCAGCGGCATGTCGCCGATCTCGTCGAGAAACAGCGTGCCGCGATCGGCCAGCTCGAACTTGCCGACGCGGCCCTTGCGATCGGCGCCGGTGTACGCGCCAGGCGCCGCGCCGAAGAATTCGGTTTCGAGCAGCGTGTCGGGGATCGCGGCGACGTTGACGGTCACGAGCGGCTGGAGCGCACGTGCCGACGCCGCGTGAATCGCGTGGGCGAGCAGTTCCTTGCCGGTGCCCGTCTCGCCAAGCAGCAGCACCGGCGAATCGACCTGCGCCGCGCGGCGCGCCTGGCGCTTGGTCTCGAGGCTCGCGGCACTCGTGCCGACGAAGCTTGCGAACGTGTATTTCGCGCGGCGCGCCTGCGCGAGCGAGCGCTGCGTCGCGATCAGTTGCTGCTGAAGCTGCGCATAGCGGGAAAAAATCGGCGTGAGCGTCTTCAACTGATCGAACAGCGCGAAGCCGATCGCGCCGACCGTCTCGCCGGCCTCGTTCTTCAACGGCAGGCGCGTGACGACGAGCGGCTCGCGGCCCGTCTCCATGATGTCGAGCAGGATCGGCTGGCCGGTCGATACGACCTCGCGCATCAGGCTGTTCGGGATCACGGCCTCGCAGTCGAGGCCGACGGCCTGCTGCGGATCGGCGAAACCGAAGCGCGCCGCGTAACGCTCGTTCATCCACACGACACGCGCGTCGCGATCGACGACCACCGTGCCCGCACTCGAATCCTCGAAGGTCCGGAACAGCGACTCGGCGGCGCGCCGCAGCACGTCGCCGTAGTTGACGGGCAGGCGGGCCCAGTCGTTCATCATCGTGTCGTCGTCTCCGTATATCGTCGGCCGGATGTCTCCGGAACGGGACGGATTATCTCACTCCGGAGACACACCGCAACGCGTTTTCCGGGAAAGCCCTGCACGATGTCGAGGGTTGGCCGGATGGCCGAAACGTCTCCAGATGGAGACGTTTTATGTAGAATCGTCAGACTTGGACCGGCGCGGGCCCGCCGGCCGCCGGCGGACCCATGTCCGGCGGCGCAATCCGGCCGATGGCACGAAACCTGCACGAACCTGAGTTGGTCCGCGGCGCATCGCGCGATCGAACAACAACCAAAGCCATTCCAAGCTTTTAGGAGACTCCCTTGTCTTTCGTGATCGTCCTCGCCGCGCTGGCGTTCCTGATGTTCGCCGCGTATCGCGGCTACAGCGTGATCCTGTTCGCGCCGATCGCCGCGCTCGGCGCGGTGCTCCTGACCGAACCCGCCGCCGTCGCACCGGTCTTCTCCGGCATCTTCATGGAGAAGATGGTCGGCTTCGTCAAACTGTATTTCCCTGTCTTCATGCTCGGCGCCGTGTTCGGCAAGGTGATCGAACTGTCCGGGTTCTCCGAGTCGATCGTCCACGCGGCGATCCGCTACATCGGCCGCTCGCGCGCGAATGCCGTGATCGTCGCGGTGTGCGCGCTGCTCACCTATGGCGGCGTCTCGCTGTTCGTCGTGGTGTTCGCGGTCTATCCGTTCGCGGCCGAACTCTATCGCCAGAGCAACATCCCGAAACGGCTGATGCCCGGCGCGATCGCGCTCGGCGCGTTCTCGTTCACGATGGATTCGCTGCCCGGCACGCCGCAGATCCAGAACATCATCCCGACCACGTTCTTCAAGACGACCGCGTGGGCCGCGCCCGCGCTGGGCACGATCGGCTCGCTGTTCATCATCGTCGTCGGTCTCACCTATCTCGAATGGCGCCGCCGTTCGGCGATGGCAAAGGGCGAAGGCTACGGCACGTCGCTCGTCAACGAGCCTGAGCGCGTCGAGGCGAAGGCGCTGCCGCATCCCGCGCTGGCGATCCTGCCGCTGATCCTCGTCGGCGTGTCGAACTTCGCGTTCACGAAGCTGATCCCGCAGTGGTACGGCGCCGCGTCGTACACGGTCGCGCCGGAAGTGCTGCCGGGCGTGCACGCGCCGGTCACCACGTCGATCAAGACGGTCGTCGCGATCTGGTCGGTCGAGGCCGCGCTGCTGCTCGGTATCGTGCTGGTCGTGCTGACCGCGTTCAAGCGCGTCAGCGGCCGTTTCGCGGCCGGCTCGAAGGCCGCCGTCGCCGGCGCGCTGCTCGCCGCAATGAACACCGCGTCGGAATACGGCTTCGGCGGCGTGATCGCCGCGCTGCCGGGCTTCCTCGTCGTCAGCGACGCGCTGAAGAGCATCCCGAACCCGCTCGTCAACGCAGCCGTGTCGGTCAGCTCGCTCGCGGGTATCACGGGCTCGGCATCGGGCGGCATGAGCATCGCGCTCGCCGCGATGTCGGACCTGTTCATCAAGGGCGCGCAGGCGGCCAACATCCCGATGGACGTGCTGCACCGGGTCGTCGCGATGGCGAGCGGCGGCATGGACACGCTGCCGCACAACGGCGCGGTCATCACGCTGCTCGCGGTCACGGGCCTCACGCACCGCGAGTCGTATCGCGACATTTTCGCGGTCACCATCATCAAGACGCTCGCGGTGTTCTTCGTGATCGCCGTGTACTACGCGACGGGGCTCGTGTAACACGGGGAGCCGACCGCCGACACAAACGCCCACACGCGTCGGCCTCAAGCTCGGCCCTGCCCGGCCCGCTCGTGCCGTCGCACCACGGGGCCGGCATCATCGACGCCCTTCTGCCTGCTACAACGCGGTATTGGCCGACACGCAAACGGTGCCGTTCCCGGCTGTCACATGGTAGGTTTCCTGCCTCGCTGCATTGCCGAACCCGCAGAAGATGTCGATGTGTTTGCCCTTGATGCCGCCGCCCGTATCGGCGGCAGTCAAAATCCGGTCGCACCACGGAGCGGGCGCGGTCGGAATGCGAAGCACCGTGCCCAACGGAATCGCGTGAACGTCGACCGCTACGCAGCCGATTTCCAGACGCCCGTCGCGTGCATCCTTCGGAAAATCCGATTTCACCCAGTGGCCGCCCGACCAACCGAGAAACCAGCCGTATCGCGTTTCGCCCCATCCTTCCATCCTGCAGGCGTCGAGGAATTTGGCGGGAAACACATCCTCGCCCCATTCCGTCACCGAAGCAGGAACGGCAGGATCCTGGAAATCCGTTTCCGCCGGCAGGTAATAACCCGTGATGCGCCACCCCGTCGTGCAGGGAAAGCCGGGCAGGTCAACAATGTCGTTCGCCATCTCCATTCCCTTGTCTTGTCTCGTCTCGAACCGGAATCTATTCCAAAAAATCCAGATAGCCATTCGGCCCCGCGGGGTCCAGTGCTTCGGGTGCGCCGGTCACGAAGTTCTGGGTGGCAGCAATGGACGGATTGCTTGCGGAATATTGTTCGAGTGCGAGATACGCCGACGCGAAGGCAATTCGCATCGCCGCACGCGAACTGATGACCTTGATGGCCGTCCCGAGGGTCTGGTTGTCACCGACCGAAATCTTGCCGAAGATGCCGAGCGATACGCCGAAACCGCCGGCGCTCTGTGCGATCAACCCGTTCTCGAGCTGCGCGACATCGCCCGCGCCCTTTGCCACATATCCGAGAACCTTCGCATTCTTCGCGGTCACGCCGCAGCCGGCGGATATGTCCTTGTAGGAGGCGGCCTTCGACGTCAGCGCCGTCGGTTCAGCGTCGCTCCCCCCCGGGTAGTAAGTTACGGTGTTAGCGCCTTTCGCCGTCGACGTCACGCCGAACACCGGCGTCGTATCGACGAGATCGGCCAGATATTCGACGAGTACTGTGAGCGCACCCGAGATGTCCGCATCGGAAACGGTAATCGACAGATCGATACCCTTCGCGCTACCGAGGTCGGGCAATTTCAATGCGGGCTTCGATATCTTCTGCCCGAAGCGATCGATAAACTTCCCGTCGTAATACGCCGAGAAATAGGCAGCAAACAGGTTGTCGTGTTTCGCATCCGCACTGTCCACGGGTGCGCGAAGTACCGGCCGCAATTGGGCACGGCTGATCTTGGCGGAAAAATCCTTAAACTCCCGGAGGGTCACCGTCAGATTCGGCGAATAGGCCTGCACCTCCGCCGCTTGCTTGTCGGCACCGGGGATGCCGGCCGCAAACCCTAGCGAAGTCTGTGCCGTCGCTACCGATTTGATCATTGCCGACCGAAATGCGATGTAAACCGGATCGCCACGGATCACCGCCGGAACCCGTGCATCGGCTCCCGCTTCGATCGACTTCCTGAACGCATCGAAGCGCTTCACCGATTCGCGCGGCAGGCTACGCGAAAGTCCACCGTCCGGCGCTGCCGCCTGCAATTGCTGAACCGTTCGCCCCATCGTCTCTGCAACGGCCGCCTGCGGCAATACATAGGCGAATTCGGCATCCCGGCGCAGCACTTCAACGAAAGTGGACTTGCATGTCTGCAAAGACTGTCGCGGCGGCGCATCCGTCGCGGGCACAACCGGCAGCAACATCCCGCCAAAATCGAGCGACACGCATCCCGCGCAAACAACCGTACCGGCAATACATGACCACGACCAGATTGCTTTCTTGTTCACGATGGATCCCCGTTGTGTTTCTTTTGAACGTGAACAGCAATTTCAGATTGCTTGAGCATAGGAGATTGCCGATAAAAGTCAATTGCCATCACAAGGGAATGCAGGTGGTGTTTCCACTTATCGATTACTTCACGCAAACGCGTGCGACAGTCCCCGAGCGCTTAGTTACACGCGTCGGCGCTATTCATGAAAAACCTAGTCATCTGACGCGCGAAATACCCTCGGGTATTCCTTGTGGCGTTTTCGTCGCCGCTCTTTTATATTGGCGCGATACGAAGAAGCGTCATGCCGCACGCGATGAAAAATCAGGTCGATCGGGCTGTCGAACAATAAGAAACCGGGGCATATCATGTACAAGAACAAAACCGGCCAGCGCGCCGGGAACAAGCGTTCTACGTGCAACATCCGTCGTATCGGCACGCATGACCGGACACGCTGGCCGGCGGCTTTCGGTACATGGACAGCGCTTCTTCGGCGGATTCGTGGCATGGTCGCGTGCTTCGCCGCACTGGCACTGGCGGGATGCACCAACCTGTCCTCGCCGCCATCGGGTAGCAGCCTTGCGGGTTACTACGGTCCGGGCACGCCGGAGTTGACGATTGATCATCAATCTAGCGACCAACCGGTGCTTTATCCGGTCCTTTACGGAACCAATCGAAAACCGGTTTACGGGCCGTCGAACAAAGTACCGGCCACATACGCCGGAGAGCGCGATCGGAAACTGCATTACGGCCGCGTATTCGTTTCCATTCCAAAGCATCATCGCATCGGCTCGCAAGGCTCGTGGTGGGGAACCATGACCGGTACCGATCCGTTTCTCCGAATTGAGAGAATCGATGAAATGGCGGACCGCGACGCATTCCTTGCGCTGGCCCGCCGGGCGCTGGGCTCGGTCACCGGACCGCAGGACGGATATGTCGTCGTCTACGTCCACGGATACAACAACTCATTCGACGACGCGGCGATACGCGCGGCCCAGTTGGGTGCGGATCTCGACATCCCGCCCAATCACATGATGCTGTTCTCTTGGCCGGCACTGCACGACGTGTTGAAATACACGATCGATGAAGCAACGATCGACGCAAGTGAGATATTTCTCAGACAATTCCTGATTGACGTCGCCGCTCACGTCGCGCAAGGCCGCAAGATTCACCTGATCGCCCATAGCATGGGCAATCGCGCCCTTCTCCGCGTCGTCGACGCGCTCGCGACGGATCCCGCTACCTCGTCCATCAAGTTTGGCCAAATCATTCTGGCCGCTGCCGACGTCGACCGGGAATTGTTCGGCACCCTCGGCGGCAGCTACGTCAAGTCATCGGACCGGACGACGGTCTATCTATCCCCGTACGATTTCGCCGTCGGCCTCTCGTCCAACGTCGTTCACGACTATCCTCGCGTCGGCTGCGGCGATAAACCCCAGGTCGATGTCCCGGGGATTGCCAACGTGGTGTCCACGCTCCCGGACGATTTCCCGTCGCATGGCTATTTCGGAGATACGTCCCTCATCCTGGCAGACGTCAAGAACCTGCTCCTCAGAAACACGCCCGCACGTTCAAGCGCCGGCTGGGCCCGCTTCCCGACCTACTGGCAGGTCGGTAACGCACCTGTCGCGTCACGTGTCGTCTGCACCACGCGCAATACCTTGACTATCTCACCATGAGCCGCCGCTGACCGCACGAATGCGCGGCCGCATCGTGTTGGGTTTTGTTCGACCCCGGCGTGATCGACCCGAGCACCCCGTTTCCCGCGACCGGTACGGTTTCATCGCGCACACCGTCTCGCGGTCGGTCCGCCCCAGCGGCCCATTGTTACCCGCAGCAAAACACTGCGTTGGGCGCGATCGCATTTTTCGCGCGCCGGCCGCGGCCTACACTGGTTTCAACGTCGCACGGCGCTTCGACGAACGAAGCGCCGCGATTCACCGGAATCGAGGAGGTCCCGATCATGAAGCGCCTGATCCAAGCCGTTGCCATCGCCCTGGCCGTCTCGGCCCCGTTCGCCGCACAAGCGCAGTCGAACCAGCCGCTCACGCGCGCGCAGGTCCACGCCGAAGTCAAGGCGCTCAAGCAGGCCGGCTTCCAGTCGAGCGACTGGTTCTATCCGGCCAGCATCGTATCGGCCGAAGCGAAGATCGCCCGCGAGCACGACGCCGGATACGGCAGCGATCGCGGCGCGTCGTCGGAATCGGGCCGGTAACGAATCCCCCGGCCCGCTCGACGATCCCCCCGCGCGTCGTTACGCCTTCACGGGCTGGATCAGCTTCGCGCACGCCGCCGCCTGCGGATCGCCGGCAGGCAGCTTCCCGCATACGCCGTCGAACTGCTTGACGACCGTCCTGACCGACGCATCGTGCGCGCCGCTACCGCGCCAGCGATTCAACTGCGTGACGACCTTGGTCAACGCACGCAGGTTCGCGCCGTAGAACGCATCCCGGGTCTTGTCGGCCTGCGCAAGCACACTGGCCGCGATCCCTTCGATGCGCGCGGAATCGTTCGGCGCCAGCTCAACCGCGTTCGCAAAGTAAGTCGCGCCCCAGCGCAGCTTCGTCGCCGGCCCGCTCGCCGCGTCGTACGCCTTGCGATACCAGTCGAGCGCGGCCGCCTTGTCGCCGCGCGCCTTCGCGTTCGCAGCGAGTCCCGACATGAAGTAGTACGGCGTGGACGAACGCGACAGCTCGGCCTTCAACAACACATCCGATTCGTCGTACAGCCCCGCGTCGGTCAGCGTGTCCGCGCCTTCGCTGACGAGCGCCTGCCGCTCGTACGCGTTCGCCGCGCCCTGCACCGACGCGGCGATCTGCTTGCGCGCGGTGTCGGCCAGCGCCGGCGCAGCGAGCGGTGCGCCGTTGCGCGCGTCGCCGCGCGCGAGCAGCACGCGGCCGTGCAGCGCCATCAGCCGGTCGATCGACGACAGCGTGGTGTCGGTCGACAGGCGCGCGAGCGCCGTGTCGTACGCGCCGCGCAACTTCGTGCGCTGCGCGTCGTCGCGGCCGAGATACGCGACCACGCGCGCGGGCGCCGCGACCAGCACGTCCGAATCGGCCCGCGACAGCGCGGGATCGTGCAGCACCGTGCGCAGCGAATCGGCGAGCGCGGCCTTGTCGAGCGCGCCGGCCTGCGTCGGGTCGTCCGACGCGGCGACCACCGCCGACTTCAGCGCGAAGCGCGCCGATTCGGCTTTCGCACCCGCCGCCCGCGCGCGTTGCGCGAGCGACTGCAGCGTCTGCGCGACACGATCGGCCGGCACCGGCAGCGCGCCGTCCGTATCCCATGAATAGTCGGCCAGCAGGCGCCATTCGTCCGGCGTCAGCGCCGCGCCGTTCTTCAGCGCGGTCGCGAGCGTCTGCCGCACCGGATGTGCGGCCGTCATCCCGAGCGACAGCGCCTGCATGTAGCGGTCGAGATCGGCTTCGCCGGGCAGCCGCGTTACTTCGGTGCCGTCGGGACGGAACAGGATCATCGTCGGATAGCCGTGCACCTTGAAACGCTCGCCGAGCTTCTGCGCGCTTTCGGTATCGCCGTCGAGGTACACGGGCACGAAGAACGACGAACGCGTCTTGAATGCCTGCTGGCTGAAGATCGTCGACTTCACCTGGTTGCACGACGGGCACCACACCGCGCCCCAGTACAGCAGCAGCGGCTTGCCCTCGCGCTTCGCGAGCGCGAACGCGGCATCGACGTCGCCGTGTTGCCACGCGATGCCGGGCGGCAGATGCGCACCGTCGGACGATGCGCTCGCCGCCGGGGCGCCGACGGGCGTGGCGGCGGCAAGCGCCGCGCTGGCGGCAGCGAACAGGCACGCGGCGGTGAGACTGCGGAGAACGGTTTTCATCGAAGCGGGTTCCGTTGAAAAAGACGGTTTCAGGGAGATGCCGCGCACGCAACGAGGGCCGTGAAGCGATGACGATGAGGCCGGCCGACGCGCAGCGCCGCGCATGCATCGATACGGAAAAGCGAAGCCAGCCGCAGAGACCGGCAAATCGTTCGACGATACGACGGGTACAGCCGAAGGAAAACGAACGAATTCTCGATTGGATATGACGCGCGGCGGCGTGTGCCGTCACGTCCGCGACGGCCGGCCTTTCATTGCCGCGCCTTGATCCGCGCCATGTGATACACGGACGCATGCACGCCGTCGCGCAACGCGTAATCCGGCGATTCGCCTTCGATGCGGAAACCGTGTTTCTCGTAGAGCGCTATCGCCGCGCGGTTGTCGGTGAACACGGTCAACTCGAGACGCGTGACGTTCAGCCAGTTCTCCGCGAGATCGATCGCGGCCGCGAGCAGCCGGCCGCCGATGCCGCGCCCGTGACAGGCCGCGTCGACCATCATGCCGAGCGCCGCCGCGTGGCGCCGACGCGGATTCGGCTCGGGATGCAGGCCGAGATGGCCAACCACCGTACGGTCGATTTCGGCAACGAGGCTCACGCCGTGCTCGCGCAGGTTGTCGAGCCGCTTCTGCCATTTTTCGAGCGACGGAAACGGCTGCTGCAACGTATTCATGTACACCGCGGGATGCGCGGCGATCTGCCGGATCGCGTCGACGTCGTGCGTCTCGCAGTGCCGGATTCTGATATCGGTCATGGGTGGGCCGGTTCCGAAAAGTCGCGTCAAGGCGCAGGCTGCACAACCGCGCAGCAACGCAACGAGCTTAGCCGATTTCATGCATTTGAAACACGGAGGTCACGCGGCGCCCATCACGTTGCATCCACAACGAAACGCGCGCGCCATCGTCGCGAAATCCGGAAAATTCCGACCGGTCACACCGGCGGCGATCGGTAATTTCTTACCTTCTTCAGCCTCGCATCGCGCTTGAACGAATCGTTGCATGCACAACGTCACGTGCGCGACATGCGATGTCATTTCTTCATCACGTCGACGTCATGTCGCCTCCCTAGACTGGGCGCCGCCCGAGCCCGGCATGCGCCGGGCCGGTGCGTGCCGACACCTGCCCCGCGCATCGCGAGCGCGCGGCGCACGGGACCGCGACGACGAGGCCGCCGCATCGGCGCGACGTCGGATGCCGGGCGTCGCGTGTCGGGCGCAACGCGCGCACCACCGCGACGTGCGGCCGACGCACCGAACGCGCACGCATCGGCGATCGTCCCGGGGCGGGACGACGCCCGGGCACGACAAGACGCACTCACGAACGCTCCCACCTTCACAGGATCCGAACGCCATGACGTCACGCCGCAAATTCCTTCAGCAGACCGCCGGCTCCGGCCTCGCCGCCGCCGCACTGTCCGCATTTCCGCCGAGCATCCGCCGCGCGCTCGCCATTCCCGCCTTCCACGAAACGGGGACCATCCAGGACGTCAAGCACGTCGTGCTGCTGATGATGGAGAACCGCGCGTTCGACAGCTACTTCGGCACGTTCAAGGGCGTGCGCGGCTATGGCGACCGCTTCGCGGTGCCGTCGCCGAACGGCCGCGACGTGTTCTGTCAGGCGTACACGAAGGGGACGCCCGCCGCGACCGTGACACCGTATCACCTCGACGCGCGCCAGGGCAACGCGCAGCGCGCGGGCGGCACGCCGCACACGTGGGCCGATTCGCAGGCCGCGTGGGATCACGGCCGGATGAATCGCTGGCCCGACGCGAAGACGCCGCTGTCGATGGGCTATTACGACGCGGCCGAAGTGCCGTTCCAGCGCGCGCTCGCCGATGCGTTCACGCTGTGCGACCACTACCACTGCGGAATGCACACGGGCACGATCGCGAACCGCCTGTTCTACTGGAGCGGCACCAACGGCCCGAACGGCATCAGCCCGGCCGACGGCAATCGCGTGAAGATCGCCGCGCTGAACAACCAGTTCAACGGCGGCAACGACATCGGCCCGTCGAGCCAGGGCTGGACCTGGACGACCTATGCCGACCGGCTGCAACAGGCCGGCGTGAACTGGAAGGTCTACCAGAGCCTGATCGACAACTTCGGCTGCAACGAAATGATGAGCTTCCGCCACTGGCGCGCGGCGATCGAGCAGATGCCGGCCGCGCGCCGGCCCGCGTATGTCGCGTCGACCGACATCACGCAGCCGGTGACGGCGGCCGGCGCGTTCTACGACCCGACGATCGACGATCCGCTGAGCCCGCTCGCGAAGGGCTTCGGCAACACGATGCCGTACGGCTTTCTCGAAACGTTTCGCGACGACATCCGCAACGGCAAGCTGCCGGAAGTGTCGTGGATCATCCCGCCGTCCGCGTACAGCGAACACCCGGGGCCGTCGAGCCCCGCGCAGGGCGGCTGGTACGTGCAGGCCGTGCTCGACGCGCTGACGGCGAACCCGGAGGTCTGGAGCAAGACCGTGCTGCTGGTCAATTACGACGAGAACGACGGCTTCTTTGACCACATGCCGTCGCCGGCCGTGCCGTCGCGCAACGCCGACGGCACGCTCGCGGGCGGCCATACGCTGTCGGCCGCCGACGTCGCGGTCGAGTACCACGACTTCGCGCCGGCCACGGCGAGCCAGCCGGCGGCCGACGGCCGTCCGTACGGCCCGGGCCCGCGCGTGCCGATGTGGATCGTGTCGCCGTGGAGCCGCGGCGGCTGGGTCAATTCGCAGGTGTTCGACCATACGTCGACGCTGCGCTTCCTCGAGGCGCGCTTCGGCGTCGCGGAGCCACAGATCAGCGCATACCGCCGCGCGGTGTGCGGCGACCTGACGAGCGCGTTCAACTTCCGCACGCCGAACGACGAGCCGCTGCCGACGCTCGCGGGCCGCACGACGAAAAGCCAGGTCGACGCGCTGAGCGCCGCGCAGCAAGCCGCGCCGAAGATCGTGCCGCCCGCCACGCCCGCGCTGCCCGCGCAGGCCACCGGCGTGCGCCCGTCGCGCGCGCTGCCGTACGAGCTGCATGCGAGCGCGCGCACCGATGCCGGCGCCGGCACGGTCACGCTGAAGTTCGCGAACACCGGCCGCGCCGCCGCCGTGTTTCACGTCTATGACAAGCTGCACCTCGACCGGCTGCCGCGGCGCTACGTCGTCGAGCCGGGCAAAAAGCTGCACGGCGACTGGGCCGCGCGCGCCGACGATGGCGGTAAATATGACCTGTGGGTGCTCGGCCCGAACGGCTTTCACCGGCGCTTCACCGGCGACCTGAGCCGCGTGGCCGGCGCTCGCGCGCCGCAGCCGGAAGTGCGCGTCGGCTACGCGGGCGCGAGCGGCAACCTCCACCTGCGGCTACGCAACGACGGCGGCGGCACGGTGCGCTTCACGGTCAAGTCGAACCAGGTCTATGGGCCGCTGTCCGGGCGCGGCGCAAACGCCGACCACGGTCATGGCCACGGCAACGAAAACGGCAACGGCCATGGCGCCGGCACCGTGTGGACGGTCACGGTGCACGCCGGCGACCAGTCCGAACTGCACTGGAAGCTCGACTCGACCGGCCATTGGTACGACTTCATCGTCACCGCCGACAGCGACGCGAGCTTTTCGCGCCGCGTGGCCGGCCGCGTGGAAACCGGCCGCCACTCGGTCAGCGATCCGGCGATGGGACTCGCCGACCGCTTCTGACACCGCCGCGGCGACACGCGGCGCAGCGCGTGTCGCCGCCCGCGCCGGCATGGCCGCGAACGCCGTTCGGGTACCGGTTCCGGCCGGGCCCGATGCGGCGCAGACGCCCGCCCGGCGCGGCTCAAACATCAGAAGGATCGGTGGTGTAACCCTCTTTTCGTCCCCACGAAAATGCTCCGTGTCGCGGCCCGTTCGCGTTAAACTGCGTCAAGCTGTATTCAACAAAGACATCTTTGCCGCTACGGCACCACGACACGAGGATAGGTTCGATGCGCACTACCGGCTCATCCGGGGCAATGACCCTGCTCACCGAACACGACGCGGCCGACGGCCGCGAACTGCGCTCGCTCCGGCTCGAGGCAACGGCCGACGGCAAGAGCGTGCTGCTGATCGAGGTCGACGAACGCAAGCCGGGCATCCACCGCGAGGTCCGCTACGAGATCACCCCGGCCGAACTGATCGCGGCGATCCGCTCGCACGGCGCCGAGTTGCCCGGCGAAAACCACGGCGCCGCATCGCTCGCCCGCACGCCGTCCTGATTCCGAACGGTGAGCCGCGTGCAACGCGTCGGCTCACCCACATCCCCCTGCCGCCGTCAGGCGCTTTTGCGTCATTCCCGCCGCTGTGTTGAAAAAGGCCGATAATCGGTCCATCTGCGTTTCCCGCCCACGCGTTTCCTTTTCGGCCAGCCGTCATGCTCCGTGACCTCGTCGCCCAGTACGGGCCGCTTCTCGTGTTCGCCAACGTACTCGCGGCGGCCATCGGCCTGCCGGTGCCGGCGATGCCGACGCTCGTGCTGTTCGGCGCGATGTCCGCGATGCATCCGGCGATGATCGGCTCGCAGCTCGTGACGGTCGTGGTGATGTCCGTGCTCGGCGCGCTGATCGGCGACACGGTCTGGTACGTGGCCGGGCGGCGTTACGGCGGCACGACGCTGAAGACGATCTGCCGGCTGTCGCTGTCGCGCGATACCTGCGTGAAAAAGACCGAACGCTTCTTCGGTCGCTACGGCGTGCGCGTGCTCGCGGTCGCGCGCTTCATTCCGGGCTTGTCGCTGGTGTCGGTGCCGATGGCCGGTGCGCTCGGCACGCGCTATCGCACGTTCGCCGGCTACGACGCGCTCGGCGCCGCGCTGTGGACGATCGTCGGGCTGGGCGCCGGCCTCGTGTTCTATCGGCAGATCGACTGGCTGTTCGCCGGCGCGAGCCGCCTCGGCCGCGCGGTGCTGCTGGTCATCGTCGCGCTGCTCGCGATCTATGCGGCCGTGCGGTGGATGCGCCGCCGTGCGCTGATCCGCCAGCTCGCGAACGCGCGGATCGGCGTCGACGAGCTCGACGTGCTGCTGCGCGACGCCACCGCCCCGGTAGTGCTCGACGTCCGCTCGCCCGAGCATCGCAAGCTCGACCCGTTCACGATTCCCGGTGCGCAGTTCGCCGACGAACGCCAGATCGGCGACATCGTCGCGCGCTATCCGCTCACGCAGAAATTCGTCGTGTATTGCTCGTGCCCGAACGAAGTGACGGCCGCGCTGATGGCGAAGCGCCTGCTCGATGCAGGCTTCACCGATGCGCTCGCGCTGCGCGGCGGCCTCGATGCATGGCGCGATACGGGCCGCCAGCTCACGTCGCTCGTGGAAGAGATGCCCGCCGCGAACGATTCCGTGGCGGGCTGGCACAAGCCGGCGTGATCGCACCGATCGCAGGCCGGCCCGTACGACACCGGGGACGTGCGTCCCCGTTCGATCAGAACGCGTGCAGCGGCAGGTTCACGACCAGACGGTACTCGGTGTTCGTCGCGTCCGAGTAGTGTGCCGAGCCGTTGTGCCACATCGCGATGAACGTGACCTTCGTGTTCTTCAGCTTGCCGCTCTGGAACGTGTACGACGGGATGAAGCCGAACTCGTGGTGACGGCCCTGCACCGGCGCGCCGTTGCTCCAGTAGATGCTCGACTTGCTCGGGTCGTTGGCCGCGCCCGCGCTGCCGTCCGCGCCCCAGCCCGTCACGCCCCACACCATCGCCTTGAAGCCCGGCAGGCCCGCTTCCTTCCCGTAGAACGTGTAACGCAGCTGCAGCGATTTTTCGTGCGGCGCGTTGTAGTCGACGTCCATCGAGTTGGTCAGGAAGATGCCGTTCGTTTCGTTCAGGTAGTCGAAGAACTGATCGCCGAGCACGTGCTGGAAGCCGAGCAGCAGTTCATGCGGGCCGTGCTGCGCGGCGAGCGACAGGCTGTACGCGTTGTTGTTGATCTTGCCCTGCAGCGCATCGCCCGTGTCGTGCGTCGAATAGACGTTGCCGAAGCCGGTCCACTTGATCGTCTGCGGGCTGCCGATGCTGTGCTTCACCGACGCGTAGTACTGGTGCCACACGTCGTCGGCCTGGTTCGCGTACAGCGCGACTTCGCCGTTCGGCGAGTAGTCCCACGTGCCGCCGACGTACGACAGGCGATTGATGCGCGTGCCGCCGTACTGCGTCGTCAGATTCGTGAGCGTCGTATGGCCGCGCGCGTCGGTCTTCGTGAAGCTGCCGGCCTCGAGCATCACGTTCTTGAATTCATTGCTGACGAGCGTCGCGCCGAGGAACGTCGGCGGCAGCGCGCGGTTGTCGTGCTGCTCCATGAACGGGTTGTCGACGGCCTGCAGACCGTACTTGACCACCGTGTTCGAGATGCGCGCCTTGATGTCGTAGATGCCCGGGTACGCCCACGCGAGCTGGTTGCCGCCACCGCCGCCCTTCGCGATGTGCACCATGCTGCCGGCGCCCTGGCCGCCGTCGAGCTTCAGCGCCGCATACAACGACGCGTCGAAGCCGATCCCGATCAGGCCGGTCGTGTAGCCCGATTCGAAGTTCGCCATCGCGCCCTGAACCCACGCATGACGATGCGGCCCGCCCTTGTTGTCGAGCACGTCCGCATAGTTGCGGAACAGGAAGTCGAGATGGCTGTCGGCGATGAAGCCGTTCGATTTCGACTGCGCCGACGGCTCGTCGGGCGGCGTGACGGCCTGGGTCGCCTCGGCGTTGATCACGGCGTTCGGGGTCGTTGCCTGCGCAACCGACGTGCCCGACGCGGCGACCGGTGCGGCCTGCGCGACCGTCAGCGGCGCCGCGTCGTCGGCGTGCGCGACACCCGTCAGCGAGACGCCGGCGAGCGCCGGCAGCCCCCATGCAAGCAGCATCTTCGATGCCGTCCCGATCCTCTTCTGCTTTTTCATCGTAATCATTCTCGTCTTGTGTTGATATCGTCCACGCCGGTTGCGATCCGCTTCCAGCCCCCCGGCGAGCCCGGCTAAGGACGCGCCTGTACCCGCGGCGCGAAGATCGTTCGCGCCGCACCTACCCCTGTTGACCTGCCTTGGTTTTGTTTGCTGCGTTACTTCACATCACGCCGCGCCCGCGCGGATGCACGCGACGCGCGCCGCCGACCCCTGCCGCACTTCCGGCAGCGGCACGTCCTGCGCGCACGCGTCGATCGCGACCGGACAGCGCGTGCGGAACGCGCAGCCGGACGGCGGGTTGAGCGGCGAGGGCATCTCGCCCGCCAGCAGCATCGGACGGCGAGCACGCTCGCGCGCCGGCTCCGGCGTCGGCGCCGCATCGAGCAGCGCCTTCGTGTACGGGTGTTGTGGCACGCCGTACACGTCATGCCGCGTGCCGAACTCCATCACGCGGCCGAGATACATCACGAGCACGCGCTGGCTGATGGCCTTCACCACCGCCAGGTCGTGCGCGACGAACAGATAGGACAACGACAGTTCGCGTTGCAGATCGCGCAGCAGGTTCACGATCTGCGCCTGGATCGACACGTCGAGCGCCGATACGGGCTCGTCGCAGATCACGAGCTTCGGCTCGCCGATCAGCGCGCGCGCGATGCCGACGCGCTGGCACTGCCCGCCGGAAAATTCATGCGGATAACGCAGCAGGTGATGCGCGTTCAGGCCGACGCGTTCGAGCATCGAGATCACGCGGCGGCGCACTTCGGTCCGGCCGAGGCCCGGCTGGTGCGTGACGAGCGGCTCGGCGACGACCTGCTCGATCGTCATGCGCGGATCGAGCGATGCGAGCGGATCCTGGAAGATCATCTGCACTTCGCGCCGCATCGCGGTGCCGCGCAGGTGATCGGGCGCCACGGCCTGGCCGCGCCATTTCACGGTGCCGGCCGTCATCGGCACGAGGCCGATCAATGCGCGCGCGAGCGTCGATTTCCCGCAGCCCGATTCGCCGACGAGCCCGACCGTCTCGCCGCGCTTGACGTCGAACGACACGCCGTCGACCGCGCGCAGCGTGCCCTTCGGCGACCACGGATAGCCGCCGAGCGGCACGCGGAAATGCACTTTCAGATTGTCGACGGACAGCAGCGTGTCGTCCGTCGCGCCGGCTTGGCGGCGTTCATCGACGCTCATCGCAGACCTCCCGTCAGATCGGCCAGGGGCCGGTGGCACGCGCGCACCGCGCCCGCGGCGCCATAGGTTTCGAGCGCCGGGCGCTCGGCGCCACAGCGTTCTTCCGCATACGTGCAGCGCTTCGCGAACGCGCAGCCGGCCGGCGCGGTGCCGGGCATCGGCGGGTTGCCGGGAATCGCGACGAGCGGCGCATCGTCCGCGTCGGTCAGGCGCGGCAGCGCGTTGAGCAGCCCGATCGTGTACGGATGCGACGGCGCCGCGAAGATCGATTCGGCCGGCGCATATTCGACGGTGCGGCCCGCGTACATGACCATCACGTCGTCGGCGAGGCCGGCGACCACGCCCATGTCGTGCGTGATCAGCACGATCGCGGTGCCGCGCTCGCGGTTCAGCTCGCGCAGCAGGTCGATGATCTGCGCCTGCACGGTCACGTCGAGCGCGGTGGTCGGCTCGTCGGCGATCAGGATTTCCGGCTCGGACAACAGCGCCATCGCGATCATCACGCGCTGGCGCATGCCGCCCGAGAACTCGTGCGGATACATGCGGATGCGGCGCGCCGCATCGGGAATGCGCACCGATTCGAGCGCCTCGATCGCGCGCTTGATCGCTTCCTTGCGCGACAGCCTGCGATGCAGCTGCAGCGTCTCGGTCATCTGCCGTTCGATCGTCAGGAACGGATTGAGCGACGTCATCGGGTCCTGGAAGATCATCGCGATGCGATCGCCCCGCACCGCGTTCAGCGCGCGCGTATCCATGTCGAGCAGGTTGTCGCCGCGGTAGCGCGCGGCGCCGGTCGTCGTGCCGTTGCCGGCCAGCAGGCCGAGCAGCGCCATCACGGTCTGGCTCTTGCCCGAGCCCGATTCGCCGACGATGCCGAGCGTCTTGCCGGCTTCGAGCGAGAACGACACGCCGTTGACGGCGTCGATCGGCGGCGCATCCTTGCGCGTGAAGCGCACGCCGAGGTTTTCAACTTCCAGTAGAGCAACCATCTTCAGCGATCCTTCGGGTCGAGCGCGTCACGCAGGCCGTCGCCGACGAAGTTCACGCAGTAAAGCGTCACGCACAGCATGACGGCCGGGGCGAGCAGCAGCCACGGCATCGATTCCAGTTTCTGCGCGCCGTCCTGGATCAGCACGCCCCAGCTCGTCATCGGCTCCTGCACGCCGAGGCCGAGGAACGACAGCACCGATTCGGTCAGCACGATGTTCGGCACCGAGACCGTCGCGTACACGACGACCACGCCGAGCAGGTTCGGCACGACGTGACGCAGCACGATCGATGCCGGCGACACGCCGATCGCGCGCGCCGCATCGACGAACTCGCGATTGCGCAGCGACAGCGTCTGGCCGCGCACGACGCGCGCCATGTCGATCCACGAGAACGCGCTGATGGTCAGCACGACCAGCATGAACGAGCGGCCGAACAGGGTCATCATCAGGATCGCGATCAGCAGGTACGGGATCGCGTACATCATGTCGACGACGCGCATCATCACGGAATCGACGCGGCCGCCCGCGAAGCCCGCGGTCGCGCCCCACGCGACGCCGAACAGGCCCGACACGAGCGTGCCGAGCAGGCCGACCTCGATCGATACGCGGCCGCCGATCAGCGTGCGCACGAGCAGGTCGCGGCCGAGCTCGTCGGTGCCGAACCAGTGCTGGTTCGCCCAGGTCGGCGGCAGGCTGATCGACGCCCAGTCGCTCGCGGCGGGATCGGCCGCGAGCAGCCACGGGCCGACGAAGCAGGCGAGCGTGATCAGCACGAGCAGCGCGAGGCTGAACAGCGCCGCGCGGTTGTGAAGGAAGCGCGCGAACGCGAGCTCGAGCGGCGAGCGCGAATGCGGCGGCGAATCGGTCTGCACGGGCAGGCCGACGACGGGAGTGGTCGGAGTCATCGCTGTGCCTCGCTCAATAACGGATACGCGGATCGAGCCACGCGTACGCGAGGTCGACCAGCAGGTTGAACAGCACCGCGAAGACGGTCGTCATCACGACGAGGCCAAGCACCAGCGTGTAGTCGCGGTTGATCGCGCCGTTCACGACGAGCTGCCCGACGCCCGGCAGCGCGAACACCGATTCGGTGACGACGGCCGCGGTGATCGACGTGATGCAGACCGTGCCGAACAGCGACACGACCGGCATCAGCGCGGGCTTGAGCGCGTGGCGCAGCACGATCGTCGAGCCCGGCAGGCCCTTCGCGCGCGCGGTGCGGATGTAGTTGCTCGACAGCGTCTCGATCATCGAGCCGCGCATCACGCGCGCGAGCAGCGACACGTTGATGAGGGTCAGCAGCGCGATCGGCAGCAGCCGGTACTGCCAGCCGCCGTCGCCCCAGCCGCCGGCCGGCAGCCAGCCGTTGCCGGCCGACGTCTTCAGCAGGATCGCGAAGATCCACACCATGACGGGGCCGAGCACGAACGGCGGCACGACGTTGCCGAAGTTGCCGATCAGCATCACGAAGCGGTCGATCACGCTGTCGCGGCGCACGGCCGCGACGGTGCCGAGCAGCACGCCGAGCACGATCGAGATCGGGATCGACACGCCGCCCACGCCGAGGCTCACGGGCAGCGCCTTCTTCACGAGATCGTTCACCGACCAGTCGACGTAGCGGAACGACGGGCCGAGATCGCCGTGCAGCAGCGAGCCGAGATACAGCAGGTACTGCTTCCACAGCGGCTCGTCGAGGTGGTACTTCGCGTTCAGGTTCGCGAGCGTCGCGGCGGACAGCTGCTTCTCCGTATCGAACGGGCCGCCGGGCGTGAAATGCAGCAGCAGGTAGCAGACGGTGATGACCGCGAGGATCGTCGGCACCGCCCACAACGTGCGCCTCAATGCGTAGGCCAGCATGATCGCTCCGTCAGTGCTTGATCAGGTACATGTCCTGCGAAGCACGCATGTCGATCACGTTCTTCAGCGAATAGCCGCCCACGTACGACTTCACGAGACGGTCGGCCGAGTACTGGAACAGCGGCACCATCGGCGTGTCCTTCATCGCCATGTCGTGCGCCTGCGTGAGCAGCGCGGTGCGCGCGTTGTCGTCGAGCTTCTGGTTGCCTTCCTCGACGAGCGCGTCGACCTGCTTGTTGCAGTAGCCGACGGTGTTCTGCGAGCTGCCGCAGCGGATCAGGTCGAAGAACGTCATCGCGTCGTTGTAGTCGGCGAACCAGCCGTCGCGCGCGATCTGCACCTTGCCGTCATGCCGCTGCTTCATCAGCACCTTGAACTCGACGTTCTCGAGCTTCGTGGTAATGCCGAGCTTCGTGCGCCATTCCGATGCGGTGAACAGCGCGACCTTCTTGTGCAGGTCGTTGGTGTTGTACGTGAGCGTGAACGACAGCGGCTTCGCGTCCGAATAGCCGGCCTGCTTCAGCAGGTCCTTCGCGGTCGCGATGCGCTTGGCCATCGGCCACGACGCCCATTCCGGCGTGAACGGCTGCACGCCCTTCGTGCCGTTCGGCATCAGCCCGTACATCGGCTTCTCGCCGGCCTGCGTGAGCTTCGACGTCAGCACGTCGCGATCGATCACCATCGACAGCGCCTGGCGCACGCGCTTGTCCTTCAGCGCCGCGTCGCTGTTGTTCAGGAAGTAGTAGTAAGTCGCGAGCTGCAGGCCCGGGCGCAACTCGGCGCCGAACTGCTTGCTGACCTGCTGGAAGATGCCCGACGGAATCGAGTAGCTGTAGTCGATCTGTCCGGCCTGGTACATGCGCATCGCGGTTTCGTCGCTTTCGATCGGCAGGTACGTGACCTTGTTGATCACGACCTTCGGCGCGTTCCAGTACTTCGCGTCCTTCGCGATCACGATGCGGTTGTTCGGCTGCCAGTCGACGAGCTGGTATGCACCGTTGCTGACGAGGTTGCCCGGGCGCGTCCATGCGTCGCCGAACTTCGCGACCACGTCCTTGTTCACCGGCACGAGCGGCGCCATCGCGGTCAGTTCGGGGAAGAACGCGACCGGCACGTCGGTCGTCACTTCCAGCGTGTACGGATCGACGGCACGCACGCCGAGCGTCGACGGCGCGGCCTTGCCCGCGATGATGTCCTTCGAATTCTTGATGAACTCGACGAGGATCGTGTACTTCGAGCCCGTCTTCGGATCGACGAGGCGCTGCCACGAATAGACGAAATCGGCGGCCGTCACCGGCTGGCCGTTGCTCCACTTCGCGTCGTGGCGAAGCTTGAAGATCCATGTCTGCGGCGTCTTGCGCTCCCACGACAGCGCGACGCCCGGCACGACCTGGCCGGCCGCATCGATGCGCGCGAGCCCTTCGAACAGGTCGAGGCCGATCGTGTTGCCGGTCCACGATTCGATGTGCGCCGGGTCGAGCGACTCGACTTCGGCCGGCACCTGTCGCGTCAGGTCCTGTTGCGGAGCGAGCGCGACGTTCGACGGAACGGTTACGGCGTGGGCGACGGGCGTCGTCAGGGCGAGCGCGGCCAGCACGGCCGACATGGCATGCAAGGATTTCATCGTGGCAGTCTTGAGAAGGTGGTTCGGTGGGCGTCGCGCGGCGGATGCCGCGGCTTACGCGTGAGACGCTGACGGGGGCAGCGATTGAGGAGGCCCGTGATTCTCGTATTGCATGTTAGTATTCCTTACATTTCTTTCGACAGGTATCCCGTCGAAGAAACGAAGGAATACCCGTGCGTTAGAACAGTCGCGGCGTACCGACCCAGACCACCACCGACTCGATCTTCGCGGTGTTGACCCAGCTGTGCGGGACCGTCGACTGATAGTGCGAACTGTCGCCGGCCTGCAGGACGAACGTCTTGCCTTCCAGCGTCAGCGACACTTCCCCTTCAATCACGTACAGGAACTCCTCTCCTGCATGTGTCGTCACCTCGGACCGTTTCTGCCCCGGCGGCATCCTCACGAGGATCGCCTCCAGCTGGCGCCCTTCGGACACGTTCGTCAGTCGCGCGAACAGGTTCGCCGAATCCGCAAACCCGAAGAAGCGCAGCTGATCGCCTCGGCACACCGAGCGTTCCTCGCTCGGCGTATCCACGAAGTACTGCACCGTCACGCCGAGCGCGTGGGCGATACCGGCCAGCGACGTCAGTGACGGCGACGCGAGCCCGCGCTCGACTTGAGACAGAAACGGCTTCGAAATCCCCGCGGCGGTAGCGGTGTCGTCGAGCGTGCGCTTCAGACGTTGGCGCAACGCGCGAATCTTGCTGCCCAGTGCGACAGCGTCTGCCGATCGCGAGTTTTCAGTGGGGGGAACCATAGCAGGCCGAAAAGTGGTCGTCAAAAAATGTTTGATGGAAAGTAACTAAGTTAATTCGAGATAGCTTAATCTTCGGGTTCGCCCCCGTCTTCGGCGTTGAGCCCGGTGCACTAAACAGGGCCCGAAGCGAGCGAAACGACGCGCTATCTTGCCAGACTCGCAGCCTTCACAGGCAAGCTGCAAGCGGCTCTCCGGGAATTTGCGGAGAACCGGCGTCAAGCTTACAAGTAGATGATGAGACAAATGTTCCTGAAAGCTGCTGCCATATCGGGAGTTTCCCTAAGTGGCGCGGACCCGACGCACCGGACCGGCAAACGTTACCATTCGCGCGCCGGTCGGGGCCGCGCTCCGCCTTCCCAGGTGGAATCCGTCCCCGGCCCGAGCTAACCGCTCGACTGCTCCATCGCCGATGCCAGCCTACCCGGCCACAGTGCTCCGGCGCCAGTTCGACCTTAAGGCGACGCGCGATCCGCGCCGTCCGTTTCAAACGAGATTGATGATGCACGCACCTGTTTCACAGACCCGATCGTTTACGACGGTCTTCCTCATCGAAATGTGGGAGCGCTTCGGCTACTACGGCATGGCCGCGCTCCTGGTCCTCTTCATGGTCGACCGGCTCGGCTTCACCGACAGCCACGCGAACCTGACCTGGGGGGCCTTCACCGCACTCGTCTACGCCGCGCCGTCGATCGGCGGCTGGATCGGCGACAAGGTGCTCGGCGCCCGCCGCACGATGATCATCGGCGCGGCCGTGCTGTGCGCCGGCTACCTGATGCTCGCGGTGCCGAACGATCAGCTGACGTACATGTACGCGTCGCTCGGCGTGATCGTCGTCGGCAACGGCCTGTTCAAGGCCAACGCGGCGAACCTCGTGCGCCGCATCTACGAAGGCGACGACGCGCGCATCGACAGCGCGTTCACGATCTACTACATGGCGGTCAACATCGGCTCGACGGTGTCGATGCTCGCGACGCCGTGGATCAAGGATCACTGGGGCTGGCACACCGCGTTCGCGGTCTGCTGCGGCGGCATGCTGCTCGCGATCCTGAACTTCATGCTGATGCACCGCACGCTCGCGCACGTCGGCTCGCAGCCGGACGACCAGCCGATCCGCTGGAAGCGCCTCGGTGCGGTCGCGGCCGGCGGCGTCGCGCTCGCGCTGGTCACGCTGTACGTGCTGCAGCACAAGCAGCTCGCGGTCGCCAGCGTGTGGGCGGCCGCATTCGCGATCCTCGCGATCTTCGCGTACATGATCGCGAAGTCGGAGCGCTCGGAGCGCGCGGGCCTGATCGCGGCGCTCGTGCTGATCGGCCAGGTGATCCTGTTCTTCATCTTCTACGTGCAGATGTCGACGTCGCTGACGCTGTTCGCGCTGCGCAACGTCGACCCGCGCTTCATGCTGTTCGGCACGACGCTGTTCACGTGGAGCGCCGCGCAGTTCCAGGCGCTGAACCCGATCTGGATCATGCTGCTGAGCCCGGTGCTGGTGTGGGTCTACAACGCCGTCGCGAAGGGCGGCCGCGACCTGCCGGTCGCCGCGAAGTATGCGCTCGGTTTCGGCGCGGTCGCCGCCGGCTACCTGGTGTTCACGATCAGCGGCCGCTACGCGGTCGACGGCCGCGTGTCGTCGTGGTTCATGGTGTGGGGTTACGGGCTGTACTCGCTCGGCGAGCTGCTGGTGAGCGGCCTCGGCCTCGCGATGATCGCCCGCTACGTGCCGGCGCGCATGAGCGGCTTCATGATGGGTGCGTATTTCGTCGCGACGGGCGTGTCGCAGTATCTGGGCAGCGTCGTCGCGAACTTCGCGCAGATGCCGTCGCACGAGCTGCCGGCCACCGAATCGCTGCCGCTCTATCTGTCGCTGTTCGAGAAGCTCGGCTGGCTCGCCGCGATCGGCATGCTGCTCGCGCTGCTGCTGCTGCCGCTGATGAACCGCCTGTCGCGCCAGCATCAGCGCTGCACGGACGAGCGCCGAGAAGAAGCGCTGCAGGCGCAGGCCGCCGCCGCGCAGTAAGTACTATCCCTCGGCGTGCGGCGTGCACGCCACATTCTCCCGCCGGAAACGCGAACGCGTCCTACACTGGTTGCAGGCAACGCATCCGCTTCCCGAGATGCGCACTGGCGGGAGAACCCGATGAAAAGCAAGACGACGCGGCTGTTGAGGATCCTGTCGGACATCCGGCACGCGCAGCGCTGCACCGCGATGCGCGCCGCCCGGGCCGCGGCCGAAGCCGACGCGGTGCTCGCGGAGCGCGACGACCCGGCGCCGGACGAACGCGACGACGCCGAAGCCGACGACGCCACCGCCACGCCCCGCTCCCGTATCGGCTCACCTCACTGACGCCGCGCGGCGCCTGCCGCGCCGCCCTTCTTGCGCGCGCCTACGCCGCCGCGCCGCGCCATCGCGCGATCCACGTCCCCGAACCGGCCACCGCCATCATCAGCCCGACCGCGCACGCGTCGGCCACAAGGCCCACGCCGACATGCCGCAGATCGGCGCTGCCCGCGACCGGATGCAGCAGCGAATCGATCACGAGCGAGATCGCCGCACCCGCGACGAAGCAGATCAGCCCGCGCTGGCCAACCGCCACGACGGGCCGCACGCCCTGCGCGATCCGCGCGATCCAGCCGAAGCGCACGCAATCGGCCATCAGCCACGCGATGGCCGCGAAGCTCACGACGCGCGGCAGCGCGAGATCGCGCTTGAGCACGCCTTCGGGCGCCGGCAGCCCCGAGAACAGCTTGTAGCTCGCGCAACCGAGCACGATCGCGCACGCGAGCCCGGTCGCCGCCGCGCCCCAGCGGCCGAGCGCGACGCGCCGGTAGAACGGCTGGGAGCGCGCGAGCACGCCAGCGACGAACATCAGTTGCCACGCGAACGGGTTGAAGCTCCAGCGGAAGCCGTCGGTGTCCAGCAGCTCCGGGCCGAGCCAGCCCGCCGCGAGCCACGACGCGACGCTCAGCGCGACGAGCAGCCACGGACGGCGCCGCGCGAACGGCACCAGCACCGGCGACGCGAGCGCGAACAGCACGTACATCGGCAGCACCGACGCGAGATACGGCTGGCGCTGGAACGTCAGCAGCTCGGCCGCCCCCGTCAGCGGCGACGCGAGCATCACGCTGACGTCGTCGAGCGCGAGGTTCGGCGCATCGATCCCGTAGTGATCGAGCACCGCCGACACGACGAGCATCAGCGTCGACGTCGCGAGAAACGCGCGGTAGATCTGCATCGCGCGTCGCACGAACCGCTGCTGCGCGGCGCGCGCGCCGTGCCGCTCGGCGATCGCGCCGTACGCGCTCGCGGTCGCGAAGCCACCGAGGAACACGAACACCTCGGCCGCATCGCACAGCGCGAATGCGTGCAGCGTCACGCGCGACAGCACGCTCGCGCCGATGTGATCGACGACGATCATCAACAGCACGAGCCCGCGGAAGAAGTCGATTTCGATCAGGCGGCCGCTGCGCGACGGCTGCGCCGTGGCGGCATGCAGCGGGCTCAACGACATGAGCGCACCTGCACGGCGGCGGTGCGACGTGCACCGGGGAAGGGAGCGGGAGAAAGACGGCGAGCGCGATCGGCGACGATACGCGTATGCCCGTATCGTGCCAACCCGGCCGACTTGGCAGGGAGGTGACCGTTCAATGAAAAGCCGGATACGAAGGGAAGTCGATCAGATCAGTCTAATGGCCGATCAGGGGCGACCCTAAGTAACAAAATGCAACTGAATCTTCTCTTCGATTACAAGCGTGAGCGTGGCGCGGCGAAGCAGGCAGCGTCGCCAGATTCGCGTCAGCGCGGCGTCAGTCGGCGGTCAGTATCGACGGATTCGAGAGGACGTGGCAGCGGAACGAACGCGGTTCGACGGCCGGACGATGCGCGATGCGCGGCACGTTCCGCACGGCCCGCGCATCGCGACGATGCGCTTAACCGCGCGCGGGCAAGCGCCGCATCAGCATCGCGCTGTGCCATGCGGTGAGCGCGACGGCGACCCAGATCGGCCCGTACGTCGCGAGCTGCGAGACGCTCAGCGTCTCGCCGAGCAGCAGCAGCGACACCACGACGAGCAGCACCGGCTCGACGTAGCCGAGAATCCCGAACAGCGCCATCGGCAGCATCCGGCTCGCCTTCAGGTAGCTCGCGAGCGCGAGCGTGCTGAGGAGGCCGAGCCCCGGCAGCAGCGCGGCCCACAGCAGCGGATGGCCGGCGACGCGCGTCGCGCTCGTCGCGACCATCGCGAACGCGATCGGGCACAGCAGCACGATCTCGATCGCGAAGGCGGCGAGCGAATCGGCGTTGATCCGCCGGCGCAGCACGAAATACGGCGGATAGCCGAGCGCGACGACGAGCGTCGGCCATGCGAACGCGCGCGTCGCCCACACTTCGTGCGCGACGCCGAGCGCCGCGCACGCGACCGCCGCCCATTGCAGCGGGTCGAGCCTTTCGTGATAGTAGAAGCGGCCGACGAGCACCATCGTCAGCGGCAGCAGGAAATAGCCGAGCGACACTTCGAGCATGCGGCCATGCAGCGGCGCCCACAGGAACAGCCACAGCTGCACGCCGAGCAACGCCGCGCTCACCGGCAGCGCGACCAGCAGGCGCCAGTCGCGCGCACTGCGCCGCGCGAGCTCCACGAGCGCCGGCCAGCGACCGCGCAGCGCGATCAGCGCGAGCGCGCCCGGCGCGGTCCACACGATGCGCCACGCGAAGATGTCGAGCCCCGTGAGCGGCGCGAGCAGTTTCGCGTAAGCCGACATCAGCGCGAACAGCGTCGACGCCATCACCGACAGCAAGAGGCCGCGCCCGGCTTCCGGATACCCCGTCATATTGTTGTGTGTCCCTTCGCGTGCCGCTTACTGCTGCTGGAAACGCTCGAAGCGCTTCTCGGTCGGCCGTTCCTCGAACGTCACCTCGGTCACGCGCGCGGCAGGCGGCCCGTGACGCAGCCACGCGAGCATCCGGTCGATCTGCGCGCCGGGGCCCTGGATCATCGCCTCGACGGTGCCGTCCTCGAGATTCGCGACCCAGCCGCGCAGCTTCAGCGCATGCGCTTCGCGCACCGTCGCATGACGAAAGCCGACGCCCTGCACGACGCCGCGCACCCGCACGTAGTAGGTCTCGATCCGTTCGTCCAGTTCATTGCGGCTCATCGCGTCGCCCTCCCGTTGCATTCAAGCCCGGCATTGTAGTCGCGTCGGCCGCTTCGCACACGCGCCGGCCGGGCGTCGCCGCGCGCGCCGACCACGTACAATCTCGCCGATGCTCAACCGCCGCGCCGCCCGCGCGGCCCCGAAGGAAACGCATGACTGATACTTCCCGCGATCTCGTTCTCGTCACCGGCGCGTCCGGTTTCGTCGGCTCGGCCGTCGCGCGCATCGCGCAGCAGAAAGGCTATGCGGTGCGCGTGCTGGTGCGCCCCACCAGCCCGCGCACGAACGTCGCGGATCTCGACGCCGAGATCGTCACCGGCGACATGCGCGACGAGGCGTCGATGCGCGCCGCGCTGCGCGGCGTGCGCTACCTGCTGCACGTCGCGGCCGACTACCGGCTGTGGGCGCCCGATCCCGACGAGATCGAGCGCGCGAACCTCGAAGGCGCGGTCGCGACGATGCGCGCGGCCCGCGCGGAAGGCGTCGAGCGGATCGTCTATACGAGCAGCGTCGCGACGCTGAAGGTGACGAGCGCCGGCGATCCGTCCGACGAGAATCGGCCGCTCACGGCCGAGCAGGCGATCGGCGTCTACAAGCGCAGCAAGGTGCTCGCGGAGCGCGCGGTCGAACGGATGATCGCCGACGAAGGGCTGCCGGCCGTGATCGTCAACCCGTCGACGCCGATCGGCCCGCGCGACGTGAAGCCGACGCCGACCGGCCGCATCATCGTCGAGGCCGCGCTCGGCAAGATTCCCGCGTTCGTCGACACGGGGCTGAACCTCGTGCACGTCGACGACGTCGCGCACGGCCACTTCCTCGCGCTCGAGCGCGGCCGGATCGGCGAGCGCTACATCCTCGGCGGCGAGAACCTGCCGCTGCAGCAGATGCTCGCGGACATCGCGCAGATGACGGGCCGCAAGGCGCCGACGATCGCACTGCCGCGCTGGCCGCTGTACCCGCTCGCGGTCGGCGCCGAAGCGGTCGCGAAGTTCACGAAGAAGGAGCCGTTCGTCACCGTCGACGGGCTGCGGATGTCGAAGAACAAGATGTATTTCACGTCCGCGAAGGCCGAGCGCGAGCTCGGCTACCGTGCGCGCCCGTATCGCGAAGGGTTGCGCGATGCGCTCGACTGGTTCGGCTCGGCGGGCTACCTGAAGTAACACAAAGCGGCGCACGTCGCGCCGCTTTGCGCACTTTGTTACACGTCGCGCACGGACCGGCATCGGCGCTGCGGTTAAAATCGCGGGTCTTACGCAGAGAAGACACGCATGAACCTGAACGATCAGATCGCTTCGCTCGCCACGGGCGTCGATCAGCTCCTCCACGATCACCACGCCGCCCAGCAGGCGGCACGCAGCGCGGAAGCCTTCGCGCGCGCCGCGGCAGCGGAAGCCCGGGCCGCGGCCGAGCGTCACGCGGCGGCGGAAACCGAAGCGCAGGCGGCCGCGCAGCGCCACACGGCCGCAGCCGCCGACGCCGAAGCCGCGCAGCGGCGTCATGCCGACGCCACCGCCGCCGCCGAAGCGGCCGCCCAACGTCATACGGATGCCGCCACGCAAGCCGAAGCCGCTTCGCAGCGCCATGCGGAAGCCACCGCGCTGACCGAAGCGCTCGCGCAACGTCACGCGGATGCCGAAGCCGCGTCGCAGCGCCACGCGGCGGCGATCGCCGAAGCCGAGGCCGCCGCGCAGCGTCATCACGCCGCGGCGACCGAAGCCGAAGCGGCCGCGCAACGTCATGCCGCGGCGACTGCCGAAGCGGAAACCGCCGCGAAGCGCCACGCGGAAGCGACCGCCGAAGCCGAAGCCGCCGCGCAGCGCCACATGGCCGCGATCGCCGAGGCCGAGGCGCTCGCCCAGCGTCATACGCAAGCGCTCGCCGACACGCAGGCCGCCGCCCAGCGTCACGCCGACGCAACCGCCGAGGCCGAAGCCATCACACGGCGTCACGCCGAAGCGATCGCCCAGGCCGAAGCCGCCGCGCAACGCCACGCGGAAGCGACCGCCGCAGCCGAAGCGATCACGCAGCGCCATACCGAAGCGATCGCGCAGGCCGAAGCGGCCGCGCAGCACCACGCGAAGGCGATCGCCGACGCCGAAGCGCTGGTCGAGGCCGTCGTCAAGGAAGCCGCGACGAGCGCGGTTGCCGTGACGGCCGATGTCGTCGAGCCGTCCGTGGCGGCGCAAGCGTCGGTGAACACGACCGCGCTGGCGGCGGAAACGGTGGAAACGATCGATGTGGTCGAAGTCGCCGACGCCCCGGCCAATGCCGAGACCGCGCCGATTCCGACGACGCAAGCCGAAACCGCGGTTGAAGCCGACACCGCTGCCGCGCCGGCCGACAAGGCGACGCTGCACGTCGCGCGCCCGTCCCAGAACGAACTCACGCTGACCATCAACGGCCAGTCGATCACGCTGCATCCGGAGCAACTGGGCCAGCTGATCGAGGAACTCGCGCACGCCCGCGCGTCGATGCAGCCGGAGCCGCCGCCCGGCATTCCGGCCGGCTGGCGTTTCGTGACGACGAAGAATCCGATGATGGCCGTGCAGAAGCAGTCGAACGGCGACCGCCTGCTGGTCGCCCGCCACACGGGCTACGGCTGGGTGCCGTTCACGTTCTCGCCGGACGTCGTGATCCAGATGTACATGATGCTGACGCAGCGGTAAGCACGCGCATCGGCCGGAAACCGGCCAAAAAGCAAACAGCCCGGATCGGCTAGCGTCGATCCGGGCTGTGTGTTTTCAGCGTTCCGGTTGATCGGGACGGCCGGCCTCCGCCGGCGTGGTCAACGCTCCACCGGCGCCTGCACGCGCGCCTTCCACTGGCCGCCCTTGCCGCGCCAGTAACGCCACGCGGACGCGAACGTCGCGCCCACATAGAACAGCGCGACGAGCGGCAGCGCGGGCGCCCACAGCGGCGAGCGCCGGTAGTAGCGCAGCATCGGCGCATACGCGGCGCACATCGACGCCCACGCGAGCCATGCCGGCCACGCGCGCGCACCGTACGCGAGCGCGGCGACGGGCGGCACCAGATAGATGATCGTCATCCCGAGCAGCGTGCCGGCCAGCAGCAGCGGCGAATAGTGCAGCTGCGTGAACGCGGTGCGCGCGATCATGTTCCAGATGTCGCGCCAGCTGTCGTACGGGCGCAGCGACACGCTGCGATCGGCGAGATCGAGCCGGATCGGATGGCGGCCGCTGCCGCGATGCTTGATCTGCGCGGCGAGGCTGCAGTCGTCGATCAGCGCGCCGCGAATCGATTCGATGCCGCCCGCTTCCTCGAGCGCCGTGCGCTTCACGAGCATGCAGCCGCCGGCGGCGCCGGCCGTCCGGTTGCGCGGGTTGTTGATCCACGAGAACGGGTACAGCTTCGCGAAGAAGAACACGAACGCCGGGATCAGCGCCTTTTCCCAGAACGAGTCGCAGCGCAGCCGCACCATCAGCGACACGAGATCGCGCTGCTCGGCCTGCGCGCGCGTGACGAGTTGCGCGACGGCGTCGGACGGATGGCCGATGTCGGCATCCGTCAGCAGCAGGTAGTCGGCCGGCAGGCCGAGCGTCTGCACCGCCGCGATTCCCTGCGACTGCGCCCACACCTTGCCCGACCAGCCGGCCGGCAGCGGCTTCGCGCTCAGCACCGTCAGCCGGTCGGCGCGGTTGATCGCGAGCGCGGCCGCGCGGGCCGCGTCGGCGGTGCCGTCGTCGCTGTGGTCGTCGACGATGATCAGGTGGAAGTCGCCCGGATAGTCCTGCTCGAGCAGCGAAGTCGCCGCCCGGGCGATCACGTCGGCTTCGTTGCGCGCCGGCACGACCGCCACGACGGCCGGCCAGCCGGCCTCGGCCGCCGCGCCGCGCGCGTCGGGCGGCAGCGGCCGTGCGGGCTGCGCGCGCCAGAAGCCGCCGCGCGCGACGAGCAGCACGATCCAGATCACCAGCGACAGGCCGGACACCAGGAAAGCGATCGCGAGCATCATCGGCCTGCCTCCTGCCGCCCGTCGGCTCGTTCGGTAGAAATAAGGGTCTGGAACAAAACGCCCGACGCCGCACGGGCGGACGGGCAATACGCGTGAGAATCGACGGTCATCGAATGGCCTTGAAATGAGCGCGATGGCGGGCAGCCGGAGCGGCCGCCCGCGAAACCGCGCAGTTTACCGGGTTCCGCGCGCGCCAGCGCCGACGCGGCTCTCCCGCAATTGCAACGGTGTCGACACGGCACCGAAGCACGGACGGCCCGATAGGGTTAAAATGCGCGATTAATTCGGGGTTCCGGGGCCTGGCCGGCCGGTTCGTTCCTGCCTTCATAACATCAAGCCGGGGCGAGCAAGCGCGTGCCAAGCGCCTCGAACCCCGGCGTCTGTCGTCGGAGTTCGCTCACTTATGCGAGTCATCCTTGCCCAGCCCCGCGGCTTCTGTGCGGGGGTTGTCCGTGCGATCGAGATCGTCGATCGCGCGCTGCAACAGCACGGTGCGCCGGTCTATGTGCGTCATGAGATCGTGCACAACCGGCATGTCGTCGAAAATCTGCGTAATAAAGGGGCACGATTCGTTGAGGAACTCGACGAGGTGCCGCACGGCGCTGTCGCGATCTTCAGCGCGCACGGTGTCGCCCAGACGGTCGAGCGCGACGCGCAAACGCGCGGGCTCGACGTGCTCGACGCGACCTGCCCGCTCGTCACGAAAGTGCACGTACAGGGCCGCCAGTACGTCGCGGCGGGCCGCCGGCTGATCCTGATCGGCCACGCGGGCCACCCGGAAGTCGAAGGCACGATCGGCCAGATTCCGGCCGAGGTGATCCTCGTGCAGAGCGAAGCCGAAGTCGATACGCTGACGCTGCCCGTCGATACGCCGGTCGCGTACATCACGCAGACCACGCTGTCGGTCGACGACACGCGCGGCATCATCGAAGCGCTGCAGCGCCGGTTCACCGACCTCGTCGGCCCGGACACGCGCGACATCTGCTATGCGACGCAGAATCGCCAGGCCGCCGTGCGCGAGCTGAGCGAACAGGTTGACGTGCTGCTCGTCGTCGGTGCGACGAACAGCTCGAACTCGAACCGCCTGCGCGAGATCGGCACCGAAAGCGGTGTACCGAGCTATCTCGTCGCCGACGGCTCGGAAGTGAAGGCCGAATGGTTCGCGGGCGTGCAGACGGTCGGCCTGACCGCCGGCGCGTCGGCGCCCGAGGAAATGGTCGAGGATGTAATCGGCGCGCTGCGCGCGCTGGGGCCCGTCGATGTCGCGACGATGGCGGGCCGTGAAGAAAAAGTCGAATTCAAGTTGCCGGCGAAGCTCACGCAAGCTGTCGCCCGCGAAGTTTAAGGAGGACATCCCTTGTCTATTCCGCTGCTCCAGCAAGTCCGTGTCGGCGCCTACATCGTGCGCCAGCACCTGTCCGGCAACAAACGCTATCCGCTCGCGCTGATGCTCGAGCCGCTGTTCCGCTGCAACCTCGCGTGCAACGGCTGCGGCAAGATCGATTATCCGGATCCGATCCTGAACCAGCGCCTGTCCGTCGAGGAATGCCTGCAGGCCGTCGACGAGTGCGGCGCACCCGTCGTGTCGATCGCCGGCGGCGAGCCGCTGCTCCACAAGGAGATGCCGGAAATCGTCAAGGGCATCATGAAGCGCAAGAAGTTCGTGTACCTGTGCACGAATGCGCTGCTGATGGAAAAGAAGATGGACGACTACCAGCCGAGCCCGTATTTCGTCTGGTCGGTCCACCTCGACGGCGACAAGGAAGCGCACGATCACTCGGTGTCGCAGGAAGGCGTGTACGACAAGGCCGTCGCGGCGATCAAGGAAGCGAAGCGCCGCGGCTTCCGCGTGAACATCAACTGCACGCTGTTCAACGATGCGGTGCCGGAACGCGTCGCGAAGTTCTTCGACACGCTGGGCCCGATCGGCGTCGACGGCATCACCGTGTCGCCGGGCTATGCATACGAGCGCGCGCCGGATCAGCAGCACTTCCTGAACCGCGACAAGACGAAGAACCTGTTCCGCGAAATCCTGAAGCGCGGCGAAGGCGGCAAGCGCTGGTCGTTCAGCCAGTCGTCGCTGTTCCTCGACTTCCTGGCCGGCAACCAGACGTACAAGTGCACGCCGTGGGGCAACCCGGCGCGTACGGTGTTCGGCTGGCAGAAGCCGTGCTACCTGGTCGGCGAAGGTTACGTGAAGACCTTCAAGGAACTGATGGAAACGACGGAGTGGGACAACTACGGCGTCGGCAACTACGAGAAGTGCGCGGACTGCATGGTCCACTGCGGCTTCGAGGCCACGGCCGTGATGGACACGATCTCGAACCCGCTGAAGGCGCTGCGCGTGAGCCGCAAGGGCATCAAGACCGACGGCCCGTTCGCACCGGATATCTCGATCGCGAAGCAGCGTCCGGCCGAGTACGTGTTCTCGCGCCACGTCGAGATCAAGCTCGAGGAAATCCAGCGCGCCGGCAAGGGCAAGCTGCAGAAGCCGGCGAAGTCGGCGACGGCCGCTTAAGCAGCGCGGTGAGCCGCGCGGAGGGTCGCGCCTTCGCAGCGGCCTGGGATCGAAGAAGCGCCACGGAGTTCGCTCCGCGGCGCTTTTTGTTTTGGCGGACGCCGCGTGCCGCATTGCGCTCACGCGCGTGCGTGCGGCGGCGAACGTCGGTTGCCTAGCTGCGCGACTCCGCCGCGGCGATCAGTTGCCACGCGGTCGGCCCCGGATCGAGCAGCGGGTCGGACGGCGGATCGAGATCGTGCGGATGCGCGTCCTCGGACGGCAGCATCTGCCATTTCGCAATGCCGATTTCGTCGCCGCACACGGTGCATCGATAGATGCCCGCCACCGTCACCTTGCTGCCCGGCGGCAGATTCTCGCTGAATGCGCGGCCACTTCCGCACGTGAAGTAGCCGCCGCTCCTGTATAGCGCCATCGCTCCTCCTGACCGAAACGAATGCGTTCGCGTCGACACGCACGATCGCCGCAAACGCGAGGATGGATCCTCGTCGCCCGGCCACGCCGGGTTCCAGTCGTGTCATTAGACGGCGCGCGGCCGCGCGATGGAATCGGACGGGTATGAAACGCGGCCCGCGGCCAGCGATTCAATGCAGAACGGCCGGCGCCCGCATCTTCGCCGCCGCCTGCGCGACGATCCCCGGCTGTTCGGCGGAAGCGAACGTGCAGACGTGACGCCACAGCTCGGCCAGCCGATGCCGCGTGAGCGTCGCGACGCATGCGTCGTTCGCGGCGAGCACGCGTTCGAGCACCGCGCATTCGTCGTCGTGCAGCGTCCATGCACCGCTTCGCGCGGCGCGCGCCACGCTCGCGTCCAGCACGCGCTCCGCGTCGACGCATAGGTCGATGGTCGCGTCGGGAGAGACCACATCGTCGAGCGCGAGGAACACCAGATACACGCTCGTGCGCAGCCTCATCAGCAGCGTTTCGCTACCGTGCTCGCCGCGCAGCGCGACCAGCGCCATGTGGCATTTCAGCGAGATGTCGCGTGCATGCGCGGGCGGCAGCGGCAGCAGCCATTCGCGCGTCAACGGCGGATGGCGACGGCCTTTCCGGGCAGCCTTCATGATCCGCCCTCGCTCGCGCTCGCGTCGTCCGCCGTCGCCCCGGACCGCGCGTCGCCGCATGCAACCGCGCACCCGCCCGCGTCGCGCAGGTCGTCCGCTCGGCGTCGCATGCCGTGCACATCGGCGCGCCGCCGTGCCGCGCACGCGTGCGGCGGCCTGCGTATCGCCGACGCACGCCACCCGCCGAGCAATCGGTCAGCGCATGCCATGTTCGTCTCCTGTGTCAAAACGTGTTGTCGCCCTTCAGGTAGTACGCGGTTTTCACGAAGAACGCCTTCACCGGATGGCCGCTCTGCACGTCGCGGGCCGCCCGCGCTTGCATCGCGGCTTTTTCGTCGGGCCACCGGTTGGGCACCGGGTTGTACACGCGCTCGAGCGCACGTTGCATCGCGAGCGGATAGTTCTGGTTGCCGGCCGTCGTCGCGCGATAGCCGGCACGCGTCATCTGCATCAGCTGCACATCGGTTTCGGCACGCGCCGCCGACCAGGTCAACGACGCGGCATGCGAAGTGTCGGCGACGCCGATCGTCTGCGCGAAGCTGACGGCCGGCAGCGCAGCGAGTGCGCAGGAAAGAACGGCAACGGGAACGAGGGATCGCATAATGGCCTCCAGATGGTTGTCCCCGCATCGATCCAGCATCGATGCGTTGAAATCATCGTATGTCGGGCCGCATCCCGCTTGAATAGCCGAATCCGCAATTGTTATTTTCAGCCGCGCATTCGGCGTGCGAACTGCGTCGTTCGCGTATCCCTTCGAAATGGAATTTCTTTATTTCATTCAACGATCTGATCGGACTTTTACCGGCGATCCGGTGGGACGCTCACCACGCTCTTTCAATTTCCGAAATGACGTGTTGCCGACGGAAATCCGGCCGGCGCGCCTGCGCACAAGGCTTGGCGTGTTATCGCGCACACGGATACCATCGAAGCGATCGAGTCGGATCAGCCGATTCTTCTGATGCAGGACAAATCACTCGCATCGGCCCGCCGGATTGAGACGCGACGCAATCTGCAAGGACGCGCGATAATCACGCATCGACCGTTTCGCACGGCATCCCAGGCATTTTCATTTTTAATCGAGTCTTCCCATGGCTGCTCTCGACACTACCGCCATCGACAGCTGGCACGCGCACGTCTATTTCGATGCGGCAAGCCGCGACGCGGCTTGGGCATTTCGCCAGGTCGTCGACGCGCGGTTCGGCGCGGTCATCGAACTCGGCCGCTTTCACGAACGCCTCGTCGGCCCGCATCCGGCGTGGTCGTACCAGATCGCGTTCGATGCCGCGCGATTCGACGACATCGTGCCGTGGCTCGTGCTGAACCGCGGCGCGCTCGACATCTTCCTGCATCCGAATACGCACGACGAACTGCGCGACCACCGCGATTGCGCGGTGTGGATCGGCAAGTCGCATGCGCTGAATCTCGACGCGCTGGCCGGCTAGGCGCCACCCGCAGAGCGCCCGCGGCGCGGCCCGGCATCCACGTTTCGGGTCGACGTGAAACGTCTCGCGGCGGCGCACCCCTACAGTGGTTTCCGTGATCGACTTCCGGAAACCCGCCATGACACCCGCAGACACCGATGCCGATGCCCGGCGCATCCATGACGACTGGCACGCGGCCGTCGTCGCCCGCGACCTCGACGCGCTGATGTCGCTGTATGCCGACGACGCGGTGCTCGAAACGCCGCTCGTCGTCGCCACGCTGCCCGAACACGGCTCGGGCGTGCTGCACGGCAAGGCCGCGATCGGCGCGTTCTTCGCGGCCGGCCTGCGCAATCCGGACAACCCGCTCGGACGCTGGTACCGGACCGGGCTGTTCTTCTCGAACGGCCGCCAGCTCGTCTGGGAATACCCGCGCGCCACGCCGGACGGCGATCAGGTCGATCTCGTCGAGGTGATGGATCTGCGCGACGGGTTGATCGCGCATCATCGCGTGTACTGGGGATGGGTGGGCTTCGGCGCGCTGCGGGACGCGCCGCGCCGGTAGCGCATGCTGCGGCCGACTCGCGACGCGCGGAGCATCACGCGCTCAACGCGCCATGCCCCTCACGCGACATACATCGCGACACTGACGAACTGGCACAGGCTGCCGGCCAGCACGAACAGGTGCCAGATACCGTGTCCGTGGCGGATGCGTTCGTCGTTGATGAAGAAGTAGATCCCCGCGCTGTAGATCACGCCGCCGGCCACGAGCCATGCGGTGCCGACCGGCGGCAGCGCGTGGATCAGCGGCCGCACGGCGACGAGCGCGAGCCAGCCCATCAGCACGTACAGGATCATCGACAGCAGGCGCGTGCGGCGCCCGAGCGTCAGCTCCTGCACGATGCCGAACACGGCGAGCCCCCAGCTCACGCCGAACAGCGACCAGCCCCACGGGCCGCGCAGCGTGACGAGCGTAAACGGCGTATAGCTCCCTGCGATCAGCAGATAGATCGCCGCATGGTCGCATTTCTGCAGGATCGCCTTCAGGCGCGGGTTGCGCACGCTGTGATAGGCCGTCGAGATCGCGTAGAGCAGGATCAGCATCGCGCCGTACACGCTGAAGCTCACCACCTTGTACGGGTCGCCTTCGAGCGCGCCCATCGTCACGAGCGCGACGAGGCCGGCCACCGACAGCACCGCGCCGACGAGATGGGAAATGCTGTTGAAACGCTCACCGACATGCACGACGTGTTCTCCTGCGGTCCATCGGGAAAAGAAAGTGCCCTAATGATACCGGCGGCCGGATGCCGCCGCGCTGCGCGCGGGCAAACGGCACGCAAGCGCCCTGCGGTGCGCGTCGTCGGCCCACCAAAGAAAAAAGCGCCGCGACAGCCATCGCGGCGCTTCCGTTTCGATACCGAACCGATTCGTCAGGCGATTGCAACGGCCCGGTTCAGCAACACTTCCCCGCCCCCGACCCGTACCGCGCATTCTGACGCTCACGGAAGAATTCCTCGTACGTCATCGGCTCGCGGTCCGGATGGGTGTCGCGCATGTGCGCGACGTAGGTATCGTAGTCGGGCAGGCCGACCATCAGCCGCAACGCCTGCCCAAGGTAACGCCCCGCGCTGCGCAGGTCGCCGCCAAGATCGCTGAACATCGCGGCCTCCCCTTAACGTCCGCTGCCGAGCGCCTGCGCGGCCGGCATCGCTTCGTACGGCGTCTCGCGCACGGTCGGCTTCGACTCGCGGCGCGCGCGCAGCACGGCGAGCAGGCCGTACACCGCGATCGCCACGACGACGAAGATGAACAGCCCGGCCAGCGCCGCATCGATGTAGTCGTTGAAGATGATCCGTTTCATCTGCGCGATCGACTTCGCCGGCGCGAGCACCTTGCCCTCGTCCACCGCGGCCTGCAGCTTCGCGGCGTGCGCGAGGAAGCTGACCTTCGGGTTCGCGTCGAAAATCTTCTGCCAGCCGGCCGTCAGCGTGCAGATCAGCAGCCACGCGGTCGGCACGATCGTCACCCAGGCGTAGCGCTCGCGCTTCATCTTGAACAGCACGACGGTGCCGAGCACCAGCGCGATCGCGGCGAGCATCTGGTTCGAGATGCCGAACAGCGGCCACAGCGTGTTGATGCCGCCGAGCGGATCGACCACGCCCTGGTACAGGAAGTAGCCCCACGCGGCCACGCACAGCGCGGTGGCGACGAGGTTGGCGGGCAGCGACTCGGTGCGCTTGAGCGCCGGGTGGAACGTGCCGAGCAGATCCTGCAGCATGAAGCGGCCCGCACGCGTGCCGGCGTCGACGGCCGTCAGGATGAACAGCGCCTCGAACAGGATCGCGAAGTGATACCAGAACGCCATCATCGCTTCGCCGCCGATCACCTGGTGCAGGATGTGCGCCATGCCGACGGCCAGCGTCGGCGCGCCGCCCGCACGCGCGATGATCGTGGTTTCGCCGACGGCCTTCGCGGTTTGCGTGAGCATGTCGGGCGTCAGCACGAAGCCCCATTGCGTGACGGTGTTCGCGACCGCTTCCGGCGTCGAGCCGAGCACGGCGGCCGGCGCGTTCATCGCGAAGTAGATGCCCGGTTCGATCACGCACGCGGCGACCAGCGCCATGATCGCGACGAACGATTCCATCAGCATCGCGCCGTAACCGATGAAGCGCGCGTTGGTTTCGTTGTCGATCAGCTTCGGCGTCGTGCCCGACGAGATCAGCGCGTGGAAGCCCGACACCGCGCCGCACGCGATCGTGATGAACAGGAACGGGAACAGGTTGCCCGCCCACACCGGGCCCGTGCCGTCGACGAACTTCGTCAGCGCGGGCATCTTCAGTTCCGGTGCGACGACCAGGATGCCGATCGCGAGGCCGAGGATCGTGCCGATCTTCAGGAACGTCGACAGGTAGTCGCGCGGCGCGAGCAAGAGCCACACCGGCAGCACCGACGCGACGAAGCCATAGCCGATCAGGATCCACGTGAGCTGCGTGCCGCTGAACGTGAACCACGCGGCGATCGCCGGCGAGGCGGCCACGTTCTGACCGAACGCGATCGCGGCCATCAGCCCGATGAAGCCGATGATCGACACTTCGCCGATGCGGCCCGGGCGGATGTAGCGCGTATAGACGCCCATGAACAGCGCGATCGGAATCGTCGCGGCGACGGTGAACGTGCCCCACGGCGAATTGGTCAGCGCCTTCACGACGATCAGCGCGAGCACCGCGAGGATGATCACCATGATCAGGAACGCGCCGAACAGTGCGATCACGCCGGGCACCGTGCCGAGCTCCATCTTGACGAGGTCGCCCAGCGAGCGGCCGTCGCGGCGCGTCGAGATGAACAGCACGATGAAGTCCTGCACCGCGCCGGCGAACACGACGCCGGCCAGGATCCACAGCATGCCGGGCGTATAGCCCATCTGCGCGGCGAGCACGGGTCCGACCAGCGGCCCGGCGCCGGCGATCGCGGCGAAGTGATGGCCGAACAGCACGTACTTGTTGGTCGGCACGTAGTCGAGGCCGTCGTTGTACTTGACCGCCGGCGTCATCCGCAGCCCGTCGAGCTGCATGACCTTGCTGGCGATGAAACGGCTGTAGAAGCGATACGCGATCAGATACACGCAGACTGCGGCGATCACGATCCAGAGGGCACTGACGCGTTCGCCGTGCGCGAGTGCGATCGTGCCGAATGCGAACGCGCCGAGCAGCGCGACCGCGATCCATAGCAGGGTACTGGAAGCCCGATTCATGGCGTCTCCTGGTCTCCAATGTGTTTTTGAGTGGATGCGGCGAGGCGCCGAACCCGCGTGACGTCGATGCGTCGTGCCGCAGCCTCGCAGAGGCCGCGGCGATGGGCCGTAGTATTCCGCGCGATGGGGGAGGCTTACAAGCGGATAACTACGTATGCGGGGCTACGTAGAATTACGTAGACCCCTGTCGCATGCGCCTCGTCGGGCAACGATTGCCCGCGACCGCCGAGCCACGTACAGTGTTCGCCTACCCCCACTCCGGAACCGCCATGCCGATCGCATTTCAGAAGATGAACGCGAATGGCGATGACTTCGTCATCGTCGACCTGCGCGATCAGGGACACGAGCAAGCGCACCGCGTCGATCGCGATCTCGTGCGGCGCATGGGCGACCGGCATCGCGGCATCGGCTTCAATCAGCTCGCATTGATCTCGGACTGCGACGACGCCACCGCGTACGTCGCCTTCCGGAATCCCGACGGCTCGACGCTCGATACCTGCGGCAGCGCGACGCGCGGCGCCGCATGGAAGCTGATGCGGGAAACCGGCGCGGCGTCGGTCGTGCTGCGCACGAATCGCGGCCGCTTGCACTGTTCGCAGGATGCGCACGGACTGATCAAGGTCGAGATGGGCGCGCCGCGGTTCGGCTGGCAGGACATACCCTTTGCCGAAGCCGCCGACACGCTCGCGCTGCCGCTGCCCGGCACACCGGCCGCCTGCAGCATGGGCAATCCGCACTGCACGTTCTTCGTCGACGATGTCGCTGCACTCGACCTCGAAACGCTCGGCCCGGCGATCGAAACGCATCCGCTGTTTCCGCGGAAAACCAACGTGCATTTCGTTCAGGTCATCGATCGCACGCACATTCGCCTGCGCATCTGGGAGCGCGGCGGCGGCGTGCCGCTCGGCTCCGGCTCGTGTTCGTGCGGCGCGGTGGTCAACGGTATCCGGCGCGGACTGCTCGACGAGACCGTGAACGTCGAATGCGACGGCGGCAACGTGACGGTGCATTGGGATGGCACCGGCAATGTGTTCCTGAGCGGGCCGGTTGCATTCGGGTTCAGCGGGGTGTGGCTGTCATGAGCGACGACGCACAGATCTTCCACACGCTGCGTCCGCGCCTGCAAAAGATCGCGTACCGGATGCTCGGCTCCATCGCGGACGCCGAAGACATCGTGCAGGACGTGTGGCTGCGCTGGCACGACGCGGCGCGCGACGGTATCGAGAATGCCGAGGCATGGCTCGTCGCGGTCACGACCCGGACGTCGATCGACCGGCTGCGCGCGGCGAAGATCCGGCGCGAGCACTACACGGGTATCTGGCTGCCCGAGCCGGAACTCGGCGAATCGCCTGCGACACCCGAGGAAATGACGGAGCGCGCGAACGACGTGTCGGTCGCCTATTTGCTGCTGCTCGAGCGGTTGACGCCGGAAGCGCGCGCAGCCTTTCTGCTGCGCGAAGTGTTCGATGCCGACTACGACGAGATTGCCGACGCGATCGGCAAATCCGAAGCCGCGTGCCGGCAGCTCGTCAGCCGGGCGAAGGCCCAGTTGCGCGACGACGACAGGCCGCGCCACATCGTGCCGCGCGAAACGCACCGGCAATTGCTGCAGACCTTTTCGCATGCCCTCGCGCAGGGCGATTTTCCGTCGATCCAGGCGCTCCTCGCCGAAGATGCGATGCTGATCGGCGACGGCGGCGGCAAGGTCCAGAGTTTCCCGAAACCGATGGTCGGCGGTCGCCGCATCGCACAACTGTTCTACGCGACGTGGTTGCGCTGCGGCAGCGGCGTCGAAATGCGTCCGGTCGTGCTGAACGGCGAATGGGCGATGCTGCGCATCATCGCCGGCCAGCTCGAATCCGCGATGGCGTTCGAGACGGACGGCACGCGCATCGTCCGGATTCTCGTGCAGCGCAACCCCGACAAGCTCGCGCGCATCGCAGCCGCGTGCAGTGCTGGCTAGGGCGTGTTCACGCCCTAGCGATGGGTTGAACCCCGAAGCGCGCGTCGTGCACCGCTCGATGCGGCATTGGTGCAGCCCGCGCAACACGATGCGTCCCTGTGCGTGGCTACCGCGCGCCGGCCCACACTCCTAAGATGATTTCGCGCGGCGCCCTGCCGCCCCCGACGCCCGCGCAACGCGGGCCAGCCTCTTCGTCGCCAGGAGAAATCATGACGCAGCGTCTCAACTACATGCATCAATCGCCGGAACTGTTCCGGCAATTCCTCGAACTCAGCAACCTGCTGCGCGGCAGCGCGATCGAGGAATCGATCCGTGACCTCGTGTCCGCGCGTGCGTCGCAACTCAACGGCTGCGCATTCTGCCTCGACATGCACGTGAAGGAGGCTCGCCTGCACGGCGAGCGCGAGTTGCGCCTTCACCATCTCGCGACGTGGCGCGAATCGACGCTGTTCTCGCCGCGCGAGCGGGCTGCGCTGGCCTGGACCGAAGTACTGACGAAACTCCCCGAGCACGGCGTGCCCGACGACGTCTACGATCGCGTGCGCGGCCAGTTCTCCGAGAAGGAATTGTCGGACCTGACGTTCGAGGTGATGGCGATCAACGGCTGGAACCGCGCGAACGTGGCGTTCCGCACCGCTCCGGGCTCGGCCGACAAGGCTTACGGCCTCGACAAGGCCAATCTCGCCTGACGCCCGCGCCCGGCTACGGGCCGCTCCCTGCTTCGCCGCCGGCTGCCGGCCGGCGGCTTCACTGGAATCCATCCGATGATTCGCCTGAAACATGCCATCGCGGCCGCGCTCGTCGCCGCCTCGACCACCGGCGCTGTCCACGCGGCGCCTTCGGCCATCGTCACCCCGTTGATGACGAAGCCGCTCGACGCGTATCCGGGCAAGGAAGCCCTGATGATCTCGGTCGAATATCCGCCCGGCGCGGTCGACCCGGTCCACCGTCACCACGCCGAGGCCTTCGTCTATGTCGTCGAGGGCTCGATCGTGATGCAGGTGAAGGGCGGCGAGCCCGTCACGCTGAAGCCGGGCCAGACCTTCTACGAGGGCCCGAACGATCTGCACACGGTCGGACGCAATGCGAGCCGGACGCGGCCCGCGAAGTTCATCGTGCTGCTGTTGAAGGACAAGGGTGCACCCGTGCTCGTGCCGGAGAAATAGCCGGCCCGCACGCCGCCGCGCCCTTTTTTGAAAAAATGCGGCGGGCGGTGTCACAGGCGGCAGCGCTGAACCGTCTAGTCGCATACGGACACCACGATTCCAGCGCCTCCATGCCCGACACCTCCATCCGCCGCCCCGACGCCGACGACCCTTTCGCACGCAGCTTCTCGACCTGCTACGCCGGCGTCGTCACCTTCCTGGCCGTTGTCACGGAAGGCAGCTTCGCACGCGCCGCCGATCGCCTCGGCGTCGGCCGCTCGTCGGTCAGCCGCCACGTGCAACGGCTCGAGGATCGGCTCGACGCCCGCCTGTTCCAGCGCACGACCCGCAGCATGTCGCTGACGCGCGAAGGCGAACTCTTCTACGAAAACTGCCGGCCCGGCATCGAGCATCTGGCGCAGGCGCTCGAGGACATGCGCGAGCTGCGCAGCGGGCCGCCGAGCGGACACCTGCGCATCGGCGCGACGCCGGGCTTCGGCCGCAAGGTCATCGCGCCGCTGCTGCGCGACTTCCATGCGCGGTATCCGGACATCACGCTCGAACTGCTGTTGAACGACAGGCCCGTCGATTTCTCCGCCGACCGCATCGACGTCGCGTTTCGCGACGGCCGCATGGAGGACAGCGCGATCGTCGCGCGCCGGCTGATTCCGATGCAGATGATCGTCTGCGCGTCGCCATCGTACGCGCACCGGCACGGCTTGCCGCGCCACGTCGACGATCTCGAGCGGCATCGCTGCATCAACCTGCGCACCGCATCGGGCCGCGTGACGGAATGGGAATTCAGGATCGACGGGGCGACGCAGCAGCGCCAGATCGCCGCGCATCACACGTTCAACGACATCGATCTCGTCGTGCACGCGGCGCTCGACGGGCTCGGCATCGCGCAGCTGCCCGCGTACCAGGTGTGCGACCTGCTCGCCGACGGCCGGCTGCTGAGCTGTCTCGGCCAGCACGCGCCGGACGACGGCGGCCACTATCTCTGCTACCTGAGCCGCAAGCATCTGCCCACGCGCATCCGCGTGTTCATCGACTACATGATCGAACAGACGCGGGCGCGCGATCTGCAGTGCCTGACCACGATGACGACGCTGGCGCCGCTGGAGACGGTCGATTGATGCATTCCCGGCAACATGGTGAGGGCTTGCCGGCCTCTACCGGATCGCGCGGCGCATGCCTACGATGCGGGCTGTTCGACAGGCACGCGAATACGGCGCTGCGCCGTTCGGCAACGTACCGGCCCGATCGCGCGAACGCGATGGGCGCCGGTTTCGGCAGATTCAAGCGGCGCGCATGTCGCGCGCCCGTTCAAGGAGAGCAATCGTGAAAATCGTCGTGATTGGTGGTACCGGCCTGATCGGCAGCAAGGTCGTCAGGAACCTGATCGCACGCGGCCACGACGCGGTGGCGGCCGCGCCGTCGACGGGCGTCGATACGATCACGGGCGCGGGGCTGGACGCCGCGCTGGCCGGCGCGGAGGTCGTCGTCGATCTCGCGAATTCGCCGTCGTTCGAGGAAGCGGCCGTGAAGGCGTTCTTCGAGGCGTCGGGGCGCAACCTGTTCGCCGCGGAGCGCGCGGCCGGCGTACGCCATCACGTCGCGCTGTCGGTGGTCGGCACCGACCGGCTGCAGCAGAGCGCGTATTTCCGCGGCAAGATCATCCAGGAGAACCTGATCCGCGAAGCCGGCGTGCCGTACACGATCGTGCGCTCGACGCAGTTCTTCGAATTCGTCGGCGCGATCGCGCAGGCCGGCGCGCAGGGCGACACGGTCCGCTTGACCACCGCGCACTTCCAGCCGATCGCATCGGACGACGTCGCGGCCGCCGTGACCGACTTCGCGCTCGACGCGCCGCGCAACGGCATCGCCGAAATCGGCGGCCCCGAGCGCGTGCGGATCGCCGATCTGGTCGAGCGTTTCCTGTCGGCGACGCACGACGCGCGCACGGTGACGCGCGACGCCAGCGCCGACTACTTCGGCGCCGTGCTGCAGGACGATACGCTCGTGCCGACAGCCGGTGCGCGCCTCGGCGCGACGACCTTCGACGCGTGGTTCCGGCAGAACCAGCCCGCGCGCTGAGCGCCTCGGCCGGATCACGCACATCATGACGCCGCTGCGCCCGCCGCCGCTATCGCTGCTCGACCGGTATCGCGGACGAGAACCGCAGACGCTGTACTCGACGACGGTGACCGTTACCGGCGGCGCGGCGGAGCACGGCCGCGCATCGGGCGTCGCGCGTTCCGACGACGGGCGGCTCGATGTCGAGCTGCGCCTGCCGTCCGCGCTCGGCGGACCCGGCGACGGCCCGAACCCGGAGCAACTGTTCGCCGCGAGCTATGCGGCGTGTTTTCACGGCGCGCTGAGCCTGCTGGCTGCACGGGCGGGGGTGTCGATCGCCGGTGCATCGGTGTCCGCGTCGATCGACTTCTGCCGCGATCCGATGGACGGGCTGTTCATGCTGAACGCGAACATTCGCGTGCGGCTGCCGGGCGTCGAACGCGTCGTGGCGGAAGAGCTCGTCCGCAATACGGAGCGTTTCAGTCCTTACACGAAGATGGCGCATGAGGGAATCAGCCACGTGGTGGCGCTGGCGCCGGCGGACGATGCGCACGAACGCTAAACGGCACGCACGTTCAACCCATCATCTTCACGAGAAAGTCATGCAGTCATTCGACAACAAGGTGGTCCTCATTACCGGCGGCGGCGCCGGCATCGGGCGGGCGGCGGCCGTCGCGTTCGCACGCGAAGGGGCGCGCGTCGTCATCACGGGCCGCCGCGAAGAGGCGCTTTCCGCCGCCGCGCGCAGCGCGCCGGGCATCGACTACGTGGTCGCGGATGCCGGCGATCCGGCCGACGCCACGCGCACGATCGACGAAACGGTCGCACTGGCGGGGCGGCTCGACGTGCTGGTCAACAATGCGGGCGCGGGGGCGATCCTGCCGCTCGAGTCGGCGACCTTCGACGCGATCAGCGCGATCTTCCGCGTCAATACGCTCGGACCGTCGATGCTCGCGACCGCCGCGCTGCCGCATCTGAAAGCAGCCCGCGGCAGCATTGTCAACGTGTCGAGCACGTTCGGACACAAGGCCGCGGCGCTGTTGTCGCACTATGCAGCGAGCAAGGCCGCGCTCGAGCATCTGACGCGCTGCTGGGCGCTCGAGCTCGCATCGGCGGGCGTACGCGTGAACGCCGTCGCGGCAGGCCCGACGGAAACGGACTTCCTGTCCGAACGGATGAAGCTGTCGGCACCCGACATCGAAGCAATCAAGGCGCAGGAGCGCACGCGCATTCCGCTTGGCCGGCGCGGCGAGCCCGCGGACGTCGCGAACTGGATCGTGTCGCTCGCGTCGCCGCAGGCGGCATGGATGACAGGTCAGGTGATCACGGTCGACGGCGGACTCGACGCAACCTGACCGTCGCAAGGACGCGCGGCACGCGACGTACGACGCGTGCCGCGCGATACGGCAAATCAGTGCTTTTCGTCGACCTTCTTCGGCTTCGGCGCCGACGGCACCTTCGCGTACTGGAACGCCGGCGTGGCCTTCAGCGCTTCCTTGGTCGCACCCGGCAGGTAGATGTTGCCGTTGCGCACGTCGAGCGACGCGATCGGCACCGCGACGTCGTGCGCGGCCACGCCGAGGAAGCCGCCTGCCGACACGATCGCGGCCGACACCGAGCCGTCCGGCGCGACGATCAGGTCGCGCACCTTGCCGACTTTCTGGTTCTCGTCGTTGTACACGGTCTTGCCGAGCACGCTTTTCTTCACGCTCCAGCCTTCGAGCAGCGCCTGCGATTGCTCGACGGTCACGCTGATCGGCTGCGCGCCCGCGATCTGCGCATGCGCGCTGATGCTCGACGCGAGGACGGTTGCTGCGAGGAGGGTCTTGTAGAACTTCATGTGTGATGCACTCCGGTTCGGTTGTTGTGGATTCCGGGAACGAAGCGACGCGGGCGCAATGGCTGATCGGTGAGCGCCCGCGGATGGCCGCCCCGCGGATGGCCGCCCCGCGCTTCGTCGGTCGCGTGACGGCCGGCCGCACCGCCACGCGTGTGTGCGTGGCCGGACTGCAGCGAGCAACACGTCTTTCATGGTAGCGGGATTCGCCGGATCGTGCGTTGAGCGTGCAACGTGGCAAGCGGGGCGGAACGGATCAGGATCAAGGTTCGTGCAAACAGACGGCGCGCGCGGCGCGGAAAATGGCGCCGTGACCCGTCGATTAGCGCAATCTCACGGACGAGCGCCCGATCTTCGCGGCGTATCGAACACATCGAATCACGCGGCGGGCGCCGCGCCGCCGCGCAGCATCACGCATTCCGCGCATACACCCGGCGATGCCGCACCGCCTCCGCCAGCACGTCGAGCACCGGCTCCGTCTGCGTCCAGCTCAGGCACGCATCGGTGATCGACACGCCGTATTGCAGCGGCACGCCCGGCTTCAGGTCCTGCCTGCCCGCCTCGAGATGGCTCTCCACCATCACGCCGACGATCCGGTGCTCGCCCTGCCCCAACTGCCGCGCGAGATCCTGCGCGACCTCGATCTGCCGCTCGTGCGACTTGTTCGAGTTCGCATGCGAGCAGTCGACCATCACCTGCTCGCGCAAGCCGGCCTTGCGCAGCACCGCGCAGCTCGCTTCGACGTGCTCCGCATCGTAATTCGGGCCGTTCTTGCCGCCGCGCAGGATCACGTGCGCGTCGTCGTTGCCGCGCGTCTCGAAGATCGCGGCCATCCCCATCTTCGTCATCCCCATGAACGCATGGCTCGCGGCCGCGGCGACGATCGCGTCCGACGCGACCTGCACGCCGCCGTCGGTGCCGTTCTTGAAGCCGATCGGGCAGCTCAGCCCCGACGCGAGCTGACGATGGCTCTGGCTCTCGGTCGTGCGCGCGCCGATCGCGCCCCACGCGATCAGGTCGGCGATGTACTGCGGGCTCAGGAGGTCGAGGAATTCGGTCGACGCCGGCAGGCCCAGCGCGTTGATGTCGAGCAGCAGTTGCCGCGCGGCGCGCAGCCCTTCGTTGATGCGGAAGCTGCCGTCGAGGCGCGGATCGTTGATGTACCCCTTCCAGCCGACCGTCGTGCGCGGCTTCTCGAAGTACACGCGCATCGTGATCAGCAGGTCGTCCTTCAGCGCGTCGGCGGCGGCCTTCAGGCGGCGCGCATAATCGAGCGCCTGGTCGTGATCGTGGATCGAGCACGGGCCGACGACGAGCAGCAGCCGGTCGTCGCGGCCGTGCAGGATGTCGCCGATCGCGCGGCGCGTATCCTCGACGAGCGTCTGCGTCGCGGCCGGCACCGGCAACTCGTCGAGCAGCAGCGCGGGAGAAATCAGCGGACGCACCGCGCCGATGCGGACGTCGTCGATGCGGGTGGTGTCCTGCGTCGCGTCGGCGCTGCCTACCTCGCGATCGTGGGAAGGATTGTCGAGGTTCTGCATGGTGATTCTCCGGGGGACATCTGTCTGGAATGATGGGCAGGCTCGATTATGGCACCCGTGCGGAACGATAGCGGGTTGCGGGGAAGTCGACCGAAATCGACACGACGGGTCGCGACGTGACGGCGATCGCGGTCCGCCGGCCATTCGGCCATTCGGCCGAGTGGTCGCGTGTCACCGCGGTGCCGTACGATCGTGGCTGTCCGCTGCCGATGCGGCCCCTCGCTCGACACCGGCGGCAACATGCGCCGCCTGCCTGCGACCGATCGTTCACCCCTTGCCCGACACGCCACGATGACCGTATCCGACCTCCTCAGCGCCATCCGCCAACCCTACGCCGAGCTGCTCGCGCAAGCGGCCACGCAACCGGCCGCCGTCGTCGAGCCGGCCTACCGGAAAGCCGACGGCACGCTCGCCACCGAAGGCCCGCTCGCGCTGCCATGCCGGGCCGACACCATTCACGGCGAAGGCGAATCGGCTGGCCAGCCGGCGATGGTCGATTCGACCACGCAACTCGATTTCGAGCCGTTCGCGTTCGAGCTCGAAACGGTAGCCGTATCGATCCATCCGTTCGTGTGGGACTGGGCGACGATCGAAGCCGACGGTCTCGACGAAGCCGCGGCCACCGAGGTGTTCAAGACCTGGTTCTTCGCGTGGTTCGACGCCGACGACGAAAGCATGCCGGCCGACGACGGCCTGCACGGCATCGTTCACTATCTGTCGGAACCGGCGAACACCGAGCACGGATGGCGCGTCAACGCGGATCTCGGCTCGGCGCCGGGCGCGGCGGTCGAGGACCTGCTGTTCCGGCTCGTCGATGCGGGCGCCACGCGAATCAGTGTCGGTTGAAGCGCTTTTCCATGACGGACAGACGAACATGAAAAAAACATTCGCGGCGTTGCTGCTGTGCATCGCATTGCCCGCGTCGGCGGAAGTCAGTACCGAAGTGCTGTGTTTTCAGACGAGCGGAGACAAACCCGTGCGCTTCGAATTGCGCACGTACCACGACGACGTGGCCAAGTGGCAAGGCGGTGTCGTCCGGTATGCGAAGTCGAAGACGGCGATCCCGCTGCTGTTCAAGCACGAGGATCACGAAGAACTGGCGGAGGGCCGACCGTACCAGTTCACGACCACGTGGTGGGAAATGGTCGACGGCAAGATCAACGGCGAGTACGAGATGACGAGCCAGGGCGCGATCGTCTATTCGATGACGTACCGCAACGCACGCACCGGCAAGCAAACGGATTTCGCGTGGGCGCAGGACGTCGATGCGTCCGCGAAGGCGGGGTGCCGCTGGTAATGCGGCTTCGGGCAGGGTTGCGGAGCGCGTTCGTCACCCGGCGCGCGCGTGAGCGCGTGTGCGCCGGTGTCACTCCGTTTCAGGTGCCTTGGGCGTCTGTCAGCCCGCGTCGCCCGGCGCATCGACGTCGATACCGAGTTCGCTCGCCATCCGCTGAACCAGCGCATTGAGTCGCGCCACTTCGTCCGCGAGGCGCTTCTGCTCGGCCTTCAGTGCCTCGAATTCGGAAGGCGGCACCGAATCCGCGCCACCGCCGGCATCCGCGCTCGCGAAGTCGGCCATGTTCACTTCGCCGCACATCAGGTGCATCCAGCGGTTCTCGCGCGCACCCGGTGCACGCGGCAGCCGGACGACGAGCGGCTGCGTGCGCGCCGCGAGTTCGTCGAGGAACGCCTCGACCGACGAGATATCCGCGAAGCCGTGCAGGCGCGCGCTGTTCAGGCGCAGCTCGGCGGCCGTCTGCGGGCCGCGCAGCAACAGGATCGTCAGCAGCGCGATCGCCTGGCTCGGGATGCCGAGCACGCGGTTCATGTTGTGCTCGAAACGCGGCACGCGGCTGCTGCTGCCTTCCATCACGAGGCTCAGGTGCTTCAGCCCGTCGAGCGCGGTCGTGACTTCGTCCTCGCTGACGTTCATCACCGGCGCGCGCGCGGTTTTCTGGTTGCAGCCCGCGGTCAGCGCGTTCAGCGACAGCGGGTAGGTATCCGGCACCGTGTGCTGTTTCTCGACGAGCACGCCGAGAATGCGGGCCTCGAGGGGCGTGAGTTCGCGAAGGGCGCGGGGCGTGGGCGTATCCGGCGTGGTGTTCATGAGTAGCGTCGCGGCGTGCAGCAGGTGAAGGGAAACGATCGCGGCCCGCGCGGCATCGCGCACGGGCGAGCCATATGATAGCTCGCGGCGAGCGGCCCGGCGCCGCTCATCGCACCAGCGCGCGCACGTGCCGCGGCATGCTTTCGTCCGACGTAGCGGCGCGGCCGATCGCGCGCGGTGCAATGCGACGATGCGTGGGCCGCAGCGCCGCAGATTCGGCCTTCGCGCACGCCCCCGCGTTTGCGCGATGCCCATGCCGGCGCTACGATAGGCGCTCATCCCGATATCGAGCGCGCCGCGCGCGACCGTCTTCGCTCGTCGATACCACGCATCACTCGCCCCGAATTCACTGCCGCCGTGCGTGCGCGCCGCTCGCCACTACCGTTCACCCCTCACCGGTTCACCACCATGACTGCATCTTCTCCCGCACCCGTGCGCGCCATCGTCACCGGACACACGCGCGGTGTCGGCGCGGCGCTCGCCGAACAACTGCTGCAGGAAGGCATCGCCGTGCTCGGCGTGTCGCGCAGCCGCCATCCGTCGCTCGCGTCGCAGGCCGGCGAGCGCTTCGCCGAAGTCGAACTCGACCTGTCGGATTCCACGGCCGTCGCGGCCTGGCTGGCCGGCGACACGCTGTGCCGCTTCGTGGACGACGCGTCGCTCGTGCTGCTGTTCAACAACGCGGGCATCGTCGATCCGATCGGCCCGCTCGCCGTGCAGGACCCGACGATCGTCGCCCGCGCGGTCGGCCTGAACGTCGCCGCGCCGCTGATGCTGTCGGCCGCGCTCGTGCAAGCCGCGTCGGCCGCGACCGAATGCCGGATCGCGCACCTGTCGAGCGGCGCGGCGCGCAACGCGTATGCGGGCTGGAGCATCTACTGCGCGACCAAGGCCGCGCTCGATCACCATGCGCGCGCCGTCGCGCTCGACGCGAACGGCGCACTGCGGATCTGCAGCGTCGCGCCGGGTGTCATCGATACGGGCATGCAGGCCACGATCCGCGCGACCGACGAAAACAATTTCCCGATGCGCGAGAAATTCGACGAGTTGAAGGCGAGCGGCGCGCTCGCCACGCCCGAGGCCACCGCCCGACAGCTGATCGGCTATGTGCTGAGCGACGCATTCGGTAACGAGCCGACCGCCGACGTGCGCAACCTGCCGACGAAGTAAGCATCGGACGCGGCCCGTCATCCTTCGAGCCGCTTCGTCCAGTCCTCGACCTGCCGCTCCGTGCGGCGCTTCTCGAGCATCTTGCGCCAGCCGGGCGGCAGCAGCGGCACGTCGCACAGCGCGTCGAGCGCGGCCATGTCGAGCGTGCGTCGATACAGCACGTCGAGCACCGCCGACAACGGCCATTGCGGGTAGCGGCGCGCATGCAGCGCCAGCACGTCGCCCGCCGCCACCCAGCCTTCCTGCAGCACGCGGTAGTACCAGCCGGTCCGGCCGCTTTGCTGCACGAGCGCCGCCATCCTCGGATGATCGAAACGTGCGTTGAGCTTCGAGCACGGCTGCCGCGACTGCGACACCTGGAGCACCGCGCCACCCAGCGTGAACACGTCGCCGAGACACACGTCGCGCTCGGTGATGCCGCTCGTCGACAGGTTCTCGCCGAACGCGCCCGGCCGGGCGAGCACGTCGCGCGCGCCGATCTGCCCGGCCCACCACGCATAGTGATCGTGCGCATAGTGATGAACGGCCTTGTCGGGGCCGCCGTGATGCCGCGCATCGGCCTGCTCGTCGCCGGCAAAGCCGAGCGCACCCAGCCACCGGCGCGCATCGACCGGCTGCTTGTCGATCGCGCTCGCGTGCGGCGTGCCGGCGAGCGGCCGGCTCGCGCCGATCCGCACCGCGTCGATGACGGCCGCGATCGCCGGCCGCGCGTCGTCGCTCATGCCGCGGCAACCTCCGGCAGCGCCGCCAGCAGGCGCTCGAGTTCGCGCGTGCGTGCGTCGCCGAGCGGCAGCAGCGGCCGCCTCGGTTCGCCGGCGTCGAAACCGCGCAGCCTCAGTCCGGCCTTCACCGTCACCGGCAACCCGCCGTTGACGATGAACTGCAGCAACGGCAACTGCGCGTGAAAAACCGATCTGGCGCGCGCGAGATCGCCCGTGCGCATCGCGTCGAACAACGCGAGCGGCAACGCGGCATTCAGGTTCGGCGCGGCCGTGCACCATCCGGACGCGCCCGCGGCCAGCGCGGCGAGCGCCATCGGATTGCTGCCGTTGTAGAACGGAATCGTCCCGTCGCTCAACTGCGCGAGCCGGTGCATCCGGCCGATGTCGCCGGTGCTTTCCTTGACCATCGTCACGTTGTCGACGGCCCGGCAGATCGTCGCGATCAGGTCGGGCGACATGTCGACGCCGCTCGTCGCCGGGTTGTTGTACAGCATGATCGGGATGCCGATCGCGTCGCCGATCGCGCGATAGTGCGCGACGATCTCGTCGTTGCCGAGCTTCCAGTACGACACCGGCAGCACCATCACCGCATCGGCGCCGGCCTGTTCGGCGTAGCGGGCGCGGCGCACCGCGCCCGCCGTGGTGAGATCGGAAATCCCGACGACGGTCGGCACGCGCCGGCGCACCGCGCGAATCGACGCGGTGGCGACGGCCTCCCATTCGGCATCGGACAGGTATGCGCTTTCGCCGGTACTGCCCAGCGGCGCGATCGCGTGAACGCCGTCGGCGATCAGGCGTTCGATCAGCGCATCGAGCGCTTTCAGGTCGACGTCGCCGGCGGCGGAGAACGGCGTGACCGGGTAGGCAATGATGCCTTTCAGCAGGATGGACACGATGGGTATTCCTCAATGATTGTGTGAAGAGATCGAAACGGCGCACGCGCTCAAGCGACGCAATCCCGATGCGTACGCAACGCACGGCGTGCGTAGTAGTCGAACGTCACCGCATCGCGCTTCGGCTTCGAGATCCAGTCGTGCGCTTCGCGCGCCAGCGCCGGCGGCACCGGTTTGATCTCGCCGGCCGACATCGCGAGCAGTTGCAGCTTCGCCGCGCGTTCGATCAGCAGCGCGAGGATGCACGCCTCCTCGATCGTCTTGCCGACCACCAGCTGGCCGTGATGCGACAGCAGGATCGCGCGCTTGCTGCCCAGCGCCCTCGAGATGATCTCGCCCTCCTCGTTGCCGACCGGCACGCCCGGCCAGTCCTTCAGGAACGCGCAATCGTCGTACAGCGGGCAGGTGTCCATGTGCGACACGACCAGCGGCTGTTCGAGCATCGACAGCGCCGCGACATGCGCCGGATGCGTATGGATGATGCAGTTCACGTCCGGGCGCTCGCGATAGATCCACGTATGGAACCGATTGGCCGGGTTCGGAATGCCTTCGCCATCGACGACGTCGAGATCCTCGTTGACGCGCAGCAGGTTCGCGGCCGAAATTTCGTCGAAACCGAGCCCGAGCCGCTGCGTGTAGTACGTGCCGGCCGCATCCGCGCGGCAGGTGATCTGCCCGGCCAGGCCCGAATCGTGGCCGGCGTCGAACAGGATCCGGCACGTCAGCGCGAGCTTTTGTCGCGCAGACCAGCCGCTGTCGCCCACTTCGTTTTCAAGTCGCCGCTCCGCCAGCGCGACCAGTGCTTCCTTCGTCAAATTCAGCGTTTCCGCCATGTTCGCCTCCTGAATGAACCGGGTCTGCCGCGCCGTCCGCGGCCGCTTTTTTCCGGCGCGCGTGACACACGATACACCGAATGACACTTTGTGTCATGCGTTACAATCGGTTTTTCGAAGGACACCTGGCGCCCCATGACGATTCGCCTGAAGCTGCTCAGAAAACAGAAGGGCTGGACGCTCGACGTGCTGGCCGACGAGACCGGCCTCACCAAGAGCTACCTGTCGAAGGTCGAGCGCGGCCTGAGCGTGCCGTCGATCGCGGTCGCGCTGAAGCTGTCGAAGGCGCTGAACGTCGACGTCGAGCAGCTGTTCTCGGAAAGCAGCAACCGCGAGCTGATCACGGTCACGCGCGCCGGCGAGCGCACCGCGATGGGCGCGGCAGCCGATAGTCACGCGCACCGCTTCGAGAGCATCGCGGCGGGCGTCGCGCCGAAGAAGATGCTGCCGTTCGTCGTGCATCCGCCCCACGAATTCGTCGCGTCGACGTTCCGCGAACACGAAGGCGAGGAATTCCTGTTCGTGCACAAGGGGCGCGTCGAAATCGAATTTCCGAACGAGACGGTGCAACTCAGGACCGGCGATTCAGTCTATTTCAACGCACTCATCCCGCACCGCACGCGCAGCCTCGGCGCCGCGCAGGCGGAGATCCTGGTCATCGTCAGCCACGACGACTAGCCTCGTCACTTCTTCGCGCAAGGATCTTCCGATGGTCACCAAGGCCACCGCACCGTTCCAGCAGATCAAGACGCTCGTTCGCCAGCACGTCGAGTCCGGCGACTGGCGCCCCGGCGACCGCATCCCGTCCGAGCTCGATCTCGCCGCGCAGTTCGGCGTTGCGCGCATGACGGTCAACCGCGCGCTGCGCGAGCTGACCGAGGAAGGCGTGCTCAAGCGCATCGCGGGCGTCGGCACCTTCGTCGCCGAGGTGAAGCCGCAGTCGAACCTGCTGATGATCGCGCATATCCGCGACGAGATCCGCGCGCGCGGCCACGAGTACCGCTGCCGCGTGCTCAGCCAGTCGCGCGAGCCCGCGTCGTTCGACGTCGCGGCCGCGTTCGGCCTGCCGGTCAACACGCCGGTCTTTCACGTGGTGTGCGTGCACGAGGAGAACGGCCGCCCGATCCAGCTCGAGGATCGCTACGTGAACCCGGCCGCCGCGCCCGGCTTCATCGATCAGGATTTCCAGACCGAGCCGCCGTCCGAGTACCTGTACAACAACGTATCGCACCACGAACTGGAAATCGAGCACGTCGTCGACGCGTCGCTGCCGACCGGCGAACAGGCGCGGCTGCTCGACATGCGCGCCGACGAGCCGTGCCTGACGCTCACGCGCCGCACGTGGACGGATGGGCTGCCCGTCACGTTCGTGCATTTCCTGCATCCGGGCAACCGCTACCGGCTCGGCTCGCGCTTCAAGCCGGGCGCGGGACGCCACCCGACCTGATCCTTCGTCGCACGCGCCCAACGCACGACGGCCGTTTCGTCCCTGGAACCGCCGCCGGGTTCGTTACCTCGACGCGCCAGAGTCAGATCGCGCCGACCTGCCCCGCATCGCGCGACCACACGACCGGAAACAGCGGGTGATCGAGCGGCGCACCGTCCGGCAGTTGTTCCGCGAGCCCGGGGAAATGGGGCGACGTTTTCCAGCGGCGCGGCGCGTGACGGATATCGTCGCCGACGAAGCGGATCGAAAACGCGCGCCGGCGGTTCTGCGTGCCGCCCGACGCATGCAGCGTCAGCATCCGGAAGCACACCATGTCACCCGGTTCGAGCGCCCAGCGACGGATCGGGAAGGCCGCGCGGTCGGCTTCGATGTCGGGCAGGTCGGCGAGGCTGCCTTCCGGAAACCACTTCGCCTCCTTGTCCATGAACGTGCGCGGCATCAGCCACGGCCCGCGATGCGAGCCCGCGACGAATTCGAGCGTCGATTCGAGCGGCACCGGATCGACCGGAATCCACATGCTGACGTTGTCGTCGCCTTCGATGTCGTAGTACGGCTGGTCCTGGTGCCACGGCGTGCGCTGCCGCGTGCCGGGCTCCTTCACGAGCAGGTGGTCGTGATGCAGCCGCACGGTGTCCGTGCCCATCAGCGCGGCGGCGACCGACGGCGCCGGCGAGCGCACGATGAAGTCGCGATACGCGTCGTTGTGCTGCCAGTTGCAGAAATCCTCGAAGAACCAGCCCGGATCGTCGGGCCGGCTCGCGACTTTCGCGCGTTCGCTCGGCTGCGCGAGGTTCGCGTCGATGCCGGCCTGCAGCGCGGCCACTTCGTCCGGAGAAAAAATGCCCTTGATGCAGACCGCGCCTTCGTCGCGGAACGCGGCGATCAGTTCGGGCGTCACGGCTTGCGCGACGCGATCCTGGATACTCGTCATGGTGTGCCTGTCGGTTGGATGAGTCACGGGGTCACGGCGCCGAAGTCAGTTGCTGCTTTGCGCCGTAGATGTCGAAGTCGAAGTATTTCGCGGCGATCTTCTGGTACGTGCCGTTCGCACGGATCGCGACGATCGCGTCGTTCAGCCGCTTCTTCATGTCGCCGTCGCCCTTGCGTATGCCCATCGCCACGCCGTGTCCGGTAATCCGCGCGTCGGTCACGTCCGGGCCCGCGAACGCGTAACCCTTGCCGCGCGACGTCTTCAGGAACGAGTAGCCGGCCTGGGTCTTGTCCTGGAACGTCGCATCGAGCCGGCCGTTGACGAGATCCTGATACACCTGGTCCTGATTCTGGTACGACACGATCGTCACGCCCTTGGTCGCCCATTCGGCCTTCGCGTACGCCTCCTGCGTCGTGCCCTGGTCGATCCCGACGCGCTTGCCGGCGAGCGACGCGGCATTCGGCAGCAGCTTCGAGCCGACCGGCGCGACGAGCGCGCCCGGCGACGCATACAGCTTGTTCGAGAAGTCGATCTGCTTGAGCCGCTCGTCGGTGGCCGTCATCGCGGACATGATCACGTCGAACTTGCGCGCGCGCAGCGCGGGGATCATCCCGTCGAAGCTTTGCTCGACCCACACGCACTTCGCTTGCAGTTGCTCGCAGATCGCATTGCGCAGGTCGATGTCGAAGCCGGCCAGCGAGCCGTCGGGCTGCTTCGCCTCGAACGGCGGATACGTGGGGTCGATGCCCCAGCGGATCGTCGACGCGTCCTGCGCGAACGATACGAGCGGTGCGAACGCCAGCGCGGTGACGAGGAGCTTTGCGGTGCGGTTCATGGCGGGTCCTTGAAAGTCTCGACGCGGCGGGCGACGCCGGCGTTCGGTTTGGGGCGATGCGACGGCGTGCCGGCGCGGGGCGCGAAAGACGAGGGACTTCGGTGAAACTGCCATGCAGTCTAGACCGCTTGATTTTTGAGCACAAGCAGGGAAATGCGGGAGGGCGGCGGATTAATAAAAGATCGAAGCCGGGGACGCGGGTGACGCTCCATTGAGAGATTTTCCGGGAAATTTCGGATGTTTACCCTGCGCGATCCCGCACCTGACCCAGAATGCGTTTTCCGGACACCGGCCACCACCGCGATGTGTTTCCCGCGGTTCCGTCGAATCTACTGGCAACGTGCCCTATACTGCGATGGAATTTTTCAACGTGAATCCCCGCATCAGCGATGCCGCGTCCGACATCACGCCGAATGATGAGGAACACGCCGGGTTCGTGAAGCTGATGCTGCCCGACGGCGAAATCGACTTCGTGGTCTCCCGGAATCTGACGTCTCCCGGCTACGACGAACGGACGCTGATGGATCGTGTCGTCAAGGTCGAGACTTCCGCGGAAATCGTCGCCAAGAAAATGCGGCACCGCGGCGATCGTCCGACTGCGCGGGACCTGTTCGATCTGTGCCTGGTCATCGAGCGGGAGCCGGAAAGCTTGATGGAAGCCGGTGCGTTCCTCGTTCGGCATCGCGACACGTTTCTGCGTCTGCTCAACGAGCATCGCGCCTTCGTACAACCGCGGTTCGACGACATCCGGACACTCGGCTACACGCCGTCGTTCGACTATTGCGTTGAACTCGCCGACGCATTCCTGCGAAAACTCCCCGGCGGCACGCCTGAACCCAAATCGCGCCGCCGCTGATCCCTACCGCGCCCGCGAACGTCATCCACAGGAAGTCGTCAAGCACCTCACAATCCCGCAAAACACCCGCCCAACTCGGGCGAAACCGCGATTGCCCGCGCTGCCCTGCCATGTTAAAAGTCGTCGCACGCATTTGAAAATGCAATGCCCGAATCCCTAGAAGTGCATAAATGAATAGACCCCTGTTCGACATCGACCTGCTGCGTGCGCTGGTGATGGTCGCCGACTGCGGCAGTTTCACGACGGCGTCCGCGCGCCTGCATTCGACGCAGTCGACGGTCAGCCAGAAGGTGCGCCGGCTCGAGGAAATCGCCGGCCACCGCCTGCTCGACCGCGGCGCGCGCGACGTGCGGCCGACCGATGCGGGCGTGACGGTGCTCAGTTATGCGCGACGCATGCTCGCGCTGAACGACGAGATGCTGGAGGCGCTGTCGGGCGCGACGGTCGCGCTGACGATCCGGCTCGGCGTGCCCGACGATTTCGCGGCGGGCCGCACGACGCACGCGCTCGCGGCGTTCAAGCGCGAGCATCCGCAGGTGAAACTCGAAGTGACGTGCGGGCTGAGCCGCGACATCAGCGCCGCGTACGATCGCGGCGAACTCGACCTCGTGCTGATCAAGCAGCGGCGCGACAGCCGCGAGGCCGTCGTGCGCTGGCCGGAGAAGCTACGCTGGATCGACAGCGCGAAGCATCCGTCGATCGATCTCGACCCGGTGCCGATCGTCGTGTTCCCGCCGCGCGGACTCTACCGCGACGACATGATCAAGGCGATCGAGGAGCGCGGCCGCCGCTGGCGGATCAGCTTCACGACGTCGAGCCTGAGCGGCATCCAGGCGGCGGTCGCGGACGGGCTCGGCATCAGCGTACTGCCCGCGCGCGTGGTGACGGACGAGCATGTGGTGCTGACCGCGAAGCAGGGCTTCGCGCCGATCGAGCATATGGACATCGCGATCCTGCATCGGCCGACGGCCGACCCGATGGTCCGCGCGCTGACGAAGACGCTCGCGGCGATGCTGGAACTCGAAGGGCGGTAGGCGAAGCGGATTTCGAACGGGAGCGGCGCGCAGGGGGGCGCCGCGCGCCACACGTGTCAGAACATCGTGTTGCCGTTCGCCGCCTGCTCGGGCACCGGCTGGTTGACGTCCCAGTGTTCGACGATCTTGCCGTGCTCGAGCCGGAAGATATCCATGATCGCGCTGCCGCGCGTGCCCGGTTCGCGCACCGCGTGCACGTGCAGGATCACGTAGTCGCCGTCGACGAACGCACGCTTGATCTCGCTGTGCGACTGCGGATACTTGTCGCGCAGGAACGCGACGAACTTGCGGAAACCGTCACGCCCGTCGGCCGCGTTCGGGTTGTGCTGCACGTAGCGATCGCCGACATACGCGAGCGCGGCGTCCGCATCCTTGTCGTTCAAGCCTTTCTCGTAGAACGCGAGCACCGTGCGCCGGTTGGCTTCCTGCTGGGCGTCGTCGGCCGAGCCGGTCGCCACCGCATGCGCGGCGCTCACGGCGAACAGGGCCGCCGCCATCCATCGTGCGGCCCGTGCCGCGGTCGTGCGTCGCATCGTCGTCTCCCGACATCCGGTTGAAACCGGATCATACCGGGGCGACGCGGCGCTCAGACCAGCGCACCATGACGCGCGACGATCTTCCCGGACGATACGACGAGACGCCGCACCGGCCGCGCGACGACGGCCTCCGCGAACGTCAGCGCATCGACGAGCACGACGTCCGCGCGGCTGCCCGGCTGCAGCCCGTAATCCGCGAAACCGCAGCCGCGCGCCGCGCCGTGCGTCACGCAGTCGAGCGCGACTTCGAGCGCATCGTCTCGGCGGAAATCGTTGCGCATGCCGATCAGCATCGCGCGTTCGAGCATGTCGGGCGAACCGTACGGCGTCCACGTGTCGCGCACGCCGTCGTTGCCGCCGATCACGGTCACGCCTGCCGCGCGGCACGCGGCCACCGGCGGCACCGGCACCGCGGCCGGCGCGGTCGTGACGATGCCAACGCCGAGCTCGGCCATCCGCGCGAGCAGCGCATCGCGCTCGCGTTCGACGAGATCGCCCAGACAGAAACCATGACTGATCGTGACCTTGCCGTGCATGCCGTGCGTCGCGGTGCGCTGCAGGATCAGGTCGAGCGAGTACGCGCCCATCGACCCGCGCTCGTGCAGATGGATGTCGAGTCCGCGGCCGTGGCGTTCGGCGATCGCGAACAGCACGTCCACCGCCTCGACCGGATCGCCTTCGATCGCGCACGGATCGAGCCCGCCGAGCAGGTCGGCGCCGGCGTCGAGCGCGTCGGATAGCAACGCATCGGTGCCCGGCCGCTTGAGCACGCCCGATTGCGGAAACGCGACGATCTGGATCTCGACCTGCCCGCGCAGCGTCTCGCGCGTCGCGAGCACGCCGTGCAGATGGCGCAGCCCGGCTTCGGTATCGACGTCGACGTGCGTGCGGATGCGCGTCGTGCCGGCCGCGAGGAACGCGCGCGCCAGCGCGAGCGACGCGGCGCCCGCGTCATGCCCGCTCGTCGCGCGATAGCGGCGTTCGTTCTCGATACGGTCGACGAGACGCGGCCCGACCGCGTTGCGATACCACGGCATCCCCCAATGGGTCTTGTCGAGGTGCGTGTGGCCTTCGACGAGGCCGGGCAGCGCCAACGCGAGCGCGCCGTCCTCGATCGCACAGCCGGCGGGCGCGTCGAGCGACGGGCCGACGCGCGCGATGCGATCGCCTTCGATCAGGATATCGAGCGCGGCGTCGGCGTTCGTGCGGACATTGCGGATCAGCAGGTTCGTCATGTCGGTTCCGGTCGGGTCGGTCGGTGCAAGGTGCCGCGGGTCGGGCGGATCAGCGCGTGAAGCGCAGCGACGGCGCGAGCGGTGCGCCCTGATCGCTTTCGCCGCGGCGGAATACCCAGCGTTCGGCCGGCACGCCGGCGACGGCTGCCGCCGCATTCGGCGCACGCACCGCGACGAAGCTCGCGTCGCAGCCGACCGCGATTCCGTAGTGCTCCTTGCCGATCACGCGCGCGCCGGCGTGCGTCGCCATGTCGAGTGCGATGCCGAGCGCTTCGTCGGTGTAGAAGCCCGACCGGTAGCCGACCATCATCGCGCGCTGCAACATGTCGCCGTTGCCGTACGGCCACCACGCGTCGCGGATGTTGTCGTTGCCCGCGAACACGTGCACGCCCGCGTCGCGCAGCCGTTGCACCGGCGGGAACGCGCAGTCGCCCGGTGCATTCGTCAGGATCGATACGCCGGCGTCGGCCAGCACCGCGGCGGTGCGCTGCACGTCGTCGGCGCTCACCTGGCCGAGCGCGTACGCATGGCTCACGTTCACGCGTCCGCCGAGCCCGGCCGCGCGCGTGCGCGCCGCGATCCGCAGCAATTGCGCGATGCCCGTTTCGCCCGGCTCGTGCAGGTGGATGTCGATTTTCGCGCCGCGCTTCTCGGCGATGCCGAACACGATGTCGAGCTGGCCGTCCGCATCGCCGTCGAGCGTCGTCGGGTCGATTCCGCCGACCACGTCCGCGCCTTCGCGCACCGCCGCATCGAGGATCTCGGCGGTGCCCGGGCACGTGATCACGCCGGCCTGCGGAAACGCGACCAGTTCGATGTCGACGATCCCGCGCCACTGTTCGCGCGCGGCCATCACGGCGTGCAGGTTCGACAGCCCCGTCGTCGCATCGACGTCGACGTGGCTGCGCATCGCGATCGTGCCGAACGCGGCGGCCTGCGCGATCAGCGCGTTCGCGCGCTCGACGATCGGCGGCGCGGCCGCGAGCTGGCGCTTCTCGACCGCGAGCCGCTCGCGCAGCGAGCCGACCGGCTCATGCGGCACCCAGCGATCGCCGACGAAGCTCTTGTCGAGATGGATGTGGCCGTCGACGAAACCGGGCAGCACGACGCGGCCGTCGAGGTCGATCGTCTGCGCGCCGGGCGCGGCGGTGCAATCGGCGCCGATCGCGGCGAAGCGGCCGTCGCGGACGACGAGATTGACGGGTTGGCCGCTGGCGTCGCGGGCGTTGATGAAGAATCGTTCGGTCATGGCTTCGATTGGGGCGGTCGCGGCGCGACACCGGCGCGGACAGGGGAGGAAACGCGGCCGGCGCGGCGCGATCGTTGGCAGGGAATCCGGCCACGATATCGGACGCCGCTGCGCGAGGCCAATTAAAAGTCGCGATGCCGCGCATTCGATTTCCCGATGTGCGGCGCGCAGGGCCGGCGGACCGAACGCGGAGACGGGTGTCGTTGGCCGTGGAAGCGGCTGGAATGTCGGCGGCCGCGCGGGGGTGCAGCGCCCGCACGCGTGCGCCGGGAAACCGCGTCGCGCCGTTGCCGGCCGCCCCTTCGACGCCCACCCCACCGGCGATTTACGCGGCAACAGACTTTACACGTTGTTACCCGGCCGCACCGGACGCGCATCCGGCCATTCCTTATACTCACGCCGAGTTCGCCACCCTGACGGGAATCCATCGGCGGACACGTTGCCGATGCAGGAAACATCATGATGCGCATGCCTTCCACGAAGACCGTTCTGTTCGCCTCGCTCGTCGCCGTGGCGGCGCTTCCGCTCACCGCGTGCGTCGCGCCGGGCTACTACGGCGCGCAGCCGGGCTATCCGCAGCAGCAGCAATACGCGACGCCCGGCTATGCGCAGCCCACGTATTCGCAGCCGGGCTACGTGCAGCAGCAACCGGCGTATCCGAACCAGGCGCCGCAACCGTACGACCAATACGGCAACCCGTCGCAATACGGCTCGCAGCCGTATGACCAGTACGGCAACCCGCAACAGCAATACGCGACCCCGTACGGCAACGGCTACGGCACGCAGTACGGCACCGTGTCGAACATCCAGCCGGTCAACGGCTCGGTCGCTCCGTCGGGCATCGCCGGCACCGTCGTCGGTGCGCTGGTCGGCGGGCTGGTGGGCAACCAGTTCGGCCGCGGTCACGGCCGCGATGCGGCGACCGTGATCGGCGCGCTCGGCGGCGCGGTGGCCGGCAACCAGATCGGCCAGCAGATGGGCGCCGCGCAAGGCCCAAGCAGCTACCGGATCGACGTGCAGGTCAGCGACGGCTCGATGCGCTCGTTCGACGTGCAGTCGCCGGGCAACCTGCGTCCGGGCGACCGCGTGCAGATCAACGGCAATCAACTGTCGCGCTATTGATTCCCGTGGCGTGCGCGTGAGTTGATCGCGCGCACGTCGCCTGTTCGACGTCGTGCGCCAGACCGGCGCGACCGCGCATGCGCTTGACGCGCACCCTCCTTGATCGCGGTACGACACGCCATCATCACTGTCTTCTCCGTTCACGATCGCGCCCGCCGCCCCTGCGACGCACCGCGCATCGCCACGCGGCATCCGGATTCCTATTAGGATTAGGACGATGCATCCCCGCGACCGCCGCAGCGGCGCGCCGGCATGCACACCCCTCAACCGGAATGCCGCCGATGACGATGACGACAACGATCCGCCTGCTTGACGCCGCCGACGCGGCGCAGTTCCAGACCGTCCGCCTGCGTGCGGTCGACACCGCCCCGACGTCTTTCCTGCCGACGCTCGACGAAGAGTCGCAGGTGCCGGTCGACGAATTCGCGAAACGCCTCACGCCGACGCAGGCACAGGCCGTGTTCGGCGCGTTCGACGGCGGCACGCTCGTCGGCATCACGGGCGTACGCCGCGATGCGCGCACGAAGATCGCGCACAAGGCGACGATCTGGGGCGTGTACGTCGACGCCGCGTATCGCGGGCAACGCGTCGCGCAGGCGCTGCTCGACCGCGCGACCGCGCATGCGGCGAACGCGTGGGGATGCAGCCAGCTGATGCTGTGCGTGAACGAAGTCAACCACGCCGCGGAGCGGCTGTATGCGTCGCAGGGATTCGTGCGGTTCGGCACGGAGCCGCGCTCGATGTGCGTCGATGGCCGCTTCTACGACGAGCACTACATGGTGAAGACGCTGGCGTAGCGTATTCGTGTTCGTGTTCGCGTGCAGGTATCGATCGGCCGCACGCGAACGTCGTGGCGTGTCGCCTCATCTCACCGCTTGTCGGTGATCGTCGTGTTGACGACCTGCCCGGCGATCGTCACGTTCGTCAGCGTCATCGCGCTCACGTTGAACGCATGGATCGGCCCCGGCGACGTGACCGTCACGTTCTGCACGACCGGTGCTCGCGTGCACATCGCGTCGCTCATCAGTTGGTCGTCGCAGCCGAGCGTGACGATGAAGGTGCGGCACGTTACCCGCTTCGATGCGGGTGATCGGAGAGAAAGATGAACGACGACGATGGGCGCCATGGGCGCGCCTTCCGGGGAAGGGTATCGATGCGCTGGGCGACAGCTCGCATTTATACGTCGTCATACCATATCGCGCAGTCGACGCACGCTTCGCACGGATCATGCATCCGTCGCTTACCCAGTTTTTACGCGCACAGCCGTATATATGTGTGCACACACTCACATTTCACTGCCTACGCTTAGAGATAAGTTGTCGTATGTTTATGCGCAAAAACTTCAATTAAATCGTCTCGGCCGACCTATCCGCCAAAGCGATTTCCCTGCTCGCCAACCGCCGCCGACCCGCCTCGGTAATTCCGCCTCTGTTCAGCTCCCTGCTGCCCGCGCTATCGTTTCCCCTATCCCCCAGCCAGGAGCTGCCTTTGCCTACCCGCCACGGAGTGGACCTCATCCGCGCCCGCGCGCTGTTCGATCGCGAGCGCCGCGCGTTCACCGAAGCCATGCCGGTCTCCCGCGCACTCTCCGCGGAAGCGTCCGAGCACTTGCTGTTCGGCGTGCCGTTGCACTGGATGCAGGACTGGTCGACCCCGTTCTCGCTATACGTGAAGGAAGCACGCGGCGCGACGTTCATCGACGTCGACGGTCATCGCTACGTCGACTTCTGCCTCGGCGATACGGGCGCGATGTTCGGCCATGCGCCCGAACCGGTCGCCCGCGCGCTCGTCGAGCAGGCCACGCGCGGCTATACGACGATGCTGCCGAGCGAGGACGCCGCCTGGGTGTCGCGCGAACTCGCGCGCCGCTTCCAGCTGCCGGTCTGGCAATTCGCGCTGAGCGCGAGCGACGCGAACCGCTTCGTGCTGCGCTGGGCGCGCGCGGCCACCGGCCGCAACACGATCGTCGTGTTCAACGGCTGCTATCACGGTACCGTCGACGACGTGTTCGTCGATCTCGTCGACGGCCGCCCGGTGCAGCGCGACAGTCTGCTCGGGCAGTCGTACGACCTGCTCGCGAACACGCGCGTCGTCGAATTCAACGATCTGGACGCGCTCGAAGCGGCGCTGAAGGACGGCGACGTCGCGTGCGTGCTCGCCGAGCCCGCGATGACGAACATCGGTATGGTGCTGCCCGACCCCGGCTTCTGGGAGGCCGCGCGCGAACTGACGCGCCGCCACGGCACGTTGCTGGTGATCGACGAGACGCACACGATCAGCAGCGGGCCCGGCGGCTACGCGGTCGCGCACGGCCTCGAACCGGACATGCTGGTGGTCGGCAAGCCGATCGCGGGCGGCGTGCCGTGCGCGGTGTACGGCTTCAGCGCCGAATTCGCGGAACGCGCGAAAGCGGCGAAGCTGAATGCGCCGCCCGGCCATTCGGGGATCGGCACGACGCTCACCGCGAACATGCTCGCGATGCATGCGATGCGCGCGACGCTTGCCGAAGTCGCGACCGACGCTGCGTATGCGTACATGTTCGCACTCGCCGCACGGCTCGCGGCTGGGCTCGACCAGGCGATCGCAAAACACCGGCTGCCGTGGTGCGTGACGCGCATCGGCGCGCGCACCGAGTTTCAGTTCGCGCCCGTGCCGCCGCGCAACGGCACGCTGGCCGGCGCGCAACTCGACAGCGAACTCGAGCACATCGTGCACCTGTACCTGCTGAATCGCGGCGTGCTGATCACGCCGTTCCACAACATGATGCTCGTGTGCCCGCAAACGACGGCCGACGATGTCGATACGCTCGTCGCACAGTTCGATGCGTGCCTGGGTGAACTGGCCGGTTGATCGAATGCGACGACGGACGATCCTCGACGCGCCGGCAAACCGGTGCGCTCGAGCATCGATGCGTCGTCAATGACGAAGGTACGCCGCACGCGCGGCGAACCGAATACGCAGCGACCCGCCTCCGCTACACCGCCTTCAACGCGCGCCGCGCCACTTCCGCGAAATAGCGCGCGCCGGTCGGCAAGATCTCGTCGTTGAAATCGTACGTCGCGTTGTGCAGCGGCACGCCGCCCTGCCCGGCCACTTCGCCGTTGCCGATGAACACGAAATTGCCCGGCACCGCCTGCAGGAACGCGCCGAAATCCTCCGAGATCATCATCGGCTGCACGTCGGCGTTCACCGCATCGGCGCCCGCGACGTGCGCGGCGGCCTGCACGGCCGTGTCGACCCATTCCGGCGAATTCACCGTCGGCGCGAACTCGTGCGTGTACTCGAACGTGCAGGCCGCACCGTGCGTACGGCAGATCCCTTCGCTGATCTCGCGCATCCGCGCCTCCAGCAGCGCCTGCACGTCGCGCGAATAGCTGCGCGTGTCGCCCTTGATCGTCACCGTCGACGGCAGCACGTTGCGCAGCCCGTCGGTGATGAATTCCGTGCACGAGATCACCGCCTGCTGGCCCGGGTCGAGATTGCGCGACACGATCGTCTGCAGCGCGAGCACGATCTGCGCGCCGATCACGATCGGATCGATGCCCATGTGCGGCCGCGCCGCATGCGTGCCGCGCCCGTCGATCCGGATCACGAAATTGTCTTCGCTCGCCATGATGCCGCCCGCACGCGTCGCGAACGTGCCCGCGCGCATGCCGGGCATGTTGTGCGCACCGAAGATCGCGTCGACCGGAAAGCGCTCGAACAGCCCGTCGGCCATCATCGCCTTCGCGCCGCGGCCGTGCTCTTCCGCCGGCTGGAAAATGAAGCGCACCGTGCCGTCGAAATCCTTGCGCTCGGCCAGCAGTTGCGCGGCGCCGAGCACCATCGACATGTGGCCGTCGTGCCCGCACGCATGCATCTTGCCGGGCGTGCGCGACACGTGTTCGCGGCCCGGCGCGTGCTCGACGATGTTCAGCGCGTCCATGTCCGCGCGAATGCCGATCGTGCGCTGGCCCGTGCCGACCGTCAGGTTCGCGACGAGCCCCGTGCCGCCGATGCCGCGATGCACGTCGAGCCCGAGCGTCGTCAGGATCCGCGCGACGTAGTCCGACGTGTTCACCTCTTCGAATCCGGTTTCCGGGTGCTGGTGCAGATACCTGCGCCAGGTCTTCAGTCGGCCCTGCAGCGTGCTTTCTGCCGTCGCGTCGATTGCATCCATTGCGTTCGCCTCGTCGGTGGTCATGTCGTTCAGGCCGCCACCGCCGCGCGGCTCAGCCAGTCGCGCTGGCGCGCGAGCACCGTATCGGCCGTCTCGCCGACGCAGTTCCGGTACACGGACGGCGCGGTCGCCCCTTCCGTGTTGATCGCCAGCACGCGCGCGTTCGCGTCGAGCCCGACCTGCCGCGCGCGCGCCGGGTCGCGCATCAACACGGCCAGCCCCGCCACACCGGCCGCGCCCGATTCGCCGGCGACGAGCGGCACGTCGCGTTCGCTGCCGTCCGCGAGGCCACGCATCGCCTGCACCGCATCCGCGTCGTCGATCAGCATGAAGTGGTCGATGCACATCTCGAGAAAATCCCATGCGAGCGGCGACGCCTCGCCGCACGCGAGCCCGGCCATCACCGAATCGACGCTGCCGCTCGCCTTCGTCGCGCGGCCGGCCAGCGCGCTCTGGTACAGGCAGTCGGCCTGGCGCGGCTCGACGACGACAAAGCGCGGCCGCTGCACGCCGTCACGCTCCCACAGGTAACTCGCGACGCCCGCGGCGAGGCCGCCCACGCCGCCTTGCAGGAACACGTGCGTGAACGGCCGGCCGTCTTCCTCCGCGGCCTGCGCGGCCGCTTCGGCGGCGATCACGCCGTAGCCCTGCATCACGTCGCGCGGAATCGCTTCGTAGCCGTCGTACGACGTATCCGACACGACGTACCAGCCGTTCGCCTGCGCGAGCTGCGCCGCGCAAACGACCGATTCGTCATAGTTCCCCGCGATGCGCACGATCCGCGCGCCGTACGCGGAGATCGCGCGTTCGCGCTCGGCGTCGACGTGCGCGTGCAGCACGATCACGCAGCCGCAGCCGATCGCACGCGCGGCGGCAGCCAGCGCGCGGCCGTGATTGCCGTCGGTCGCGCTGATCACCGTCAGGTCGGCCAGCGCCGACGCGTAGCGGCCGGTGACGAGCCCTTGCGGATCGAGTGCCTGCGTGCGGCGCAGCCGCTTCACGAGCCGCACCAGCGCGATCGGCGCGCCGAGTGCCTTGAAGCTGCCGAGCGGCGAACGGCACGACTCGTCCTTCACGCTGACGCTCGCGACGCCGAGCCGCGCGGCGAGATCGGGCAGCGCGCGCAGCGGCGTGCGTGCATTGCCGACGAGCGGCCAGTGCGCGAGCCATGCGCCGCTTTCGTCGGCCGACGCGATGTTCATCACGCGGCGCAGCGCGTTCGGGTAGGCGGTGCGCGACGCGCGCGGGTTGGCGATCAGCATGGCGAAAGGCTCCGGAGCGGGACCCCTGGGGGGTCCGTCGGGTGAGTCGGATCGGGCAGCGCGGGTTGCGCGCGCCGTCGGTTTGAAAAATAATATTGCGCGGTCGGGTGAATGAAATCGCCAAATCGACCGCTCCGACGCAAAAATTTCTCATTCTTCGAGGTTGCACGCGCCATCATGACGATCCCTCTCGATGCGTTCGATCGCAAGCTGCTGATGGAAGTCCAGCGCGACGCGCAGACGCCGCAGGCCGAGCTCGGCGCGCGCGTCAACCTGTCGACCGCTGCCGTGAACCGGCGGCTGCGGCGTCTCGCGGAAGCGGGCGTGATCGAGCGTTATACGGCCATCGTCGCGCCGGACAAGGTCGATCATCCGCTGACGATCGTCGTGAACGTCGAGGTCGAGAGCGAGCAGATCGACCAGCTCGACGCGATGAAACGCGCGTTCGAGCGCTGCCCGCAGATCCAGCAGTGCTACTACGTGACGGGAGAATGGGATTTCGTGCTGATCCTCGCGGTGCGCAACATGGATCAGTACAACGCGCTCACGCGCGAGCTGTTCTTCGCGAACAACAACGTGAAGCGGTTCAAGACGCTGGTCAGCATGAGCCGCGTGAAGGTCGGGCTCGACGTGCCGGTCGATGCCGGCGAGTGAATGCGGCGATGAAGCGGCCGGCGCGTGACAGCGTGCGCCGGCCGCTTCCCATCGACGGCTACGTCAGCGACAACTGAAGCTCGCCGCCGAGTTCAAGTCGCCCGAACCGTTGTAGCGCGCAACCTGCGGATACGGGCACAGCGGCCGCGTACGCCCCGCGCCCCACGACGCGGGCACGTCCGCGTTCGGCACCGCGTTCGCCGTGTCGCGCGCGGCAGCCACGACCGCCGCGGGCGCCTGCCCCTGTTCGACCCACGCGACGAGCGGCGTCAGCATGTCGAACTGGTCGGCGGCCGGCCCGCCGGAGCAGTGGTTCATCCCCGGCACCGGATAGAAGCGTGCGAAGCTCGACGCATCGCCTCCGTTCGCCTGCGCGACCTGCGCGTACCAGTCGCGCGTGTCGTTGAACGAGAACACCGGGTCGCCCGTGCCGTGATAGACGAGCAGCTTCGCGCCGCGCGACTTCAGCGCGGCGAGGTTCGTCTCGTCGGGCGGCGTCATGAACGACCATGACGATTGCGTATAAGTGCCGTTCGTCGCGAAGATTGCCGGCGCATCGTGGTCCATGTCGAAGCCGAGCGCGAAGCCGGCGAGGTTCGCGAGCACCGCGGCGGTTTTCGGCGGCGTCATGAACGTGAACGCCATCGCGGCCGGGTCGAGCATGATCGAGTTCGACTGCTTCCATGCAGCCCAGCCAGGGCCCGACAGGCCCGGATCGTACGGAAAGCTCGCGTACAGCGCCGTGCCCGCGCTGTTGCGCGCCCCGGCGAACACGTTCTCCAGCGCGGTTTTCTGCGCAGGCGTCAGGCACGACCCGGTGCGCGTGCCATTCGCGCAGGTGGGAACATCGGCATCGACGCTGAAGTGCGCCTGGCACGCGGCGACGTCCTGCACCATCCCGTCGGCCGCGCCGTCGAGCGCGTCGCATTTTTCGAGAATCTTCGCGCCGACGAACTGGCGTTCCGCATCGTTGAAACCGCTGCGGATATCCGGCAACCCGTTCGTTCCCGTGGCCGATGCGATCTTCGCGAACTGCTGCGCGCCGTACATCTCGCCGATCGCCGCCTTCGGCAGATGGAAGCCCGGATCGCCCGCGATGATGCCGTCGTAGTCGGCCGGATTGCGCACCGCCGTGACCATCGCGTGACGGCCGCCGTTCGAGCAGCCGCCGAAATAGCTGCGATCGGGCGCCTTGCCGTACGCGAGCCGGATCACCTGCTTCGCCATCGGCGTCAGCGCGTCGACGGCGCCGTAGCCGTAGTCGATCCGCGCCTGCGGATCGAGGCCGAACAGCGGATTCTGCGCGGCGCTGTGCCCGGAATCCGAGCTGATCACCGCGAAACCCTGGTTCAGCGCGTTGGTCAGCGGCCCGCCGCCGCCGATCTCGCCGGTCGCGGTCACGACGTTGCCGTCGAGCCCGCCGTTCGCCTGGTAAAAGAAGCGGCCGTTCCATGCTTTCGGCAAGCGCATCTCGAAGCCGATCGCATAGGTCTTGCCGTCCACCGCGCTCACGCGCTCGTTCATTTTCCCGGCGATCACGCAGTGCTCGGCGACCGGCTTGCCGGCCACCGTCAGCGCGCCGGCCGCCGCGGTCGTCACCGACGTGAACGACGTGTTCGCATACGCGAGCTTCGCGGCGAGCGCGTCGCAGGTCTGCGCCATCGCGGCCGGCGTCGCGGCGCTCAGGTGCGTGGGCGGCGCGCTGATCGAATCGTCGCCGCCGCAACCGGCGAGCAGGGCGACGGCGGACAGCGGCGCAATACAGAGGAATGCAGATTTCCTGTTCAAGATAACTCCCATTCGGTTCGTCACGCCGCTGAATCAGAACATGTGCCGCACGCCGACCATCGCGCCGAGCTGCCCCATCCCTGCGCCGGGCGTCGTGCCGGGCCCGCCGCCGCTGACCGAGTAGCGCGCGTGCGCGCTGTTCCACAGATACGACGATTGCGCATAGACGGCCGTGCGCTTGGTCAGCAGATAAGTCGCGCGCAGCGTGGCCATCGTCGCGCGCGTGTCGTGCGCGCTGTTGACGATCCGGTAGCCTTCGCCGTCGACGATGAAATCGGGCTTCACCGCATACGACGCGCCGACGAAGAACAGGTCCGAATGCGCGCCGGGCGCGGCCGGCGAACCGGTCGACACGCGCCGCCCGATCCAGCCCGCGCCGATCTTCGCGCCGGCCGCCTGCGCATACGCGCTCACGTGCGTACGCGCATCCTTGCCGCCGCTGCTCGTGAACGGGACGGGCGCCACGCCGTCGAAGAAGTTGGCGGCCGCGCCGGTGCCGCCGCGCTGTTCCTCGTACGATGCCGCCGCACCGAAGTACGCGCTGTCGTACTTGAGCATCACCGACCAGTTGCGGCACTGCACCGCGTCGCCCGGCACCTGCCCCGCGCACGTGCCCTGCCCCGGCGAGTTGCCGGTGCCCGCGCCGTCGCGGCCGAACGAATACGCGGCGCCGAACGTCACGCCGCGATACGCGCCGACGTAGGTCACCGCGTTGTCGGCGCGGCCGTTCGGCACGTACGCGTCGAACGAGCCGAGCCCGTAGATGTCGGGGCCGATGATGTCCGCGCCCTGCAGCGCGAGATAGGTCATCGTGTACTGACGGCCGAACGCGAGCGTACCGAAGCCGCTCTTCAGCCCGACGAAGGCCTGGCGCCCGAACAGCCGGCCGCCCTGGCCGAGATCGCCGCCGCGTACGTTGAAGCCGCTTTCGAGCGTGAACACCGCCTGGTAGCCGCCGCCGAGATCCTCGGTGCCGCGCAGCCCCCAGCGCGACGGCAGCTCGCCCGTCACGCCCGGCATCCGCACGACGTGGTCGCCGGCCGCGTTCGCGTGCGACACGAACTCGACGCCCGTGTCGATGATCCCGTACAGCGTCACGCTCGACTGCGCGTGCGCGCCCGGCGCGGCAAGCGCGCAGCACGCGCCGGCGGCCAGCAGGCCGTTCCTTGTCTTCGTCTTCATTTCGTTGCGTCTCCAGACCGTGTTGAATTGCGCGCTCTGACGGCGCGCCTTGAAAAAAACGAAACGTCAGTCGTCGGCTTGCGGGCGACGAATCAGCACGAATGCAGCGAAGGCCGCGACGAGCGTGACGGGGATGCTCGCGCCGATCACGACCGGCGCGCTGCGGCCCGCGGCCAGCAGCGTCGCGGCCGCGAGCGGCCCGACGACGGAGCCGAGCCGGCCGACGGCCACCGCCGCGCCGACGCCGGTGCCGCGCATCGCGGTCGGGTAGTAGATCGCCGCGAGCGCATACAGCACCGACTGCCCGCCGACGACGAACATCCCCGCCGCGAACGCGGCCGCCGCGAGCGACGCGAAACCGGGCGCGGCCGCGAGCGCGGCGAGCGACAGCACGATCCCGACATACATGCCGCCGACCACGCGCGACGCGCGCATCCGGTCGAGCGCCGCGCCGATGCCGAGCGCGCCGAGCCCCGCGCCGACGTTGAACGCGATCTGCACGAGGCCGACGTGTGCGCGATCGAGCCCGCGCGAAGCCATCAGCGACGGCAGCCAGTTCAGCAGGAAGTAGAGGACGATCAGCGTGCAGAAGTAGCTGACCCACAGCGCGACCGTCGACGTCGTGCGGCCGTCGCCGAACAGCGTCTTCCCGACGCTCGTGCGTGATGCCTGCGTGCCCGCGACGTCGAGATACGCGCGCGATTCCGGCAGGCACCACACGAGCAGCGGCACGAGCAGCAGCGGGCCCACGCCGCCGACGTAGAAAATGTGCCGCCATTCGGTGTCGCCCGCGAGCAGCACGCCGATCACCGACGCGATCACGCCGCCGAACGGGATCCCGCAGTACATCGTCGCGACCGCGCTGCTGCGCGAGCGCGGCTCGACCGCTTCGGACGACAGCGCGATCAGGTTCGGCATCGCGCCGCCGAGGCCGATGCCGGTCAGCACGCGCACGACGACGAGCATCGCGAACGTCGATACCTGCGCCGTCGCGATCGACAGCAGCCCGAACAGCACGACCGATGCGATCAGCACACGCTTGCGGCCGATCCGGTCGGCGAGCCGCCCGCCGAGCATCGCGCCCGGCAGCAGCCCGAAGGTGCCCGCGCTGAACGCGATGCCCATCTGCGACACGGACAGCCCGAATTCGCGCGCCATGCGCGGCGCGGCGACACCGACCGACTGCAGGTCGAGCCCTTCGAGGAGAGCGATCGCGAAACACAGCGCGAGCGTGGTCGCGACCGTGGATTTTTCGGCAACGTAAGTGTTCATGTCTCCATTCCCATGTCTTTGTAGTCGGTCGGCCCTGCAACGGCCGCCGCGCGCCGCCGCCGGCCAGTGGCGATTCGGCGCGCGAGGTGTCGTATGAACGGCCGCCTTTATCAGGCAACCTGATTCACTGGCCGAAAAAATGCCTGCCGGTGTCGTGGCCGGCCGGTCGTTGTGCGTGCTGCTTACCGCTGCAACTGCCCGTGCGTGCTGCTTACGCGTAAATCACGTCGGGATCGCGTCGCGCCGGGTCGTACAGCGCGTCGATCGTCGCCGCGCGATGCTTCTGCACGGCCGCCTGGTTCAGCGAACCCTTGTCGGTCACTTCGCCGAGATCGAGCGACGGCGGCGTGTCGATCAGCCGGATCCGCGCGACGAACGTCGACCCGCCGCTCGCGTTGCGGTTCAGCGCGGCGAGCCACGCCGCGAATGCTGCGCGCACGGCCGGCGCGCGCAGCACGTCGGTCACGGGCGCATCGGCCGGGAGCCCTGCCAGCGCACGGCAGGCATCGACGCGCGGGAACACCAGCAAGCCGATGTCGTCGCGATTGATCCCGGTGACGACCACGTCCTGCACGTACGGCGCGCCGGTCGACACTGCATTCGCGCGCAACGGCCCGACGCTGACGAACGTGCCGCTGCTCAGCTTGAAGTCCTCGGTGAGCCGCCCGTCGAACAGCAGCCCGAGTTCCGGTCGCTGCGGATCGGCAAAGACGCCCGCGTCGCCGCTGCGGTAGTAGCCTTCTTCGTCGAACACGTCGCGCGGATCGACGTCCGCATGCCAGTAGCCGCGCATCACGTTCGGCCCCTTGAAGCGCAGTTCGTGCTTGCCGCCGCACGGCACGAGCTTCGCGTCGCAGCCGGGCGCGGGCAGCCCGATATAGCCGGCGCGCATCAGCGGTCCCGTCGTGAACAGGCACGAAGGCGACGCCTCCGTCATCCCGAGGCCGGCCATGATCCGGATGCGCTCGCCGCAATGCGCTTCGGTCACGCGGTCGAGCCGGTCCCATGCGGCCTGCGACAGCCCCGCGCCGCCGAAGAAATACAGCTTCACGCGCGAGAAGAACGTGTCGCGCAGCTCGGCATCGCGTTCGAGCGCGGCGGTCAGCTCTTCCCAGCCCTTCGGCACGTTGAAGTAGATCGTCGGCGCGATCTCGCGCAGGTTGCGCACGGTTTCGTCGAAGCGGCCGGGCATCGGGCGGCCGTCGTCGATATACAGCGTGCCGCCGTTGTACAGCGCGATGCCGAGGTTGTGACTGCCGCCGAACGTGTGATTCCACGGCAGCCAGTCGACCAGCACCGGCGGCTCGCGCGTGAGTTCCGGCATCGTCTGCCGCAGCATCTGCTGGTTGCTGCACAGCATCCGGTGCGTGGTCGGCACCGCCTTCGGCTGCTTCGTCGAACCGGACGTGAACAGGATCTTCGCGAGATGGTCGGGGCCGACCGCCGCGTGGATCGCGTCGATCGTGCGCGGAACGGTGGCGAGCAGGCGCGACAGCGGCACTGTGCGGCTCGCGACATCGGTTTGCGCATCGGCGTCGCGGGCCACGATCAGCGTTGCATCGGCCGGCAACGTCGCATCGAGCGCACGCGCGAACGGCGCACGTTCGGCGACGAACACCGCGCCCGGCCGCAGCACGCCGAGCGTGTGACGCAACTTGCCGTAGTCGGTCGACACCAGCGAATACGCGGGCGAGATCGGCGAATACGGCACGCCGGCCAGCATCGCCGCGAACATCATCTGCAAATGCTCGAGATCGTTGCCGGACAGCACCGCGAGCGGACGCTCGGCCGACAGCCCGAGATCGACGAGACCCTGGCCGAGCACGCGCGCGCGTTCGAGCATCTGCGCGTACGTGATCTCGATCCAGCGGCCATCGGCGCCACGCCGCGCGGCCAGCACGCGGTCGGGATGCGCGTGCGCGCCGCGCACGAGGCAGTCGGTGATGCGCGTCGGGTAATCGCCGAGCGGCTCGCGCGAGCGCAGGTACCAGGTACCGTCGTCGGCGCGGCGAATCTCGGCCGCGCCGACCGCGACGGCGGCCGCGCGGTAGCGCACGGCGTCGGCGTCGGCGTGTTGGCCGACCTGAAGCGGCGCCTTCTCTGCATTCATCGTCGGCTCGCTCATATCGGGTAGTGGCGCGGCGCGGTCTGCACGGTGATCCAGCGCAGCTCGGTGAATTCGGCGATCGACGCGCGGCTGCCGAAGCGGCCGTAGCCGCTCGCCTTCGTGCCGCCGAACGGCATCTGCGCTTCGTCGTGCACGGTCGGCCCGTTGACGTGGCAGATCCCCGATTCGATCCGGCGCGCGACCGCCATCGCACGTGCGATATCGCGGCTGAACACGCTCGCCGACAGCCCGAATTCGCTGTCGTTCGCGAGCGCCACCGCTTCGTCGTCGCTGTCCGCACGCAGGATCGCGACGACCGGTGCAAAGGACTCCTCGCGATAGAGCCGCATGTCGCGCGTCACGCCGTCGACGATCGCCGGCTGCATCGTCGCGCCTTCCACACGGCAGCCGAGCGGCAGTTGCGCGCCAAGCGCACGCGCATCCTCGACCAGCGACGCCGCGCGCGCGGCAGCCGACGCATCGACCATCGTGCCGAGCGGATGGCCGGCCAGCGGATCGCCCGCGACCAGCGTGCGCGCCTTCGCGGCGAGCCGCTCGACGAGCGCGTCGGCGATCGGCCGTGCGGCGATCACGCGCTCGGTCGACATGCAGATCTGCCCCTGGTTGAAGAATGCGCCGAACGCGATCGCGTCGACGGCCGCATCGAGATCGGCATCGTCGAGCACGAGCACCGGCGCCTTGCCGCCGAGTTCGAGCAGCACGGGTTTCAGGTGCGCGGCCGCGTGGCGCGCGATGATGCGGCCGACGTGCGTCGACCCGGTGAAGTTGATCCGCTTCACCTGCGGATGCGCGATCATCCGCTCGACGAGCTCAGGCGCATCGGCCGCCGCGTGCGTGATCACGTTGACCACGCCCGCGCCGAGCCCCGCTTCGTCCAGCACCGCGCCGATCAGCGCGTGCACGCCCGGGCACGCCTCGGACGCCTTCAGCACGACCGTGTTGCCGCAGGCGAGCGGCATCGCCAGCGCCCGCGTGCCGAGGATCACCGGCGCGTTCCACGGCGCGATGCCGAGCACCACGCCGCACGGCACGCGCATCGCGAGCGCGAGGTTGCCCGGTACGTCGGACGGGATCACGTCGCCGGCGATCTGCGTCGTCATCGACGCGGCCTCGCGCAGCATGTTCGCCGCGAGCGTCGCGTTGAAGCCGAGCCAGCCGGGCGTCGCGCCGGTTTCGGCGACGCCGGTCGCGATGATCTCGTCGATGCGCGCGTCCATCAGGTCGGCCGCCTTCAGCAGCCGGCGGCGCCGTTCGGTCGGCGCGAGTGCCGCCCACGCGGGGAACGCGCGATGCGCGGCGTCGATCGCCGCGTCGGCGTCGGCCACGCCGGCCGCCGGCGCGCGCGATGCGAGCGCGCCCGTCGCGGGGTTGAAGCGGTCGAAGGTGCGGCCGTCGCGGGCGTTGCACCACTCGCCGCCGATCAGCATCCGTCTGTCGGTCATGTCGTCTCCTGCCTTGCCTGTCTCTTGCGATTACGCCGGCGGGGAAGCCGGCGGCTGCGTCCGCGCTTGTCTCAGCGCTTGTATGCCTGCAGGCCCGGCTTGATCGTCTTGTCGTCGAGGAACTGCTTCAGCCCCTGCTCGCGACCACGCTCCGGGTCGCGCAGTTGCGCCTGGTCGAGCTTCGCATACAGGTAATCCTCGCACTGCTCCCACGTGAGTTCGCGCGAACGCTTGAAGCCGTGTTTCGCCGCGCGCAGCACGACCGGGTTCTTGTCCATCAGCCGCGCGGCGAGCGCGATCGTCGCGTCGCGCAGCCCGGCGAGCGGCACGCTGCTGTTCACGAGACCCATCTCGGCCGCTTCCGCGCCCGTGAACGTGTCGCCGGTCATGATGTAGTGCAGCGCGCGGCGATGCCCGACCGTGTCGGCCATCGCCTTGCTGACGAGGTTGCCCGGCGGGATGCCCCAGTTGATCTCCGACAGCCCGAACACCGCTTCATCGGCCGCGATCGCGAGGTCGCACGCGACGAGCGGCGAGAACCCGCCGCCGAAGCACCAGCCGTTCACCATCGCGATCGTCGGCTTGTTGTACATCCGCAGACGGCGCCACTGCCATTCCGACGCGTCGCGGCGCACTTTTTCCTGCAGCGCGTCGGAACCGCCGTCGATCTCGCGGAAATATTCCTTCAGATCCATGCCGGCCGTCCACGCGGCGCCCGCGCCGGTCAGCACCAGCACCTTCGCCTCGTCGTCGAACTCGACCGCGTCGAGGACTTCCAGCATCTCCCTGTTCAGCGTCGGGCTCATTGCGTTGCGCTTCTCGGGGCGATTCAACGTCACCCACGCGATGCCGGCCTCCACTTTCACTTCAACGGTCTGCCAGCGGTTGTCATACTTGCTCATGTCTGTTCCTGTCGTTCGTTTCCAGTGCGATTCGGTGCGCAGCATCCCTGCTGCGGACGACTTCATTTAATATCAGGCTACCTGATATTGCAAGCGGCACGAGCGCCGGTGTAAACCCGGAGCGGAACGCGGGGAAAGCGACGGGAAATCGGGGAGCGGTCGGGAGGCCGCCGATGGCGCGTACGAAGCGAGCGCGGGCCTGGCAGGCCCGCGTCGTGAAAACCGGGGAAGCGGTCAGCCGCGCAGGTTGCGCGAGAACAGTTCGAGCGCACGCTGCACGTGCGCGGCGTCGTCGGCCGGGATGTCGCCGAGCATGCGCTTTTCGAGCGGGCGCAGCACGGCTTCGCATTCGCGCAGCATCGCCGCGCCCGCATCGGTCAGCGTCAGCAGGATGATGCGGCCGTGCGACGGGTCGGCTTCGCGCGTGACGAAACCGCGGGCGGCCATCACGCTCATCACCTCGTTCGCCGACTGCGGTGTGATCCACGAGCGCTCGGCCAACTGCGCGTTCGACGATGCGCCGCGCGCCTCGAGCACCGACAGCGCCGTGTACTGCGCGAGCGTGATGCCGAGCGGCGCGAGCGCGTCGGTCATGTGGCGGCGCAGCAGCCGGTCGAGGCCGCCGATCACATAGGTCAGGCGTTGTTGCACGCGCGGCTTCGGCTTGTCGGCCGGCGTGCGGGCGACGTTCTTTGCGGCGGGTTTCGAACGGGCGGGCTTGGTCGGGGTGGAACTCATGGCGCGGGCTGGGTGGAATTGCGGGCCATCTTACCAGCAGGTGGGGGGACGGACGCATAGTCGCGACATCACGCTTAACGTCCCTCCATGTTCTCAGTTGCCTCGTATAAGTACGAAATTACCGGTCCGCACATCCATTAAATTACCGAAAACAATCGATTCTCATCTTGAAAATGGTTCGTCACTTCGTGATGGGGTAAAAGAATAGTGACTGCGATACTGGAACCAACAATGGTTAATACAGGAAGAAATATGCAGACCAGCCTCCCAAGAATCACTGGGCTAGTCATTCTTGTGTTTTTTCTGACTGGCTTCTCCATTCACATGGCCAGGCCAAACTATGGTCAGTGTGATTGTTTCGAAAAAGAACTGAATGGGGGGAAGAAAGAATTTGGAGGCGTGGAATATTACGCGAAGTTGTGTGGCGCCAACATCCGGAATGGGCATGAAGTGAGATTTCAGCTTTTTGACGGGACCGGAGAATTGCGCGCTCAACGCTATTTTTCATACTACGCAAATTCGGCAACTGAGCGAGAACTGGTAGATGGCGTCGGCGGAATCGTATATTACGATAGCTCGAGCAGGGATGTGATGCAGTTGCTTGCGATTCCGCCTACCAAGTGGGATTGGATTCGCGCCCGACTACCTTTATTTTAATTGTCGTGATTGAGTGTGAAAGAAAAAAAGCCCCCGAGCCTTCACAAGTCGGGGGCTTTCGTTTTGCCCGCTGGCCGATAGAACCTGCCGTCCACACCCGCCATTCATCCAGTATGTGTCCCCGCAAACCGCGCAGTCGCCAGCCCCGCATGCCGCGTCTGCGCGACGAACACACCGCCGGCGTGCGCATCGCCGGCCAGCGCATCATCGCTCAGGCCAACACGTGCACTCGTCACATACAACCGGCCGTCACCGTCAATCGCAACGCAGCTCGGCTGCGCGGTCGGCACCGCCACGCGGTCCGTCTCGACGCCATCGGGCCCATAACGCACTACCCGCCGCCCACCCCACTGCGCATTCCACAGCCCGCCGTCGCGATCGACGATCGAGCCGTCCGGATCACCATCGGCATCGGTCAGCCGCGCGAACGGCCTCACGTTCGCGACATCGCCACCCGCCCGGTAATCGCACACAAAAATCTCGCGCACCAGCGAATCGCAGAAATACATCTTCGACCCATCTGGCGAGAACCCGATGCTGTTCGCGATCGCGGCCGCAGGCAACGCAAGCCGTTCGAGCGTCAGATCGGCATTGAGCCGGTAGAACCCGCCGACCGCTTTCGGCGGCTCGCTGCCTTCGTCCTTCATCCCGAACACGAACGCGCCGGAACCGTCGCAGCGCCCGTCGTTCAGCCGCGTCGGCAGCTCGGGTTCGACGTCGACGATCCGCGTGAACGCACCGCTACGCAGATCAAGGAACGCGAGATGCGTAGCGAGCCCGACGAGCAGCACGTCCGGCTCGTCGGTCAGCGCAAAGCACGCGAGCCGCTCGGGCATCGCCCATTGCGCGAGGTCCGAACCGTCCGCGCGGCAGCGCCACAGTTGCGCGCCTTCGATGTCCACCCAGTACAGCGCGTGCGTCCTGTCGCACCACGTCGCGCCTTCGCCGAGCGTGTTGCGGCTGTCGGCCAGCAGCGTCGCCGCCGTGCCCGGATGAGTCTGTTGCATGCCGTCTCCCGATATTCGTCGTATTTGCAGGCGGCCGCGCGTGGTCGAAATCAGATCTTCATCGCGCGCCGCTGGTTGCGACGATACTGGTCGAACAGCACCGCGAGCAACAGAATTCCGCCGCGTATCAGATATTGGTAAAAGGTCGGCACGTTCAGCAGGCTCATCGCGTCCTGCACGGAGCCCATGATCAGCACGCCGACCAGCACGCCGGAGATCGTCGCGACGCCGCCCGTCAGCGACACGCCGCCGAGCACGCACGCGGAAATCACGCCGAGCTCGAGACCGACCGACGTCTTCGGGTCGCCGAGGCTCATCCGCGACGCGAGCATCACGCCGGCGAAGCCGGTCACGAGCCCCTGCAGCACGAACACGGCGATCTTGATGCGCATCACCGGCAGCCCCGCGAGCAGCGCGGCCTCGCCGTTGCCGCCGACGGCCAGCACGTTCTTGCCGAACACCGTCTTGCGCAGCAAAAAGCCGAACACGACGAAGCCGACGATGTTGCTCCAGATCGGAAACGAGATGCCGAGGAACGACCCGCCGCCGAGATCGAAGAAGCGCTCTTCCGAGATCATCACCGCGTCGCCGTTCGACGTGATGAATGCGAGCCCGCGCACGACTTCCATCATCGCGAGCGTGACGATCAGCGAGTTGATCCGGTAGCGCGCAATCAGCACGCCGTTCACGAGCCCCACCGCGCCGCCGGCGAGCACGCCGGCCGCGACGCCGAGCACGATGCTGTGCGTCGCGGTAATCAGCGTCGATGCGACCACACCCGAGAACGCGACGATCGACGCGACCGACAGGTCGACTTCGCCGAGCGCGAGCACGAACATCATCGTCACCGAGATCGAACCGATCAGCGTGACCGATAGCAGCAGGCCCTGGATGTTGCGCGGCGTGAGGAAGTCCGGCACGGTCAGCGACAGCGTCGCGAACAGCACCAGAAACACCATCACGATGCCGGAGCGGTTGATCAACTGCCACACGCCGCCGCGCGCGCGCGCGGGCACGGCGGGCGTATCCGGGGAGGGGGAAGTACGTTGGGGTTGCATTGCCTGGCTCATAACGTTTGCTTTCCAGTTTGACTGCGGGCCGCTAGCGCGGCAGCGCGAGCTTGATCAGCGCATCGGGCGTCGCCTGCGCCTTCGCGACCTCGCCCGCGATCCGTCCTTCCTTCATCACGACGATGCGGTCCGACACGCCGATCACCTCGGCCAGATCGCTCGACACGAGGATCACCGTGCGGCCCGCTTCCGCGAGTTCGTAGAACAGGTTGTAGATTTCGGCGCGCGCGCCGACGTCGATGCCGCGCGTCGGCTCGTCCATCAGGAACACGTCGATGCGCTCGGCCAGCCAGCGCGCGAGCACGACCTTCTGCTGGTTGCCGCCCGACAGCGCGCCGATCGGCGTTTCGCCGTCGCGGGTCTTGATCGCGAGGCGCTCGATGTATTTCTGCGCGAGCTCGCGTTCGCGCCGCCCGTCGAGCAGCACGCGCGCCGGGCTGAAATGACGGCGCGCGCTGATGTTGAGGTTGTCGGCCACCGACGCGATCGCGACGATGCCTTCCTGCTTGCGGTCTTCCGGGCACAGCGCGATGCCGGCACGCACCGCGTCGCGCGGGCTGCCGAACGCCACCCGCTTGCCGTTCAGCTCGACGTGGCCGGCGGTCGGCCGTACCGCGCCGTACAGCAGCTTCATCAACTCCGAGCGGCCCGCGCCGACGAGCCCGAAGAAGCCGACGATCTCGCCGCGCCGCGCGGTGAACGACACGGACTCGGCCAGCCCCGGCCCCGCCAGCCCCTTCGCTTCAATCAGCACGTCGCCGGCCGGGCGCGGCCGGTAGCCGTACACGTCCTCGATCGAGCGGCCGACCATGCAGCCGATCAGCCGGTCGCGGTCGAGATCGGCGACGGAATCGAACGTGTCGATGCGGCGGCCGTCGCGAAACACCGTCACGCTGTCGCACAGTTCGTACACTTCCTCCATCCGGTGCGTGACGTAGATGATCGCGCGGCCTTCCGCGCGCAGCGCGCGGATGATCCGGAACAGTTGCGTGGTTTCGCGTGCGGACAGCGAGCTCGTCGGTTCGTCGAACGCGATCACGCGCGCATCGCGCATCAGCGCCTTGCCGATCTCGATCATCTGGCGCTGGCCGATCGACAAATACTTCACCGGGATGCCCGGATCGATGTGCTCGCCGAGCCGCTCCAGCGCATCGAGCGCGCGCGCGGCGAGCGCACGTTCGTCGACCACGCCGAGCCGGCTCGGCAATTGCCCGAGCATCAGGTTTTCCGCGACCGTCAGCTCAGGCACCAGATGCAGCTCCTGGTAGATGATCGCGATGCCGGCCTCGAGTGCCGCGCGCGTCGACGCGAAGCGCTGCGCCGTGCCGTTCAGCGTCAGCGTGCCGGCCTGCGGTTGGTTCACGCCGGACAGCACCTTCAGCAGCGTCGATTTCCCCGCGCCGTTCTCGCCCATCAGCCCGTGCACTTCGCCCGCGCGCACCGACAGCGACACCGCGTCGAGCGCACGCACGCCCGGAAACGTCACGGTGATGCCGTCGAGCGCGAGCAGCGGGCCGTCCGGCGGCGTACCCGCTTCGGCGTCGTGGCCGGACACGGCCGTCATCGTCTGCATCGTCATCGCGTTCTCGCCTCGCCCCGCTCAGATACCGAGTTCGGCGCGCACGGCCTGCCAGTTCGCGCGCGTCATCAGCTTGCCGCTCGTCTGCGTGTCGGCCGGCGGCGTCTTGCCGTTGCGGATCCAGTCGACGAGGTTCTGCGTGCTGTCCTTGCCGTGGTTCGTCGAGCTGACCGCGATCGTCCCGTAGAAGCCGGTCGGCTCCTTCTTCTGGAACTCGGCGAACGCCTCGCCCGCGCCGTTGATGCCGACGCCGATCACGTCGGCCGCCGGGATGTGCAGCTGTTCGGTCGCGCGCACCGCGCCGAGCACGGTTTCCTCGTTCAGCGCGTAGACCACCCATTTCTTCACGTTCGGATGGCGGGCGAGCACGGGCGCCGCCGCGCTGAAGCCGCCTTCGTCGTCGGTCGTCTTCTGCGGCGCGTCGAAGATGTTCTCCTTGCGGAAGCCGTTCGCGAGCAGCGCCTGCGTCGCGCCGTCGGTGCGCAGCTTCGCGGTCGGCAGCTCGTAGTTCGTGATCCGCAGCGCGCCGACTTCTTCCGGCTTCCAGCCGCGCCGCTTCATCTCGTCGGCGATCGCCTGGCCGACCTGGTTGCCGATCTTGGTCGCCGACATCCCGAGGTGCGGCACGTTCGGCAGCGGCTTGCCGCTCGAATCGACGAGCTGGTCGTCGACGGTCACGAACTTCATGTTGTAGCGCTTCGCGCGCGACGCGATCGCCGGCCCGAGGCGCACGTCCGGCGCGCAAATCACGAAGCCCTGCGCGCCTTGCGAGCCGAGGTTGTCGATCGCGGCCAGCACCTTCTCGCCGTCGGGCGTGCCGATCTTCACGACCGAGAAGTTCTCCTTCTGGCCGAGCGCGGATGCCGCATTCTGCTCGTTGATGAACCACGCCTGCTCCGGCATCTTCACGAGGAAGCCGATCTTCAGCGGCGCATCGGCATGCGCGGCGCCCGTCATCCCGAGCGGCGCGATGCAAAGCGCGGCCAGCAGCGCGCGCAGGGTGTGTCGACGGATCGTGTGAGTCGTGCGGTTCATGGTGTCTCCTTGGTATCGGCTGATGCCGTGATGCGTGTCGAAATATCAATCAATCGTCGCGTGCGCTTCATGCTTCATGGCGAAGCGCACGCAGGTTCAGCGGCCGAACGCGTCGGTCTGCACGCGCCGGCCGAACAGGAAGGCATCGGCGACGAGCCGCAGCGGCCGCACGTCGACGTCGCTTTCTCCACGCGCGATCAACGCGTGGAAATGCGCATACAGCGCCGGGTATTCGCGCTCCGGCCCGATCTCGACCGGCTCGCCCGCGATCGACAATTGCGCGCCGCCGCGGCTGATCGCGAGCACGCCGTCGGCCGTGTCGACCGCGATCTCCCATTGCTCGACCGGGCCATGCCGCCAGTCGAATTCCGCGCGCACCGGTACGCCGTCGGTATCCGCGCAATCGAGTTCGGCCGCGATCGGCATCTGCGCGTCGCTCGGTACGATCAGCGTCGCCTCGCGCAGCACCAGCTCGCGCGGCAGGATCCGCGTGACGATCGACAGCGCGTTGATGCCCGGATCGAACACGCCGAGGCCGCCCGGCTCCCAGATCCACTGCTGCCCCGGATGCCAGCGCCGCACGTCTTCCTTCCAGCGCACCTGCACCGCGCGGATCGTGCGTTGCGCGAGCCATGCACGCGCCGGCTCGACCGCGCTCGCGCAGCGCGAATGCCAGGTCGCAAACAGCGTGAGGCCACGCTCGCGGGCCAGCGCGTCCAGCGCCGCCACTTCGCCGAGCGTCGCGCCCGGCGGCTTCTCGAGCATCACGTGCTTGCCGGCTTCGAGCGCCGCGCGCGCCTGCGCGTAGCGCACCTGCGGCGGCGCGCACAGCGACACCGCGTCGAGCTCGGGCTCGGCGGCCAGCAGCGCGTTCAGATCCGGATAATTGCGCACGCCGTTGACTTCTGCGTGACGGCTCGCGCAGGCAGTCAGCGCGAAGCCCGGTTCGGCGGCGATCGCCGGCAAATGCTGGTCGCGGGCGATCTTGCCGATCCCGACGACACCCAGCGAAATTGGATGGCTCATCGTGCGTCTCTCCTTCGCGAATCGCTCAGCGCGCCCAGCGCAGCACGAGCGGATCGAGCCGGCGCGCGATCGCGAGCAATTCCGCGCGCGTGTCCGGGTGCAGTTCCGGCATCGGATGCCGCGGCCGCTCGCACGCGATCACGCCGCCTTCGCGCATCAGCGCCTTCGCGGTGAGGATCCCGGATTGGCGGTTCTCGTGATTGATCAGCGGCAGCCACGTCTGGTAATGCGCGAACGCATCGTCGTGGCGCCCGTCGCGCCATGCTTCGAGGATCGGCCGGATACCGTCCGGGAAGCCGCCGCCCGTCATCGCGCCGGTCGCGCCCGCATGGAGGTCGGCGAGCAGCGTGATCGCCTCCTCGCCGTCCCACGGCCCCTCGATCGCGTCGCCGCCGAGCCGGATCAGCTCGCGCAGCTTGTTCGCCGCACCCGGCGTCTCGATCTTGAAGTACGCGACCTGCTCGATCTCGCGGGCCATCCGCGCGAGGAACGGCGCGGACAGCGGCGTGCCGCTCGCCGGCGCGTCCTGGATCATGATCGGGATGTCGATCGCATCGGACACGCGCGCGAAGAAATCGAAGATCTGCGCTTCCGGCACGCGAAACGTCGCGCCGTGATACGGCGGCATCGCCATCACCATCGCCGCGCCGAGCTGCTGCGCGCGCAGGCTGCGCGCCGCGCAAACCTGCGTGCTGTAGTGCGACGTCGTGACGATCACCGGCACGCGGCCGGCGACGTGTTCGAGGATCGTGCACGTGAGCACGTCGCGTTCGTCGTCGGTGATCGCGAACTGCTCGGAGAAGTTCGCGAGGATGCACAGCCCGTCCGATCCGGCGTCGATCATGAAGTCGACCGCGCGCTTCTGGCTCGCGAGGTCGAGCTCGCCGGTGTCGGAAAACGTCGTCGGAACGACGGGGAAGATGCCGCGATAGCGCGGTGTGCTGCTCGATGTCATGGTGGGTCCTGCGTCAGTCGAATCGGCGTTCAGCCGGAAAACAAGGCGTTCAGGATTCGCGGGCGAATGCGCCCGCGGCCGGCTCGGGCGCGCGCAGTGCGGCCCGGACCACGAACGTCATCAGCACCGCGAACAGCAGCGTCGCCGCGAGAAAGTACAGGCCGGCCGCGAGGCTGCCGGTCGATGCCTTGATCAGCCCGATCCCGTACGGCCCGACGTAGCCGCCGAGATTCGCGAGCGAATTGATCGCTGCGATGCCGACCGCGGCGCTCGTGCCGGCCAGGAATTCGCCGGGCAGCGCCCACACGACGGCCTGGATCGAATAGAGCGAGAACGCGGTCAGGCAGATGAACATGAATTGCAGCGCCGGCTGCCGCACCCACGCGCTCGCGGCCATCGTCACGGCGGCGGCCGCCGACACGACGACGATGTGCCAGTAGCGCTCGCGCTTGCGATCCGAATGGCGCGGCACGACGAGCAGGCCGACCACCGCGAACAGGTAGGGCACGGCGGACAGCAGGCCGGTCGTCGCATCGCCGGCGCCGAACGCGTGGATGATCGTCGGCAGCCACAGCGACAGCCCGTAGATGCACAGCGGGAACGGCAGGAACAGCGCGGCGAGCAGCAGCACGCGGCGGTCGCGCAACGCGGCGAGCGGATTGCCGTGCGAATCGGGGCGATACGTGTCGCGGTCGGCGGCGAGCTGCCGCGCGATCCAGCGGCGTTCGTCGTCGTTCAGCCAGCGCGCATGCGCGGGCGATTCGGGCAACAGCCGCAGCGTCGGCCATGCGAGCAGCACGGCCGGCAAGCCGCTGACGACGAACAGTGTCTGCCAGTCCGACAGGCCGAACCACCCGTGCGTCGACAGCAGCCATCCGGCGAGCGGCCCGGTGACGATACCGGCGAGCGGCTGCGCGAGCACGAGCAGGCCGATCACGCGGGCGCGATCCCGCATCGGGAACCATTGCGTGAGGAAGTACAGGATGCCGGGATAGAGGCCGGCTTCGGCCGCGCCGAGCAGGAAGCGCAGCATGTAGAAGCTGGTCGGCCCCTGCACGAGCGCCATCGCCATCGTGATCACGCCCCACGTCGCGAGGATGCGCGCGAACCACACGCGTGCGCCGAAGCGGCCGAGCGCGAGGTTGCTCGGCACCTCGCACAGGAAGTAGCCGATGAAGAACAGTCCGGCGCCGAGCCCGTACGCGGCGTCGCCGAGGCCGATCGCCGCGTTCATGTGGAGCTTCGCGAAGCCGACGACGGTACGGTCGACGTACGCGACCACGTAGATCAGCGCGAGGAACGGCACCAGCTTGCGCGTGAGCAGGCGGGTCAGTTGCCGTTCGTCGACGGCTGCCGGCGAATCGGACTGTTCCGCCGCGGCCTGAGCGGGCGTGTACTGCGTCGTCATCTTGTCTCCTGTCGGCCCACGTTAGCGCTTTAGCGCTTACGTGGGCCCCATGCTTCGCGGTCGGCCCACGTTAGCGCTTCAGCGCTTACGTGGGCCCCATGCATCGCGGTCGGCCCACGTTAGCGCTTTAGCGCTTACGCGGGCCGTATCTCTGCACAACCGGCGGTCACCGCCCGCCACTCAATGCGAATGGCTCGGCACGTCCGCGCCGCGCATGCCGACCAGGAAGTCGAGGTCGCACCCCTCGTCGGCCTGCAGCACGTGATCGATATACAGCCGTGCGTAACCGCCCTTGCCGAGCTGCCCGGCCACGCCCGGCGCCGCGGTCGGATCGACGTCCGACAGGCGGCGCTGCAGCTCCTCGTCCGTAATGTCCAGATGCAGCGTGCCGGCCTCGCAGTCGAGTTCGATCCAGTCGCCGTTGCGCACGGCAGCAAGCGGCCCACCGGCCGCGGCTTCCGGCGCGACGTGCAGCACGACCGTGCCGTACGCGGTGCCGCTCATCCGCGCATCGGAAATCCGCACCATGTCCTTCACGCCCTGGCGCAGCAGCTTCGGCGGCAGCCCCATGTTGCCGACCTCGGCCATGCCCGGATAACCGCGCGGCCCGCAATTCTTCAGCACCATCACCGAGCTCGCGTCGATGTCGAGCGCTTCGTCGTTGATCGTCGCCTTGTAGTGGTCGAGGTTCTCGAACACCACCGCGCGGCCGCGATGCTTCAGCAGTTCGGGGCTCGCCGCCGACGGTTTCAGCACCGCCCCGCGCGGCGCGAGATTGCCGCGCAGGATGCAGATCCCGCCGTCCGCGATCAGCGGGCGGTCAAGCGGACGGATCACTTCATCGTCGTAGTTCGGCGCTTCGCGCACGTTGTCCCACAGCGACTTGCCGTTCACGGTCAGCGCGTCCGGGTGCGGCAGCAGCCCGCCTTCGCCGAGCCGGCGCAGCACGGCCGGCAGGCCGCCCGCGTAATAGAACTCTTCCATCAGGAAGCGCCCCGACGGCATCAGGTCGACGATCGTCGGCGTGTCGCGGCCGATGCGCATCCAGTCTTCCAGTTCGAGCGGCACGCCGATGCGGCCGGCAATCGCCTTCAGGTGAATCACCGCATTGGTCGAACCGCCGATCGCCGCGTTCGCGCGGATCGCGTTCTCGAACGCCGCGCGCGTCAGGATCTTCGACAGCACGAGCCCTTCGAGCGCCATCTCGACGATCCGGATACCCGACATGTGCGCGAGCACGTAGCGGCGCGAATCGACGGCCGGAATCGCCGCGTTGTGCGGCAGCGCGACGCCGAGCGCCTCGGCCATGCACGCCATCGTCGACGCGGTGCCCATCGTGTTGCAGGTGCCGGCCGAGCGCGACATCCCGGCTTCGGCCGACAGGAAGTGATGCACGTCGATCTCGCCGGCCTTCAGCGCTTCGTGCAGCTGCCACACGGCCGTGCCCGAACCGATGTTCTTGCCCTCGAGCTTGCCGTTCAGCATCGGGCCGCCCGACACGACGATCGCCGGCACGTCGCAGCTTGCCGCGCCCATCAGCAGCGCGGGCGTCGTCTTGTCGCAGCCGGCGAGCAGCACGACCGCGTCGATCGGGTTGCCGCGGATCGCTTCCTCGACGTCCATCGACGCAAGATTGCGCGTGAGCATCGCGGACGGGCGCAGGTTCGATTCACCGTTCGAGAACACCGGGAACTCGACCGGGAAGCCGCCCGCTTCCGAGATTCCGCGCTTCACGTGCTCGGCGAGCTTGCGAAAGTGCGCGTTGCACGGCGTCAGTTCGGACCACGTGTTGCAGATGCCGATGATCGGCCGGCCGTCGAATTCGTGATCGGGAATGCCCTGGTTCTTCATCCAGCTTCGGTACATGAAGCCGTTCTTGTCGTTCGTGCCGAACCATTGAGCGGAGCGCAGCCTGGGTTTTGTTGCCGACATCGTCAGTCCTGTGGTGACGGGATACCGGCGCAGTCTAGGCAGAATTTTGATAACTGGCTAATGACGATTTAGGCGATTACGATATCGATTCAGATATCGATATAAACCCGTACGATGACCGAAGCCAGCCCGTGGGGAAACCGCGCCCGCCTGAAGACGCGCCAGTTGCTGCTGCTCGTCGCGCTCGCCGACGAAGGCAGCATTCACCGCGCGGCGGCCGCGCTGAACATGACGCAGCCGGCCGCGTCGAAGCTGCTGCGCGAACTCGAGGAATCGATCGGCGCGGTGCTGTTCGAGCGCCTGCCGCGCGGGATGCGGCCGACGCTGTACGGCGACGCGCTGATCCGCCACGCGCGCGCGGCGCTCGGCAGCCTCGACCAGGCGCGCGAGGAGCTGGCCGCGCTAAAGGCCGGGCATCTCGGCCACGTCGCCGTGGGGGCGATCACGTCGCCGGGCCTGCGGCTCGTGCCGCCGGCCGTCGCCGCGGTGAAGGGCACGCATGCGGGCCTGCACGTGTCGGTCGAGATCGACACCAGCAACGTGCTGCTCGAACACCTCGCTCAGGAAAAGATCGACATCGTGCTCGGCCGGCTGTCCGCCGAACACGACAAGCTGCGCCTGCGCTACGAACCGCTGACCGGCGAGTCGGTGGCCGCCGTCGTGCGGCCCGGCCACCCGCTGCTCGCGCAGGCGCCGCTGTCGCTCGCAGACGTGCAGCGCGCCGCGTGGGTCGTGCCGCCGGCCGGCAGCGTGCTGCGTCACCGCTTCGAGCTCGTGTTCCAGCGCGCGAGCCTCGCGCCGCCGGCGAACGTCGTCGAGACGGCCGCGCTGCTGTTCATCACGCAATTGATCGAGCAGAGCGACATGATCGCGGTGCTCGCCGAGGACGTCGCGCACTACTACGCGCGGCACGGCATCGTCACGGTGCTGCCGCTGGAGATGGATTGCCGGATGGACGATTTCGGGCTCATCACGCGCACCGACCGGCTGCATTCGCCGGCCGTCGCGGTGATGGTCGATGCGATTCGGGCCGCGGCGCGGGAGGTTTACGGCGTCGCGCCGTGACTGTGCAGCTGCGGTTGCCTACTCCGCGGCAAACTCGACCACCGGTTCGCAGCGAATCGGGAAGTTGACCGAATTCGCGATGTAGCACTGCGCATGCGCATCGTGATGCAGATGCGCGGCCCGTTCGCGATCGTCGCCGGCCCGGATCGTCACCTGCGGCCGCAGCACGATCTCGGTGAAGCGGCCCGCTCCGGCGCCGTCGACCATCATGCCTTCCGCGTGGTCGACGTAGGCCAGTACGCGGATGCCGGCCTCCGCGCACAGATGCAGATACCAGAGCTTGTGGCATGCCGACGCCGACGCGAGCAGCAGGTCTTCGGGGTTCCAGCGCGCCGCGTCGCCGCGGAACGCCGGGTCCGACGAACCGGGGATATCCGGCTTCGAACCGGCGCGGATCACGTGATCGCGGCCGTACTCGCGATACCCCGACGTGCCGGTGCCGCGATTGCCCGTCCACTCCACTGCGACGCGATAGTGATGTTCACCCGATGCCATCTCGCTCTCCATTGATGTCGGTTGTCTTGACCGGTCCGAACGGGCCGGACGCCGTTACGTGAAGCCCGCCGGTGATCGCCATTCTGGCACCGGATCGTCGTTTGGTATACCATTATTCCAAAATAACGGAACACGCAGGCATGGAAGCCAAACTCGACTCCACCGCTGACGCGGTCGCCGCGTCGCTGCGCGACATGATCATCAACGGCGAGCTGGCGGCCGGCGAGCGGCTCGTCGAGCGCGACCTGGCCGAACGGTTCGGCATCAGCCGAATTCCGATGCGCGAAGCGATCCAGCGGCTCGAACGCGAAGGCTTGCTCGATATCTTCAGGAATCGCGGCGCGGTCGTGCGGATGCTGAGCGCGTCCGACGTGCAGGAAATCTACGATTTGCGCGTGCTGCTCGAAGGCGATGCGATCTACCGCAGCGTGAAGCGGCTCGACGACGAGACGCTCGCGCGCGCCGAACTCGTGCATAGGCTGCTCGGCGATGCGACGGCGCCGCGCCGGCAAGGCGAGCTGAACCGCGAATTCCACGCGTTGCTGTATGCGTGCTGCGGCAACGCGCGGCAGTTGAAGTCGATCGCGGAGCTGCGCAGCCAGGTCGAACGTTACGAGCGCCTGCAGGCCACGCTGCTCGCGGATACGCCGTCGTTCCAGGTCGATCACGAAGAGATTCTGCAGGCATGTCGCGAACGCAATGCGCGGGCGGCACGCGCGATGACCGTCGCGCATCTCGATTCGGCGCGACGCACCGTGCTGCGGCTCGTCGAAGGTGGTTGAGGCCGGCGCGACGATGCGCGCGGCCCACATCGTCAGCGGGATATCAGCGTGAAGCGCGGCGCTTGCCGGTTTTCGTGGGCGCCGGCGCAGTAGATTGCGCCATGTCCGTGATGTGCCGCAGCGCGATTTCACGCCAGAGCGCGAATGCGGCCCGCGCCACGGCAGGGTCACTGCCCGTCACGACATCGATGGTCAACCCGCGGATCATCGATCCGGCCAGTAACTGCAATTGCGTGATCTTGAGCGCAATCGCACGATCGAAACCCGCGACGGCATCGTCCATCAATGCGCGAAACCCCTCGCCGAACGGCCTGAGGATACGCGTCACCGCCTCGTCGAGCTCCTTGTCGGCGCGCCGCGCCAACTGGATCTCCATGCTGGCGGCGAATAGCGGCGTGCCGATGAGCACGCCCGCGACATCGAGCATCCGGTCGATCCGCTCGAGCGGCGTCGTGGCGCTGCGCGCCGCGCGTTCGAACTGCGCGAAGCGATCGCCGGTGAGCCGTTCCTGCACCGCGGCCATCAATTCCGCCTTGGTCGGAAACTGGTGCTGCATGGCGCCCATGCTGACGTCGGCCTCGCGCCGGATCGCGAGCGTCGTCGCGCCAGAATAGCCTTCCCTGTGCAGCAGCGATATCGCGGCGGCAATGACGCGCTCACGCGTCGCCTGGCTGCGCTCCGCCTGCGTGGGCCGGCGTGCGCGCGCCGTGCCGGAAGCCGATGCCGTACCTGTCTTGACGGTTTTCTTCATTCACGTATTGGATCGAGCGCCGAAGCGGGCGCGGGTCGGCGGTCTGGCGTAGCCGCCGGCTGGCTGGGTCGCTGCCGGCGGCTGTCCACGGATGCGAATTCTACCAACGAACCTCGCGCCGCCACCTGGCCGGTTCGCGGCCTTACGTGCGGCGCGACCGCCCGGCACGGTGCGGTGCGCGGCCGTGCACCGGCCCCGTCGTACCGCGCACCGCCAGCGTCGGCGGTGACGCGACCCGCACGCGCGATGCGTCGTCACCCCGCCCGCCCGCCTCGCGCAGCGTATTGAGCAATTCGACCGCGATACCGGCCGCCTCGGCGGTCGGGATCGCGACGGTCGTCAGCGTGGGCCGCGTGTCGCGGGCGAGATGGATGTCGGTGATGCCGACGATCGACAGATCGTCGGGCACGCGCCGGCCGCGATCGGCCGCCGCGTGCATCGCGCCGATCGCCGGCAGGTCGTTGGTCGCGACGAGCGCGGTCAGCTCGGGATGCGCATCGAGCAACTGCCCGGCCGCGCGCACGCCGCCCTCGATCGAATCGTGCCCGGCGCCGACGCGCGACGCGTCCAGCCCGGCTTCGCGCATCACGTCGACGCAGCCGTCGTAGCGCGCGGCCTGCACGCCGTTTGCCGACCCGCCGACGATCACGCCGATCTCGCGATGGCCGAGTTCGAGCAGATGCCGCGTCGCGATCCGCCCCGCCTCGCGGAAATCGATCGCCACGCATGGCAGCCCGTCGGGCGGCGCCTCGGGCCGCTCCCACAGGCACAGCACGACCGGCACACCGCGCCGCGCGACGTCGAGCAGATCCGGCAGATGCAGGTTCGCGTTGGTCACGAGAATTCCTTCGGAGACCGTGCCGGCGATCTGGTCGAGATACGCTCGCCCCTGCAACGGATCTTCGTTCGTGTTGCAGACGATCAGGAACTGCCCGTTGCGGCGCACCGCGCGCTCGACCGCCAGCGCGAACTCCGGATAGAACGGGTTCGCGATGCTCGATACCATCAGCGCGACCGTCGGCGCGCGCCCTTCCGCCAGCGCCCGCGCGGCGAGATGCGGCCGATAGCCGAGCGCGTCGACCGCTTCGAGCACCCGCGCGCGCGTCGCGTCGCCCACCCGGCCGCGGTCGCGCAGCACGTTCGACACCGTCGCGGCCGTCACGCCGGCGCGGCGCGCCACTTCATCCAGTGTTGCCATCGCTTACCCACTATATGAGACGTCGATCCAGTATTTGCTTCGCTCACCGAAGCGGCGCACTATCGCCGCACACCTTGCCGCCCGCCAACGGGCGCGACTCGGCCGCGATCGCATCGCCCCTTTTTTTGATCGCGGTGATTAAGCGCTTAATCAAGTCGTACGGCGCATTAAAACATGGAGCGGAGACAATGGCGAGCATCTCGATGCGACGCGTGCAGAAAGCCTACGGCGAGCACGCGCCGGTCATTCGCGACGTCGATCTGGAGATCGGCGCGCACGAGTTCTGCGTGTTTCTCGGGCCGTCCGGATGCGGGAAATCGACGCTGCTGCGCATGATCGCCGGGCTCGAGGATCTGAGCGCCGGCGAGTTGTCGATCGACGGCCGCCGCGTCGACGACGTGCCGGCCGCCCAGCGCGGCGTCGCGATGGTGTTCCAGAGCTACGCGCTGTTTCCGCACATGACGGTGTACGAGAACATGGCGTTCGGGCTGAAGCTCGCGCGCGTGCCGAAGGCCGAGATCGACCGGAAGGTGCGCGACGCCGCGCGCATCCTGCAGCTCGACACGCTGCTCGAGCGCAAGCCGAAGGCGCTGTCCGGCGGCCAGCGGCAGCGCGTCGCGATCGGCCGCGCGATCGTGCGCGAGCCCGGCGTGTTCCTGTTCGACGAACCGCTGTCGAACCTCGACGCGGCCTTGCGCGGCCAGACCCGCATCGAGATCGCGCGGCTGCATCGTCAGTTCGAACGCGCGAGCGTCGTCTACGTGACGCACGACCAGACCGAGGCGATGACACTCGCCGACAAGATCGTGCTGCTGCACGCCGGCGCGGATACCGCACAGCACGGCAGCATCGCGCAGGTCGGCGCGCCGCTCGACCTCTACCACCATCCGGCCAGCCGCTTCGTCGCGGGCTTCATCGGCTCGCCGCGGATGAACTTCCTGCCGGCCGTCGTGACCGCATGCGACGCGCGTCGCACGGCCGTCACGCTCGTGCCGTCCGGCGAAACCTTCGTGCTGCCGCGCGACGGCTCGGCGCTCTCCGCCGGCGCCGCCGTGACGCTCGGCATCCGCCCCGAACACCTGACGCTCGGCGCCGCGCCCGACGCGACGACGCTCGCGCGCGACGTCGCGCTCGTCGAACGCCTGGGCGAGCAGACCTACGTGCACCTCGATCCGGCCGGCCAGCCGAACGCGACGCCACTGATCGCGAAAGTGCCCGGCGACGCGCAGGTGCGCACCGGCGAACGCGTGCACGTGCACGCGCCGGCCGCGGCCTGCCACCTGTTCACCGAAGACGGCCGCGCGGTGCCCGCGTGCGCCGACCTTCCCGTCCACCACTACGCATAAGGATCGGGCATGCGCCTCGGAGTCTGTTACTACCCGGAACACTGGCCGGAATCGATGTGGGCCGACGACGCCCGCCGGATGAAAGCGCTCGGCATCGAGCAGGTGCGGATCGCCGAATTCGCATGGAGCCGCATCGAGCCGTCGCCGGGCGAATACGACTGGGGCTGGCTCGACCGCGCGGTCGACGTGCTCGGCGCGGCCGGCCTCGAGATCGTGATGTGCACGCCGACCGCGACGCCGCCGAAATGGCTGGTCGACCGCCATCCCGATATCCTCGCGATCGGCGCCGACGGCCGGCCGCGCGCGTTCGGCTCGCGCCGCCACTACGACTTCTCGTCGCCGACCTATCTCGAAGCGTCGCGCCAGATCTGCACGGCGGTCGCCGAACGCTACGGCCGCCACCCGGCCGTGCGCTACTGGCAGACCGACAACGAGCTGGGTTGCCACCAGACCGTCGTCAGCTACTCGCCGGCCGCGCTCGTGCGCTTTCGCGAATGGCTGAAAGCGCGCTACGGCACGATCGGCGCGCTGAACCGCGCGTGGGGCACCGTGTTCTGGAGCATGGAGTATCGCCATTTCGACGAAGTCGACGCGCCGGTGGGCACCGTGACCGAAGCCCATCCGTCGCATCGCCTCGACTACCGGCGCTTCGCGTCCGACGAGCTCGCGCGCTATCACCGGATGCAGGTCGACGTGATCCGCGCGCACTCGCCGGGCCGCGTCGTCGCGCACAACTTCATGCAGCTGTTCACCGAGTTCGATCACTACGAAGTCGCGCGCGACCTCGACGTCGCGACGTGGGACAGCTATCCGCTCGGCGCGCTCGAGGAGCTGTGGTTCGCGCCCGACGTGAAGGCGCGCTGGCTGCGTACCGGCCATCCCGATTTCGCGTCGTTCAATCACGATCTCTATCGCGGCATGTCGAAGCTGCCGTTCTGGGTGATGGAGCAGCAGCCGGGCCCGGTGAACTGGGCGCACTGGAACCCCGCGCCGCTGCCGGGCATGGTGCGGCTGTGGAGCTGGGAAGCGTTCGCGCACGGCGCCGGCTGCGTATCGTACTTCCGCTGGCGGCAGGCGCCGTTCGCGCAGGAGCAGATGCACGCGGGCCTGAACACCCCCGACAACCGGCTCGACGAAGGCGGCCGCGAAGCGCAGCGCGTCGCGCAGGAAATCGCCGCCGTGCTCGACGCCGGCGCGGATGCCGACGCAACCGGCCCGGTGCGCGCGCCGGTCGCGCTGGTGTTCGACTACGAAGCGAAATGGCTGTTCGAAGTGCAGCCGCAGGGCGCCGATTTCCACTACCCGCGTTTCGCGTTCGAGTACTACTCGGCGCTGCGCTCGCTCGGCCTCGACGTCGACATCGTGTCCGCGCATGCGCCGCTCGACGGCTACCGGCTCGTCGTCGTGCCGCCGCTGCCGGTCGTGCCGGACGATTTCGCGTCGCGGCTCGCCGCGTCGGGTGCGCACGCGGTGTTCGGCCCGCGCACCGGCTCGAAGACGGCCGACCTGCAGATTCCGCCGGCGCTGCCGCCCGGCCCGCTCGCATCGATCCTGCCGGTACGCGTGTGGCGCGTCGAATCGCTGCGGCCGAACCTGACCGAACGGATCGATGGCACGCTGCGCGACGGCTCGCCGCTCGCGGGCGAAGCGCGTCACTGGCGCGACCTCGTCGAATTGAACGACGACGGCGCCCGCTGCGTCGTGCACGCACGCTTCGCCGACGGCCATCCGGCCTGCGTGTCGCACGGCACGCTGCACTACTGGGCCGCGCTGTTCGACGACGCGACCACCGCGCGGCTGTTCGCCGATGTCGCAGCCGTTGCGGGCCTGGCCCCGACGCCGCTCGGCGACACCGTGCGCGTGAGCCGGCGCGGCGGCCTGACCTACGTATTCAACTATCGCGACACGCCGCATGCGATCGACGGCGTACCGCCGTCCGCGTTCGTGGTCGGCGCCGCGCAGGTCGAGCCGCAAGGCGTGGCCGTGTATCGAAGCCGTTCGTAGCAACCGCCCCCGGCGCCGCCACGCGCCGGGTCACGCACAAACAACGACACACAGGACTGGAGACACTCATGACCCATCGCCCCCTTCGCGTCGCTGCCCGCCTGGCGAGCGCCGCCGCCATCGCGTTCGCGTCGTTCGGCGCGACGACGCCCGCCGATGCCGGCACGCTGACCATCAACATCGCGTTCAAGGGCGCGAGCCAGCGCGCCGTGTGGCAATCGACGATCGAAGCGTTCCACAAGGCCCATCCCGACATCGACGTGAAGCCGACCTTCGTCGACGAGGAAGCGTACAAGGTGCAGCTCCCCGCGTGGCTCACGACCGTCGCGCCGGACGTCGTGAACTGGCACGCGGGCGAGCGGATGGCGTACTACGCGAAGCGCGGACTGTTCGAGGACCTGAGCGGCGACTGGACGAAGAACGGCTGGGACGCGATGTACGCGTCGACGCGCAGCGCGTCGTCGTATAACGGCAAGCAGTACGCGGCGCCGACCGTCTACTACTCGTGGGGCCTCTTCTACCGCAAGGACCTGTTCCGCAAGGTCGGCATCGCCGACGAACCGAAGACCTGGGACCAGTTTCTCGATGCGTGCAAGAAGCTGAAGGCGGCCGGCATCACGCCGATCGCGATCGGCGGCCGCGACGCGTGGACGCTCGCCGGCTGGTTCGACTATCTCGACCTGCGCCTGAACGGCAACGCGTTTCACCAGCAGCTGATGGCCGGCGACGTGGCGTACACCGACCCGCGCGTGAAGAAGGTCTACACGACGTGGAAATCGCTGATCGACTCGGGCTACTTCATCGACAACGCGCTGTCCTACGATCTCGACGGCGCGCAGCCGTTCCTGTTCCAGGGCAAGGCCGCGATGATGCTGATGGGCACCTTCATCGCGGCCGGCTTTCCGCCGAACGTGAAGCCGGAAATGGGCTACTACCGCTTCCCCGTCATCGACCCGAAGGTGCCGACCGCCGAGGACGGCCCGGTCGAATCGCTGCACATCCCGACCAAGGCGAAGAACAAGGCCGACGCGCACACGTTCCTCGCATTCGTCGAAACGCCCGAGATCGGCGCGAAACTCGCCGAAGGGCTCGGTTCGCTGTCGGCCAACAGCAAGTCGCCGGAGCCGGCCGATCCGATCTCGCGGATCGGCTTCCGGATCCTCGCCGACACGAAGGGCGGCGTCGCGCAGTTCTACGACCGCGACATGACGAAGGAAATGGCCGACGAGGGGATGAAGGGCATGCAGCAGTTCGTCGCGAATCCCGCGCAGCTCGACACGGTGCTCGCGCAACTCGAACAGACCCGCAAGCGGATCTACAAGAAGTGACCGCGTGACCCAACCGGCGGCGGCGCGCCGCCGTGTCCGTTTCAGGAGGCTTGCCGTGTCCAGTCCGATCGCGTCCCCCCCGCCCGCCGGCGCCGCGCCGCCGTCGCGCGGCTCATCCGCCGACGCATTGCCCGCGCGCCGCCCGTCGCCCGCCGTGCGGCGGCAACGGCGCGCCGCGTGGCTCTTTCTCGCGCCGGCCTGCGCGATGGTGGCCGTCTATGTGATCTGGCCGATCCTGTCGACGCTGTGGCTGAGCTTGTACAACTGGGACGGGATGACCGAGCGCACCTTCGTCGGCCTCGCGAACTACGCGGAGCTGCTGCATGCGCCGACGTTCTACACGGCGCTGCGCAACAACGTGATCTGGCTCGTGCTGTTCATGCTCGCGCCGCCGCTCGGCCTCGCGCTCGCGCTGTACCTGAACCAGGCGGTCGGCGGCATCCGCCTCGTGAAGTCGCTGTTCTTCGCACCGTTCGTGCTGTCGGGCGTGGTCGTCGGGCTGATCTTCTCGTGGTTCTACGATCCGACCTTCGGGCTGCTCGCGCTCATCGCCGGGCACGGCATCCCGGTGCTCGGCGACGCGCGCTACGCGACCTTCGGCATCGTGTTGGCCGCGCTGTGGCCGCAAACGGCGTACTGCATGATCCTGTACCTGACCGGCCTCACGTCGGTCAACCCGGAACAGATCGAAGCCGCACGGATGGAAGGCGCGCGCGGCTTCGCGCTGCTGTGGCACGTCGTGCTGCCGCAGCTGCGGCCGACCACGTTCATGGCGATCGTCGTCACCGTGATCGGCGCGCTGCGCAGCTTCGACCTGATCTCGGTGATGACGGGCGGCGGCCCGTTCGAGAGCTCGACCGTGCTCGCGTATTACATGTACGACCAGGCGATCAAGTACTACCGGCTCGGCTATTCCGCGTCGATCGCGGTCGTGCTGTTCGCGATCATGCTCGTCTACATCGCGTTCCAGTTGCGCCGCATGCTGCGCAACGAACAGTGACCTTTCGGGAGTTCATTCATCATGTTTCCGACACCCGTTGCCCACTGGAAGCCGGTATCGCGCCGGCTGTACAAGCTGTCGCTGCCCGTCGCGCTCGTGATCTGGCTGCTGCCGATGATCGCCGTGTTCGTCACGTCGGTGCGCTCGACCGAGGAACTCGTCGAAGGCCATTACTGGGGCTGGCCGCGGCATTTCTCGATGATCGAGAACTATCGCGACGCGCTGACCACGTCGCCGATGCTGCACTACTTCTGGAACAGCGTGCAGATCACGGTGCCGTCGGTCGTCGGCTCGATCGCGCTCGCGGCGATGGCCGGCTTCGCGCTCGCGACCTACCGGTTTCGCGGCAATACCGCGCTGTTCGGCACGTTCGTCGCCGGCAACTTCGTGCCGGTGCAGGTGCTGATGATTCCGGTACGCGACCTGTCGCTGCGCCTCGGCGTGTTCAATACCGTCGAAGCGCTGATCCTGTTTCACGTCGCGTTTCAGACGGGGTTCTGCACGCTGTTCCTGCGCAACTTCATCAAGCAGCTGCCGTTCGAACTGATCGAGGCGGCGCGCATCGAAGGCGCGGGCGAATGGACGGTGTTCTGGCGCATCGTGCTGCCGCTGATCCGGCCGGCGCTGGCCGCGCTCGCGATTCTCGTGTTCACGTTCGTGTGGAACGATTACTTCTGGGCGCTGTGCCTCACGCAAGGCGACGAGGCCGCGCCGATCACGGCGGGTGTCGCGGCGTTGAAGGGGCAATGGACGACGTCATGGAATCTGGTATCGGCCGGGTCGATCCTCGCCGCGCTGCCGTCGGTCGCGATGTTCTTCGCGATGCAGAAGCATTTCGTCGCGGGGCTCACGTTCGGCGCGACGAAAGGCTGAACGCGCGCCGGTTGCGTTTTCGCATCTCCCCCTCCGCATCGTGAGGTTGCCCGCTTCGGCGGGCTTTTTTCATGCCTTGCGGGTTGGGCGGATGTCGGTTGGTGAGCCTGATCCGCCATCCAGGCTTCAACGCCTTCGACGATCGCCTGTCGTCGATGCCGTTTATCCGGATGGTCGGGCTTGCGATTACTCGCCGCGACCCGAAGCGAGGTTGGCATGGATCCACGACGCCACGTCGGTGACCGGGATGGCGCGGCGTTGATTGAACGTCCCGCTCTTGTCCCATGCGACGCCCCGCCCTTGAGCAAATGCCGCACGGTACTTGCGCATCATGTTGCTCGGATCGCGCGCCAGCTCGTCGAGCAAATACTGCTCACTCCATACCGAACGGCTGAAGGGACGGCCGAGGCCCGCTTCCAGCTTGTCGGCGACCTCCCCGTAAGTCACGGTGTCGCCGGCCAGATACACGATCTCGTTCCGGATACGGGGTTCGGCGAACACGATCGCGGCAGTCAGCGCGCCGATATCGTCGGGCGTCGTCAGCGTCACGGCGGTGTCGAGGCTACCCAGCGCGTGGACTGCGTCGTTTTTCAGGTCGACTACGCCGAAGTCCGGCTCGAATAGATAGCTCGTGAACATGCCGGTCGAGATGACGACCCACTCGGTCTCGTGCTGACTACGCAGCAATTCGCGCACGTCCAGCTGGGCGTCGAAGATGTCCTGCGGACTACCGCGACCGATCACGTCGAAATCGACGCCGAACTGCCAGGGGAAGTACCTCGGGATGCGCGCCTGCAACGCAGCCCGCGCCAACTTCATCGGCGTGTCGATGCCGGCTGTAATGCCCGCGCAACCGATTACCGTGTCATATCGCGCGAACAGGGCGGCGAGTTCATCGATGGAATGCTTCACGAAATCGCCTACGACGATCTCGATTCCAAGCGCGCGAATCTCCGCGATATCATGCCGCTTGGCGGGTGCGCTGGACTCGAGGGCACTCGCGCGCAGCAGCACGCTGACCTTCGCGCCGGCGACGTCCTTCGCTCTACGTGCAAGATTGCGGAGTACCGGGAGGCCGAGTTCGCCGGCACCGAGCACGAGGATGTTCCGAGAAGTCGCGTGAGGGTCTGTTGGGTTCATCGTCCAGCCTGCTGAGGAATGTGTTGCACGCAGTCTAGCGATGCACGGACATGTATGAAAGAAGGTACACGCGTGATACTGGGAGCCGGATAGTTGGATCGAGACGAACTTCTCCGATATTCGCAGACCGTGTGTGACGGCCTGCGAGACGATGATGACGGGTTGCGGCGGGAGGTGCTCGCCCATGCCGGAAGCCGTTGGTCGCTCGGTGTCGTCCACACGCTCGGCGTGTACGGCAGACTGCGCCATGCGGAAATCGGCAGGCGCATGCACGGGGTGACTCAGCGCATGTTGACGCGCACGTTACGGCAGCTCGAGCGTGACGGCCTGGTGCTCCGTCACGATTTCGAAGAAGTACCGCCTAGAGTCGAATACGAGTTGTCCGACACGGGCATGGACCTGCTCGTCAGGATGGTTCCGCTGTGGACCTGGATCGTCGAGAATGCGGACCGCTTCCGGGAAGCGAGGCAGAATTTCGACAGAGCGCACCGCGACACGGACGCGTAGCTTGCCGGGATTTCGACGCGCTTCGCAGATGGGTACGACTTCGATCGACATCGGTCGTCGAGACATATTTCGACCTGCTGACAAAACCTGGGAGACAGCGTCCGCGGAAGTTTGGCGTCGTGCGGAACTGCCGTCCGCACACGCCAGCCTTCGGCATCGAGCGACACCGATTCGACTACGCGTACTTGTCGCCGACCGTACTGCGAATCGGATGGGTGTCGTAGACGATGATCATCCGTTCGATGAGCCCCGCAGTGTCGAACTCGAACACGTCGACGCACTCGAAGTGCGCCACCGAACCGTCGTTCAGCGCCCAGTCGTAGATGAAGTAACCTGTCGCACGTCGAGCGCCGGTCGTGCTGACGCAGATATCGATCGGTGTAATCTTGCTTTCTCCGGATACGGCGGCGACCTTCGAAAAGAAGGGCCCGGGGTGCATCCAGCCGAGAAATGGCGAGAAAATCCGCGCGTCCGGCGTGAATAGCGCGCAGATGGCGCCGACATCGCCGCGCTCCAGTTCCCGCAGGTAAGCGCGAACCTGTTCCGTGTAGAGTGATTCCGACGTTGAGCCCAAAATTATCCTCCGATCGTTCGTCGACAACCCGTTCATTCGCCAGAACAGGGCATCCGGTAGACGCACGATAGCGACGCACCGATGACCGAACAATCGAAAAATTTGCATCCCGGGTATGCGGCGCATGCATATCCGCTGGCCGACCTGACGCGGCCGCTCCCGCCGCTGGCGGCAATTCAGTCGTTCGTCGCCGCGGCGCAACTGGGCAGCGTCAGCAAGGCCGCGGATCATCTATGCCGCACGCAAGGCGCGGTGAGCCGCCAGATACAGCAGTTGGAAACGCATTATCGATGCGCACTCTTCGTGCGCCATGTCTCGGGGCTGACGTTGACGCCGGAAGGCAATGCACTGCTGACGGTCGCGGTCAACGTGCTCACGCAACTGGTTCAGCATGCGGATTCCCATGCACGGGCGACCTCGGTGCTCACGTTGAAGTTGCCGTCCACGTTCGCCGTTCGCTGGTTGCTCCCGCGGCTGCCGGACATTCATCGCGCGATGAGCGGCACGGAGCTGCGTATTTCGACCTCCGCGGACGACACGCCGGATTTCACGACGTCCGACGTCGACGCCATCGTCGTGCGCGGCACGGGACAGTGGACCGGTATGGAAGCAGTACCGCTCTTTTCCGAGCGGCTCACGCCGATGTGCGCGCCCGCGTTGGCGACATCGCTGCGATCCGTTGCCGACCTTGCGCAGGTCGATTTGCTCCATCCCGGGCCCAGCCACGCAGAGTGGAGATGCTGGCTCGATCACGTGGGGACACGCCAGACGGATGCGGGACGCGGGCTCGTATTCGATACCCTCGAATTGACGCTCGCGGCGTCGATGGAAGGACACGGCATTGCAATCGGCGACCCGCGAATGGCGAGAGACCGACTCCGTGCCGGATCGCTGGTGACCCCGTTTGAGGAAGTGGTTGAAGACGGCCTTTCCTACTTCCTCGTCTATCCGCCCCAACGGGCGGCACAACCGAAAATTCGGGCCCTCGCCGATATCTTGCTACGACTGGCGCGAGAAGATTGATCGATAGGCGAGCGTCCGATACGTGGTGCGAAGCCGACCTTCAAATCGCGCACCAACGTACCGACGAACGACGCGCCCGGTCAAAGATCCCCGCGCACTTCCCCGGTTCCCAACGCGCTCCGCTGCCGGTTGACCTCCGCCCACAGTTCATCGCTGTCGTCGTCGCGCAGCACGATCATCCAGTCCAGTTGCTCGTCGGTCACGCCGAAGTACGCCATAATTTCCCGCCGCACCCCATCGATGAACGCCGCGTATTCCGGCGTGGCCTGTGCCCGCGCGTGCAGTGCGTCGTATTCCGCATCGTCCACGCCGCCGCCCTGCTCGTCGATATAGCGCGAGATCCACTGGTCTCGTTCGTGGTCGTAATCGGCCTCGGCGCGCATCGCTTGCACAGCCGTGTAGAAATCCAGTTGGGCAAACGCGGCGATCGCCGCCGTTGTCGCCTCGTCGAATGTCGTCGTCATTCCATCTCTCACTTCAGTCATCGCACATCATGGGTCACGCGGCGAAGCCGCTATCGCGCGCGGTTTCAGGTCGCTCACGAGAAAACCGGCAGCGCTGTTCCGAACCACCCCTATGCGTTCACTGCATCGGACGGTTCGATCGTATCGGGCACTTTGAAAGGGAACGATTCAGGCTACCTGGACGGTTTGCCAGGTTTGCCGCGACCACCAGCAGATTTACCGGCAGCCTTCCCCGGCGCCGGCTTGCCGGCCGGTTTGCCGGCCGGTTTGCTGCGCGGCTTGTGCACGCTGAACGGGCTGCCGATGGTGTAGTCCGGGCCTTGACCGGCACCATTGGCCGCCGCGTGCTGCACCCCAGGCTTGCGCTTGCCTTCGCCACCTTGCGTATGCGGCTTCTTGCCCGGCGTCTGCTTGGCCACCGGCGCAGCTTGCGGCACCTTCGGTTTCTTCGGCTTTTTGGGTTTCTTGATGATCTGGCCCGTCGCGCTGGTTTCCGGCACGCGGTGTTCGGCTTCGAAACCGGGCTCTTCCTCCCGGCGCAGCGTCTGCCGGATCAGCGCTTCGATCGCGGCCAGTTGTGGCGCTTCATCCGCGCACACGAGCGACACCGCGACGCCGCTGGCGCCCGCGCGGCCGGTCCGGCCGATACGGTGCACGTAGTCTTGCGCGACGATCGGCAGATCGACGTTGATCACCAGCGGCAGATCGTCGATATCGAGCCCGCGCGCCGCCACATCGGTGGCGACCAGCATCTGCACCTCACCCGTCTTGAAGCGCTCCAGCGCGCGCAAACGTGCGGGTTGCGGCTTGTCGCCGTGGATCGTATCGACCGCATAGCCGGCTTTCTCCAGCATCACCGCCAGATAGTCGACACCATTGCGGGTCTTGACGAACACCAGCGCGTGCTCCCACTTGTTCTGGGCCACCAGATGCATGAAGAGGTCGGGCTTGTTCCGCTTGTCGACCGGTACGACCCACTGCTTGATCTTGCTGGCCGTGGCGTTGGGCGGGCTGACGCTGATGTCGACCGGGCTGCGCAGAATGCCGGCCGCCAGCGTGCGGATTTCGTCGGAGAACGTCGCGGAGAACAGCAGCGTCTGGCGCTTGGCGGGCAACGCGGCAAACACCGCGTCGAGTTCGCGCGCGAAGCCGAGATCGAGCATGCGGTCGGCTTCATCGAGCACCAGCGTCTGGACCTGATCGAACTGCACGGCGTTCTGCCGATTGAGGTCGAGCAAGCGGCCGGGCGTCGCGACGAGCACGTCGACACCCTTGCGCAGCTTCATCATCTGAGGATTGATGCTCACCCCGCCGTACGCGGCCAGAAAGCGCAGATCGAGGCCCTTCCCGTACTCGACGAAGCTTTGCAGCACTTGCTCGGCCAGTTCGCGCGTGGGCACCAGCACCAGCACGCGCGCACGGTTGCTGGACACCGCCGGGCCGTGTTGGACGAGCCGTTGCAACAGCGGCAGCGCAAAGCCGGCCGTCTTGCCGGTGCCGGTCTGTGCGGCGGCCATGACGTCCTTGCCGCCGAGCACGACGGGAATCGCCTTGGCCTGCACCGGCGTGGGTGTCTGGTAATTGAGGCCCTGCAGATTACGCAGCAACGGCTCGATCAGGCCAAGCGAGGCAAAAGACATGGACGTGTTCCGGGCTAAAACCGCAATTCTAGCGGTTACCGCGTCGGCCAGGCCCGCCCGCTCATGTCCACCCTTCGAGCCGCAACGTCGAACGCACGAGCCGCTGTTCCTCCTGCTCGATCTCGCGCAGATAGTCGACGCACTGACGGATATGTTCGCTCGCGGCCTTGCGTGCCTGGTCGGGCAGCCGGCCGGTGACCGCGTTGTAGAGCCGCGCATGCTGGCGGTCGATCTGCTTCTTCAGCGGTTCGCGGTGATAGAGGTTGTTCACCGACGCGAACACCGAGCTGAGCAGCAGGTCGGTCAGCGACTGCAGCGTGTTGACGAGCACCGGGTTGTGCGATGCCTCGCAGATCGCCAGATGAAACGCGTGGTCGAGCTTCGCACGCGCAGCGGGATCGAGATCCTGCGCGTCGGCCGCCGTCATTTCCTCGTAGCGGCGCCGGATCAGGATGAAATCGGCCGGCGTACCGCGCAGCGCCGCGAGCCGAGCGGCCTCGGCCTCGAGCATCCCGCGCACCTCGAACAGGTCGTACAGCGTGCGCGGCTGCGAGCCGAGCAGATGCATCATCGGCGTGATCGCGCGCTGCGGGGTCAGGCTCGCGACGAACGAACCCTTGCCGTGCGTCGTGTCGATGATCCCGCGCGCGTGCAGCAGCTTCATGCCTTCGCGCACGGCCGTGCGCGATACGCCGAGCTTCTCGGTCAGCCGCCGCTCCGACGGCAACGCCTGCCCGGCCTTCAGCACGCCGTCGACGATCAACTGCTCGATCCGCTCGGCGACGACGTCGGCCACGCGCCGCGCCGGCCGCTCCCGATCCTGCATTTCCATACTGGTATGACCACTTTTGACGGATGCCGTCGATTTTCGCACAAAGCCTTGTCTTGATTGGGTTTTATCGATCATTCAGGAAACCAGGATCGATGCCTTTCCAAAAACTGGTACGACCACTGTCAAGACGGCTGGACAGGCCCGCGCGTCCCGCCAAGAATGCCGTCCATCCGGCGTGTCGCGCATCGCGCGGCCAACTGCCTGGTGGAGACGGAGACACACGATGAGTTTCATCTACGACGAACGGATCGACGGCCCGTTGGCGACCGTCGACCGCGCCACGCTCGTCGCCGCGCTGCGCGCGGCGGCGCCCGGCCTCGACGTGCTGCATGAACGCGAGGCGTTGAAGCCGTTCGAATGCGATGGCCTCGCCGCGTACCGCACGGTGCCGCTCGCGGTCGTGCTGCCCGATACGGTCGACCAGGTGCGCGCGGTGCTGCGCGTCGCGGCCGCGCACCGCGTGCCGGTCGTCGCGCGCGGCGCCGGCACGGGGCTGTCGGGCGGCGCGATGCCGCTCGAAAAAGGCATCCTGCTGGTGATGGCGAAGTTCAACCGGATGCTCGACATCGACCCCGATGCCGGCATTGCGCGCGTGCAGCCCGGCGTGCGCAACCTCGCGATTTCGCAGGCTGCCGCGCCGCACGGCCTTTACTACGCGCCCGACCCGTCGTCGCAGATCGCGTGCTCGATCGGCGGCAACGTCGCCGAGAATGCGGGCGGCGTGCATTGCCTGAAATACGGGCTCACGGTACACAACATCCTGAAGGTCGAGATCCTGACGATCGACGGCGACACGCTCACGCTCGGCGCCGACGCGCTCGACGCACCTGGCTTCGACCTGCTCGCGCTGTTCACCGGCTCCGAGGGGATGCTCGGGATCGTCACCGAAGTGACCGTGAAGCTGCTGCCGTTGCCGCCGAGCGTGAAGGTGCTGATGGCGAGCTTCGACGACGTCGCCGAGGCCGGCGCCGCGGTCGCGCGGATCATCGGCGCGGGCGTGATCCCAGGCGGCCTCGAGATGATGGACAACCTCGCGATCCGCGCGGCCGAGGATTTCATCCACGCCGGCTATCCGGTCGACGCGCAGGCGATCCTGCTGTGCGAGCTCGACGGCGCGGCCAGCGATGTCGAAGAAGATGCCGAACGCGTCGCCGCGCTGCTGCGCGACGCGGGCGCAAGCGAGATTCGCGTCGCGCGCGACGAAACCGAACGCCAGCGCTTCTGGGCCGGCCGCAAGAACGCGTTCCCGGCGGTCGGCCGGATGTCGCCCGACTACTACTGCATGGACGGCACGATCCCGCGCCGCGAGCTGCCGCGCGTGCTCGAAGGGATCGCCGCGCTGTCCGCCGAATACGGGCTGCCGGTCGCGAACGTGTTCCACGCGGGCGACGGCAACCTGCATCCGCTGATCCTGTTCGATGCGAACCGGCCGGGCGAGCTCGACCGCGCGGAAGCGCTCGGCGGCAAGATCCTCGCGCTGTGCGTCGCCGTGGGCGGCAGCATTACCGGCGAACACGGCGTCGGGCGCGAAAAGATCAACCAGATGTGCGTGCAATTCAACGCCGATGAAATCACGTTCTTCCACGCGGTGAAGGCCGCGTTCGATCCGCAGCGCCTGCTCAATCCCGGCAAGAACATCCCGACGCTGCACCGCTGCGCCGAATTCGGCGCGATGCACGTCCATCACGGCAAGCTGCCGTTTCCCGAACTGGAGCGCTTCTGATGCGACGCGACATCGAATCCATCGAGTCCATCGACGACAGCGCGGCGCTCGTCGCGCAGGTCGACGCGGCGATCCACGCTCGCCAGCCGCTGCACATCCGCGGCGCCGGCACGAAGGCGTTCGTCTGCCGGCCGGTCGAAGGCCGCACGCTCGACGTGCGCACGCATCGCGGCGTCGTGTCGTACGACCCGACCGAACTCGTCATCACCGCGCGCGCGGGCACGCCGCTCGCCGATCTCGATGCGATGCTCGACGCGGCCGGCCAGATGCTGCCATGCGAGCCGCCGTCGTTCGGCGGCGCGGCGACGGTCGGCGGCATGTTCGCGGCGGCGCTGTCGGGCCCGCGCCGCCCGTGGGCCGGCGCGGTGCGCGACTTCGTGCTCGGCTGCCGCGTGATCACCGGCCACGCGAAGCATCTGCGCTTCGGCGGCGAGGTGATGAAGAACGTCGCGGGCTACGACGTGTCGCGGCTGCTCGCCGGCAGTTTCGGCTGCCTCGGCGTCGTGACCGAGGTCTCGCTGAAGGTGCTGCCGAAGCCGCGCGCGACCGGCGATCTCGCGTTGACGCTCACGGCGAGCGAAGCCGTGCAACGCGCCGCCGCGTGGCGTCGCGCGGGGCTGCCGCTCGCGGGCGCGTGCCACGCGGACGGCGTGCTGCGCGTGCGGCTCGAAGGCGGCGACGGCTCGGTGAAGGCCGCGCGCGACACGATCGGCGGCGACCGGATGGACGACCGCGACGACGCGTTCTGGGCACATCTGCGCGACCTGTCGCTGCCGTTCTTCGACGATCCGCGGCCGCTGTGGCGCGTATCGGTGCCGGCCGCCGCGCCGCTCGACGCGCTCGCGGGCGCGCAGCTCGTCGACTGGGGCGGCGCGCAGCGCTGGCTGAAGACCGACGCCGCGCCGGCCGACGTGCAGCGCTTCGCCGCGCAGTGCGGCGGCCACGCGACCTGCTACACGCCGGGCACGACAGCGGAGCCGTTCCAGCCGCTGCCGCCCGCGCTGCTGCGCGTGCACCGGCAACTCAAGGCGCAGCTCGACCCGCACACGATTTTCAATCCCGGCCGGCTCTACGCCGACTTCTGACGCGAACCCGACTTCGACCCGCCGATGCAAACCAACCTCAGCGAAGCAAGCAAGGCCCTCGCCCGGGCCGACGAAGCGGAAGCGATCCTGCGCGCCTGCGTGCACTGCGGCTTCTGCAATGCGACCTGCCCGACCTACCAGGTGCTCGGCAACGAGCTCGACGGGCCGCGCGGCCGCATCTACCTGATCAAGCAGCTGCTCGAAGGCGAGCCGTGCGGCGAACGCACGCAACAACATCTCGACCGTTGCCTGACGTGCCGCAACTGCGAAACGACCTGCCCGTCCGGCGTGCGCTATCACACGCTGCTCGACATCGGCCGCGCGGAAGCCGAGAAGCGCGTGCGGCGGCCCACGCGCGAGCGCCTGCTGCGTGCGGGGTTGCGTCACGTGGTGCCGCGCCCGGCGACGTTCGCCGCGCTGCTGAAGGCCGGCCGCGCGCTGCGCCCGCTGCTGCCCGGCACGCTGCAGGACAAGATCCCGGCCGCCGTGCCCGCGGCCGCGCCGCGCCCGGCCGTGCGCCATGCGCGACGGGTGCTGATGCTCGAGGGCTGCGTGCAGCCATCGCTGTCGCCGAACACCAATGCGGCCGCCGCGCGCGTGCTCGACCGGCTCGGCATCAGCGTGACGCCGGCGCGCGAAGCCGGCTGCTGCGGGGCGACCGAATATCACCTGAACGCGCAGGACGCGGGCCTTCAACGCGCACGCCGCAACATCGACGCGTGGTGGCCGGCGATCGAGGCCGGCGCGGAAGCGATCGTGCTGACCGCGAGCGGCTGCGGCGCGTTCGTGAAGGAATACGGCGACCTGCTGCGCTCCGACCCCGTCTATGCGGAGAAGGCACGGCGCGTCGGCGCACTCGCGCGCGATCTGGCCGAAGTGATCGCGGCGGAGCCGCTCGACGCGCTCGCCGACGCGACGCCACGGCGCGTCGCGGTTCACTGCCCGTGCACGCTGCAGCACGCACAGCGCCTCGGCGGCGCGGTGGAAAGCATCCTGACGCGGCTCGGCTTCGATCTGACGAATGTCGCCGACGGCCATCTGTGCTGCGGCTCGGCCGGCACCTATTCGCTGACGCAGCCCGCACTCGCGACGACATTACGCGACAACAAGCTCGATGCGCTCGAAGCCGCGCAGCCGGACCTGATTGTCACCGCCAACGTCGGCTGCCAGACTCACCTGAACGGCGCGGGCCGCACGCCCGTGCGCCACTGGATCGAGCTCGTCGACAACCGGCTGGTCGACTGACCGCCTATTCCGGAGGAACGCCATGCAAACGAAACCCGAACTCGAACTGGCCGATGCCGAGCGCATGCTCGCCGCGGCCCGCGCGGAGGCGGAACGCCACGGCTGGGCCGTGTCGATCGCCGTCGTCGACGATGGCGGCCACCTGCTCGCGTTCGCGCGGCTGGACGGCGCATCGCCGGCCAGCAGCACCATCGCGCAGGACAAGGCGCGCGCGGCGGCGCTCGGCCGTCGCGAGACGAAGGCGTATGAGGATATGATCAACGGTGGCCGCACCGCGTTCCTGAGCGCGCCGCTGACGGGGTTGCTCGAAGGCGGCGTGCCGGTCACGGTCGACGGCCGGATTGCAGGCGCGATCGGTGTGTCTGGCGTAAAGTCCGAACAGGACGCGCAGATCGCCCGCGCCGGTACACAAAGCGTCGTGGCATAGCCAGCCAACGCGCGCGCGTTTTTCAATTCCCCGGGAGGAATCACGATGATCGACCAAGCAGGACTGCAAGTCGCGCCAGCGCTGAGCCAGTTCATTGAAAACGAAGCGCTGCCGGGCACCGGCATCGACAAGGCCGCGTTCTGGAGCGGTTTCTCGGCCCTGGTGCACGACCTCGCGCCGCGCAACCGCGAGCTGCTCGCCGAACGCGACCGCCTGCAGCAGGAACTCGACGCGTGGCATCGCGCGCACCCGGGCCCGGTACGCGACCACGCCGCGTATCGCGCGTTCCTCGAACAGATCGGCTACCTCGTGCCGGTCCCGTCGAACGTCGCGGCCGCCACCGCGAACGTCGACAGCGAGATCGCCACGCAGGCGGGCCCGCAGCTCGTCGTGCCGCTGTCGAACGCGCGCTATGCGCTGAACGCCGCGAACGCGCGCTGGGGCAGCCTGTACGACGCGCTGTACGGCACCGACGCGCTGCCGGAAGACGGCGGAGCCGAACGCACCGCGGCCTACAACCCGACGCGCGGCCAGCGCGTGATCGACTATGCACGCAACGTGCTCGACAACGCGGCGCCGCTCGCGAGCGGCTCGCACCGCGACGCGCTGCGCTACCGCGTGCAGGACGGCCAGCTCGCGGTCGAAACCGCGAAGGGCAACGTCGCGCTCGCGCAGCCGGCGCAGTTCGTCGGCTACCAGGGCGCGGCCGACGCGCCGTCCGCGATCCTGCTGAAGCACAACGGCCTGCACGTCGAGATCCAGATCGACGCGTCGACGCCGATCGGCCGCGCCGATCTCGCGAACGTGAAGGACGTCGTGCTCGAAGCCGCGGTCAGCACGATCATCGACTGCGAGGATTCGGTCGCGGCGGTCGACGCCGACGACAAGGTCCAGCTCTACCGCAACTGGCTCGGCCTGATGCAGGGCACGCTCGTCGAGGCAGTCGCGAAAGGCGGCAAGACGTTTACGCGCCGCCTGAACGCCGATCGCGAGTACACGACGCCGGCCGGCGGCACGCTGTCGCTGCACGGCCGCTCGCTGCTGTTCGTGCGCAACGTCGGCCACCTGATGACCAACGGCGCGGTGCTCGACCGCGACGGCAACGAGATTCCGGAAGGCATTCTCGACGGCGTCGTCACGACGCTGTGCGCGCTGCACGACCTGAAGGCCAAGCGCAACTCGCGCACGGGCTCGATCTACATCGTGAAGCCGAAGATGCACGGCCCGGCCGAAGTCGCGTTCGCCGACACGCTGTTCGCGCGCATCGAGGATCTGTACACCCTGCCGCGCAACACGCTGAAGATGGGCATCATGGACGAGGAGCGCCGCACCAGCGTGAACCTCGCCGCGTGCATCGCGGCAGCGGCCGCGCGCGTCGCGTTCATCAACACCGGCTTCCTCGACCGCACCGGCGACGAGATGCACACCGCGATGGAAGCGGGCCCGATGATCCGCAAGGGCGACATGAAATCGTCCGCGTGGATCCAGTCGTACGAGCGCAACAACGTGCTTGCGGGCCTGTCGGCCGGCCTGCGCGGCCGCGCACAGATCGGCAAGGGCATGTGGGCGATGCCGGACCTGATGCATGCGATGCTCGAGCAGAAGATCGCGCATCCGCGCGCCGGCGCGAACACCGCGTGGGTGCCGTCGCCGACCGCCGCGACGCTGCACGCGCTGCACTACCACCTCGTCGACGTGCAGGCCGTCCAGCAGGAACTCGAGAAGACGCCGTACGCGAGCGAGCGCGACGCGCTGCTCGAAGGGCTGCTGACGGTCCCGGTCGTCGAGCGCGCCGCGTGGAGCGAGGCCGAGATCCTGAGCGAGGTCGAGAACAACGCGCAGGGCATCCTCGGCTACGTCGTGCGCTGGGTCGAACAGGGCGTCGGATGCTCGAAGGTGCCGGACATCCACGACGTCGGCCTGATGGAAGACCGCGCGACGCTGCGCATTTCGAGCCAGCACATCGCGAACTGGCTGCGCCACGGCGTGATCACCGAGGCGTTCGTGCTCGACGTGTTCAAGCGCATGGCCCGCGTCGTCGACCAGCAGAACGCGGGCGATCCGAACTATCGCCCGATGGCGCCCGGCTACGACCAGTCGACCGCGTTCAAGGCCGCATGCGCGCTCGCGCTGCAAGGCACGTCGCAACCGAGCGGCTATACCGAGCCGCTGCTGCATCGGTTCCGGCTCGCGTTCAAGGCGCAACAGCACGGCGCCTGAACCTGCGCACGCGGGCTCGCCCGCATGCCGGACACCGGTCGTACGCCGACCTTGCGAAACGGGCAGCCCGCGCGGCTGCCCGTTTTCCTATTTGCGTGCACCGTGCCGTTGAAACCGATAATCGGTAGATATCGCGCGCTTTCGCATGCGGTGCTCACCCGACGTTAATCCCGGTGCGCCCGCGGACGTGCGCCGCACGGCCTTTTCCGCACTGCCGCACAGCCTTGCGCGACAACGCTTCGCCGATATTTGCAAGCCCGGGATTACGCGAAAATTTGATCCCGATCAACAGGTTGCAACATTTTCCGCGCACACAAACACGCGCGTTATACTCCGTTCAATTCGCGTCGCGATTCGTCAGATGGTCGAATTGCAGCAGACGTTACCTGTGAATACCCGGTTTATCGGTTTCTCGGGCCGCGATTGTCGATAATCGGTGCCCGGTTTCTCCGCTGAACGGAAGGCTGGCACGGGAAGGGCGCGCACCGGATCGCCACCGGTAGTCATACGAACAATCGCATCGGCCCGCCGCCCGGCGACGATGCCCCCGATCCACGGACCATGGCAGAAACCGACTACGCAATGCCCAGCGAATCCGGCGTGACGAGCCGTGTCGCCGCTCATCTGCGCCGGTCCCTGCTGCCGCACCTGATCTTCTATACGGGGCTGCTGATCGCGCTGATCCTGCTGCTGCTGTGCGGGATCGTGCTGTACGAAGGCCGGATCGACGCGCGCGACCGCTCGCGCAGCATGCAGCAGAACCTCGCGCTGATGGCGTCGTGGGACATCGAACGCAACATCGAGATCTATTCGCTGTCGCTGCAGGCGGTCGTCGAAGGCGCGAACGACCCGGCGGTGACCCGGCTGCCGATGGCGCTGCGCCGCCAGGTGCTGTTCGATCGCGCGACGACCGCCAAGTACCTCGGCGGCATCTACGTGCTCGACGCGAAAGGCGACATCGCGGTCGACGGCATGAGCGACGTGCCGCGCAAGGCCAACTTCGCCAACGAACCGTACTTCACCGTGCACCGCGACCGTCCCGACGTCGGCCTGTACGTCAGCCCCCCGTATCACTCGCGGCTGCGCGGCGGCTCGCCGAGCATCGCGCTCAGCCGGCGAATCACGCGGCCCGACGGATCGTTCGGCGGCGTCGCGGTGATGTCGATCCGGCTCGAATATTTTCAGAACCTGTTCTCGCGGCTGTCGCTCGGCGATCGCGGCTCGGTCGCCCTGATCAACACGGATGGCAGGATGGTCGCGCGCGAGCCGTACGACCCCAAGATCGTCGGCCGCGACATCAGCCGCGCGAGCACGTTCCGGCACTTCATGACCGCCAACGAAGGCAGCTTCGCCGATACCGCAACGATCGACGGCGTGCGGCGCCTGTACGTGTTCCGGCACCTCGAGCACCTGCCGCTCATCGTCATGGTCGCGCGCTCGGAAGCGGACACCTACGCCGCGTGGTACGACCGTGCGATCCCGATCGGCTCCGCGATGGTCGCGCTCGCGATCGGCTTCGTCGGCCTGTCGCTGCTGCTCGACGTGCAGTTGCGCAAACGCCATCGCGCGGAAACCGAGCTGCAGGCGCTCGCGCGCACCGACGGCCTGACGGGCCTCGACAACCGCCGGATGCTCGACGTCACGCTCGCGCGCGAATGGCGCCGCGCCGCGCGCTCGCAACATGCGCTGTCGCTGCTGTTCATCGACGTCGACGACTTCAAGCGCTACAACGACACGCAGGGCCACCAGGCCGGCGACGACGCACTCGCCGCGGTCGGCCACTGCATCGCCGGCTGCCTGCGCCGCCCGGCCGACTATGCGGCGCGCTACGGCGGCGAGGAATTCGTCGTCGTGCTGCCGGATATCGACACGGACGGCGCGGTGACGATCGCCGAAACCATCCGCACGGGCATCCTCGATCTCGGCATCCGGCACGACGCGGGCACGGTCGGCCGCCTGACGGTGAGCATCGGCGTGACGACCAGCTACCCCGAACACGACGACAACATCCAGGCCGCGCTGAAGCGGGCCGACGATGCGCTGTATCGGGCGAAGGAAGGCGGGCGCAACCGCATCGCCGTGCAGGCGGCCACGTCGCCCGACACTCGCGAATCGCGGCGGGCCTGAACGCACGGGCAGCGGCGGGGCGGCGGCCGCCGCCCGCCTGCAAAATCGCCGACAATACCGGCTCGATATGCCACCGCGCGGCCGCGCGGCCGATGCGCCCGGCCTGCGCGCCTGGCCGGCCGCGTGGGCCGGCCGCTTCGCACCACCATGAGACTCAAGGCAAAGATCTTCCTTCTGGCCATCGTGCCGTTCCTGCTCGCGATTGCCGGCATCGGCTTCGGCGTGCGCCAGCAGGCGACGACGCTCGCGCGCACGCAGCACGCGACGATCCAGGCCGCGTACCTGTCGAGCAAGGAAGTCGAGCTGAAGCACTACGTCGAACTCGCGACGAGCGCGATCATGCCGCTCTACGACGCGAGCGGCCACAATGCGCGCGACGACGCGCTGCTGCGCACGCAGGCGCTCGCGATGCTGCAGAAGATGGATTTCGGCCCCGACGGCTATTTCTTCGTCTACGACCTGCACGGCAATTCGCTGATGCATCCGCGCGAGCCCGAGCGCGTCGGTCACAACTTCTGGTCGATGCGCGACCCGCAGGGCGCGCTGACCATCCAGAAGCTGATCGGCGCGGCGTCGCAGGGCGGCGGCTACGTGCGCTATGCATGGCAGCGGCCGTCGACGGGCCGCGTCGCGCCGAAGCTCGGCTACGTCGTCGCGCTCGAGCGCTGGGGCTGGATGGTCGGCACCGGCATCTATCTCGACGACGTCGACACCGCGCTGCAGCGCATCGATGCGCGCGCGTCCGCGAACATCGAGCGCACGATGAGCTGGCTCACCGCGATCGCGCTCACCGGCGCGGCGGCGATCGCCGTGTGCGCGCTGGTACTGAACGTCAGCGAGTCGCGCAGCGCCGACGCGAAGCTCAAGCTGCTCGCGCAACGCGTCGTCGAATCGCAGGAGCAGGAGCGTGCGCGGCTGTCGCGCGAACTGCACGACGGGATCAGCCAGATGATGGTGTCCGCGAAGCTGATGCTCGAATCCGCGCTGGCGCGCTTCGAGCGCGGCACGTCGCGCGTGCCCGAAGCCGAGCAGGCGCTCGCGTCGGGCGTCGGGCGGCTCGGCGACACGCTGCGCGAAGTCCGACGCATCTCGCACGCGCTGCGCCCGTCGATGCTCGACGATCTCGGCCTCGCGGCCGCGCTCGAGCAACTCGTGCGCGAGCTGGGCGCGGAAAGCGGCATCGACATCGGCTACACGCAGGTCGCGCACGGCGGCACGCAGCCGCTGCCCGAAGCCGTCAACACCGCGCTGTTCCGGATCGCGCAGGAAGCGCTGAGCAACATCGTGCATCATGCGCGGGCGTCGCGCGCGGCCGTCACGCTCGACGTCGGCGCACAATCCGTCACGCTGACCATCGCCGACAACGGCTGCGGCTTCGACGCCGAACGCTCGCAGGCCGACGCGCGCCGCGGCATCGGCCTGCGCAACATGCGCGAGCGCCTCGACGCGCTCGACGGCACGCTGACGATCACGTCGCAGGTCGGCCATACCGTCGTGGCCGCGCGCGTGCCGCTGCGGCGCGCGGCCGCCTGAGCACGCACACCCTACCCGGAGACCTTGCCCATGAGCGCCCCCGATACCGCCCGGCACGCCGCCCGACTGCTGCTCGTCGACGATCACCCGCTCGTGCGCGATGGCTTGCGGATGCGGCTCGAAGCGGCCGACCTGTCGGTGGTCGGCGAGGCCGGCAACGCGGACGAGGCGCTCGCGCTGGCCGCCTCGCTCGAACCCGATCTCGCGCTGATGGACGTCGGCATGAACGGGATGAACGGCATCACGCTCGCGGGCGTGTTCCACGAGCGTTTTCCGGGTATTCGCGTGCTGATGCTGTCGATGCACGACAACATCGAGTACGTGACGCAGGCGGTGCGCGCCGGCGCGAGCGGCTATCTGCTGAAGGATTCGCCCGCGAGCGAGATCGTGCGTGCGATCGGCGTGGTGCTGGCCGGGCAGACGTTCTTCAGCGAAGGGCTGGCCGCGCGGATGATCCAGGCCAGCGCGACGGCGTCGCCGCTGGACCGGCTGACGCCGCGCGAGCGCGACATCCTCGACGCGCTGGCCGAAGGGCTGTCGAGCAAGCAGATCGCGCAACAGACGGGGCTGTCGGTGCGCACGGTCGAGACGCACCGGCTCAACCTGAAACGCAAGCTGGAGATCGAAGGGCAGGCCGAGCTGATCAAGTTCGCGGTCGAGCATCGGCGGCGGTAGGCGCGAACCCGTACGCAGTCCACGCGCCGCCATGAAAAAAGGACGCCCGAGGGCGCCCTTCGTGCATCCGGACCGCGGCCTTGCAACGCCGTCAGTTCGTCCGCGAATTGTGCTTCTGCAGATACGCGATCAGGCCGTCGATCCCGCCCGTCGCGAGCTGGCTCTTGAACTGGCCCTGGTAGACCTGGATCAGCCACGCGCCCGACATGTCGATGTCGTAGATCTTCCAGTCGTTGCCGACCTTGCCGAGACGATAGCCGACCGATTGGCTGTCGCCCGGCGTCGTGACCGTCGACTGCACGAGCGCATCGGCACCCGACGCGCCGCCTGGCTTGAACGAGAACTTCGCGTCCTGGTTGCCGAGCTGCGCGAGCGACGCGGCGTAGGTGCGCGTCATCAGCAACCGGAACTGCTTGTACAGCTCCTGCTGCTGTTGCGGCGTGGCCTGCTTCCACGCGTCGCCGACCGCGATGCGGGTCGTGCGCTCGAAGTTGGTCACGGGCAGGAAGCGTTGCTCGACCACCTGCGTGATCTTCGCCATGTCACCGCCGCGGGCGGCCGGATCGGCCTTCATCGCGTTGACGGTGCCCTCGACCGCCGTGCGGACGAGGTCGACCGGCGCGCTCTGCGCGAAAGCGGAAACCGACACGGCGGCCGCCGCGACGAAAGCAAACAGATGACGTTTCATACGAATTTCGCACTCGATGGGAAAAAACGGCCGGCTCTTTGCATCGGCCGGTGGAGCAAAGTATACCGGGCCCGACGCCGCGTTGCCGCCCGGTGACCGACTGTTACCTTTCAGCGCCGTTTGTCACAGGCGCTTCGCGGCGTGTCGACGCATCGCCGCGGCGATTATGTAAATATATGCATACAAATGATCCGGCCGCGCGATCCGATTGCCACGCCGGTAGCAAATATCCTTCCCGCCCCGATTCTCCGCAACGTCACGACCGTCGCCGCGCCGCGCCGGTATACTTGGCTACTTTGCCCTAGCCAGCCGCTCCCCACCACCACATGGTGACATCTCTCATCGTCCGACTCGTTGCGTGGTCGGTGCGCCGCCCCGTCTGGGTCGTCGTCCTGTCGCTCGTCATCGCCGCCTTCAGCGGCGTCTATGTCGCGCAGCATTTCAAGATCAACACCGACATCAGCAAGCTCGTCGATGCGGAACCGCAATGGGCCGCGCTCGGCCAGGCCGTCGACAAGGCGTTCCCGCAACGCAACGGCACGATCCTCGCGGTCGTCGAGGCGCCCGCGCCCGAATTCGCGACGGCCGCCGCGCATGCGCTGACCGAAGCGCTGCAGAAGGACGCCGCCGCCGGCCGCATCGGCCCGGTCGCCGAACCGGGCGGCGGGCCGTTCTTCGAACACAACGGGCTGCTGTTCCTGTCGCCGCAGGAGGTCTCCGATACGACCGCGCAGCTCGCGAGCGCGCGCCCGCTCGTCAACGAACTCGCGAAGAACCCGAGCCTCACCGGGCTCGCCACCACGCTGTCCACCACGCTCGGCCAGCCGCTCCTGACCGGCCAGGTGAAGCTGCCCGCGATGGCGAAGCTGCTCGCGCGCAGCGCGGCGACGGTCGACGACGTGCTGGCCGGCAAGCCGGCCGCGTTCTCGTGGCGCGCGCTGGTCGACAGCGACGCCGCGCGGCAGCCCGCGCGCGCGTTCGTCACCGTGCAGCCGGTGGTCAACTACGGCGCGCTGAAGGCCGGCGCGGCAACGAGCCAGGTGATCCGCGACGCGGCCCGTTCGCTCGACCTCGACAAGCGCTACGGCGCGGCCGTGCGCCTGACCGGCGAACAGCCGCTCGCCGACGACGAATTCGCGTCGGTCGAAGACGGCGCCGCGCTCAATGGCGTGCTCACGCTGCTCGCCGTGCTCGTCATCCTGTGGCTTGCACTGCGCTCGAAGCGGATGATCGGCTCGGTGCTCGTCACGCTGTTTGTCGGCCTCGTCGTGACGGCCGCGCTCGGCCTCGCGATGGTCGGCTCGCTGAACATGATCTCGGTCGCGTTCATGGTGCTGTTCGTCGGCCTCGGCGTCGACTTCTCGATCCAGTACGGCGTGAAGTACCGCGAGGAACGCTTCCGCGACGAGCGCATCGATCACGCGCTGATCGGCGCCGCGCACTCGATGGGCATGCCGCTCGCGCTCGCCACCGCGGCCGTGGCAGCAAGCTTCTTCTCGTTCATTCCGACCGCGTATCGCGGCGTGTCCGAGCTCGGCCTGATCGCGGGCGTCGGGATGTTCGTCGCACTGCTGACCACGCTCACGCTGCTGCCCGCACTGCTGCGCCTGTTCGCGCCGCCTGGCGAATCGAAGACGCCGGGCTTTCCGTGGCTCGCGCCGGTCGACGATTATCTCGATCGCCATCGCAAGCCGATCCTGATCGGCACGCTGGCGGTCGTGATCGGCGCGCTGCCGCTGCTCGCGTTCCTGCATTTCGACTTCAACCCGCTGCACCTGAAGGACCCGAACAGCGAATCGATGGCGACGCTGCTCGCGCTGAAGGATTCGCCGGAAGCCGCCGTCAACGACGTCACGCTGCTCGCGCCGTCGCTCGCGCAAGCCGACGCGGCCGCGAAGCGCCTCGACGCGCTGCCCGAAGTCGGCCGCACGACCACGCTGTCGACCTTCATCCCCGCCGACCAGCCGGCCAAGCGCGCGGCGATCGCCGCGGCTGCGAGCGAGCTGCTGCCCGCGCTGACGCAGCCGGCCGCGCCGCCCGCGACCGACGCGCAACGCGTGGCCGCGCTCAAGCGCGTGTCGGACCTGTTGAGCTATGCGGCCGAGGATCACCCGGGCCCGGGCGCCGCGGCCGCGCAGCACCTGTCCGCGTCGCTCGCGAAGCTCGCCGCCGCCGACAGCGCGACGCGCGACCGTGCCGAACGCGCGTTCTCCGATACGCTGCGCATCGCGCTCAACCAGCTCGCTGCGCTGCTGCAGCCGCAGGACATCACGCGCGAATCGCTGCCGCCGCAGGTCGTGCGCGACTGGGTTGCGCCGGACGGCCACGCGCTCGTGCAGATCTCGCCGAAGGTGCCGAAGGGCGTCGACCCGAACGACGACACGATGCTGCGCCGTTTCGCCAAGGCCGTGAAGGCCGCGGAACCGGGCGCGACTGGCGGCCCGATCTCGATCCTGCATTCGGCCGACACGATCATCAACGCGTTCCTGCACGCGGCGCTGTGGTCGATCATCTCGATCACGGTCCTGCTGTGGGTCACGCTGCGCCGCTTCGGCGACGTGCTGCGCACGCTGGTGCCGCTGCTCGTGTCGGGCATCGTGACGCTCGAGATGTGCGTCGTGCTCGGCATGTCGCTGAACTTCGCGAACATCATCGCGCTGCCGCTGATGCTCGGTGTCGGCGTCGCGTTCAAGGTGTATTTCGTGATGGCGTGGCGCGCGGGGCAGACGGGGCTGCTGCATTCGAGCCTCACGCACGCCGTGCTGTTCAGCGCCGCGACGACGGCGACCGCCTTCGGCAGCCTGTGGCTGTCGCACCATCCGGGCACGTCGAGCATGGGCAAGCTGCTCGCGCTGGCCCTGACCTGTACGCTGATCGGCGCCGTGGTGTTCCAGCCCGTCCTGATGGGCAAACCGCGCGTCAAGCGCGCCCAGAACCAATCGCAAGGAATCAATGAATAAGGTGCGAATCATTGCGGCGACCGTCGCCGCCAGCGCGATGCTGACCGGCTGCGCGACGGGACCGAACCGCAATCCCAACGACCCGCTCGAGCCGATGAACCGGGCGATGTACACGTTCAACGACACGGTCGACACGCACATCGCGCAGCCGATCGCGAAGGGTTACCAGAAAGTCACGCCGACGCCGGTGCGCACCGCGATCAGCAACTTCTTCTCGAACCTCGGCGATCTCGGCAACATGGCGAACAACCTGCTGCAGTTGCGCATCACCGATGCGACGCAGGATCTGATGCGCGTGGCGATGAACTCGCTGTTCGGCGTCGCCGGCCTGATCGACATCGCGACGCCGGCCGGGCTGCCTAAGCATCACCAGGATTTCGGGCTGACGATGGCGCGCTGGGGCATGCCGTCCGGCCCGTACCTCGTGCTGCCCGTGTTCGGGCCGAGCACGATCCGCGACGGCGTCGGCCGCGCGGTGGACGTGCGCTTCAACCTGCTGAACTACATCGAGCCGGCCGCACGCAATCCGATGTACATCGCGCAGTTCATCAGCGCGCGTTCGGACCTGCTCGGTGCGACCGATCTGCTGAAGCAGGCCGCGCTCGATCCGTATTCGTTCGTGCGCGACGCGTACCTGCAGCAGCGCAAGTCGCTGACGTATCACGGCCAGTCGGCATCGGCTGCCGCGCCGAACTACGCTGAGCCGGGTGAAGCCGGCGCGGTGCCGGCGGCCACGCCAACCACGCCGGGCGGCTTGCCGAACTATGAGGATCCGGGCGATGCGGGCGGCGCATCGGGCGCCACGCCGAACAACGCACCGGCCGCGCCGGGATTGCCGCAGTATGACGATCCGGGTGCGGACAATGCGATGCCGGCGAGTGCGCCTGCTGCGGCACCGGTCGCTGCGTCGGCCGGAGCGACGACAGCGCCGGCCGCCAACGGCGCGCCGATCGCGCCGGCGATGCCGACGATGCCCGCGAGCAGTCCGGCCGCACAGTAACGCCGCAACGGCGGCCGCGCAAAAAAAGAGCGCTGCGTCATGCAGCGCTCTTTTTTTGTCCGCGCGAAACGGCAGACCGGGAAGCGGGGGAAAGGCCAGCAGCGAACGCCGCTCAGACGATCCGCATCGCGCCCGCCCGCTCGAACGCGTGGCGTGCCTGGATCAGTGTCGTGCGCGCCGCGCGCGCATCGCTGGCGACTTGCAACAACGGACCGAGCTGCGACGGCTGCTTCAGCAGTTCGCGCAGGATCGGCAGGATCGCCGTGCTGCCGTCGTCGCGCAGCCCGGCCGTCGCCGCGCGCGGCAGCGTGCGCCACGCCGGATCGACGATCGCGCGGCACACCGCGAACGGCACGCCGCGCGCGGCCGCGAAGGCCGCCGCGATATGCGATTCCATGTCGACGGCAAGCGCGCCATTCGCACGATGCAGCGACGTCTTGTCCTGCTCGCTGACCACCGGCGCGCCGACGGCCGCCATCGTGCCGCGCGTGACACGCGCCCACACCGGCGTGTCCTGCAGCGCGGCGACGAGCCGCGCGCTCCAGCCCGTATCGGTCTGCACGCGGCCGAACGGCCCGTCGATCGCGTCCGCGATCACGAGCGCGCCCGGCGCGAGGTCGGGCGCGAGCCCGCCCGCGGTACCGAAGCTGACGATGCCCGCGCAGCCGCGCGCGGTCGCTTCGGCCAGTGCGCGCTCGAGCCGGTCGGCCCGCGCGGCGAACACGGCCTCGACGCCGTCGCCGCGCGCGATGCGCGCCTCGAACGCCATCCCTGTGACCGCGATGACGGGCAATGCGCCGTTGTGCTGCGTCGTCGCCACGCGTTACATCCCGACCGTCACGCGCGTCGCGTTCGCGCGCTTCAGGTTGCGGTAGCGCGCGAGCGCCCACAGCGGGAAGAACTTGCGATAGCCGTGGTAGCGCAGGTAGAACACGCGCGGGAAGCCCGTCGCCGTGAAGCGCGTCTCGTCCCACAAGCCTTCTTCGTTCTGCTGCGCGACTAGGTAGTCGACGCCGCGCGCCACGGCCGGGTTGTTCACTTCGCCGGCCGCCATCAGGCCGAGCAGCGCCCAGGCCGTCTGCGACGCCGTGCTCGGCGCCTGCTCGTAACCGCGATAGTTGAGCTTGTAGCTGTCGCCGTCCTCGCCCCAGCCGCCGTCCTTGTTCTGGATCGACAGCAGCCACTGCGCACCGCGCTTCATGCGCGGGTCGTCCGGCGTCAGGCCGGCCGCGTTCAGCGAGCACAGGGCCGTCCACGTGCCGTACACGTAGTTCATCCCCCAGCGGCCGTACCAGCTGCCGTCCGGCTCCTGCTCCTTCAGCATGTAGTCGAGCGCGCGGCGGGCCGGCTCGCTGTTCAGCGGCGTCTCGCCGAGCTGCGACAGCATCGACAGGCAGCGGCCCGACACGTCGGCCGTCGGCGGATCGAGCAGCGCGCCGTGATCGGAGAACGGGATGTTGTTCAGGTAGTACTGCGTGTTTTCAGGTTCGAACGCGCCCCAGCCGCCGTCGCTGCTCTGCATGCCGACGACCCATTCGCGCGCACGCGCCATCGATTCGCGATACGTGTCCGACTGCGTGAGCTTCTGCGCACGATCCATCGCCATCACGACCACGGCCGTATCGTCGACGTCCGGGTAGTGCGCATTCGCGTACTGGAACGCCCAGCCGCCGGGCCGCACGTTCGGGCGGCGCGAGATCCAGTCGCCGCGCACGTCGAGGATCTGCAGCGGACGCAGCCATTCGAGGCCGCGCAGCACCGCTTCCTGCGCACGCGCATCGCCGGTCTCGAGCAGCGCATGCGCAACGAGCGACGTGTCCCACACGGGCGACAGGCACGGCTGGCAATACGCTTCGTCCTCCTGCACGACGAGCAGCTTGTCGAGCGCCTTGCGCGCGATCGCGCGGTTCGGATGGTCTTCCGCATAGCCGAGCACGTCGTACATCATCACCGCGTTGGCCATCGCCGGATAGATCGCGCCGAGGCCGTCCTCGCCGTTCAGGCGCTCGTCGACGAACGACACGGCCTGACGGATCGCGCGTTCGCGCGTATAGCTCGGGAACAGGCCGTCGACCGCGCGCAGCGCATGGTCGACCACGCGGAAAAACGCGAACCAGCCCGCGCTCTGGTGGCCCTGACGCGGCAGCAGCCCGGCGTTGACGGGCGGGTCGATGAACAGCTCGTCGATGCGCACGCCGCGCGGGTTCTTCGCGAGCGGACGCTTCGCGTTCAGCACGAGCAGCGGCACGATCACGGTGCGCGCCCAGTACGACACCTTCGACAGATGGAACGGGAACCACTGCGGCAGCAGCATGATCTCGACCGGCATCATCGGCACCGCGCGCCACGGAATCGCACCGTACAGCGCGAGCTGGATGCGCGTGAACACGTTCGACATCTCGGCGCCGCCCATCGCGTGGATCGCGCGGCGCGCGCGCTGCATGTGCTCGGCGTTCTCGTCGTCGCCGATCACCTTCAGCGCGAAATACGCCTTCACGCTCGCGCTGATGTTCGGTGCGCCGTCGGTAAACAGCGGCCAGCCGCCGTCGGCCTGCTGGATGCGGCGCAGATACTTGCCGATCTTCTGTTCGAGCTCGAGGTTCGGCGTCTCGCCCAGATAGTGGACGAGCAGCACGTATTCAGCAGGAATCGTCGAATCCGCTTCGAGTTCGTAGACCCAGTGTCCGTCCGCTTGCTGCGCGGCCAGCAGCGCGTCGGTCGCACGCGCGACAGCCGCGTCGACGTCGGCCGGCACGGCGCCGGCGGACAAGGTAGCCATTTCGGTGAGATCGTTCATCGGTCCCTCTCTTTATTGCGTCTGGAGCACGTCCGCGGCCAACTGGCCGGAACGGATCGCGCCCTCGATCGTGGCGGGCAGGCCGGTGGCAATCCAGTCGCCCGCGAGTACAAGATTGGTCCAGCGCGTACGCACGGCCGGCCGTTTCATTTCCTGCGACGGCACCGCCGCAAAGCCCGCGCGCGGCTCGACGACGAGTTGCCACGCGGGGATGGTTTCCGGGTTCGCGCCGGTCACGCGCGCGACGTCTTCCCAGATGCGCCGCGCGAGCGTGTCGCGCGGCATGTCGAGCCAGCGGCCCGCATCGCGGATCGTCGCCGCGAGCTGGCCGTCACCGGTCCGCACCGCATCGACGACGCCGTTGACGACGGTCGTCTGCAGTGGATGACCGGCCGGCGATTCGACCGCGAAATACGCGGTCACGACCGCGCTGAAGGTGTCGGGCGCGGTGAGTTCGGGCACGAGCGGCTGCGCAACCTCGGGCGGCACGGCCAGCACGACCGCGTCGCCCGGCGCGAGATCGATCCGCTCGCCGCCGACCGACACGGCATCGATCGCATTGCCGTGCGCGCCGAATTCGAACGCGTCGAGCCGCGAATTCAGGCGGATCTGCGCGCCGCCGTACTGCAGCATCCGCAGCGCCGGTTCGACGAACGCGCTGCCGAGCCCGCGGCGCGCGACGAGCGGACGGCTGCCGGGGCCGCCCGCGGCAAACGTGCCGCACAGCGCGGCGCGCGCGAGTTCGGCGCTCGCGTGGCGCGGCTCGATATTCAGCACCCCGAGGAAATACGGTCGCAGCCAGCGATCCCACAGCACGCCGTCGCATCGCATCGTCTGCGCGAGCGAGCGGCCCGTGCGGGCGAACGCGAGCGGGGCCAGCGCGAGGTAGTCGAGCGGCGTCGTGCCCGGCGCCCGTGACGCAGCATCGAACAGCCACGACGGCCAGCGGCCGTTGCCGAAACGCAGCGTCCAGCGCTGCTGCGACGCGATGTCGATGACCGGGAATTCAGCCAGCGCGGGCCCCGCGAGCTGATCGGCCGCGCCGATCGCGCGCAGGTAGCGCTGCGTCGCGGGCTGTCCCGCGAAAACCGTGTGCAGCCCACTGTCGAGCGTCGTGTTCAGCGTCCCGTCGAACCACGAGCGGCAGCGGCCGCCCGCGTGCGCATGCGCGTCGTGCAGCACGATGCGCCGCCCGCGACGTTGCAGCTCGACCGCGGCCGACAGGCCCGCGAGTCCTGCGCCGATCACGTGGACGGTTCTGGGCATCGCGTCGGTCGACTCAGAACAGCGCGTAGCGCGCGGCGATCATCAGCATGCGCGCCTTCGGCTTGCGCAGCGGCGCGCGCGGCGCGGCAAAGCCGCGCGCGATCGCGGCCTCGAGAATGCAGCGATACGCGCCCGACATGATGCGCGGCGCCTTCACCTGCGCACGCGGGCAGGCATCCATCACCGCGTCGGCCTGGCGGAAGTGCTCGAGCGCGCGCTCGACGAGCGTCGCGCACACGCGCGGCAGCGCCGGATCGCGCACGATCGTCGCCGGATCGGTGATCGCGATGCCTTCGCGCGCAAGCAGCTCGCGCGGCAGGTAGCACCGGTTGATCGCCGCGTCGTCGTCGATGTCGCGCAGGATGTTGGTCAGTTGCAGCGCGCGGCCGAGGTGGTGCGACAACGTGATCCCTTCGGCTTCCGGCATCCCGAAAATCCTCACCGACAGCCGGCCGGCCGCGCTCGCCACGCGATCGCAGAACAGGTCGAGCGTCGGCTCGTCGGGCGCGCAGATGTCTTCCACCGCGTCCATCGCCATCCCGTCGATCATCGCGTGGAAATCGTCGCGCTGCAGGTCGAACGCGCGAATCTCGCGATCGAGCGCGACGAGGTGGCGCGGCGGGCGGCCGGCGAAGCAGGCGTCGATGTCCGCGCGCCAGCGATTCAGGCCCGCGGTGCGCTCGGCGCGCGGCAGGTCGCTGTCGGCGATGTCGTCGACCGCGCGGCAAAACGCATAGACCTGGAACATCGCATCGCGCTGCACGGCCGGCAGGATGCGCATCGCCAGATAGAAGGAGCTGCCCGATGTGACGGCAGCGGCGTCGGTTTCTTGTTCGTCCACGACGGAATGGGAAACGGCCAAGACGAAGCTCCACGGAGACACCCACGCGGGGCGATTGAAGAAGCCATGCCCGGCTGGGATGGTCAGGGCGTCGAATGCGTGCGAGATATGCGAACGATCGACGCAGACAGGCACAAATTACCGGCCGGAAGCCGGAATTGGGCGAAAGTATAGCAATCTTTGAAGTTCGATGGCGGACGCGCACCCTGTCCGGCGGGGTGCCGAGCGCCACCGGCGGGCCGGTGCGCCGGCCTTTGCGAACGGCGGCCCGAACGCGCGTCAGCCGTACACGATGTCGCGCTGCAGATCGAGCGCGATGAGCCCCATTTCGCGCGTGAGCTGCAGCATCGAGCGGCGCTCGAGGCGCGAGCCCATGAAGCTCGTCACGCGGCCGTCGGGCTCGGCGGTGAACTGGAAAACCGCGCCGCCGGTACCGAACCACGCGCCCGGCACGTCGGGCGATTCCTGCCAGTCGATCTGCTCGAACACGCGCGCGATTCCCGCGCGCACCACGGCGCCCGGGCCGATCGGCGGCGCGATGTCGCCCAGGTCGTCGAGCGAATAGGGGCCGGGTTTGTTCGGCTTCCGATAGAAGAGATAGTCGACGTTCATGGGGTGCAATCGCAGGCAAAGCAACAAATTAGCGCGCTTCGGCACAAATTCAAATCGGATCAGGACGAAATGTGGCCTGTGCGACACAAAGGGACGGATCGTTGCCGGTCAAGAAACGCGCCGCGCGAGCGCGTCTCGATGGCGGCCGGTTCGTCTAAGATGACACCTTTCTCGAAAAAATACGGACACCATGGAGACGAACGCCCCCGCCACCCCGCCGTCCGATCATCCCGTTTTCGTGCTCGTGCACGGCGCGTGGCATGGCGCGTGGTGCTATGCCCACGTGGCGGCCGCGCTGGCCGCGCGCGGCTACCTGTCGATCGCGCGCGACCTGCCCGCGCACGGCATCCATGCGCGCTTTCCCGCGTCGTATCTCGCCCGGCCGCTCGACAAGGACGCGTTCGGCGCCGAGCCGTCGCCGGTCGCCAACACGACGCTCGACGACTACGCGACGCAGGTGACGCAGGCCGTCGACGACGCGTACGCGCTCGGCCGCGGCAAGGTCGTGCTGGTCGGGCACAGCATGGGCGGCCTCGCGATCACGGCGGCCGCCGAACGCGCGCCGGACAAGATCGCGAAGATCGTCTATCTCGCGGCCTTCATGCCCGCGTCGGGCGTACCGGGCCTCGACTACGTGCGCGCGCCGGAAAACAACGGCGAGCTGCTCGGCCCGCTGATGCTCGCGAGCCCGCGCGTGGTCGGCGCGCTGCGCGTCGATCCGCACAGCGGCGACGCCGCGTATCGCGCATCGATGAAGCGCGCGCTGTACGAAGACGTGCCGCAAGCCGATTTCGACGCGGTCGCGAACCTGATGAGCTGCGACGTGCCGGCCGCGCCGTTCGCGACCGCGATCCCGACGACCGCCGCACGCTGGGGCGCGATCGACCGCCACTACATCAAGTGCCTGGCCGATCGCGTGATCCTGCCCGCGCTGCAGCAACGCTTCATCGACGAAGCCGACGCGTTCGCGCCCGGCAACCCGACCCACGTGCACCAGCTCGACAGCAGCCACTCGCCGTTCGTGTCGCAGCCGGCCGTGCTGGCCGGCGTGCTCGCCGACATCGCAAAAAGCTGAGCGGAGCGGGCGCGGTCAGTCGGCGTACGCGACCGACCGATCGCGCCCGAGCCGCTTCGCCCGATAGAGCGCGGCGTCGGCCTCGTTGACGAGTACGTCGCAGGTCGGCGCGCCGGCTTTCGCGCACGCGCCGCCGACGCTCGCCGTGACCGGCACGCTGACGCCCTCGGCGTCGACCGGCACGCTGCCGATCGCGTCGCGCACCTTGTCGGCCACCCGCATCGCCTCGTCGAGCGTCGTGCACGGCAGCAACAGCGCGAATTCCTCGCCGCCGAACCGGCCGAACGTATCCTGCGCGCGCACGATCGACGCGACGCGGCGCGCCGTCTCGCGCAGCACCGCGTCGCCCACCGCATGCCCGAAGCGGTCGTTGATCGTCTTGAAGTGGTCGAGGTCGAACAGCAGCACCGACAGGTCGCCGCCGTAGCGCTGCCAGCGCGCGAATTCGTCGCCGAGCCGCGCCTCGAAGAAGCGCCGGTTCGCGATGCCGGTCAGCCCGTCGAGATTCGCGTGCTCGCGCAGCTTCGCGACCGCTTCCTCGCGCTCTCGCTGCATCACGCTCACATGCGTGACGTCGGAGATCGTCACGCACACGGCCTCGACGTCGCGGCCGCGCGTGAGCGGCATGAACGTGCAGTCCTGCTGCATGTAGTCGACGCCGCCCGTGATCGGCCGATCGTGCTCGAAGCGGAACAGGTAGGGCCGCTGCTCCCACGAGCTGAATGCGAAGCTGCCGAGCTGGAACACGCTCTCGAGCTTGCGCGACAGCCACGCACGCGGCAGGTCCGGGAAGCGGTCGAACAGGTTGCGGCCGATCACGTCGGCGGCCGGGATCCCGCTGTGGTCCTGCATGAAGCGATTCCACATCAGGACGGTCATCGAACGGTCGAGCACGAACAGGCCGAAGCCGACGCGCTCGATCACGAGGTCGCTCAGCGACGGGGCGGCGGCCGTCATAGCGCGGACAGCAACGCGTCGAGCGCGTCGCCCATCAGCCGGATCGAATCCTCGGCCATCAACATCACGAAATGCGCGCGGAACATATGGTTCTCGAGCCCGAAATTCACCTCGAGCAGCAGCGCGACGCTCCATCCCAGTTCGTTCGGCTGGAACACGTCGTCGAACGACACGTTCGCGCCGAGCAGCCCCGGCGGAAAGAACACGGGCTTGCGGCCGAGTTCGTCGAGGATCGACGCGACGCAGGCGCCCATCAGCACGTTCGCGACGTCGAACACGAGTTCGTCCGGCGTCGCCATGCCGCCGTACACGCCGTCGCCGAACGTGCGGTCGACGACCGACATCAACCGCGCGACGCCCGCCGTGCGGCACAGCACGATCGCCTCGCCCTTGATGTCGGAACGGAAGCCCTGACGCACGGCGGTCACGTTGTCGTGGATGCCCGTCATCTCGCGCAGCGCGTCGCTCGCATCGGCCGCTTTCACGACGCGCACGCGCGGCACCGACAGCTCGATGAAGTGCCCGAGCAGCAACGCAAGCCGCGCGGCGGCGCGGCCCATTGCAAGGTTGGCGATTTCCTGCAACGCGTCGCGTTGCTCCGCCGTGAACACCGATTCAGGCATACAACCCATACTCCTTGAGAATGGGCAGCAATGCCTCCGACGTCACGGGCTTGGCAACGAATGCGATCGCGCCCAATTCGCGCACGCGTGCTTGCGCCTGCGGCTGAATATCGGCGGATACCACGATCACGAACGTGTTCAGATCTTCGTGGCGCAGTGTTTCCAGGACCTGATATCCGCTCATGTCGGGCATCGTCAGATCCAGAAACATCACGGAAGCTTTGCCGTCACGATAGAGCGCCAAGGCCTCGCGACCATTCGCTGCATACGCGATGTCGACGTCCCAATCTCCCGGCAGCGCCTTTGTCAGCAGTTTGCGAGCGAGCAGCGAATCGTCGGCAATTACAATCGGCAAAGGCATGGGGCGATGCGGTATACGGAATGGTCTCTCTCGCGTTAACGACCGCGCGGCGCATTTCTTTAGGGCCATGCGTTTCGGCGCGGGCAACCGCCTTGCGGCCGCGCACGGGCGCCGCGACGCAGGTGCGCGCGACGCACCGCGCGGCAATCGCCGGCGGGCGCATGTATCTGTCATAGGGAAAGCAAGGCGCGATTCTCGGAGTAAACCGGAGGCGATGCAACTCGCCATTTTCGCCATTTCGAACAGAATTGGTCCGATCGCGCATCATTCCGAAAATAGCCGCGACCATTTTCGAGATAAGTACGCAAAATTTTTCCTTGTGTACGTTTGCGCTGCCGGATTCGTCGCGTTTTCAATCCGACGGTTTACCGCTGTCATATACGGCAGGATCGCGCCTGTACGAACGGCAGGATCGCCACGTACGGCGCCGCGCGGCGGGCCGTCGCAACTCGTTTATGATGACAGACACCGCTGCCTCACCCGCTTTCCTCGATGACGTCCGAACGGCCTGCCGACTCCCACACCCCCGCGCCTCCCCCCGCCGACGACTGGCAGGACGACGGCAGCTACGCGGCCGGCGCACCCGAGCACGATTTCGCGGTGCGCCGCGTGACGCTGATCGTGCTGCTCGTCGCGGCGATCGTGCTGCCGTGCATCTACGTGGTGGTGATGGCGTACAGCGACCTGAAGGCGCGCGAGGCCGCCGCGAGCGACGTGACGATGCGCACGGTGCGCGTGGCCGAGGAGCACGCGCTCAAGGTGTTCGACCTGAGCGAAACGCTCGATGCGCGCATCGTCGACCTCGTGCAGGACATGGACGACGCGACCGTGCGCGGCAGGGAATCCGACATCCACGAGGCGCTGAACACGATCGGCGGCGGTTATCCGCAAGTGGCCGCCGTGTCGATCTTCGGTGCGAGCGGGATGCTGCTCGCCAACAGCCTCTACTATCCGGCGCCGTATGCGTCGATCGCGAATCGCGACGACTTCGCCGGCATCCGAGACGGCAAGGTCATCGAACACATCTCGAAACTGATGATGGGGCCGCTCAAGCTCGAGAACATTCCCGTATTCAACACCGGCGTCGCGCGACGCCATAGCGACGGTTCGTTCGCCGGCATGGTGTCGATCGCGCTGAAATCGTCGTATTTCAACGCGTTCTACCGCGACCTGCTCGGCGGCGCGAGCACGCCGATGACGATGGCGCTCGCGCGCTCGGACGGCGCGGTGATCGCGTCGTATCCGCCGCCGCCGTCGCTGGCGCACACCGATCGCTCGGTCACGTTCGGCAACGCGCACAACGAGCCGCGCGCGGGCGTCGTGCGCGTGCGTCACGACGACGCGAGCAGCGAGATCGTCGCGTATCGCCAGGTCGGCAGCTATCCCGTCTACGTGAGCTGCGCGTACCGCACGTCGGCAATCTGGCATGAATGGTACGAACACCTGAGCGTGCTGTTCATCTCGATGTTCGCGCCGTCGGTCGCGCTGTGGTCCGTGATCTGGCTGTCGCTCAAGCGGCTGAAGGCGGAAGAGGAGGCATGGGACCGCTGGCAGGCCGAAGCGTCGATGCGGCGCTCGATCGAATCGGCGTACCGGCAGTCGCGCAAGATGCAGGCGCTCGGCAATCTCGTCGGCAGCGTCGCGCACGACTTCAACAACCTGCTGATGATCATCTCGAGCAACGTGCAGATCGCGCGGCGGCGCGGCGTCCAGCATCTCGACAAGGAGCTCGGCGCGATCGAACGCGCGCTGAAGAACGGGCAGTCGCTCACGCGCCAGCTGCTCGGCGTCGCGCGCAAGCAGCCGCTGCACAACGAGACGATCGACATCGGGCAATGGGTCGGCACGTGCCGCGAGCTGCTGAAGACGTCGCTCGGGTCGAAGTCGTCGCTGGTCGTCGCGATCGAGCCGGGCGTCTGGCCGATCCGCGTCGACGTCGCGGAACTCGAGCTCGCGGTGATCAACCTCGCGGTCAACGCGCGCGACGCGATGGCGACCGGCGGACGCTTCACGGTCGGCGCGCGCAACGTCACGCTGCGCCGTGAGGACGGCTTCCCGCTGACCGGCGATTTCGTGCAGATCTCGCTTGACGACACGGGGTCGGGCATGGCGCCCGACGTGCTCGCGCGCGCGTTCGAACCGCTGTTCACGACGAAGGCGCAGGGGATGGGGACCGGGCTCGGCCTGCCGCAGGTCTTCGCGTTCTGCGAACGCTCGGGCGGCCTCGCGACGATCGACAGCGCGGTCGGTGCGGGGACGTCGGTGCGTCTGTACCTGCCGCGCGCGCGCGCCGAGGATGTCGTCGCGCGGCCGGCGGCCGCCGCGCACGATGCGGCCAATGGCGAGCTCGCCGGCCTGCACGTGCTGCTCGTCGAGGACAACGGCGAAGTCGCGGCCGGCACGGAAGCGCTGCTGTCGCTGCTCGGTCATCGCGTGACCTACGCGCCCACCGCCGACGACGCCTTGCGCCTGATCGAAGGCGCCGCCGCGAACGATGCGTTCGACCTCGTGATTTCGGACATCCATATGCCGGGCCGCCTGAACGGCATCGACCTGGCCGAAGCGATCGACAAGCGGCCGGGGAAGCTGCCCGTGATTCTCGTCACCGGTTATGCAGAGGAGCTCGACCGCACGCGCACGGTCAACGTCCGCGTGCTGTCGAAGCCGTTCGATATCGCGCTGCTCGACGAGATCCTGCTGGGCATCCGCGAAGCGCGCGACGCACGACACGCCGGCGCGTGACCCGCGGTGCGCGGGGCGGCGCCGGCGCGACGGCGTGAACGAACGCGGCGATCAGGCCGCCGACGACGTCACGCCGATTTCAGCAGACGCACCCAGCCCGCGTAACGATCGACGAAGCCCTGCAGGAACTTGCGGGTGTCCTCGCTGACGATCTGCCCCTGGTCGTCGATGCGCGCCGGGTCGTGCTTGATGAACATCTCGGGCTGACCGAGCGTCTTCACGTCGAGGTAAGCGAGCACGTTGCGCAGGTGCTGCTGCGCGAGCGCGGTGCCCACCGCGCCCGGCGACGTGCCGAGCACCGCGCCCGGCTTGCCCGACCACGAATTCGAACCCCATGGGCGCGAGCCCCAGTCGAGCGCATTCTTCAGCACGCCCGGAATCGACCGGTTGTACTCGGGCGTGACGAACAGCAGCGCGTCCGCGGCTTCGATCGACTGCTTGAAGCGCTTCGCGACTTCCGGGAAATCCGCGTCGTAGTCCTGGCTGTACAGCGGCAGCTCGCCGATCTCGACGAACTCGAACGAAAAATCGGCGGGGGCGAGCGAGATCACGGCATGCGCGAGCGCGCGATTCGTCGACGCGCGACGCAGGCTGCCGACGACGACCGCAATACGATAGGACATGGCATTCTCCTTCCGGTGAGTGAGGAATCGGATCGATTGCTTCCGAACGGGCGATAAAGGTCTGTTTATAGGCAAGCCAGCCCGCGAGCCGTCCCACGGGGCCGTCCGGCCGACTTTCCACAAGGTTTTCCACAGAAATTGTGGATAACTCGACCGATATGTTCCGACGTTACAGATCGCCCGCCGCGCGGCGTGGTCGACGCGCGACACGGGGTTCGGCAAGCATAGCGCAGCGCGGCGGCGGGCTCCGTGAATTCGTGACGGAACATTGCGTTGCAGGCGCGGACCGCGCCCAGTAAGCTGCTCGCACCGCGACGCGCCCGCTCCCGTGACGCACGCGCGATGCCATTGCTTCGAGACACTGCAACCAGACATGCCGTCCGCACACGACGATCCCGCCTATCTCGCGCAACTGCGGCGCGACCTGCTGCGCTTCGCGCGACTCCAGCTCCGCGATGCCGACGCGGCCGAAGACGCCGTGCAGGAAGCGCTGGCCGCCGCGTGGTCGCATGCCGGCGAGTTCGCGGGGCTGTCGGCCCACAAGACCTGGGTGTTCGGGATCCTGCGCAACAAGCTGATCGACGTGCTGCGCGCGCGCCAGCGAATGGTGAGCCTGACCGCGCTCGATGCGGAGCTCGACGGCGAATCCGTGCTCGATCGCGAACTGTTCAAGGACAATGGGCACTGGGCCGCGCATGCGAAACCTCGACCGTGGCCGAAGCCCGAAACGCTGTTGCAACAACAGCAATTCTGGACGCTGTTCCAGGTCTGCCTCGACCATCTGCCGGAGCAGATCGGACGCGTGTTCATGATGCGCGAATTCCTCGATGTCGAGATTGTGGATATCTGTAGCGAATTGACGCTGACGACGAATCATTGCAGCGTGCTGCTGTACCGGGCGCGCACGCGCCTGCGAACCTGCCTGAGCGAAAAAGGACTGACGACCGAAGATGCTGCCGGGGAAATGTACTGACGTGACACGACTGCTGTCGGATGCGCTCGATCGGCATCTGACGCTGCACGAGCGTCTGCAGGTACGCGTGCATCTGCCGACCTGCAGCGGATGCCGCGCCTATCGTGGACAGATCGCGCTGTTGCGGACGGCCGCGAAAGCGGCGGCGGGGCAGGAGTCGGACGATGATGAGGGATCGTCCGGTGGCGGCTAGGTGTGAAGCGTCAAGAGGTTGTTTCTCGACGCAGGAAGTCTCGCCATCGGCGCAATGCCGCCGATGGCGCTATGAGCTCGATGCCAGTTGTAG